>NZ_CANNCR010000072.1 GCF_947503125.1 uncultured Metabacillus sp.
TTGAATGTTAAAAAAAGAAGGGAAATAAAGCTTTTTAGCACTTAACTTTACATAATAATTAACTTTCCATAAGATGAGTTATGTGAAGCTTTGCATAATTCGTCGAGGATTAATAAATCTAGCTTTTCTATTTGCTTAAACAATTTCGGTAAAGTTCCTTTTTCATTTGCTTCAAGAAGCCTATTTACCAATCCTGCAACTGTATAGAACTTTACGGACTTGCCAAACTTATGTATGGCATTCAAACCAATCAACGTGGCGAGGTAGGTCTTACCTGCTCCTACTCCTCCATAGAAAATATTATTCTCCTGCTTTTCTATGAACTCTCCATTCAACAGATAATCCTTTGTCATTCCTGCTGGAATCTGAACTTCGCTCCAATCAAACGGCTTTCCCTTCACTTTTGGAAGCGTAGCCTGGTTTAACAAGAGGTTAACCTTACGCTCTTCACGCTGCTGGATTTCTGCTTCAAAGAGCTTGAATAAATACTCTTGATTATTTGAACCTTCCACTTCATGAAAATGTTCCTTAATCCAGCTCAGCTTCAATCGCTTTGCATAGGTTTTAATTTGCTCATTCATTATGCGTCTCCTCCTTTATGGAGTTGGTCATAATGATCGAGGCCACGCGTCGCTTCTGGTAGTTTTGGTAGCGAAATGTTCGGCTTAATATCACTACGGATCCCACGTCCGTTAATAAGTTGATAGAATACTTGTTTAATGGCATCCACGGAGGGATGCCCATGTTCCGAGGCAATGACCAGCGCTTTCGTAATGACACTGAAATCGTGGTCCTTTAAGATTATCGATAATAGTTTCAGTGCTTCTGGCTTTTCGGCAACTGTACAAGCACCAAAATAACTTTTCCATTCTTCCGGAAGCTGATCATAGAAACCGGTATATTTAAGTGCCGTAGGCCGTTTGGCCATCAAATTCAGATATGGCTGCCATTTCATGGACTTTCTGTATTGGCCATACAGTCGGGAATGGCTGACAACGAGTTGTTGGTCATCGTTCAAAATTTCCACTTTGTTATATGAGATTTTCACTAGGACCTTGCCTAGCGCATATCTTGGCGAAGTCGAATACAGGTTAAGATCCAACTTGATATAACCGTATTTATCGGCCTTTAGGGTCTCGTACCTTACACATTCATATGCTTTAGGCGGCAACAGGAGGAATACTGCCCGATCCTCCTCGAATAGCTCTGAAATCGTCCATTCCTTTTGGTAATGCTTCCTTTCGCGGTCTTTCTCCGCCTTGCCCCATAGCCCTTTATTCAAATCGTCTAGATTGATAATATGCAACCCCGGTAAGAGAAAGTTATTCCGGACATACTTGACCATTGACTCAACGTGACCTTTCTCGTTTCCGCTATTGGGATTGCAGAATTCACATTCGAAACCGTAATGTAGAACGAAGTTCTGGAATTCTTCTGTTAATTGCCGTTCGCCATTCGGCAGTATTTTCTTAACGGCAGGTGATAGGTTGTCGAATCGTATAGCTTTTGGTACTCCTCCCATATGGTGGAAGACCCTTTTCATCCCCTCGAGAAAGCACTCTTTGTTTTGAGAAGGGAAGACTTGAAAATAAAATGCATTACTGAATGGGAAGGAAACCACAAGGTATGGCAAAACGATATCTTCTCCTCCGTAAACAAATGGAGCTTCCCCGAAATCCACCTGGGCTGTTCCTGGTACCGACTCTAGTGGAAGTGCAGCCTCATCTACCTCATTGAGGAACTCTGCTTTTCTCTTGGCAACATACTCCCGAACCGTGCGATCAGAGCCTTTAAAGCCATGGTTATCTTGTAACAAATTCCACATCCTCTTGGCGGTTCTACGAAACTTCTTTTTCTTTTTCATGTCCTCCTTAATCCATTCATCCAGGATTGCTTTTACAGGCCCTAATACCGGAGCTACCCTTGTTTGCTTTGTCTTTGGCTTTTGGTTGAAGTCCTCCATTTCTGCATACTTCTTGATCGTTCTTGGATCTCTTCCAGTTCTTTTTGCTACATCTGAATATGTACAGTCTTTATTGTTAACCTCATGTCTGATATAATTAATCTCGGCCACTGCCAACATCTCCTTTAATACCTCCTGCACTGCTTTGTATCCAACAGGAAGTGTATGTGTATTTGGGAATGTTGACAAGTGGTTTTTTTATTTGTTTAACCCCCAGGGACCAACACAAATTAGGTGCCATAACCTACATTTTTATGATGCCATAAACAATTTTTGAATGAGCACGATCCATTTTGGTTCAATATGATTTGCTTCTTCATCTAATCCCAATAGGTACAATGGGGAAACTTGATAATAATTCGATAAAATGACTAAATGTTCACATTTAAAGGATTTGTACTTCCCTTGTTCTAACTTATGAAAACTGTTAATGGCAACCCCTTGCTTATTCTTATTTCTTTCAGTCTTTTCCCTATATCCATTTTCTCTCCTCATTTCTTTTGATTATTTAAGTAGATTGTATTCAGAGGGATCCTCCCTAGACAAATAGCCATATCTCTTTCCTAAATCCTTCTACCCATCCCATTTTCTAACATCCAATGAATAAAATCCCACATGATCAAATTCTAATGAAAATTGTTAAAATAATCAGATATTTTACAAGACTTTACTCAAATTTAACATTCAAAAAATTGGAAGAAATGTTTGACGAGTAGTAAATACCGCCTATAAAATTCGAACCATTAGTACTACCTAAACGTAACTAAATTATCACCAATAGACTATGTTTGTAAAAGGCAACAGCTAAATTTTGGATGGTGTTTGTCTAATATAGTATGACATCTCGAAAAGAACTTGTCTTTATGAATGTTTATGAAGCAGGTGCCCAAAAACGCTGGAAATACTGCCTACCTACGGATATTTCCCGAAATTGTAAGCGTTGAATAGGCAACGCTTACAATTAGTGGGGGATTAAAGCGTTGATTGGAATAACGTTTTTATGCAATTAGTCCCTCCCCTTTATACCGGGGCAAATTCAGTCCCGAAAGGATCGGGAAATGAAATTGGTCGTAATGACCCAAAGAAATCGCCAAAAAAAATGGTAGAATAAGTCACGTAAGGTGGAGTAATTGAGAAATATTCCTAATTACGTCACATTATGTAACAATAGTAAGATCTGTTCGACAATTTTTTTGTTTAGCAGCTATTGCTAGAACGTAATTGATTAAAACGATGGAGGTTATCATGGAAGAAACAATCAGCTTGAAGGAGCTGTTTCTGACACTCAAGAAACGTCTCTTACTCATTCTACTTATTGCAGCAATTGCGACTTCAACGAGTGGTGTTGTTAGTTATTTTCTGCTCACACCGGTTTATGAGTCATCAACACAGCTTCTCGTCAATCAAGCAAAAACTGATCAGCAAGTGTATAGTCCTAATGAGGTTCAAACGAATCTACAGCTCATTAATACGTATAACGTCATTATCAAGAGTCCAGCTATTTTAGAAAAAGTTATTGCACAAGAGACGTTACCGATGACTGCTGAGGAACTAAACGAAATCGTGACAGTTTCAAGTGAAGAAAATTCACAAGTTGTTAATATTGCGGTTCAGCATGAGGATCCGCAGCAAGCTGCAGCTATTGCGAATTCCATAGCCGCTATTTTCAAGACAGAAATTACGAAGATTATGAACGTTGATAACGTAAGTATTTTAACTCAAGCACAGCTTGGTGAAGATTTGTCACCAGTCAAGCCTAAACCAATTCTCAACATGGCCATTGCCTTAGTGGTAGGGGTAATGCTTGGAGTCGGACTGGCATTTTTCCTTGAGTATTTAGATAACACGATTAAATCAGAACAGGATATTGAAAAACAGCTAGGCCTTCCAGTATTAGGTGCGGTAACGGTGATTAATACGGATGGGGAATCAGCTAAAATGGTTAGCCAATCAGCGGTAATCAGAACGCGAGGTGAGTCAGTTGGCTCGTAAAGACAAAAATAAAGCATTTAAATTACAAAACAGAAGTTTAATTTCTATGACAAATCCGAAATCACCGATTGCTGAGCAATTTCGGACGATCCGAACGAATATACAATTTTCAAGTGTTGATGAAGAGGTAAAAACCATCATTGTCACGTCCGCTGGGCCAGCTGAAGGAAAGTCAACAACAACGGCGAATCTGGCTGTTGTCTTTGCCCAACAGGGGAAAAAGGTGTTAATGATTGATGCGGATTTACGCAAACCAACCGTCCATTACACCTTCAATAAAGAGAATTATATAGGTTTATCAAATGTCTTAACAAAACAAGAAACGCTTGGTGAAGCCATTCAAACAACTTCACAAGAAAATCTCTTTGTCTTAACAAGCGGTCCCGTCCCGCCAAATCCGTCAGAACTTCTCGGGTCAAAAGGGATGCAGTCGATGCTTGCGGAGGTTAAACAGGAATTTGATGTGATCATTCTGGATTCACCGCCTGTATTAGCTGTAACAGATGCCCAAGTCTTGTCAAATCTTACTGATGGTGTGGTATTGGTTGTTAGTTCGGGAAAAACAGAAGTGGATGCTGCGAAGAAAGCAAAGGAGCTTCTTCACAGTGCGAAAGCGAAAATACTCGGAGTCGTTTTAAACAACAAGAAGGCTCAGGACAGTCAGTATTATTATTACTACGGTGGAAAATAGTTCCTTCTGCTTTAATCTCGAAATTGCCCTTTTGCGGCATCGTATAGGGAAATGAATGAAATAAGTAATTTTCCTTGGAGGGAAGTATAATGATCGATATTCATAGTCATATTTTACCCGGAGTGGATGATGGAGCCCATTCTGAACAAGATGCGATCAATATGGCGAAGCTGGCGGTGGAAGAAGGAATCACCAAGATCATTGCAACTCCTCATCATCAGAATGGTAAATATCGGAATAATAAACAGGATATTTTAAAGAGGGTAGATGAGCTTAATCATTTATTTCAAAAAGAGAAGATCCCGTTAGAGGTTTTACCAGGACAGGAGACGCGCATCTATGGTGAATTGCTGGAGGATTTTGAAAAGGGCGATATTCTTCCACTCAATCAAACAAATTATTTATTTATCGAACTGCCTTCCGGGCATGTCCCGAGGTATACGGAAAAGCTGTTGTTCGATATTCAAATGAAAGGTTTGACACCGATTATTGTTCATCCTGAGAGAAATGCAGAAGTGATGGAGAATCCTGATCTGTTGCTGAATTTAGTCAAAAAAGGCTCTCTGACACAGGTAACAGCAGGGAGTGTTACCGGGCATTTCGGAAAGAACATTCAAAGGTTTTCTATGAAATTGATTGAAGCGAATTTGACACACTTTATTTCTTCTGATGCCCATAATATTTCCACAAGAAGCTTTAAGATGGTGGAATCGATTTCCAAAATTGAAAAAGAATTTGGCAGCCAAGCCGTTTACTACTTTCAAGAAAATGCTGAACTTCTTACACAAGGGCAGGTGGTGTACAGACAAGAACCAAGTAAAATCAGGCAGAAAAAATTTTTAGGGCTCTTCTAATAAAATAGGAGTCACATTTAGCTGCCAGGTTATGTTTAAAAACAATGACTCCTGATATTTGCAAATATCACGTGCAAAACAGCAGGTTTGTGTCGAATGATGTCTGAATATTCTGAATTGTTGTGAGGGAATATACTTTGGAAATGGACATGATCATTGGTTAGACTGCCTGAATTTGTTGAAGAATCTTGTGTCAATTCTTTTCTGTGAATACCTCTTAAAAATTAATAACTTTAGAAAAAGGTGAACGAATATGAAAATTGCCGTAGTTGGAACTGGTTATGTTGGGTTAGTGACGGGTACATGCTTATCTGAGATTGGTCATCATGTAACATGTATCGATATTGATCAGGTCAAAGTAAATAAAATGCGTGAAGGAATCTCTCCCATTTATGAACCGGGTCTTGACGAATTGATGAAAAAAAATATTCAAGAAAACCGTCTGTTCTTTACAACCAATCATGATGAAGGCTTTCATGAGGCAGATGTTATCTATATTGCTGTAGGTACTCCGGAAAAAGCGGATGGTTCAGCTAATCTTACATTTGTTGAGCAGGTAGCAAAGGATATTGCGGCACATGTGAAAAAAGATGTCGTTGTTGTCACGAAAAGCACCGTACCGGTTGGCACAAATGATTGGATCAAATCAGTGATTGAACAGCATCTTGTTCATCCGGTAAAAGTAGATGTCGTATCAAACCCAGAGTTTTTACGAGAAGGATCTGCCATCTATGATTCGTTTAATGGAGACAGAATCGTTGTTGGCGCTGAAAATGAAGCAGCAGCCGCAATGATCGAGGAAATTAATAAACCATTTGGTATTCCGATCATGAAAACAGATATTCGCAGTGCCGAAATGATTAAATATGCGGCCAATGCATTTCTTGCGACAAAGATCAGTTTCATCAACGAGATTTCCAATATTTGCGAAAAGCTTGGCGCAAATGTTGAGGATGTTGCCAATGGAATGGGCCAGGATGGACGAATTGGCTCGCAATTTTTAAATGCCGGGATCGGTTATGGAGGCTCCTGTTTTCCGAAGGATACAAAGGCGCTTGTGCAAATTGCCGGCAATGTTAAATATGACTTTGAGTTATTAAAGGGCGTCATTCGCGTCAATCAAAGGCAGCAGGAAATTCTTTTTGAAAAGCTAAAAAGTCGCTTCGATCAATTAGAAGGAAAGAGAATTGCAGTATTAGGATTGGCCTTTAAGCCTAACACAGATGACATGAGAGAAGCACCGTCCATCGTCATTACGAAAGAATTGCTTGTAAAAGGAGCAGAGGTGGTTGCTTATGATCCTGTTGCAATGGACAATGCCAAAAAAGTTTTAGATCCCAACATCAACTATGTTTCTAGTGCGATCGAAGCCTTGCAAGGGGCTGATGCGGCATTAATCTTAACGGAATGGAATGAATTCAAAGATCTTGATATTGGAGTATTTAAGGAATTGATGAAAACTCCTGTTATTTTTGACGGTCGTAATTGCTATGACCTTTCAATAATCAAAAACTATGAAGTTGAATATTACTCAATGGGTAGACCGTCTATTAACTCTTTACATTTACTAAGTGTTGAATAAATAGGAGGAATTTAACATGACAAAAGTGAGAAAAGCCATTATTCCAGCAGCAGGACTAGGAACTCGATTCTTACCAGCAACGAAAGCAATGCCAAAGGAAATGCTTCCGATTTTAGATAAACCAACGATTCAATACATCGTCGAAGAAGCGATTGCTTCAGGGATTGAGGATATTATCATCGTGACAGGCAAGGGAAAACGCGCGATTGAAGATCATTTTGATGTGGCACCGGAGCTTGAACGGAACTTATCTGAAAAAGGCAAAACAGACTTGCTTGAGAAAGTCCAGCATTCCAGCAATCTAGCAAACATTCACTATATCCGTCAAAAGGAACCAAAAGGCTTAGGCCATGCTGTATTGTGTGCAAAACAATTTATTGGCAATGAACCATTTGCTGTCCTTCTGGGAGACGATATTGTTGTGAGTGATACGCCGTGCTTGAAGCAGTTGATGGATGAATATGAAAACACGAACTCTTCAGTCATTGGCGTTCAAACAGTGGCAGATAACCAAACTCATCGCTATGGGATTGTTGATCCTAAAGTTATTGAAGGACGACGTTATCAAGTCAATAACTTTATTGAAAAGCCTGCTCCTGGTACTGCGCCATCAAATCTTGCGATCATGGGACGCTATATCCTGACTCCTGACATCTTCAGCTTTTTAGAGAAGCAGGAATTAGGTGCCGGCGGAGAAATCCAATTGACAGATGCGATACAAGAATTAAATAAAATTCAACATGTCTATGCATTTGATTTTGAAGGAATTCGCTATGATGTCGGCGAGAAGATGGGATTTGTGAAGACAACGATTGAATTTGCGCTGAATAATGATGAGCTGGGTGAAGAGATCTTCAATTTTATGGAAAAGCTTCTGGAAGAAAGCAAATTCCGTAAGCAAGAAGTGTAAGAAGAGGTGGATAAACAATGAGGGAGTCTTCAGCAACAGCTATTTCATATATTGATCCATCGATTAAAAAAACATTAGCAAGCACGCAATCCTATGAAAGATGGAAGAGATTGATTGATATCGTCGGTTCAGTTATCGGTCTTATCATTTGCCTTCCGCTGTTTCTTCTCGTCGCACTCTTAATTAAGCTTGAAGATCCGAAAGGGAAGGTCTTCTTTTCACAAGCAAGAGTAGGACTTAATGGGAAGGAATTTAAAATGTATAAGTTCCGTTCGATGGTGCATGATGCAGAAGCGCGGCTGGAAAAGCTGCTGGCACAAAATGAAGTAGAGGGCGCCATGTTTAAGATGAAGGATGATCCTAGGATTACAAAGGTCGGGAAAATCATTAGGAAAACCTCCATTGATGAATTGCCTCAATTTTTTAATGTGTTAAATGGCAGCATGAGCTTGGTGGGGCCTCGTCCCCCGCTGCCAAGAGAGGTAGCAGAATATAACGATTATCACAAACAACGGCTGCTAGTAAAGCCAGGTTGTACAGGCTTATGGCAGGCTACGGTTAGAAACAGCGTTGGTTTTGAGGAAATGGTGGAATTAGACCTTACCTATATTAAAAAGAGATCCATTCTCTTTGATATTAAGATCGTCTTTATGACTGTTATTACATTAATAAAAGGAAATGCATATTGATGAATGTTTATGCGAATCGCAAGCTTTACAATTTCTTATATGTATTGATCATACCTGTTATTTATTTCCTTGTGGTCGTACTTAATAAGCTGCAACTAGAGAAATATTTTCTCATGCTAAGCGTTGTATCCTTAGTGATGTTACTTGTTTTTATAGTGTCGAAAAAGAAAACCTTTCTATACGGTTTGCTTTTTGCGACACTCGCTTTTAATATCGAGTATCCAATTATCGCAGAAGGTCTCGGATTTGGGGGCACACATGTAGGAGGGTTACGAGCAGCTGTTGTGGTTAACCACTTTCAGCTGATCATTTTTACGATCCTTGCATGGACTTATATTGCCAAACCGGAGAAGCCAACAATTGAAAAACAGAATGATTCATTTATGATGACTGTTTTATGGATCTTTTTCTTTGGGACGGCACTGCTCTCTACCTTCTTATCCGAAAATACCTTCGCTTCATTATATGTTTTGTTGCGGTATATTTGTTTATTCTTTTTAGCATTCATCCTGATAAGGAACCGCCTGACATTGAATTTGACCTATATGATCTATGGGCTGATGGTTCTCATCCCTGTGGAAATGGTCATCAGTCTCATCCAGTTTGTAACCGACAGCTATGCAGGATTTCGTATCTTAGGGGAAAGCTATGAGCCATTTCGGGCAACATCTCTCATCGATGAATCTGAAAAAGGCGTGAGCGGAACTCTTTCCCATCCAGGGATTATGGGCCTGTTTCTCTCGCTCACCATTCCATTGCAGATGTATTTCTTTCTTTCGGACAGGAAATATGCGTTTAAAAAAATGAGGTTCATCTTATTCCTTTTAACGATGGTGTTAATCATTCTTACAGCATCGCGAACCTCGCTCTTTATTACGCTTTTTGCGATCGGAATGTTGTTTCTGTTTCATGTAATCGGACAGAAACGGTTTAAAAAATCGAGTGTGTTGATTGTGTTATTTTCCATCATCCCTGTTTCAGGCATCTTTTTCTATGCCTTGTCTAAGCTGGGGATTGTTGAACGGTTTCTTAATAGCGATTTTATTTACCAAATTTTTTACCGAAGCGATTTAAATGTGATGGCACTCTCTATTTTCGGTGAATCAGCCAAGAATATGATTTTTGGTACAGGTTTAAATGCTTATACTGATGTAATCTCCTCACGAGGTACAGGCTTTGCCTATGAGCATCCGGTGCATAACTTCTTTCTGCTTATGCTTGTTGAGGGTGGTATCCTGCATTTCTTAAGCATCGCGATCTTTTTTGTTTATATAATAGCGATTTTGATTAATAGCATCCGCTTAGGAAAGCAGCGATTGCTGGCATTTACCCTGTTCGTGACGATCGGCATTTCCTTTATTTATTGCATGTTCGGCTGGGCGATGTACCATAATCAAAACATGTATTTCATGACAATCATTTTAATTTTAGCGTATCAACTTCGATACGATGAGGGTGAGCAAAATGAGTAAAACATACTTAGGCTATTACGGCATGTTAAATCTCGGCGATGATTTAATGCTGAAGACGTTATTGGAAACTAATACGAGTGAAAAAAGAACGGTGATTCAATTTAAAGATAATCCCCTGCCAGGACAAGACAAGAACATCACGTTTTTAACATGGCCTGATGGGAAATTTGCCAAAATCACCTTCGCGCTTCGCTTTATTTTGGAATCAAAAGAAGTCATCTTTGGCGGCGGCACCTGCTTTACTGATGAGGATGGCGACGGCTTTTTTAAATACATGGTCATGGCAAAGCTATTAGGGAAAAAGGTGAAATATAAAGCAATTGGGATTGGAAATTTAAAGCGTAAATCACGGATTTTCAAAACGAAACTATTATTATCGATTGCTGATGAAATCACAGTTAGAGATGAACAATCCTTTAACAGGGCCAAAAAATTCACCAATGATAAGAAGCGAATTGTGAAGGAAGATGACTTAGCGATTAAGTCGATCGGGGACATTATCGCAAAGGAAAAATTCCAAGTGAATCGCAAGGAGCCGTACTTAGCATTGGGATGGAGAGATTTAAAGAGGTATGACTGCAAGGAATGGAATGACCCCAATTATGTGGTTGATTACATTTTAAAGCTAGCGAATGAAAAAGGCTTGAAGAAAATCGTGATGTTTGATGTCGATTCTTATTTTGACGCCGGCATTAATCAAACTCTCTATGATTTGCTGGTGAAAAAAACAGACTTGGAAGTAATCTACAACAAGAGTACGGACATGAATGAAAAGATGAAAGTGGTTTGTGAATCAAGCTTTGTCTTTACGTCAAGATTGCATGTTGCGGTCATTGCTGAAGAGGCAACGATTCCATGTGAAGCCCTAAATTACTCACCGAAAATTAAGTATTATGTCGATGAAGTTCGCAGTCAGCATGTCAAAGTAGTGTTATTTTCATGAAGCTGATTTTTCTCTATTTATTTCAGCTATTGTCAGTACTATCAGGGTTTTTCTATCAGGTCATTCTGGCAAAGAACGTAACGGTTGAGGAGTTTGGGACCTTAAATGTCATTTTAACCGCGATTATTATTTTCGGAACGATCGGTTCGTTCGGGATTGGTCCCAATCTTCTTAGAATCTATAACAAATTTAATCTTACACAATCGATCAAGCCTATTTTTACGTTGCTGATGCTAACAAGCTCGATTTCTATATGCATCTTTAGTCTTTTCTTTTTTGCTGTTGTTGATGATATAACCTTTATTCTCTTGATCTTTTCGATTGTTTTATTGGTAACAAGGATCTTTACGCCTGTTACAGAAGCTGTTTTTCAGATCAATGATCAAATGGTCTCTTTGAGCTTATTACGATTTTACCAGCAGTTTGCAAGATTGTTGGCAGCTGTTCTATTAATCTTTTTACCTTTTAAAGGTTTGGATTTTTTAATGTTAGCTGGTGCTTTATCGCTTCTTTCGATTTATATTTCGATTGTTTCATTTAGGGATCTGAAGCAAAAAAAGAACAACTACGAGGATTCGGTTATAACCGATGTGAAATCGGCTTTTTCATTTACGGTGCCATACGCAGGGGCGAGCATCTATTATCAAATTTATTTTCAGGTGAATATAATCCTTTTCGGTCTTTTGCAAATGGATACAGAAGCGGCCTATTATTCAGCGGTTTTTAATTTCATGAATGTGGCAAGTGTTTTTCTGCTGCTTTATTTTCAAACCTATATGCTTCCAAAGATTCACCAAAACTATCGCTATGACTATTTTGCGGCGTTCAGAAAAACGACGATCATGTTAGCTCTGTTATCGATCATCCCAATTTCACTGATTAGTTATTTTGGGCAGGAGATTATTCATCTGGCATATGGAGATGATTTGCTAGACGCAAGTATTTATTTTTCCATCATGATCTTTTTTGTTCCAATCCGAATTTTAATCAATGGATTTGGATCCTTATTAATCAATGAAGATACAGTTGAGCAAAAATCAATTATTCAACGATACGCAGCCATTATTTCGATCATTATCGGCTTCCTATTTATTTATTTATGGGGCGTACTAGGCGCCATTGTTTCTTTCTATATCGTTGAACTATTTATTTTAATAAGATTTTCACTCTTGGTGTCGAGAACAATAAAAAAATTAAGGAGCATCTAATATGGAGTTTATCATATGGGGAAAATATCAATCTAGAGCGGAACGATTAGCAAGCTATCTAGATTGTAATATCCATTATATACATTCGGATCAATCAATACTTGTTCGGTATATGTCTAGTCTTATCACGTCCTTGAAGATTATGTTGAAATCCAAATCTGACACGTTTATTATCCAGCTTCCTCCTAATTTAATTATCTATCTGCTTCCTTTTATTAAGATGTTTAATAAAAGAGCGAAAATCATTCTTGATATGCATAATGGCGCAACAAGGGGGAGCTGGGGGAAGCTGCCTTTTATCTGGAAGATCATGAATAAATATTCAGATCTCATTATTGTGCATAACGAGGATTATTTCAAGGAAATCACGAGTTCAGGCAAGCTAACGACGAAGTTAATCGAAGTGCTGCCTGATCCGCCGGCAGAAAAACATCGAACGACAATTTTAGGTTTAAACCATTCGGATTTCTTGAAAGAAGACAAAACAAATGTCCTGATTCCTTGTTCATACAACCCGGATGAACCGATTTTTGAACTGGTGGAATTAGCCAAAAAGAACCCTGATCTTCATTTAATTTTAACAGGGAATAAAAATAAAGCCTTCAAGCTATTAGGTGATACAGATATTCCAAACAATATTACATTCTCCGGCTTCATAAGCGCAGAGGAATACAAATATTTGTTCTTGCATGCTGATGTCGTAATGGGCTTAACAAAGAATGAAAATATTCAATTAAGTGTCTCGACGGAAAGCTTGTCCTTTGGAAGACCGGTTATTCTCTCTGATACGAATACCTTAAGGAAGCTGTATCCAAATGGCTTTATTTTTACGGATAACAAGCCTGAACAAATGAGTGTCAGCATTAAGCAATATTTAGACGATTATAAAAAGCTGACGCAAGAATTAAGTGAAGTTCGACAAGAAAAAATCAATATGTGGAACGTGAAATTATTACAGTTGAGAGGAGAATATAATCTATGAAAATTCTATTTACCTCTTCTACGGGCGGGCATTTGGAGCAATTAAAAGTTTTAGTTAACGAATTAAATGTTGGAAAAGAGACAGAGCGCTACGTCTTAATTGAGAAAAGCCCTTTTGAGAATAAATTTTTAAATGTGAAAGATGTGTTTTATTTTGTTCAACAGGATCGCAAGGATAAGTATTTTATCTTTAAGTTTATCAAAAACATCTTTACAGCCTTTAACGTTTTACGAAAAGTAAAGCCTGACTTTTTGCTAAGCACAGGGGCAGGCGCCACATTGCCGGTGATTGTCCTGGCTAAATTATTCGGAACGAAAGTCATTTATATTGAGAGTCTTGCCAAAATCAACAATCTGACGATAACAGGTAAAATCAGCAGCAAATTCGCCAATCGATTTTATGTTCAGTGGAATGAACTATCACATAAAATACCAAATACCGTTTATAAAGGAAGATTATATTGATATTTATTACATTAGGAACGCAAAGATTTCCATTAAATCGGATTGTTGATCAGGTGAAGGAACTTAGAAAAACATATAAAGGCGACATCGTGATTCAAAATGGCTACACAAAATGTGATCTGAGCGGGGTTCTTTCCCAAAGCTTTATGGACAGCGAGCTGTTTGTTAATTACATCAAAGAGGCTGACATTGTGATTACCCATGGAGGCACTTCCAGTATTATTAAATCGCTTGAAGCGCAAAAGAAGGTTATCGCTGTTCCGCGCTTAGCTAAATTTAAAGAGCATGTTGATGACCATCAGCTTGATATTTGCTTAACCTTTGAGGAAAAAGGCTACCTTACCGTTTTAAAAGAGGATGAACATATCATCGATAAAATTGAAGGCTTGAAAACACAAACGTTTAATAAATATATCAGCAATAAGCGTGATCTATTAAATGATATTGCACACTATATCAAACAGGTTGGTGAATATGCATGAAATTGATTCTATTATCCGGCGGGAGCGGAAGCCGATTATGGCCGCTTTCAAATAATGCAAGGTCCAAACAATTTTTAAAGGTATTGAAAAATGAACAGCAGCAATTAGAATCAATGGTGCAACGAGTTTGGGGGCAGTTAAATACAGTTGGTCTGGCAGATTCAACGATTATTGCGACGAGCAAATCCCAAGTTGATATGATTCAAAGCCAGCTGAATAATGCGGCTGATTTAGTGATTGAGCCTGTGAGAAGAGATACGTTTCCAGCCATAGTCCTTGCTGCTTCCTATCTGCATAGTGTGAAAAAGGCTTCATTAGATGAAGTCGTATCGGTTTTACCAGTTGACCCTTTTGTTGAAACCTCGTTTTTTGAAAGAATGCTTGATATGGAAGGTGCATTAAAAGCTAGCCATGCTAACATTGCGTTAATGGGTGTTCAGCCGACCTTCCCATCTGAAAAATATGGGTACATTGTTCCTGATCCTGATCCAAAAACGAGCGATTATCAAGTTGTCAATCGCTTTGTCGAAAAGCCAAAAGAGAGTCATGCGAAAGAGTTAATAGAAGCTGGAGCGCTTTGGAATTGCGGAGTGTTTTCTTTTAAACTGGAATATATCATCAACCTTCTTAAAGAGAAAGGTCTTCCAACCAATTATGATGAATTGCTGGCGGGCTATGGGGAATTGCCAAAGATCAGCTTTGATTATGAGGTTGTTGAAAAGGCTGAGAAGATTGTCGTTCTTCCTTATGATGGATATTGGAAGGATTTAGGGACATGGAATACGTTGACAGAAGAAATGGCAGCTGGGTTAATCGGAAAAGGCCAAATTAGCCAGGAATGTGAAAACACGCATTTAATTAATGAATTGGATATTCCGGTCGCTGTCATGGGATTATCAAATGTCGTGGTAGCGGCAAGTCCTGATGGAATATTGGTTACTGAAAAAAGCGCAAGCCCTCGCGTAAAAGAAGTGGTATCCAATCTAGTTGATCGTCCGATGTATGAAGAACGTCGCTGGGGCTGGTATAAAGTCCTTGACCATAGTAAGTTTGACGGCGGAAACGAAGTTCTGACAAAGCGAATCGGTGTAAAAGCCGGTAAAAATCTTAGCTATCAGTTTCATCATCAACGAAGTGAGGTATGGACAATTGTCAAAGGAGAAGGTGTCCTTGTGTTGAATGGCAAGATGAGCGTGGTCAGACCGAATGATGTCATTCAAATTAACAAAGGTGAGTATCATGCGCTTAAGGCAGTAACAGATCTAGAGCTGATTGAAGTGCAAAGCGGCAGCGAGCTCATCGAAGAGGATATCGTCCGAGTGATAATGAACTGGAATGAGATTGAAGAGCTTTGTTATGCTCCTTCTAATTAAACTCAAATTCTATAAAAAATTGTATCTTGAAGCGCTCTAAGCGCTTTTTCCTTTGTTTATAAAATAGTTGGACGCTTCACAAGCAAGTTGTTTTTAAAAGGAGCCATTCCTGTAATGAAGAAATTTGAGGATTGAAACAAAAAGAGCCCTCTTGGTATAGTACGAGGTGTCCGC
>NZ_CANNCR010000073.1 GCF_947503125.1 uncultured Metabacillus sp.
AGGAAAAACAGAAAATGAAAAACTAAGAGAGAACGAGAAAACAAAAGATTGGTGTCCAAAATAAGGGGGCCAAACCGGTATTTTCGATTTTATCAGCGAAATTCAAAATATATCAGCGATTTTTCAATTTTATTGGCGATATTCGAAATATATCAGCGGCCATTCAATTTTATCGGTGAAAATCTGAATTTATCAGCGAATTTCTCATTAAATAGATCCACAAAGTAAAATGGAGGAATCATAAAGAGCCTTTCTGTGCTTTATATACAGAAAGGCTCTTTATCCCTAAGACCTAGAGTTTAAGTTATAAGAGCAAGCACTTCTATTACTACAGAATTTCCTCATAAAAAGTAATCCTGTTAAAGAAAGGATCGGTCACCGTTAGTTCGACTGTATTCCAAGGTGATTTTTCTAAACCAGGGTTTGCATAAGTATACTTTTTTTCTTTTAAGGCAGAATGATATTTTTTTAGATCTGTCATTTTTATTCGAATGGCACTGCCTGGAGAGCAGTCTCCATGATGTTCGGAAAGATGTAAGATCAGTTCATGTAAAGATACTTGGCAATAGACCGGCATGTGTTCTTCGAAACGATGTGCCCAATCAAGCTGAAAGCCTAAATAATCGATGTAAAATTCCTTTGCTTTTTCCAGGTCAAAAATACGAAAAATAGGTGTAATCATTATCATACACTCCTTAAAAAAATGTATTTGCTTCATTATCTACTATTTAATTAAAAACATAAAGAAAATTATGTATACCCGCTTAAATAGAATTGTTATTTATTGACTTTTTTAAACTTCTGCTCTAAAATAATAGTTAATGTTTACATAAAGGAAACGGGATTAGTCTGTCCTTTTTTATAATCTTCATTATGCATAATCGACTAGATGAAGAAAGGCGGAACTGTCTGCCTTTCTTTATTTATGGGCAAAAATGTTTTTTACTCATGAAATAAGGATCATTCTTAATCGTTTACTCAAAATCACAGGCAGGCGTCTGTGATTTTTTTATGAAAGATGAGCGTATTTTTTTTACTGGGGAATTCATACTGTTAGCAAAATGAGAACGAAAAATAAGAAGGACGTGAAAAGATGAACTCAGTAAATGAACATGGATATGAAAATTGGAAAAAGAACATTACACTGTTTTTAAGCAGCCAAACGATTTCGCTTTTTGGTTCAGCATTGGTTCAATATGCGATGATGTGGTATGTCACGCTAAATACACAGTCAGGAATGATGATGACACTCTTTATTATATGCGGCTTCATTCCTACCTTTATATTATCGCCATTTGCTGGAGTGTGGGCTGATCGGTATAACCGAAAAAAACTGATAGCCTTATCAGATGCCTTAATTGCGACAGCAACACTTCTCCTCGCGATTGTGTTTTTAATGGGATATGATGCGGTGTGGCTGCTCTTCCTTATGGCCGCTATTCGTGCTGTCGGTACCGGTATTCAAACACCCGCAGTAGGGGCGATCTTGCCGCAGATTGTACCAAAGGATAAGCTGACGAAAGTTAACGGTATAAACGGAAGTCTGCAAGCAATCAATATGTTTGTTGCACCGATTGTGAGTGCAGCCTTATTATCAATGGCTTCACTTGAGATCATTTTCTTTATCGATGTGGTAACAGCATTAATTGCCATCTTCACATTACTCGGATTTCTAAAAATCGCGCAACATCAGAAAGCAGAGGATGACCAACCAACTACCTATCTCAATGATTTTAAGCTAGGGATAACGTACATTAAAAATAATCATTTTTTAAGACAGTTATTTTTGTTCTTTGGGGTCTTCTTTGTCTTAATGGCACCGGCAGCTTTTTTGACTCCACTTCAAGTAACACGGAGTTTCGGTGACGAAGTTTGGCGGTTAACGGCGATCGAAATTGCCTTCTCCGTTGGGATGATGGCTGGTGGAGGAATCATTGCCTCTTGGGGCGGCTTTAAAAATAAAATTCATACAATGACCTTAGCAAGCCTATTAATGGGGATTTGCACATTTGCACTGGGGGTTGTTCCGATTTTCTCCGTTTATTTAATTTTCATGGCTGTATTCGGTATTACGGCGCCGCTCTTTAATACACCTGCAACCGTTGTACTCCAGGAAAAAGTAGATGAAAACTATTTAGGAAGAATTTTCGGTGTATTAGGGATGATTTCCACATCCATGATGCCAATGGGCATGCTGATTTTCGGACCGATGGCAGATGTGATCAAAGTAGAATGGCTTTTGGTGGGAACGGGGGTATTGCTCTTCATTCTTTCCATTATGTTAGGTGGAAACAGAGTTTTGATGGAGGCTGGTAAGCCAGTAGTAGAGGAACCAGCAAAATAGAAGAAAGTTAGAAATGATAAAAATGGCTCAGAGTATTAAATTCTGTGCCATTTTTATATAGTCAAAGATCCTTTATATTGCTTATTGAACTAACTCATCACGGTCAGGAGCTTTTGGCGGTTCTTCCAACCAATTGTTTTTAATCATAATTTTTGCACCTCCATTTGAAAATTTTCCGATTTCTGCTGTTAACCTTGCGTAATGTGTCGCTATGTCATGTCTTGGACTTGTTGCCATGCTTGTTCATAATACCCCATTCCAATAGAAATTAAAGCAGTTGTTTGAAACATCATTAACTTATCAGAAAATGGTGCAACGGTCGATGTTGTTACTTCTGAATCCCACGTCATTGGTACAGGTAAATCATCTTCACGTAAAATGGAACTGAAAATTTCAACGTGTTTAGCAACAATTTCTTTTCCACAAACCATAAAATTTGCAACGTCTTTTGATTTTGCTACCTGACTAAATCCAATAAGTGTTGCGATTCCTAGTACGTTCCGTTGGATATTATCAAACAATTTAGTAATTTCCAATGATAGTAATGGTCTTCGTTTTCAGAACCACCCTTGAAGGAAATTATTTGATTGGACAAAATGAACTTTGTCTTGTGTAGGAATGTAAGGCGGTCGAATGTAAAGTCCTTTTGAAAGCAAAATGTCATTTGCCATACCATGCCATTCAATAAATTTCTTAAGACGTTCTGAATTATAAGCGTGCATATCCTTTCGTGCAGACAATGCGACTGCAACGCTAAACGCACTAAGACCCAGTTTGCACATTTGTTGAACATACATCAACATATAATTATCATAAAACAAACGTGGAGCAGTTTCGTTCACATCTTCTTCGGTAAATCCTTGAGGAATGAGGTTACCTTCTTCTTGAAATATTGCTGTCAACTTTTGAATGTGTGTTTGAAACAAACGTAAACCATATTCCAAAACTTGGCGAATTTCAGTATTTTCAACGTGATTTAAAAAATATGTTAAAACGCATTTTGCCAAAGTGTCATTCTGAAAAGAAGCCCATATTTGTGAGAGTTCTGCTGATGTTAGCTTGGGCATCATATCATTGTTGGTAAGGACTCCATAGATATTCGTTTTCTGCAGTTGTTAAATTTACATGGTGATTGGTTTCCATATACATACCTCCGATAATTGCTTCTATTGCTGATCTTCATGCTGCTCTGGTAAAAGACAATATCGGTAAATACGATAGATCTCACAATGAAATGCCAGGTTATAGCTGGAAGACATGTTGTGTTTATGATTACAGAAAATATATCAAATGGCAAGGTTCCGTTACACCCTCAAATCCAACTCCAAGGTTAAAAAAAGAAAATGAAATTTTAGAGCATTACTTTGAAAACCCCATCATACATAGGGAAATACATGGGGAAAAAGTATATGTCCCCTTAAATTTAGATAGAGTTTGGAATAGAATATGTTAAATAAAATGCAACCTGGTATTTTGTTAAGACAAAAAGAATCTTGAAAGTAAGCCCGTAATCAAATAACGCATATAAACGAGCAGGCACCTCCGGTACCATAGATGTATCAATCATAGGAGGTGCCATACTTATGCCAACCACAAAATTAACCATTGTCCCCGTGACATTGGATCCTATCCATGATAACCTTCCTTCCGTTGTGCCAAAATCTCAAAGCCATTCCCCAAACTGCATGATTAAAGCAGCTGGTGTTGAAATTTCCTTTTTCAATGGTGTAGATGATCGCATCATCCAAGTCATCATGAGGGAGTTGAGCAATCGATGAAACATGATTTTACAAGCGTTAAAAATATTTATATTATCTGCGGTAAAACGGATATGCGTAAAGGAATTGACGGCCTCGCAACGCTTATTCAAGATTCATTTGAATTGGATCCATACAGCGATTCAATCTTTCTGTTTTCTGGATGGAGCAAGGATCGTTATAAATGTTTGTACTTTGATGGCGATGGCTTCGCCATGCTTTATAAACGATTAGATAACGGCAAGCTTCAATGGCCGAAAGACGAAAATGAAGTGCGAAATCTTTCACAGCAAGAGCTTCGTTGGCTATTAGAAGGACTATCGCTTCAGCAGCCAAAGGCAATTGCGAAATCTGCAAAAGGTGTCTTTTAAACGCCCCATTCTGAATGGTATAATCATCCATAGATGAAACTGAACGGAATGTGGTGAACGATTTGACGAATATTAATCCGAAGCAAGAAGAACAAAATGAACGTATCATTCGATTATTAGAGCAACAACTCGCTCAATCAAATCGACAAATAGAAGCATTAACTGAACAAGTTCGCCAATTAACCAAAGCTTTATATGGTTCTAAATCAGAAAAATCAAAGTATCAAGCACCAGATGGTCAAGGCTCTTTATTTGAAGATGATCCGTCTTTTAGCGATTCTGAGCAGACAGAAGAACAAAGCACGGAAACAATTAGCTATACCGTTGTCCGTAACGTATCGAAGAAAAAGAGAAACGATTCATTTAGCGATGATATTGAAATAGAAGAAGTTCACCATCATCCAACTAACACGCAATGTAATTGTTGTCTTCATCAAATGACAGAAGTAGGTACAACATTAATACGTGAAGAAGCAAAATTCATTCCAGCTACAATGAAGCGTGTGCAACATATCGAGCATGCCTATGAGTGTAAGACGTGCAAAAAAGATACCACTCAAAAAGCACAAATTAAGCGTGGGAAAGCTCCACAAGTAGCCATTCAACGTAGCATTGCTGGACCAACTGTTTTGGCAAAGCTTATCTACGATAAGTTTATTCAGTACTTGCCTCTTTACCGCCAGGTGAAAGAATGGGAACGTTATGGCCTGTTTACCAATGATAAGAACTTATCAAATTGGGTGATTCGTGTAGCTGAAGATTGGCTTCAACCAATTTATGATTTGATGAAGCAAATATTAACAGCCAAATCAGTGCTCCATGTGGACGAAACCTATGCACAAATCATTAAACGTTCCGACGGAAAATCCGGTCAATCAAACGCTTATAACTGGGTATGTCGTAGCGTACCAAGTCAAGGCCCTATTATTGTCCTTTTCAAAAGCGCTTTATCAAGAAGCCGAACTGTATTGGAAGACTTAATCGCAGACTTTAAAGGAACGGTGATTTGCGATGGTTATTCAGCTTATGGTCATTTACCTGACGTGCAATTCGCCAACTGCTGGGCGCATACGAGGCGTTATTGGTTAAAAGCTGATAGTAAAAACGGGCGAATAGGCGTTGATTACTGTGATCGCTTGTATCAGGTTGAGCGTAAAATTAAACACCTTTCACCAGAAGAACGCCAACAAATGAGACAAAAAGAATCGAAGCCCATCGTGGATGAATTTTTCGCTTGGATTGATCGTGCACCGTTCTTCGGTAAAAATGCATTGGCCAAAGCAGCTGAATATACGTTAAGCCGAGCAGATGGATTAAAAGCCTTTCTTAATAATGGGCATTTAGAAATCGATAATAATCCCGCTGAAAATGCGATTCGTCCGAATGTGATTGGTCGTAAGAACTGGCTTTTCTCCGTGAGCGAAGCAGGTGCCAAAGCAAATGCCATCTGTTTAAGCTTGGCCGAAACATCGAAAGCAAACGGCATCGATCTTTATCAATATTTAGTCAAACTACTAACAGAGCTGCCAACTTTACCAATTCACCAGCAGCCTAAACTTTTACAAGACTATCTCCCTTGGTCTGACAAGATCCAAGCTACATGTGCAAAATAGCCAGCTATCCGTAAAAATTTCGAGATAGCTGGCCATTTGTCGTGCGTACCGGAAGGTGCGCTATTTTTTATATTTCGAGCTTACTCTTGAAAAGAGAAATGAATATAAAAATAAAAAATAACTCTTTTTAATCGCTTTATTTCGATATAAGTTTTATTCTAAATAAGTACATAGATGAGATTGCAACTGCTTTGGATTGGAATGATTATAGAATTAACTTCAAACAGGTATTATACCTTCAATGACACCAGCAAATTTTTTTATGTATATAGTATTCATTTGATTTTTGGGAGATCTTGTTCAACAAATCGGGCCATTATTGTTGAGGGATGTGTTTTAGAGTGTCAATAGATAAATATTCAGGTGTTCATTTGAGCAAAATAAAATATCTAGAACCGCCACAAATGGAAGATCGGAACAAATTAATGAAATAATTCACAACCCTTGCGATTGGAGGCGATTAGAATGAAAGAACACCAAACCAAATTGTCTTCTGTAGAAATATCTAGTCTATGGGGGACATACCAGTCTAGCACAATGATCATTTGCGGTGTTAAGTATTTTTTAGAAACGGTTGAAGATGTAGAAATTCAGACTATCTTAGAATATACCTTAGACTATTGTCAAAAACGTATTCAAACCATTACTCAAGCACTAAATATGGAAAACTATCCAATTCCGGTAGGTTTTACGGATCAAGATGTAAACTTGGAAGCGCCAAGACTGTTCTCTGATACAATGATTTTGCTTTATATGCTAAATATGGGAAGGTTTAGTCTTACTGGAGAAAGCATGATGTTTTCCTTATCTGCACGAGATGACGTTGCAGATTTCTACTCTGAGTGTTTATTACAATCAAAAGAACTTGTAAGCAGAGCGAGAAAACTTGCCTTAAAGAAAGGAGTTTTTGTTCGTTACCCTTATCTTTCTACTCCAACGCAGGTAGATTTTGTAAAGGAAAAAAGTTTCTTTAACGGTTGGTTTGGGGATCGTCGCCCACTTTTAGGAACTGAAATTACAAGTCTTGTAAATAATGCAGAAAGAAACGCACTTGGTGAAGCTTTAATTACTGGATTCAGTCAGGTAGCAAGATCTAAAGAAGTTCGTCAATACATGTTAAGGGGTAGAGAAATTGTAGCGAAACACTTAGAGGTTTTTAGCTCTATTCTACATGAAGAACACCTGTCATCAGCAAAAAATATAACTTCAGAAGTAACGGACTCTACCGTAGCTCCTTTTTCTGATAAATTAATGATGTTTCACGTTGCAGGGCTAATAGCTTCCGCCATTGGACAGTACGGTATCAGTGTATCAGCCAGCCCAAGACATGATTTAGCGGTTCATTATGCTCGGTTAGCAGGTGAAATTGCTGGTTATACTAAAGATGGAGCGAACATTATGGTTGATAATGGTTGGATGGAAGAGCCTCCAAAAGCAGCCGACCGTGATGAATTAGTAAAAAGAAAAGGGTAAATGTAATGGAGAAACTCTTTTGGAGTATTGCTTTACCCGGATTTGGACAACTTTTGAATGGTAAATATTTAAAAGGTGGTTTGTTCATTTTTTTAGAGTTTTTGATCAATATTTGAAAATACAGATGATTTAAACCGTTGGTTAAAACAACAAAAAGATTTGCAGATTATAGATATTAAATTTACATCTATGCTTATCATTGATGAATCTGTTATAAGTGATCGTTTCTTAGTAATTTATAAACTTTAACTTAATATTTTAGGATAAAGGGGTAGGTTCCTTTTGGATACCCTACCCCTTTTTTACCGATAATGTCTCATTATGTTAACTAGATTTGTATACAGTATTCATGTGGTATTTTGTGATAGGGAATATAAGAGGAGATTTTTGTGGTTTTAGTTGTAGTCCATTTTGGATACATTTAAAAATGAATATTTGTCATATTTATCTATACTATTATTTATTAAATGAAGTGATTCTATTGTTTCTTTTATTTGTTCTTCAACCTTAACTAAAATTTTGGCCATTTCTTCAATTTTATGAAGATCTATCATTCCTACACATCCTTACAATCTAGCAGCGCTATGGCAAACGACTCATTTGCTCTTACTTAAAATTTTAAATTAATTTAAATTTTTTTCACCGAAAACAATTCAAATTTCATATGCGTGATGACGCAATATACACGAAATAGTCCAATATATTTATTTTTCACAAGAATCAACAATCTAGGATAAAATGAGATATAGAGAGTTGTTAAATCTTAATGTGTTTAATGCCTCAAACATAACAACTTCTTATCGAATATGATTTTGTAAGTAAGTTGATGAAACCATTTCAGTTTGATTTGTTCAATAAATGGGCTCTTATATATTTTCCAATAATGGGCATATTATTTCTTGATGTATATGATATTGGAGGGATGTGCAATGGAAAGTAATAACAGTCATATTAGATTAACTTCTGTTGAAATGGGAAAGCTTTGGGCAACTTATATGGGGAATACTGCGTCAAAATGTGTTCTTAGTTATTATCTTCAACATATCGATGACCAAGATATCAAAAAGGTTGTAGAAAACGCCCTGAATTTAAGCGAGACGCTTTTGGAAAATATTAAAGAAATATTTATTAAAGACAACTTTCCAATACCGATTGGGTTTACAGATAAAGATGTGAACTTAGATGCCCCAAGGCTCTTTTTAGATGAATTTTATCTCCACTACTTGAAATATACGAGTAAAGCAGGGATGAGTATTTATTCAATTGCAATACCGATAATGACAAGAGAAGATATAAGAGAATTTTTTATCAATACCTTAAACTCTACAATAAAATTAATAACTGAAGTAGATGCTTTATTAATGGGAAAGGGATTTTATATAAAACCACCTCAAATTCCAACACCAGAAAAAGTTGATTTTATTAGAAAACAAAATTATTTAAATGGGGTTTTTGGAGATATTAGATCTCTTCATGCATTAGAGATTGCACATTTTTATGATAATATTGAAAATAATGTGACAAGTAGGGGTTTATTAACTGGTTTTAGTCAGGTAGCTTCAACTGAGAAAATTCAAAAGTTTTTGTTAAGAGGAAAGGAAATTACTAATAAACATATAGAGGCCTTTGCACAACAATTACATAAAAATAACTTACCATCTTATCCATTATTTGACGACCTAGTAAGTACTTCAACTTCTTCTCCTTTTTCGGGAAAATTAATGTTATGGCATAAAATAGAAATGTTTTCCATGAGAATTAGATCTTATGCAAATGCAATATCACTTAATGGAAGGCGTGATATTGGTAAAATGTATATGCAGTTTCTAATGGATATTGAACTATATGTAGAGGACGCTGCTAATATTATGATTGACCATGGGTGGATGGAACAACCACCAAAAGCAACTGACCGAGATGAACTTGCGAATGTGGATGGTTAGAAGTAGAAGTAGAATATTAAAATCCACTTTAGAGTATAAGAAAGTTTTATATGGCAAATTCGTAAATAGTGTTATACTCATTTTTAGGATTTGTGAATAAGTAATTTAACAATGTGACTTTACTTTCTTAGAAGTAAAGTCTTATTTTTTTACAATACAGGATAACTATATTAAATAGTAAGAATTAGACTTAGTTTAATAATGCATAGTCCTATTGTCTGGACAAGACATTTTGTGTTATCTACTATGCTTCCGGAGTTTGATGCCAGTTTTTCAAAGAGATGAAACAAACCTTGTGATCGCAGTATTAGCTCAACGGCTTGATCAAATATAGACACCAAAGGAGAAAAAAGAAGCCTAAAAAAGGCTCCTGTTTTGTTCAAAAGATATATCTTATTTTGCCGCCTGACTCATTTCCGCACACATCAGAATAAAAGCTCCAGCTCCGTGAAGATCATTCTCGCTGGTAGGGCGGGCAATATAGTGAGCGTAGTCGCCGATCCCTGTGCCGATACAAATATTGCCGATGAGTACGTTTCCATTTTCATCGAATTTCAACGTATTAATTACTCCCTGGTACCCTTTCCAAGCATACTCCATATATTTTTCGTCTAAATAGCCTAAACGGACAGCTTTGGCAATGGCTTGAACAAACAAGGAAGAACAAGAGTTTTCCAGCCAATTATCGGACAGATGACCTTTGTCAACCACCTGATACCATAAGCCGGTGTCCGGATCTTGATAGTTCGTTAAGGAAACGAGCAAATCCTGAAGGATAGTGACCAGCTTTTTCTTATCTTTATGGTCCTCAGGAAGGTGATCAAACATTTCCAACAACGCCACAGGGTACCAGCCGATTGCTCGTCCCCAGAACTCTGGAGCCAAGCCGGTAACAGGGTCGGCCCAATTTGCTGCTTTCGTTTCATCCCAGCCATGATAAAGCAGGCCGGTGTCAGGATCCTTTGTATGCTTCTCCATAAGGATGGCTTGAAAGGTCATCATATCAAAATAGTCGCTTTCATCGAAAGTCTTTCCGAACTGGACTGCGATCGGCCCGGCCATATATAATCCGTCCAGCCACATTTGATTTGGGTAATGCTCCTTGTGCCAGAACCCTCCTGATGGATTGGTCTTCCATGATTTTAGGAGTGGAACAAGGTTGTACAACGCTTTCTTATACTTTTCATCACCTGTTTGCTCATAAAGGGTATAGAGAAGCACACCCGGCTGTATGTCATCAAGTTCATCTGTTTTGCATTTTGGGACGCTGCCATCTGCGAGAATATGGCTATCCACCCATCGTTTAATATAGTTGAAATATTGATCTTTTTGAGTCAGCCTCCAGACTTTCTCCATGCCAGATAGAAAGACTCCCTGATGATAGTGGAATCGCTCAGGCGGAAGGAGCTCCGGTTCAAATTTTGCCATTAACGTTTCGCATGCTTTCTCAGCCCATTGAATAGGGTTTCGTGTTTCTGTTGATATCTTATTGGTTTCTGAAAGATTCATCTTAAAAAATCCCTCCTATATATATTTAAGATTAGGTTAGCATAAAAATATGTACATTTTTTGCAGAATCAATCAAAAACCTCTTATATCTTGCAGAAAATGAACCAGAGGCATAAAATAAAAGAAAACTGAACTGAGAGGAGGCGAACAGGCTGAAAAGCATTCTATTCCAAAACGCAGAGGAGACATTTACGGTATCACATCGGCAAGCGCTAAGCCACCATATGCCAGCTAATCATTTTCACAGTACGTTCGAAATTTTCTATTTAATCTCTGGGAAACGGGAATTTTTTATAAAGGATCGGACATTAGTGATTAACGAAGGGGATATCGTGATCATTTCGCCTAATATTCTGCATCGGACAACCAATACCGAAATGCCAAAGCATGAGCGGCTTATTGTAAATATTCATGAGAGCTGCATGGCTGCAGGGAATCCTTCTTATAGAAATATCCTTCAACCTTTGTTCGAACAAGAGTACTTTATTGTCAGGTGTCCTCTGCAAGAGCAGATCTTAATCGAAACACTTTCCCAAACAATCATTCAGGAGATTAGGGAGAAAAGACCCGGCTTCGAGATGTATGCGCAGACGCTGGTTCTGCAGCTGCTCATTATTTGCTGCAGGAATATCAAACAAACAAGTATCGAGCCATTAGAATCTCCAAGTCCGATGCATGAAAGAATATCTGAGGTTGTCCGCTATATAAACAATCATTATATGTATGATCTGTCGCTACAATCAGTAGCAGAGGAATTCTACGTAAGTCCCTACTATTTAAGCCGTTTTTTTAAGGAAGTGACAGGCTTTACATTTGTTGAGTACCTCAACAACGTCAGGATCAAGGAAGCGAAGAAGCTTTTGGAGTCTTCTTCCATGAAGGTCAACTTGATTTACAAAAAGGTAGGCTTCGGTAGTGTGACCCATTTTGGCAGGGTGTTTAAGGCAGTTACTGGCTATGCTCCGTTGCATTATAGAAAAAAGGGTAAATAAAAGGTCATGGTTTTTAAAAAAGCGCAAGGTGCTAAGCATTCGGCGACAAGCATAAGGCGAATGCTAAGTACCTTGCACTTTTCTTAATTCACCATAAATTGATCGAATTGTCGTTACTGCTTTGCCATCGTGGGTAATGAATCTAGTGCTCCTAAATTGCATAGCTTATTTATAGGTTTTTAATAGCATCTTATCTAATTCACGTACTTTATCATAGGAATCTAATAAATTTACAGGTACCAATGTTCGCCCATATTCCCAAGCATTCATTTCGATTTCAGCTTTAAGCATTTCTTTTTCTTCTTCGTCTCCATACATGAGAGTTCTTAAATCATGTTTGTTTTTCTTAAAATCCAAATAATAACCAATCACATGATAAAGAATAATTTTAACAAAGTTTTCCTCAGTCTCTCTGAATTTAAAATTACCTATGTAAGCGTTTACTTGAAGATAATTAAATTTGATCGTATTTGTTGATACGTTAAAACTCATAGGTACAGGTAGATTATTGGTAAATTCATAATTAATAGTTAGATTCAGCTCATTTAGTGTTTCTTTAATGATCTTTTCGATATCCCATATATAAAGCATGTTTATGATCACTTTCCTTAAAAGTATTATTTAAAGTTATTCTTGCACAAATTAAGGAGGTGCGTCAATTACTCTCATACCCTTGAAATGAAAATTCTTTGGTTGCATATTTGAACTTTTACTCATTTTTCCTCCTATTAAGAATACAATGGGTAAAAAAATATGAGGATGGATATCAGATGCCCATTACGTTACCAGTTAGTATAAAAACGGTTAAAATCAGCAGCGGTCCGAAAAAAACTGTCGTTTATCCAATAGTTGTCCGAATGCCAAATCAACAGTTGCAAATGTTCATCAATCAAACGATTATTTATCACACCCAGCAGCTGATCAATCAGCAAGTTGGAGATATGCCGGCTACAGTCGAAGAAATGATTGGGGAATATGAAATCAAAAACAACCAACGTCAAGTCTTGAGCTTATCACTCTCAAATTATACTTACCATTCCCATGCTGCCCATGGAATGACGTTTATAAAATCATTAACATTTGATTTACAAAAGGGGAAGCTATGTGAACTTAAAGACTTGTTTAAGCCAGGAAGTGATTATGTCAAAAGACTCTCAGGAATCATCCAAACACAAATCAAGCAACGTGATATCCAAACTCTGAACGAATTTACAACGATAAAACCGAATCAGGATTTTTATATCGCTGATAAAGTCCTTGTCATTTATTTTCAGTTATATGAAATCACTCCATATGCTTTTGGTTTTCCAATGTTTCCAATTTCGGTATATGATATTCAAGATATTATTGACGAAACAGGACCACTGGGAAGGATGGCTGTTAATGATTAGTGCTAGATTGGGGATAAATGGCATTTACGGGATGAAAATATCTATAGAGATCCTTCCTTGAAGAATAAACTTAAGGAAATGATGGATGCAAAAATTGTGAGTATCTTTACAGATATCAATATTGAAATTGATACTGCGATGACAGTTTTTGTTTTTGACAAACCTATTATGGTAGTTAGTGATAGTAAAAATTAAATACATGAAGCCAATCTTTTATGATCTTGTGAGTTTAGTTAGATAAAATAAAAAATGGCGGTATCTGAGGTGATTGAATATTCATAACCACAGATACGCCACTCATTTATTTGATTATGGAGACTTCTAAAAATGATTTATTTGTTTGTTTGCTCTGCGTATTTTTTGAAATTATTTAAAATCGCCTGCCATCCTTGTTGTTGAAACTCAATCGGGTGTTCAGTTTCAGCATCAAACGTTTCAATGACTTCGGTTTTGTTTTCTTGACTTTTAAAGCTGATTTTAACTTTTCTTCCATCATCCATGGTATAAGCAATAACCTCATGTAATTTTACTTCATCATAAATTCCGCCAAAGTCGAAACCAACACTGCCATCTTTGGCTTCCATTCTTGAAACGAATTTCCCGCCTTCTCTTAGATCATTCTCAGCAAATGGCGTATGCCAATCATCTGATGCATTGTTCCATTTTGTAATATGATCTGGATCTGTCCAATACCTCCACACCTTTTCTACTGGTGCTTGAACTGTTGTTTCTACTGTTACTTGCATTTCATTTACCTCCTTAATTAATACCAATATTTTTTAGCGATTTTCCATTCTAGATGTCTGATTTTATTATAAATGGTATTGGAAATTTATACTATTCCAAAATAAATGAGATTTTGATTCCAGGAGGGGATTTATGTTCAATACGATCATTTTATCTGCTAGCATTGTGAAGAAATGTACTAAAAAAGCCTTTGTACTAGGTACAAAAGCTTTGCATTATATATTATATTATTTTTTTAGTTTTACATATAATCGTAAACAGAATCTACAAAATAGAGCCAGTGATAATATTCAATTTGGGAATCTGACATTTCTGCGATTTCTTTTTCATTGAATTTTTGTTTGGCTAATAGCGCCTTCATTTTGGATTCTCTCACTAATTGGCTCATGTTTTTTCCTCCTTCATATTCAGAAGCAACTTATATTGTCATGTTGTAAGCGTTTTATGTAACTTCTTGAAATGATTATATATCTCAAATTGATATTAAACAAATATCAATTTGAGATGATTTTTCAAGAAATAATATAGGATTGTTATTTAAGGCTAGATGCGGGTAAATTGTTTAGAAAAACGTTAAATAATACTGAGCTTTTTGTAAAACTATTACCAAATTGTGCCAACAAGAAAATCCAGTGCTTAAGAAAAGTTTTTCTATTTTTTTGTCTGAGGATGCTATTAAAGAGCAATCGTCAGACCCAAATTTTTAATAATCTATCATTTTGCTACTAAGTCAACTTTATCTTTGTTAATTCTGTATTACCATGTACGATAGAATTAATACTAATCGATTTTAACTATTAGGTGATGACATGCTGCCCGAAATAAAGCTCTCTGTACGTACATTAGTTGAATATGTGTTTCGAAGTGGAAGTATTGATAATCGTTTTAATCAGGTCTGAGACAGATACAGGAGTGATTGTATTAGTTGATGATCGTTATCTTACTAAGAAGTATCAAGGACTTTTACCAGGAGAATGGAGGGACTTTACTAGGATTTAAAGTTCTTGTCTTAATATATGTTAAAGCAATCTGTTCGACCCTGACTACCGGTATTTTTAATAGCAAGTGAGGCAAATAGTCTAATAAAGAATGATAAATTATAAGGATTATCAAAGAAAATGACATTGAAAGATGAAAAAAATGGATAAAGCTGAAAAAGCAAAAGAAAGCATAAAACAAGATCTTGGTTGTAAAATGTCTTCACTTGTTGCTAATTAGAAGTAGCTTTCATTACCGAAAGAAATTCAGAAATCTGTAAGAGAGAAATGTTTGGTGTGGACATTTTTGTGATGTCGTTCAAGTTAAACATTTCACCATGAGTGAAACAAAAATTTGCATTTCTTTGGATGGGAATGTAAACGATGTGGGAATTTAGTGACAAGACGAGTAAAAGATAGATGGTAGTGTCAAAAGTTCTATGAAAAAACAACGTTTTAGTTTTAATTAACACCGAAGTGAACTTGTTGACCGCCGC
>NZ_CANNCR010000074.1 GCF_947503125.1 uncultured Metabacillus sp.
AACTACCATAATTGATATAACCTAAATTCAATACAACCAACGAGTAACACTCATTTTCTTTGTGCGAAAGTTGAGTTTATTAAAATAAGGGTGTAAAAAGAATTTGGTGGTCTCCATAGAACACCCCACTCTTCGGCAATCATTTAATAGATATGAGGTTGCTTATAGTTGGTAAACTAAGGATTTTTAATAAGAAAATCCTAAATAAAAATGTATTTTACGGTATTCCACGTTTAAGCTGCCAAATGAGGCAGCTTTCTTTTTTGGCGGGTTCTGTAAATAATTTTTATTCGCCTATATCCTAAAACCTCATATACATTAAAATGAACTTTGCTATTGGCCGCCATATGAAAAAATCCCTTCATGATTAGCTGTTTGCCTTCCTATATAATACGATCGTTCAGCTTTATTCCAAATTAGCAGGGGAGGAAGATCAATCTATAAAAAAGTAGTCATTTTTTTGAACTTTGTGCCAGGGCTATTCTGTTAATCGCTTCCGGTTGTTTTTCTAACCATTCATGTTTAACCATAATTTTGTAACAAAATGTACCTGCCTCCATTGCATGAGTAAAGACTTTATAGTAGTTTAAAATAATATCCGATCTTAAACTGGAGCCTAATGCAGCACCATAGTATGAAAGAGCCGCATTTACTAAAAACGCCGCGTGAAACATCATTAATTTATCTGAAAATGGACTTACAACAGAATCTGTAATTTCAGCATCCCACTTCTCAGGAATCGGTAAATGATCTTGTTGCAGGATAGCGTCGAAGCTTTCGGCATCTTTGCCTGCTAATTTAATGTTTTTTAACATAAAATCTCGAACATCTTCATGTTTTGTCACTTGACTAAAAGCCAAACTTAATGATTTAACAAACCCGGTTTTCTTTGAATTAAAGAACAGAGTGCTAATTTCAGAACTATTAAGCGGTCTTTTGTCTCCAATTAAGTTAGAGATGATTCCAGTAGAATCGATATACTCTACTTCACAAGGTGAAGGGATGTGAGGGACACTAGAAAACTTTGGTTGACTTTTAGCCAATTCCACGATTTTTTGGAATAATTCTTTAGTTGTTGCCGTACAGTCAAAAAAATAATCTTGAATGTCTTGTCGTTCAGAATTTGTTATCGCTAAGCTATAAGCAGTTAATCCATGTATCGTCATAATATAGGAGTAAAAAAGTAAAAATTCGTCAGAAAACAGACGAGGAGCAGCAAGGTTCACATCATTTTCTGTAAATCCGATTGGAACATGGAAATTAGCACTTTTTAAGAATTCTGTGATTCTCGAGATATGGCTTTCAGCTAACTGTAATGAAAATTTTACTATTTGTTCTATGTCTTTGTCCTCAACGATATTAAGGAAATACCTGTACATGCATATTGCCATACTATCACCCATATACTGAAGCCAAAGAGCGGAAACTTCCGCAGTTGTTAAGGTGTTTCCTTTTGTTTTCCCAAAAATCCCCAAACTAAATACCCTCCAATGTTTTCGTTCGTTATTTTAACAATATTTTGTGATATTTGTTATGAAGTATACAGATAAATTGGAGAAACATTCTGCTATGTAACCAATCTGCAATCGCTGCTGGTTTATATGTAATGGCTAAGGAAGAATATTGAATAGAGGTGTAAAACAGAAGTTTTTATCTTACTAAAAGGAATGCTTATTTAATAAACAATGACATCAATGTGGGCTTTTGTTCATACTATATTTTTGGGGTGAAAAAATGGCGAGAGTAAATTACCGGGATTCGGACGTTGCCTTAATGGCAAGGATGATGAGAGCAGAAGCCGAAGGTGAAGGAAAACTGGGAATGTTATATGTTGGAAATGTTATTGTTAATCGTGCTGTAGCAAATTGTTTAGACTTTAAAGACTTAAGAACGATTCGACAAGTCATTTTTCAAGTACAAGGAGGAAATTTTTCGTTTGAAGCTGTTCAAAAAGGAAATGTATTTTATCAAAGAGCAAGAGAAGCTGAAAAAAGATTGGCAAGACAGAATTTGGAGTTTTGGAGACAACATCCAGGAAAATTTGCTCTTTGGTATTTTAATCCATATGCTCCATGCCCTCCAACATGGTACGATCAACCATTTGCCGGTCAATTTAAAAATCATTGTTATTATGAACCAAAAGCTGGAACTTGTGCTAGTGTTTATTCAGGATAAGCTTACTCTTAGAGTAAGCTTTTTGCGTATTTTCAGAATATTTAATCCACATACACTGCTATGAAAATAAATTTCTCAATCCTTTTTGAATGGGAACAGGACAGTAATGAAAAATAGTAAAAAAGAAGTGATCATCTTTAATTACCCCTTTCAATTTCCTTACAAAACCAGACTGGAGTTAGTAGCATTAGTATATATACGTATAACGCGTTCTCCTCTGGAAAAAATAATATAAGTCATAGAATTCCAGTTCTCTTCACGTTTTTAAAAAACAGAGGTTTTTCCTTTAGGGAGACAGTTATGAAACAACAAAAAATAAGTGGTCTTCAGCTCTTTTATGTCATAGTGGGATTCGAACTAGGATCCGCGATTATTCTGGGAATAGGGTCAGGAGCAAAGCAGAATGCATGGTTAGCGATTATGATTAGTATGGTTTTTGGTCTGATTCTAATGTGGGTTTTTACACAATTATCACTTTATTATCCCAATGATACATTCATATCAATGCTACCAAAAATTATTGGAAAATACCTTTCTTATCCAATTATTTTGATTTATATTTTTTACTTTATTTTTTTAGCAGCAACGGTTTGTCGTGATTTCGGAGATTTAATTTCTTCTACAATGTTAGTTGAAACTCCAACAGTAGTTGTAATCGTAAGCTTTATGTGGTTAATAATCTATTGTTTGCGTGGTGGTGTTGAAGCATTTGTAAGAATGGGAGAAATGGTATTCCCAATATACTTTATATCATTGATAGTTCTTTGGATGTTATTATTAAGTGTGGAGGATTTTAATCTAAATAACCTTACCCCTATAATAGGCAATGGTTTTAAACCAATTTTGAAAGAGGTTTACCCTGGTATTATAAACTTTCCTTTTGGAGAAGCGATTATCATTATGATGTTTACTCCATATGTAAATAACAAGCAAATAATTAGAAAGGCAGGCATGGCTGTCATTTTAGTTGGTGGGTTAATCCTTACATTGAATTCAATTTTGATTTTGTCTGTATTAGGTCCGGAAATTTATGCTGATAATTTTTTTCCTTTTCTTACAGCTACTCAAATGGTTTCTATTGCCGACTTCCTTGAACGATTTGATGCATTGGTTATTTTAATGATGGTATCTGGGGTATTTTTTAAAGTTGGGGGTTGTACATTTGCGGCTGCTGTGGCAATCTCCCAATTAGGTAAGTTACATCATACTAAATCGGTACTACTAGGATTAGGGACCATTATTCCTCCATTATCATTAATATTTGTAACAAATTTTCTTGAATATTTGAATTTTGCATATGGTTATCTTATCCCCTATTTTTTTGTGCCGTTACAAATCATTGTGCCAATAATACTGCTTTGTATTGCAATTATCCGTAAAAAATTAAACCTTGGTAATTCTGCCTGAAGTCATTTAGTATTAAATGCTTTAGTGGTATTAATTGGCAATAAAGTCTTAGTAAACATATGCAATTTTAATCTATTAGAAAAAAATAAAGGTATTGGCAGAGCTATTCTGTTTATCGGAAGAAAAAACGAGCACATTATTTTTAATAGAAAAGTGAAAGATTTATTGAGTAATCTTAAACAGAATGGTCTTTTTAAACTTATACGGTAACTGATCAAGCGGTAAAAGTTTAGCTAGAAAATGAACGGGAAGAAATTTTTAAGAGGGTACAATCCATGGATCAAAAGTTTGCTGAACTTCTTCTGCAACTTGTCAGTATTAAGGCATGCTTATTGGCTAGACAAGACAGCCAGTATGATTTTTATAAAACAGAAGTATACCTACTAGTTTTATCGGAGAATCCCGCAACAAAGACTCGTCAATGCGGACAAGTCTTTGTTAACTTCTTTATATGTCTGATTCCGTTTTCTTCCTTGAGCAAGCTCTAGATACAAGTTGGTGCACATAATCCATTGACAAAACAGAGCCTTCTGACGGTTCCTCAGCACCTTCAAATTCCACAACAAACCAGCCGGAATAATGGTTGCGAATTAATCCATCAATAATCGTTGCTAACTCTACTTCACCGTCTCCAGGAATTTTACCAAGGAATAATTTTCCGGATAACGCTTGATACGTATTGCTGTCTTGCCTAACTTCTGAATGCATAAAATCCTTAACATGCACATGTTGGATATATTCCTTTAACTCTAGTAAAGCCTCACTTGGATTCTGGTCAACAAGCAGGAAATTGCCTGTGTCAAACGTGCTTTTTAGCATTGGTGAACCTATTTTATTGATGATATCTATGACTTGATCACTTCTTCCAGCAAATAAACCATGGTTTTCAATGCATAGATAAACGCCTTTTTCCTCGGCGTATTTGCAGCATTCAGAAAGTCCTTTCAAAACAAATTTGATCCCTTTCTCATAGGTAATGGACCCATCAGAAGGGAGATCTCCAGCGAAAACCCTTACAATATTAGTTCCAAAATGAGTCGCCATATCAATGGCATCCGTAACCTCTTTGATTTGCTCCTTGAATGTCTTCGGATCTGCTGTCACAAAATTATTGCAAGCCGCATAACTGGATACAGTTAATTGATTTCGATTAAGAGCTTCTTCGACTAAAGGCAATTCCTTCTTTTGATCCTGCCAAAAAATACTTAATAGTTCAACACCTTCCGCTTTTGTCGTTCCGGCAAAATCAATAAAATCGGTGATCGTCCATTTTCCTTCAAACCAATATAGGTGAACACTCCACATGCTTAGGGAAATTTTCATTTAAAACACTCCTTATATTTAATAGGGATGCTAATAACTAGATTACTATGATGAGAAGCTCATTTCTATACATATAGAAATAAATGTTAAAAAGGTAAAAAACGAAATAGCTAGAATAATCAATATAAATCAAATAGAAGGTGAGTGAAGGCTAGTGCAATCGCAAATGTTGAGTGTCCTTATTGTAGATGATGAAGTCCCGATTCGAGAAGAATTACGATTAGTTAATTGGGCGTCACATGGTGCTGTATTAGTAGGGGAGGCAGAAAATGGTGAGGAAGCACTAGATTTTTGTACAGAATTTGTTCCGGATGTTGTCATTACAGACATTACGATGCCAAAGATGGACGGCATTCAGCTCGCACATATGCTTAAAAGTCAATTTCCTGAGGTGCAAATCATTATGTTGACTGCTTATAGCGATTTTCGATATGCCAAAGAAGCGATAAAACTTGGTGCGCTCGATTATTTGGTGAAAGTGCTGTGGAGAGAGGAAGAATTAGCATCTGTTCTTAATAAAGCACGAGAGGTCATCATACGTGAACAATTACATAAGAAGAATTCAAGGGATCAGCTCCGCTTCCAGCAATCAGACATATTTAATCAATATCTGCATGCAGGCTCTTTGACAACAAATCAATTTATCTCGGAGATGGAATCTGCAGGGATTCTTCTATCGTTTCCTTTTCGTATGGCGAAACTAGTTGTAAGAGTCGCATTAGAGGATGTCCTATTCTTAGATCGTGCTTTACAAAAATTGCTCAGCGAATTAGAGCAAATGCAAAAACAGCGATTTATTTGGCTCCTATCTAAACCAGGAGAGTATTATCTTTTCTTAAAAGATCCTTCCAACGACCTTTCCATACTGACGAAGCAATTGGAAGACATTCGCTTCTTTTTGCAAAACGAAATTCTTCAACAAGTATCATACATAAACTCTGAAGTTGATTTGTTTGTCCTTATAAGCCACTCTGTTTTGGAAGAAAAAGAACTTTTAAGTAGATTAAAAGAAATGAATCATTGTTCTCATTACGGATTTTATGAGATCCAGCAGAAAGTAGCGCTTATTGATCAATTTGCTTTTCACTCACTGACCAACGAAAAGGCTAGAGAAATAGAAAAGGAATTGAAAGCGCTTTTATACAATCGTAAAAAGCTGACAGATTTCCTCCAGCGTGATTTTTATGATTGGTGCACGAAAAACCGATTTCGTCCAGATGAGATAAAAGGAATTGTAGCTAAGTGGAGAATGGACTGGATGAAAGAGGTAAAAGAGATAGCTGAGGTGGAGGTGAGTCAAGAATTGGCAGAAGCGACAAGCTTATCAAAAATGATTCACGTTTTAACGAGGGAACTAAATACAAACGATAACATTGAGTACAAGCATCGCTTTGAAATTAGAAAAGCGATTGACATCATCGAAAAGAATCTTGGAGACCAGCTGACGCTTTCCGCTGTTTCTGAAGAGGTGGGGCTTAGTCCGAATTATTTAAGCCGACTTTTTCGGGAGGAAACAGGAAAATCATTTAATGAGTTTATGACGGATTTACGTATGGAGAAGGCCATTCATTTACTCAAACATTCAAATTTAAAGGTGTACGAAGTGGCGGAAGAAATAGGAATTCCAAGTTATCGCTATTTTTCCGTGTTATTTCGAAAATGGACCGGATTAACGCCTAAAGACTTTAGGAAACGGTGATGCAGATGAAATTCACGAATCGGCTGAGTATTGCGACAAAGCATTTTATCTTTTTGTTCATCTCAACATTAATGATATTTGTGACATTGATTTGGAATAACCAACAGGATTCTGTAAAACTATTTCGAAACCAAGTGATCTATGATTCTCAAAAATTGCTGGAAAACACAAACCTGTTTTTAAATTCGTACTTAGAAAACATCCAAAGCATTTTGTTGGATTTATCGATGAAGGATGCATTGCTGCTAACGAAAAATGAAGATGCAATCAATACCGAATTACGAACAACAGCGGATATTAATTCATCATTAATCAATGCCATTTATATGATCAGCACAGATGGTAAGGTGTATTCCAGCCATAAGGTTTATTATGAAATTTTAGGAAATCCGCAAATTTCTTATTTATATCAGCTTTCGCAAAAAAACTATGGAGGAATCAATTGGAGCGAGCCGTATCATTCGCCGCTTTCAGCAGGCAATACAGTCGCTTTTGTCAGCCCAATAAAGAACAAAAATACCTTTATCGGCACGGTTGTCATTGAAATTGACCTTGAACAATTGTCTCGCAAGCTTACTCCTATGCTTTTAAATAAAAATCAATCCTTTATTATTCTTACATCGTCTGGAAATATCGTTTCAACAGATATTAAAAAAGAATCAAACATCCCTCAGGATTTATCCGATTATCCAAGAAAGCCTAGTAAATCCTTTATCCAAAGCATAAAGAACCAAAAGAATGGCGTTCATGACTTAGCCGAAAAAAACCTTTTACTTGTTTCGGTTAAATCGGATGAAAACCGCTTAGGCTGGAGTCTTATTTCCCTCATCGACGAAAACGTATTTTATGAAAATGTTCATATCCTTAATGAAAATTTTAAAAAGGCAGGTGTTTTATTAGTTGTTATTCTTTTTATCAGTACATTTATGTTAAGCCGATACTTGACGAAACCAATTCGAAAATTAGCGAAAAAGATGGATACCGTCACAAGCTTGCAAAATATGTCCAGCATCGAAATGAACAGGTCTGATGAAATAGGGAGTTTGGCCAGAAGCTATAATGCGATGATTGATCGCATTCAGTTTCTTTTTAAAGAAAATGCAAGGATGGTAGAGCTGAAAAAAGAGTACGAATTTAAAATGCTTCAGTCCCAGATTAAACCGCATTTTCTGTACAATACATTAGCTTGTATTGGAAGTTTAGCCAGGCAGAATAAAATAGAGGAAGTGCGGGCGACCATCCGTTCTCTTGTCGGCCTTTTATCCTTTAGCTTTGATAAACGCTCAGAAATGGTTTCGTTAGCAGAGGAAATAGAAAGTGTTGAAATGTATTTTGACATTCAAAGAATGAGATATGGCAATAAATTCACCTTATGTGTTGCCGTAGACGAAGAAGCATTCGTTTGTATGATTCCTAAGTTAACGTTACAGCCATTTGTGGAAAATGCGATATTTCATGGAATTTCAACAAAGGAAGGGAATGGAGAAATATCGATTAAAGGAATGATCTCACAAGGAATGTTAAAGCTGTATATCCGCGATAATGGGGTTGGCATGGAACAAGAAAAAGTCAATCAGCTTCTTAATGAATCGGTTAAAAGAAAGGTGACAGGGGGCTTTAACAGTATTGGGATGGTGAATGTTCATGAGAGAATTCGCATTTCATATGGCAGCCGATATGGAATTCGGGTAAAAAGCTTGAAAAACGTAGGAACGATTGTCAAAATCTCCATCCCCAGCGGAAGTGATGGAACAGTAAAGGATCCAACTTTAGACTTAACGAAAATGATTCACTAAACCATTCATGATTGTAACATATCGTACATTTTTACCGATTTTGTGTATATAAAAAGAATTTCCTGACTTTTATACTACTAGTAAGACAACTGGAAGGGGATGATTCGTTCACCAAATAAATGTAAGGGTTTACATCAAAAAGGGGCAACAATGACTAGAATTGCCTTAAATGGCGAATTAGGAAAAAGACTGAAAGGCGGGTGGTGACGTGGACCTAAATACTGTAACCGAAAAGACAGTTTATCCAAAAAAAGAAACAAAGATGCGACTTATTTTTCAGCTCGTTTGGAGACATAATGCCTTTTATCTTATGCTTCTGCCAGGTCTCATCTATTTCATCATCTACAAGTACATCCCTATGTACGGGGTCGTGATTGCGTTCAAGGATTTTAACATCATGGATGGGATCATGGGAAGCGCTTGGGCTGATCCTTGGTACAAGCATTTTAAAGAATTTTATGATTCGCCATATTTCTCACAGTTATTAACCAATACCTTTTTAATCAGCCTATATAAGCTCATTTTTGGAATGGTTCCGCCAATCCTTCTGGCCCTGTTATTACATGAGTGCCGCTTTCTTTGGTATAAACGGATCATTCAAACCTTAAGCTATATGCCGCATTTTTTATCTTGGGTCATCATTTACGGGATTTTAATCGCCTTTTTGTCCGAGAGCTCCGGATTATTGAATCAATGGTTAAAGGGTTTGGGAATCGAACCCATCAACTTTTTAACATCACTAGACTGGTTCCGGACCATCCTAGTCGGCTCAGACATTTGGCAAAATCTTGGATGGGGTGCGATCATCTACTTGGCCGGGATGTCTGGCATCAATCCTGAGTATTATGAAGCTGCCAGAGTAGACGGAGCAAGCAGGCTTCGCATGATTTGGCATATTACCCTACCTGGGATCCGCAATTTAATTATTTTGCTGTTCATCCTGCATTTAGGAAAGTTTATGGAAGCGGGATTTGAACAAATCTATATTCTTTATAACATTCAGGTCTATCCGGTCGCTGATATTTTAGACACATGGGTTTTCCGTGTCGGTCTGCAGCAAATGAATTTCAGCTTAGGGGCAGCAGTCGGATTATTCAAATCAATCATTGGTCTCGTCCTGGTCCTTAGTGCGAACCGATTAGCGAAGAGATGGGGGGGAGGAATTTGGTAAGAGGGCTTGAGGATCGCATCTTTAATGCGGTGATTTATCTTATCTTAGGGATTGTCGGCCTTGTCTGTGTGTTCCCTTTATTATATGTATTGGCTGTTTCAGTCACTCCGTATGGAGAAGTATTAAAAAACGGTGGTTATATCATTATCCCGAAAAGCTTCACTTTAGAGGCATATCATCAGCTCTTTTCAGGAAATGAGATTGTGAAAGCATTCGGCATCACAGTCTTTATCACAGTAGTTGGAACGCTGGTCAATATGTTTTTAACAACATTTATGGCTTATCCTCTAAGTCGAAAAAACTTGCCAGGCCGAAACTTCTTCTTATTTTTGGTCGTATTTACCCTTCTATTTAGCGGTGGAATTATTCCGACCTACCTCGTTGTCCGTGATACAGGTCTGGTAGACACAGTGTGGGCGATGATCATCCCAAATGCTGTTGGTGCTTTCAATTTACTGATTATGAAAAGCTTCTTTGAAAATATTCCGAATGAACTCTTTGATTCTGCACGGATTGACGGGGCGAAGGAGTTCAGAATCCTCTTTCAAATTGTCATGCCCTTGTCATTGCCAGTCTTACTGACGGTTGGGTTATTTTATGCAGTTGGGCATTGGAATGAATTTTTCCAAGCAGTCATGTATATCACCGATACGGAATTATATCCGCTGCAGGTGGTTATCCGAAACATTTTAATGCAATCAACAAATCCTGAGCAAATGCTCGAGGAATATGTTCCAACAACAACGTTGCAAATGGCTGCCGTGATTGTAGCAAGTTTGCCAATTATTGTTGTGTATCCTTTTATCCAAAAACATTTTACAAAGGGGGTCATGATTGGCTCAATAAAAGGTTAGGTGTTTTTTATGAATATAAAAGGGGAGGAACAAATGTGAAAAAATCATTATTGGTTAGTTTGATCATGATGCTTTTCGTAAGTATGTTTGTCATGGGCTGCAGCTCAAATAAAACCTCAAGTGAGAAAGAACAGGATTCAGTCAATTCGAATAAACCGATGGAGATTGAAATTGCGATGTCCGGGACAGGATTTCCAGATCCGGACCCAATTGCCGAAGCGCTTAATAAAGCATTAGGAATTAAGATCAAAATAACGGCACTAGCAAGTGAAGAAGACTATTTTAATCAATTAAATGTCCGGTTAGCAGCTGGTAATTACCCTGATATCATCCTCACACAGGATCGTCAGCGCATGGCGGAATACGGGCGGAAAGGCATGCTTCTTGACTTAACACCTTATATGGAAAAACTTCAGCCTTCTGTTACCTTTGCAGGAGAGGATAATTTCAAAAAAGGAAATCTTGATGGCAAGCAATACGGTATTCCGAGGATACCAGATGTTCCATTTTCCACATGGTGGGTACGGAAGGATTGGCTTGATAACTTAGGATTAAAGGTTCCAACGACAATCGAAGAAATCACAGAAGTAGCCAAAGCCTTTACCTTTAATGATCCTGACCAAAACGGAAAAAATGATACGTACGGAATAACCGGCGGTGGACTTGCAGGCTTTACAGGTGTATTTAGTGCGTTCGGTGTGGGGACTCCTGGGAATTTCTACATCAAGGATGGTGAGGTTGTCAATTCCCTTTACGACCCGGCCATGAAGGATGCGCTTGCCTTTATTAAAGGGATGATTGATGAAGGTGTTGTCGATCCCGAATTAATCGCCAACACAGGCAGACAGCACTTAGATAAAATTTACAAAGGCCAATATGGTTTAATCTATCATTCTTGGACAGATATTGCGAAAAAGGAAAATCAAGAGGAAATAAAATTAGTAAACCCGAAGGCAGAATGGATTCAAATCAAAGCACCAACGGGTCCTGGCGGAAATTTGGATGGCGTTTATGATGTTGCCACGGTTTCAAGAATGTGGTCATTACCAAAATCTCTTGAAAAAGAACCAGAAAAACTTGAAAAGATTTTAGAACTATTTAACTATGTATCGGAAAGAGAAGGGAATCTTCTTGTGATGTATGGTGAAGAAGGCAAAAACTATAAGATGAATGGCGATAAAGTGGAAATCACTGATCCTAAAGGAGTTGAGCATTCCCACTACTTCCAATTGACAGGACGCCCGAACGCTGAATATCTAGCATCGAAATTCGGCTATGCCCAGCAGCAGATTGATTTCGCGATCGAACAGCCGCGGATTGAAATCTATGATAGCTTAATAACATTGCCTGAAGGCTTTGTCGCTTCAGATGCGGAACGCTATATTAATGAAGAAATCGTGAAATTCATTTACGGAAACCGACCATTAGAGGAATACGATCAATTTATCAGCACGTTGGAAGGTACCTATAATTATAAGGCTTATTTAGATTCAGCTACCGATCAAATTTCAGAGTTTGTTGGACAGTAAATCGTGATCAAAGGGAGGAAAATGACATGAATTAGTTTTCCTTCCTTAATATATAGAGCAGAAGGTGATAGAGTACCATGAATCAGGAAATGAAGGCCGACATCGTGATCATTGGCGGAAGTTCTGGCGGCTGTGCAGCTGCATTAGCCGCCGCAAAAATGGGAAAAACGGTCATTATGACAGAGGAAACCGATTGGATTGGCGGGCAATTGACAAGCCAGGGAGTTCCTCCTGATGAGCATCCATGGATTGAACAATTCGGATGTACACAGAGTTACCGCCAATTTCGAAACCGTGTCAGAGAGTATTATCGGCGAAATTTTCCGCTGACAACGGAGGCAAGCGCAAGCCTCTTTCTCAATCCGGGCAACGGAAACGTAAGCAGGATTTGCCATGAACCAAGAGCTGCACTTGCGGTGATACATGAGATGTTAGCTCCCTATGTTCATAGCGGTCAGGTGAAAATTTTTACAAATTATCTTCCCGAAAAAGCAGAAGTAAACGGAGATACCGTGTTATCTGTGCAAGTAAAGAATTCAGTTACAGGAACAAGAATGACATTGACTGGCACCTATTTCCTTGATGGCACAGAATGCGGAGATCTCTTGCCGTTAGCAAATGTAGAATATGTGACAGGCTCCGAGTCTCAAAAAGAGACAGGTGAGCCCCATGCATTAGCAGGTGAAGCGGATCCACTGGATATGCAGGCGATTACTCATTGCTTTGCGATGGACTATGTGGAAGGGGAAGATCATACGATTCCAAAACCCGAGAATTATGAGTTTTGGAGAAACTATCAAGCCAGCTTTTGGCCAAATAAGCATTTTAGCTGGACGGTTCCGCATCATATTACACTGGAACCAAGGCATTTCACCCTCTTTCCGGAAACAAATCTTCCATCATGGTGGTTATATCGAAGGATCATAGATAAAGAGAATTTTGCACCTGGAACCTTTGTCAGTGATACGACCCTTGTCAACTGGCCGCAAAATGATTATTGGCTAGGCCCAGTCTTTGAGGTGTGTGAAGAAGAAAGACAGAAGCATTTGCAGGGAGCAAAGCAATTAAGTCTTTCCCTGCTTTATTGGATGCAAACCGAAGCACCAAGGCCTAATGGAAAACAAGGCTACCCGGGACTTCGCTTGCGCAAGGATCTATTCGGAACAGAGGATGGCCTGGCAAAATACCCGTATATTCGGGAATCTCGGAGGATTAAAGCAGAATTCACGGTGTTAGAGCAGCATGTTTGTCCGGATGCAAGGGGAGAAGACAGTTCAGAAATCTTCTTCGACTCAGTTGGAATTGGCAGCTATCGAATTGACCTGCATCCAAGTACAGGGAATCGAAACTATATTGATATATCAAGCTATCCGTTTCAAATTCCTTTAGGAAGTCTCATTCCAATCAGAGTGAAAAATCTGCTGCCTGCCTGTAAAAACCTTGGTGTCACCCATATCACCAATGGCTGTTATCGCTTGCATCCGGTTGAATGGAATATTGGAGAGTCCGCAGGGTATTTAGCCGCTTATTGTATAGATGGAAACATGGAGCCGAGGGCAGTTCGAAATAACCGTGAAACCCTGGAAGATTTTCAAAAGCTGATTGCTCAACATGGTATTGAAATCCAATGGCCGAGGCTTCGGTCACTGTAAGTAAAAATGAACATAGGAAAGGGGAAAATGATCTTGTCAAATCTTGAATATGATGTCATTGTTGCCGGTGGAGGACCAAGTGGAATTGCCGCAGCTGTTGCAGCTGCCAGAAATGGAGCAAAAACTCTGTTAATTGAACGGTATGGCTTCCTTGGGGGAGCTGGAACTGCGATGATGGTGAATCCATGGATGACCTATTCAGCTGGTCCAAAACAAATTATTTATGGCGTGCTGCAGGAATTAATTGACGGCATGTCAGAGCTTGGCATGTATGGACATCCGAAACAAAAAACAGCCTTTGATCCTGAGGCCTTAAAATACGTTGCAGAGCATCTTTGTCTCGATGCCGGGGTTGAACTGTTGTACCATACCTTCTTAGGCAATGCGCAAATGGATGACTCAAAGCGAAATATCCAATCGATCCGTGTTGCCAATAAAGCAGGTTTAATGGACTTAAAAGCAAAAATCTATGTGGACACAACAGGTGATGCCGATTTATCCGCATTAGCAGGTGCTACTGTCGAAAAGGGCCGTGAAGTGGACAGCTTAAGCCAGCCGATGACCTTGAATTTCCGCATGGCCAATGTCGATATTGATCGCATGCCAAGCCGCGAGGGAATGACCGAATTATATATTGAAGCCAAAAAGCGCGGGGAATTAAAATGCCCACGTGAAAATGTTTTATGGTTCTATGCCAATCAAGAAGGGGTTATTCACTTTAATCAAACCCGTGTTATTCTAAAGGATGCAACAAATCCATGGGAACTAACCGCGGCAGAAATTGAAGCACGGGAACAAGTGCAGGAATTTGTCTCCTTCCTGAAAAAGCATGTCGACGGTTTTGAAAATGCATACCTGCAAACAACTGCTCCACAAATCGGAGTCAGAGAATCACGAAGAGTGATTGGCGATTACAAGTTAACCGCAGAGGAACTGCTAAACGCCTGCAAGTTTGATGATGTTGTGGCACTTGGTTCCTATCCGGTTGATATTCATAACCCTGCGGGGGAAGGAACTTTGCTGCAACACTTAAAACCAGGGGAATGGTACGATATCCCATATCGATCACTCATTCCAAAGAATATCGACAATCTCATCGTTGGAGGAAGACCTATCTCTGCCACACATGAAGCCCATTCTGCCCTTCGCGTTCAGCCAATTGCCATCGCAATCGGTCAAGCAGCGGGAACTGCAGCTGCTCTATGTGCAAAAGAAGGAAAGCTGCCGCGTAAGTCAGATGTGAAACAAATTCAGAATTCCTTGCTGGAACAAGGGGCTTATTTAGGGCCACAGTTTGAGAAGAAGACGGTTTAGGTGCGAGATGATTCCTTGTTGATGCGGAATGAGAATGAGAGAACTTGATGTAATTTCGGGGGAAATCGGGTTTTATCGGCGGATATCAGATATATCAGCGGTATCTTTTTAGCCCCCTTAATTATTTGGACACGAAAGTAGTGTAGAAAGTAAACTATTTTTGATCATTCATTTAATGTA
>NZ_CANNCR010000075.1 GCF_947503125.1 uncultured Metabacillus sp.
CGTTCCCATGCCGAACACGGAAGTTAAGCTCTTCAGCGCCGATGGTAGTTGGGGGTTTCCCCCTGTGAGAGTAGGACGTTGCCAGGTAAGAGGATGAAAAGATCAGTAGAGATACTGGTCTTTTTTGTTGTTTAAAGTAATAAAAACCGTAAGGTTTATTACTTTCAAGACAAACACAAAGCAATCACGAATAACATAAGGTATTAAATAAAGATTTATGAAATTCTAAATTGTGTATACAATTGGTGATTCTGGGCAAACTGAAAAGTATGGAGGTGGAGAAAGTGAATTCTAATAGAATACCAAATTCCAAAGGGGAAACATGTATAATATGCGATATGGAAAAAAATGCAGGAATTCATCTCTATACGAGTTTTATTTGTGTAGACTGTGAAAAGGAAATGACAAGGACTAAACCATCTGATCCGAAATACAGCTATTTTTTAGAAAAGTTAAGAAGAATAAAAAACCCGCCACTTTATTCATAGAATTGTATAAACCATGAAATTAAAAGAAGCTGACACGAATCAGCTTTTTTTTATGAAAAAATAAGATGATAAATGATAATTTTGTTACTCAAGAACTTAAGTATTGCTATAATTATTTTATATTATTTAAAGGACGCTGATAGATATATGGAAACACCCCTCTTTACCGCATTGATGCAGCATTCAAAGAGGAACCCTATGTCCTTTCATGTTCCAGGACATAAAAATGGGACAGTCTTTATGGGCAAAGCTGAGCAAGTCTATAAGGGGATTTTACCGTTCGATGTGACTGAGCTTACTGGCTTAGATGATCTGCATCATCCTAAAGAAGCTATCGCTCATGCACAGGAGCTGACAGCATCCTTATATGGTGTAGAAAATACATACTTCTTAGTAAATGGGACAACAGTTGGAAATTTAGCGATGGTTTTAGCATGCTGCCGTGAAAATGACATCGTGCTCGTTCAACGAAATTCTCATAAATCAATTCTAAATGGAATTCAATTAGCTGGAGCTAATCCAGTTTTTTTATCACCAAAGGTAGATGAAGTTTATCAAGTTCCCTCTTATATAGAGATGGAGACTATAAAAGAGGCAATCGCTTGTTATCCAACAGCAAAGGCATTAGTTTTAACGAATCCAAATTACTATGGGTTGGCAATAGATTTAACAGAAATCATTCGATATGCACATGAGCGCAGTATACCGGTTCTTGTGGATGAGGCGCATGGTTCACATTTTATAACCGGAGATCAATTTCCTTTATCTGCTGTCCATGCAGGTGCAGATATCGTTGTTCATTCTGCTCATAAAACATTGCCGGCAATGACAATGGGTTCTTATCTGCATTTCAACAGTAAGATGGTTGATAAAGATAAGCTTGTTTATTACTTATCAATCTTGCAAAGCAGCAGTCCATCCTACCCGATTATGGCTTCATTGGACTTAGCTAGAGCTTATCTGGAAAAGATAAAGAAAGAAGATAGACAACATGATATTTTGCAAGTGATCGCGGACTTTCATGAGGAAATAAACTCTATTAATAATATCAAAATTGTTACATCAAAAGATCAGCTTGTTCAGACTGATCCATTAAAGCTTACCATAAGGGCTGCAAATGGATTAACCGGTTTTGAGCTTCAAGATTTTTTAGAAACAAAACAAATCTATACAGAACTAGCTGATCCTGCAAACGTGCTTTTTATTTTACCCCTTGCCTATGATAAATTAATAATAAAGGAACTAGATACGATCAAAAGAAGGTTTCCTACTCCCTCTCATCCTATAAAACAACTGGTTCATATGAGTAATCGTCAATCGAAAAGGATTCAACCTATAGAAAAATCATATTCAGACTTAAAAACATGTAAAAAGAGAGTGGTAGCCTTTGGCGAAGCTATAGGACATTATGCAGCTGAAGCCATTATTCCTTATCCACCCGGAATACCTTTTATCATGATTGGTGAAACAATTACGAATGATCTTATTGAACAAGTAAAGGAACTAATAGAAATCGGCGCAACGATTCAGGGAGATGATCATATCCAACAAGGGAAGATTGCTGTATATATGAAAGGAAGCTGAGTAGATTGAAGGGAAAGTTTTTTACATTTGAAGGACCTGAAGGGGCTGGAAAGACGACTGTTTTAGAAATATTAATGAAAGATCTGGAGAAATCAGGTATTAAAGCTGTATTCACAAGGGAGCCTGGTGGGATTCAGATCGCAGAAAAGATACGTGAAGTCATTTTGAATAAGGAACATACGGAAATGGATTCAAGAACAGAAGCTCTTCTTTATGCCGCTGCCAGAAGACAGCATCTAGTAGAGAAGGTTATACCTTCAATAAACAAAGGCAAACATGTATTTTGTGACAGATTTATTGATAGTTCCTTAGCTTATCAAGGATATGCCAGAGGTTTAGGAATCGATGAAGTTTTTTCGATAAATGAATTTGCGATTAATGGCTTTTTACCGGATGTTACTTTTTATTTTAATATTGATCCAAAAGCAGGTCTTCAAAGGATTGCAAATAATGCAGAACGAGAGAAAAATCGCCTTGATATGGAAGATCTCTCGTTTCACTATAAGGTTCAAGAAGGATATCAGCAAGTAATCGAGAAGTTTCAAGATAGGATCATAATTATTGACGCTGATCAACCTGTTGAAGAGGTTGTAGCTGATATTAAAGAGAGATTGAGAAAACATATTGATCTGTAATGTGAGCTAATATTAAATTACCATTAAACATGCAATGAATCACGTAGGATAAACATGTTACAATATAAGGGGGATATCATAATGAAATTAGTGATTGTTGTTGTACAGGATCAAGATAGCAATAAGCTTTTAAATGCTCTTATGGAACATAATTTCCGTGTAACAAAGCTGTCTAGTACAGGTGGATTCCTTAAATCCGGCAATACGACCTTTATGATAGGGACAGAGGATATAAGGGTGGATAAATGCTTGCAAATTATTAAGGACAATTGTAAATCGAGAGATCAGCTTGTCGCACCAGTTTCACCAATGGGAGGAAATGCGGATTCATTTATTCCTTATCCAGTTGAGGTAGAGGTAGGCGGGGCAACTGTATTCGTCCTTCCTGTAGACCAATTTCATCACTTCTAATAAACAATGCTTCATAACAGATATGGTGATCAATCGCCATGGAGGTTTTTATGAAAATCAGTCAAGTCATACGGACAGTCATAGATAAACGAGACATAGAGCAAAAAGCATCAATAATTTCCTCTAAGAAATTTCAGGATTTGGTCACAAAACAGGGGAACAAGCTTCAGCTCGAACAATTGAATAAATTACTCATTAACCTTGAAGATGCAGGTCGCCGATTAGCAAAATCAAGGAATTTTAGCGAACTTTCTAAATATAAAATATTGGTTAAAAAGTTTATTCATGAGGCTGTCGAGTATGGAATGGCGATGAAACAGTCAAGAAGCTGGGACTATAATAGGAATAGCCGGTCATTAAAAATCATTGAACAAATAGATCAGTCACTCGTTGAATTAGCTGACGAGGTCGTTAACAAGGAAAGCTCAACGATTGATATCCTTGCAAAAATAGGTGAGATAAAAGGATTACTGATTAACCTTTATACGTAGAGAGTGATGGAGAGAAATGGAGAAAAATTGGCAAGATCTCGCGTCGTATCAGCCGCGTGTTATAAAGTTACTAGCAAATAGTATACAAAAGAATCGGTTAGCACATGCCTATTTATTTGAGGGGAAAAAAGGAACGGGTAAAAAGGAGATAGGATTTTTGCTAGCCAAAAGTTTCTTTTGTGAAAATCTCCACGGCTTTGAACCATGCGAGAACTGCAGAAATTGTAAAAGGATCCAATCTGGAAATCACCCGGATGTTCATCTTGTTGAGCCTGATGGACTGTCAATCAAAAAAGGACAGATTCAGGCGTTGCAAGAGGAGTTTTCTAAATCAGGTGTAGAATCGAATAAAAAGCTTTATATGATAATACATGCTGATAAAATGACGGTAAATGCAGCAAATAGTTTATTAAAGTTTTTAGAAGAACCGAATGCGAATACAATTGCTATTTTAATAACTGAACAGTATCATAAAATGTTGAATACGATTTTATCCCGTTGTCAGTTGTTATCGTTTCAACCATTACAGCCTAAATCGATCGAGGAATCACTTACCCAAAGCGGGGTTCCTAAGCAATTTGCGGCACTCATTGCACAGCTTACAAATGATCAAGAGGCTGCATTAGAGATTGCACAAGATGATTGGTTTGCGCAGGCTAGATTGAAAGTGATAAAATTATATGAAATGGTATCAGAGCGTAATGGACAGGCACCGATATTTGTTCATACAGAATGGATGAGCCATTTTAATGATAAGGAAAAGCAGGATACAGGTTTAGACTTGTTATTATATATATATAAAGATGTTTTATCGATCCAATTAGGAATGAACGAACAAGTAATTTTTCAAGACGTAATTCAGAAATTAAAGCAGCATGCCCTTCAAATGACACAAAGAAGTGTGACTGAGAAGATGACTTCTATTTTAGAAGCTAAAAAAAGGCTTCATGCCAATGTGAATCCACAATTAATGATGGAGCAATTGGTGTTAACATTGCAGGAGGGATAAGTTTGTATGATGTTGTAGGTGTTCGTTTTAAAAAAGCGGGCAAAATCTATTATTTCGACCCAAACGGTCTTTATATAGAGAAAGACGACTTTGTTATTGTCGAAACCATTCGTGGAATTGAATATGGGAAAGTCGTACTAAATAATAAAAAAGTTGAAGAGAATGATATTGTACTGCCGTTAAAAAAGGTCATTCGACTTGCAGATGAGAAAGATAAATTAATGGTTCAGGAAAATCAAGAGGCAGCAGAAGAGGCGTATCATGTATGCCAAAAGAAAGTTTCTGAGCATGGTTTAGATATGAAATTAGTAGATGTTGAATATACATTTGACCGCAATAAGGTGATCTTTTATTTCACAGCAGATGGACGCGTTGATTTTCGGGAGTTGGTTAAGGATTTAGCAGCTATTTTTAAAACGAGAATTGAGCTCCGACAAATTGGTGTTCGTGATGAAGCCAAAATGCTGGGCGGAATAGGACCTTGTGGCCGTATGTTATGCTGTTCAACCTTTTTAGGCGATTTTGAGCCTGTCTCCATTAAAATGGCAAAGGATCAAAACTTATCGTTAAATCCAACGAAAATTTCTGGTCTTTGCGGCCGCTTAATGTGCTGCTTAAAGTATGAAAATGATGATTATGAGTCTGCAAAGGAATTATTACCAGACATTGGCGAAGTGATCGGTACACCTAAGGGGCTTGGAAAAGTTGTTGGGTTAAATATTTTAGAGCAAATTATACAGGTTGACCTGGTTGAACAAGAACGCGTGGTAGAATACACTTGGGATGAATTGCAGAAAGAAGGCGTAGTTCCAATGCAATCCACAGATTGATGAGGTGGAACAAGTGGATAAAAAAGAGATATTTGAGTTTGTCAGCAGCATGGAGGAACAGATAGGATCTTTATATACTCAATTGGGTGAATTGAAGCAGCATTTAGGGGATCTTATTGAAGAGAACCAGCATTTAAAAATCGAAAATGAGAACCTACGCCGAAGACTAGACTCAACATTAACAAATGCAAATGCTGAAAAAACAAAGAAACCAACATCGAAGGAAAAAAAGCAAACAAGGCAAAACCAAATTGATATAGGCGAAGGATATGATAACCTAGCAAGATTGTATCAAGAAGGCTTTCATATTTGTAATTTGCATTATGGCAGCCTTCGTAAGGATGGAGATTGTTTATTTTGCTTATCATTCCTTAATAAGAAATAAAAATGGCTGGCTCATGATCATTTGTTCCTCTTTAAAAAACCAAGAGAGGGATGGTATCTTTTGATTATGTGTCAGTTTTTTTATGCTTAATAGGGATAATAGAAATGCGCTTGTGTATTTCTTAAAAGGAGTTATTTATTCATGGTTAAATTAATAGGTGATGAACGACTTGATTATTTATTAGCCGAGGATCTTAGAATTATACAGAGTCCAACGGTCTTTTCATTTTCCCTAGATGCGGTTTTACTATCGAGATTTGCTTACATGCCGATTCAAAGGGGAAATATCATTGACTTATGTACGGGAAATGGTATTATCCCATTAATCCTTAGTACAAGAACAAAAGGCAAAATTACTGGAGTCGAGATCCAGGAACGACTTTATGATATGGCAACAAGAAGTGTTGCCTATAATAACTTGGAACATCAGATTCACATGATTCATGGCGATCTCAAAGATATGCCGAAGCATTTAGGATTTGGAAAATTTGATGTTGTAACTTGTAATCCTCCTTACTTTGCGACACCTTTGAAAGAGAATCAAAATCCTAATAAATATCTTGCGATTGCACGTCATGAGATTCTTTGTACGTTAGACGATGTCATCAGAGTAAGTAGTCAGCTTGTGAAACAAGGTGGTAAAATAGCTTTGGTCCATAGGCCGGGCAGACTGGCTGATATTATAGAACTCATGAGGAAGTATCGGGTTGAACCGAAACGAATTCAATTTGTTTATCCTAAACAAGGAAAAGAAGCAAATACGTTATTAATTGAAGGGATTAAAGATGGGAATACGGATTTAAAGCTGTTGCCTCCTGTATTTGTTTATAATCATGACAACGAATACACAAAAGAGATAAAGACAATATTATATGGAGATAAACAAGAGGATATGCAAGCACAATAAGGAGTTTATATGGAAAATACAAATCATTATTTTTATGTTCTTGAATGTAATGATGGTAGTTACTATGCCGGATATACAGTGGATCTGAAGCAACGGCTAAAAAAACATAATGAGGGTAAAGGTGCTAAATATACAAGAGGAAGAACACCTGTTAAACTATTGTATTCGGAAATGTATGAAACAAAGAGTGAAGCGTTAAAAAGGGAAATTTCCTTTAAAAGGCTACCAAGGAAAGCAAAGGAGAAATACTTAAACGAATCTAGATCTAATATAGAAGGGTGAAGGGAGCATGCTGCAACAACAAAAAAGTTTTCAAAATGAAGAAAAAGAACTAGGAGATTTATATCTTGTTCCAACACCAATAGGAAATTTAGAGGATATGACGTTTCGTGCGATAAAGGTGCTTAAAGAGGTGGATGTAATTGCTGCCGAAGACACCCGTCAAACGAAAAAGCTCTGCAATCATTTTGAAATCAATACGCCAATATTTAGTTATCATGAGCATAATAAAGAAACAAGCGGCAACCGAGTGCTTGAATTATTACAGCAAAAGAAAAACATCGCACTAGTAAGTGATGCAGGTATGCCGACCATTTCAGACCCAGGCAGTGAATTAGTAAAGCAGGTCCTTGCTTCTGGGGGAAGTGTCATTCCACTCCCTGGTGCAAATGCTGCATTAACAGCCCTGATTGCTTCTGGAATTACGCCTCAGCCATTTTACTTTTTTGGTTTTTTAGATCGGCAAAAAAAAGAAAAAAAACAGCAGCTTGCCCAGTTGCGCGGAAGAATGGAAACCATTATTTTATATGAATCACCCCATCGCTTAAAAGAAACATTACAGTTAATAGCCGATTATTTAGGCAATCGTTCTATTTGTATATCAAGGGAATTAACAAAGAAATTTGAAGAATTTATTAGAGGATCAGTAAGTGAAGTTATGAAGTGGTCAGAGGAAAATGAAATTCGTGGTGAGTTTTGTATCATCATTGAGGGAGCTCATGAAGACGTACATACTGAAAAAGAAGATGCATGGTGGAGTCATTTAAGTTTAAAAGAACATGTGGATCATTATATCAAACAAGATATGTCCTCAAAAGAAGCAATAAAACGAGTTTCCAGTGAAAGAAATATTCAGAAACGTGAGGTTTATCAAGCGTATCACATATATGAAAAAGGCTGTCAGTGACAGCCTTTTTCATATATGTTTATTATTTTTGAATAAGTTGGCGTTGAAGTTCTGCTAAAATTTGTTCTGCACCTTCGCGGCTAAGTACAAGTTTGCCGTTTGCAAGAGCTAAGTTGTCATCGGAAACTTCACCAGTAATTTGGCAAGTCATGTTTGGTTTGTATTTCTTAAGGATGATTTTTTCATCATCAACATAAATTTCTAACGCATCTTTCTCTGCAATACCCAATGTACGGCGTAGTTCGATAGGAATAACAACACGGCCTAATTCATCAACTTTACGTACAATACCAGTAGATTTCATAATTGTTAGTCTCCTCTCAATTTTGACATATTCTATGTTTTTTATTTATACTTCGTCAATATTCGACAAAAACTGATTTGCTTTTTAAGCATATCAGTGTTTCCAATAAACGTCAATCATTTTATTTATTTTTCCATGTAAAAAAATAGATGTTATAGGAAAAACCTTATGAGAACAATGTTTCCATAAATGTCTACCCTCAAAACATGGTAATAAAACCTTAAATTGGAAATAAACAACGGGATTAAATCCATTTTTTTGTTGGAAAGGAATGAGAAATATTCGACAAGAGACAGCGGAAATTCGACAATTTCCATCAGCAGCTTAAAAGACATGTCGAATGACAGAAATCTTAAAACTTTAGGTATATATTCTTGATATTAGGGGCTAAGATGGTATCATAAAAGAGTATGAAAAAATCAAAAATGGATAGGTTAGTTAATGCTGTGCCATTATGAAAGTTGTCCATAATCATAATTCTACCATAACGCTCTCGTCCTTAGGGGCGAGAGCGTTTTTTAATAGTTTAAGAAGGGAGTATAACTTTTTGAACTTTGTTTTTGTGTTTAGTTCTAGGCGCCATCGGTGAAGCACAGGACGTGCAAGTGCAGTCAAGAGATAAGGATGCCCTAGTTTTTGACTGCCTCTAGAGTCAAGACAAATAGGAATTGAAGGTAAAGAACACCTTCTATTCTGATTCGCTTTATGCTTGTCGCCGAATGCTAAGCGCCTTGCGCTTTTCTTAATGAAAGCTAGTATATTCTAGGAGAATCAAACCGTTTTTAACGTTTTAGAGGAGGTTTACATAATGGAGAATAACCAAAAAACATTTTATATTACAACACCTATTTATTATCCAAGTGGAAAGCTACATATAGGACATGCTTATACGACAGTGGCAGGGGATGCGATGGCCCGTTATAAACGGATGCGCGGATATGATGTCATGTATTTGACAGGTGTAGATGAGCATGGCCAAAAAATTCAACGTAAAGCAGAGGAAAGTAATGTAACTCCTCAAGAGTATGTAGATAATATTGTAACAGGGATTAAAGATCTTTGGAGTAAGATGGATATTTCCTACGATGATTTTATTAGAACCACTCAAGACCGTCATAAATTTGTTGTTGAAAAGATCTTTTCACAGCTTGTTGAACAGGGTGACATTTATTTAGATGAATACGAAGGATGGTATTCTGTTCCAGATGAAACCTATTATACTGAGCTGCAGCTAGTCGATCCAATCATTGAAAATGGAAAAATAGTCGGCGGGAAAAGCCCTGATAGCGGTCATCCTGTTGAACTGGTTAAGGAAGAATCTTACTTCTTTAGAATGGGGAAATATGTTGACAGACTATTAGCCTTTTATGAAGAAAATCCGCAGTTTATCCAACCAGAATCTAGAAAAAATGAGATGATTAATAACTTTATTAAGCCTGGTCTTGAAGATTTGGCTGTTTCACGTACAACGTTTGACTGGGGGATAAAAGTTCCGGGAGATCCAAAGCATGTGATTTATGTGTGGATTGACGCGTTATCCAACTATATTACAGCCCTTGGTTTTGGTACAGACAATGATGAGAAATATAAAAAGTATTGGCCTGCTGATGTTCATATTGTTGGGAAGGAAATTGTCCGCTTCCACACAATTTATTGGCCGATTATGTTAATGGCATTAGATTTGCCTCTTCCTAAGAAAGTGTTTGCTCATGGCTGGCTTTTAATGAAGGATGGCAAAATGTCGAAATCGAAAGGAAATGTTGTTGACCCTGTAACCTTGATTGAGCGATATGGATTAGATGCTCTTCGTTATTACTTATTAAGAGAGGTTCCATTTGGTTCGGATGGTGTCTTTACTCCAGAAGGTTTTATTGATCGTGTAAATTATGATTTAGCTAATGATTTAGGGAATTTATTAAATAGAACAGTAGCGATGATCGAAAAATATTTTAATGGTCAAGTGCCTGAATACAATGGTGCACAAACAGAATTTGATGAGCAGCTTGCAGCATTTTCGCAACATACAGTGAAAAAGTATGAGGATGCAATGGAAAAAATGGAATTTTCAATTGCACTTTCATCATTATGGCAATTTATAAGCCGGACAAATAAATACATTGATGAAACACAACCATGGGTGCTGGCAAAAGAAGAAGCAAATCGTGATAAGTTAGCTTCCGTAATGGTTCATCTAGCAGAATCTTTACGTATTACGGCTGTATTATTAAAGCCATTCTTAACAGATACACCAAATAAAATTTTCCACCAACTTGGAATTAACAATGATGACCTTCAAGCTTGGGATAGTATCACAAGCTTTGGCGCAATTAATCAAACTCAAGTCAATAAACAGGCGCCAATTTTCCCTCGTCTTGAGGTTGACGAAGAGGTCCAATATATTAAAGAGCAAATGAAGGGATCTGCTCCTGTACAAGAAGAGAAAAAAGAAACAAAAGCACCACCATTGGAAGATGAAATCATGATTGATGATTTTATGAAGGTTGATCTTCGCGTGGCAGAGGTCATCCATGCAGAGCCAGTTAAAAAGGCAGACCGCCTTCTAAAACTCCAGTTGGATTTAGGCTATGAAAAACGACAAGTTGTTTCCGGAATCGCAAAATATTACAAGCCTGAAGATTTAATTGGTAAAAAGGTCATTTGTGTTGTAAACCTTAAGCCGGTAAAACTTCGAGGAGAACTTTCTCAAGGAATGATTTTAGCCGGTTCTCAAGAAAATGTGTTGTCAGTTGCAACGGTAGATGCAAGTTTGCCGAATGGATCAAGAGTAAAATAATAAATCAAGGCTGATTCCTTAAATAGCGATAAAATAAGGGTTTGAACCTTAGTTTTAGTGATAGTTGGAAAATAGTCTTTTATAAAAAAAGAGGGGTGTTCCACGTGTAACATTTTGTAGAACACCCCTTTGATTTGTCGAATTGAAAGGAAGAGGTAAATTATGCTATTTGATACCCACGCTCATTTAAATGCAGTTCAATACGAAGAAGATATAGTAGAGGTTATTCAACGAGCAAAAGCAGAAAACGTAACACATATCGTAGTTGTTGGATTTGACAAGGAAACGATAACGAAAGCAATGGAATTAACTAATCAGTATGACATGATATATGCAGCAGTCGGATGGCATCCTGTTGATGCAATTGATATGACAGATGAGGATTTAGCTTGGATTAAAGAATTGACCTCACATCCAAAGGTTGTTGCTATCGGTGAGATGGGACTAGATTATTATTGGGACAAATCTCCGAAAGATGTGCAAAAAGAAGTATTTCGCAAGCAGATTCAATTAGCGAAAGAAGTGCAGCTTCCCATTATTATTCATAATCGTGATGCTACAGAGGATGTTGTGAAAATTTTAAAAGAAGAGAAGGCAAGTGAAGTAGGCGGTATCATGCATTGCTTTACAGGCAGTCTTGAGGTTGCGAAGCAGTGTATGGATATGAACTTTTATCTTTCGTTTGGCGGACCCGTAACGTTTAAAAATGCGAAAAAGCCAAAGGAAGTTGTGAAAGAGATACCGATGGAGCGTCTTCTCATCGAAACAGATTGTCCTTATTTGACACCACATCCTTTTAGAGGCAAACGAAATGAGCCAAGCTATGTAAAATATGTTGCTGAACAAATTGCTGAGCTCAGAGGAATAAGTGTTGAAGAAGTTGCGACAAAAACTTCCGACAATGCCAAAAAATTATTCGGCATAACTCGATAACGAAACATGTCGAGTTATGGGGTAGCTTGTCCAACTAGATAAAAAATCATAAAAGTTCTACATGTCTCATCTCCCTCATAGTATATCCTTGTCGATAACTCTTTCTTCACATTTGCCTCATTTTTACGCATAATTATGAATACGTTGGAAAAATGAGACAACGTCGAAAGGGTTGACAAGATGAAAGATACTCTATATAATCCACGAGGAAGAAGGAGGCGTTTTTCATTTTCATTCAAAACATGAAAAAGCTGTTTTCCGAAAGAGTAATAAAAAGTAAGGTTGTCCTTTCTACTGCTAGTATACTAGTGTTAGGATCTGGTGTCGCATACGGTACATATGAGGGATCAAAAAATACTGTCGCATTGAATGTGAACGGGAAAGAAGAAAAAATACGTACTCATGCAGATACAGTCGGTACATTATTAAAAGAATTAGATATAGATTACAGACAAGAAGATCACATTTCACCTGCAGCAAATAAACGGATAGAAGGAAATATGGAGATTGTCTATGAAGCTTCTAAGCCCGTTAAACTTGCTATTGGCGAAAAGCGAAGGACAATTTGGACGACAGCTGATACAGTAAAGGAACTCATTGAACAGGAAAATTTAGATGTAACAGAGCATGATAAAATCGAACCAGCATTAGATAAGAAGATTGAAAAGAATTTGTCATTAACAATTGATAAAGCATTCAAACTTGCACTAAATGTTGGCGATCAAAAACAACAAGTTTGGACTACTTCGACTACTGTCGCTGACTTTTTAAAGGAACACAACATAAAATTGAATAAATTAGATGAAGTCAAACCGGCTCTTACGGAAAAGATTGATGCTAAGAGTACCATAACGGTTACACGTATAGAAAAAGTCACCGATGTAGTGGAAGAACCAATTGCCTTTAATGTCGTTACCAAAAAAGATAGCAGCCTTGAAAAAGGGGAACAAAAAATCATTGAATCTGGTAAAGAAGGCAAGCAGAAGAAGCACTTTGAAGTCGTTATTAAAAATGGAAAAGAATTTTCTAGGAAGCTATTAAAAACAGAAACCGTAGAAGAAAGTGAAGCTAGAGTTGTTGCGTTAGGAACGAAGGCTGTTCAACCTGTAAGTACTGCTACCGTTTCACGCGGCAATGATTCTGTTGCGAAAGAGTTTTATGTGAGATCAACAGCTTATACTGCCTATTGTAATGGTTGTTCCGGTACCACTGCTACAGGGCTTAATTTACGAGCAAATCCTAACGCTAAGGTAATCGCTGTTGACCCAAGTGTTATCCCATTAGGTACAAAAGTGTATGTCGAGGGCTATGGATATGCAGTTGCTGCTGACACAGGTTCAGCAATTAAAGGCAATAAAATCGACGTGTTCATTTCATCGAAATCAGCTGCCTATCGATGGGGTTCGAAAAGAGTAAAAATTAAAATTCTAAATTAAACGCTGACAGAGGGTTTTTATCCCTCTGTTTTTTTGCGTTATAATGGAGGGTATACTTGCTTATAAGATAAAGTAAAAACGAAAGAACTGGTATTACAGAGATTCATTTGGATTCAATATATTAGACGAAAAGACTTTATGAAAAGTTTCAGCTTTTGGAGGAAAAAATGAAAATAAAAGAAATTATTGTGGTTGAGGGGAAAGATGACACAACTGCCATTAAAAGAGCAGTTGATGCGGACACAATTGAAACCAATGGTTCTTCTATTGGAGAGTCGGTTATCGAGCAAGTTAAGCTTGCACAGCAAACGAGAGGCGTCATTATTTTTACTGACCCTGATTTCCCCGGAGAGAAAATAAGAAAAACGATAGCAGCGAAGGTTCCTGGCTGTAAGCATGCATTCTTACCAAAAGAGGAAGCGAGACCTAAAAACGGAAAAGGGATAGGAGTTGAGCATGCCTCTGCCAGATCCATTCGAAATGCTTTGCAGTCAGTGAAGGAAGAGATGGAAGAATTCACGAGTGAAATCGTTTTTGATGATTTATTAGATGCAGGACTTATTGGCGGAAATAAGGCACGTGCCAGACGTGAAAAGTTAGGTGTTTTATTAAAAATAGGCTATACCAATGGAAAACAGCTTCATAAAAGACTGCAGATGTTTCAAATCTCAAGGGATGATTACATAAAAGCAGTAACCAAAATCCTACAGGAGGAAAATAATTGATGATGAAGGACATTGCCACACCCGTTAGAACAAGGGAGATATTAGAAAAATACGGTTTTTCCTTTAAAAAAAGCTTAGGACAAAACTTTCTGATTGAACCGAATGTTTTAACAAGAATTGTTGATCATGCAAATGTATCAGAAAAAACTGGTGTCATTGAAATTGGACCAGGAATCGGTGCGTTAACCGAACAGCTTGCAAGAAGAGCGAAGAAGGTTGTTGCTTTTGAAATTGATTCCCGGCTGTTGCCGATTTTAAATGAAACATTAGCTCCTTATGCCAATGTTTCAATTATCCATCAAGATGTGTTGGAAGCGAACTTACAGGAAGCCGTAAAGGAACACTTTAGTGACTGTGAGGAAATTATGGTGGTGGCTAACCTGCCTTATTATGTCACGACACCAATCATTATGAAGCTGTTAGAAGACAAGCTGCCGCTTAAAGGAATCGTAGTCATGCTGCAAAAAGAGGTAGCAGAGCGAATATCCGCAAAACCGTCAACAAAGGAATATGGTTCGTTATCGATTGCTGTGCAATACTATACGGATGCAAAAACGGTGATGACGGTTCCAAAGACTGTTTTTGTTCCGCAACCTAATGTTGATTCGGCGATCATTCGTTTATTAGTAAGGGATCAGCCCATTGTGAAAGTAAAGAACGAGACATTCTTTTTTGAAATTGTTCGTGCAAGCTTTGCACAAAGAAGGAAAACACTGCTTAATAACTTAGTTCATTTTTTACCAAATGGCAAAGAGTTAAAACCGATCATTGAAGAAACCCTGGCACAGGTTGAGATCGACGGTAAACGAAGAGGAGAATCCCTTTCAATTGATGAGTTTGCGAAATTAAGTGATGCATTAGATTATATGCTTAATAAAGCGTAAAAGGTAAGAAAGTATAAAATTTTGTACTTAGTTTTAGTGTCTAGCTCCAGCGCCTAGCCCCTCTAGGGTCTAGCCA
>NZ_CANNCR010000076.1 GCF_947503125.1 uncultured Metabacillus sp.
TCGTTCTTCCATTTTTGAAGAAGAAACTGTTCAAAATTAATTAGCAAAAAGTGTTCAATTTCACTTGACGCTTACAAAGGCGCCTGCCTATCGGCGACAAGCATAAGGCGAACAGGAATAGAAGGTGTTCTTTACCTTCAATTCAATTCCTGTTTGACTAGACCCTAGAGCCGATGGCGCCTGGAGCTAGATTCAGAAACGCAAGCTATGTTAAAAAAATATATAAATTCTGATATTACAAAAAAAATCGACTCCCATATACCAAGGAGTCGATTCTTAATTTAAGGACCTATAGAACCAATCAGGTATATTGTTCAATATAAAATGAGGTAGAAAGGTATTGCTTAAAAAAAAGTGATACATCCTCTGCTTCTTTAAGAGAACTAATACAAAATACCTTTTTTAAATACTCAATATTCTTAATATCACTTGAATCCAACAAAGCTGATCTACCGGATTGCATGCATATGACAAGTGGTTTTCCAAAAAACATTTGGGTATAAACGATCCCAAAATCATATCGAATATGGTCCGTTGTAAAACCAACAAACCGTACGTCGGCTCTTTCATGCTCATCATATAATGTTTCAAATAGTTCCATAACAAACCATCCTTATTTTTCACTTTTGTTGAAGTATCCGACTAAGTACGTGATTACTCAAGCAAAAAGCTAAAAAATGATAGAAGGAAAACGATCTTTCACTTTACAACAAAGCGAATATGTTTTTATAACAGGCGAAAAAATGAAAGTTGAGCTTAAATTGCAAGGTTTTAAATTGACTGGAAGGAAGTTTTCCTGGTTATCTCTCGAGATATCACGGAATGGTTAAAAACTGAAGAAAGAAAACTATTAAAAACAAGTGTTTATCAATTACTTGAAAAATGCGAGTGAAGCGATGCCAATAAGAGGAGAAATTTTGGTTCTAAATCGATAAAATGATTATATGTCTTCATTTATTACCTCCTTCTGTGTATCTTGTACTTATTATACATTACAGACATATTATTGTGAATATTCTAAAGAATTTGTTTTTTTGTAGTTTTATATGTTTTTTCTACTAATTTCTTATGTTTTTAGATTTTTAGTATAGAAGATCAGTGCGGTAAGTTGCATTAAGCATTAAAGACAAATCTCCGTCTAAATAACGATATCGCCGGAAGAATTGCAAAATACTGGATATTTGCCAAAAATGTAAAATTTTATCCTGTTTTTATGACTCCCCTTTTCAAAAACTGTAAAATTTTTAATTGAAATTGCACATTTTTTTTATCTACATTTAATTCTTTATATAGTAATATGGTTCTAAGAAGGAGGGATCATATTTGAAAGCGCATCCAAGATTGTCTGATTTATCATTAAAGAGAAGATTAATTCTCGTTTTCTCGGTTATTCTTTTATGGCTGGCCACAGCTAACTGTGTTCAAATCTATCTTTTCCTTGGATATATTCAGCAGTATAACGCCATGATGGAAACGATTACGCTGACAAATTCAATTAATGGCTCGCTTAAGCAACAGCTCAATGATGAGATTAGAGAAATTGCTTATGGCAAGGTCCATTTTGAAAATGGAACCCAATACGACCATTTAAACAATATGTACCAAAATTTGGATAAAATCGAACGCGATGATAAAAATGGCCAATTTTCGAAGGAAATATCTGAGGTTCGCGAAACATTAACGACAACGACTGAATATATTGATAAGCTTGGCGAGCAAATACAAACAAATGTTTCAGCTGATCAACGAAATATTACATATGAATACATAACGATTCTTACCGACCTTATTGATGAAAAAGTTGAGGCACTTTTGCAAAAAACCCTCCTGGTTAAAGGAGAAGCGGAAAATATTATTTCCGCTAATTTAAAAAGAGACATAACCATTTATATTTGTGCATTTATTGGTATTATTATTCTCTCATTATTATTTGCTATCTATATATCAGGAAGTTTTGTCAAACCTATTCGCGCTTTAGGACAAAAAACAAATGAAATTGCGGAAGGAAACTTAACAGTAGGAGAAATATCGATTGCTTCTAAAAATGAAATCGGTGATTTATGTCGTGCCTATAATCGAATGTTTCATAATTTAAAGGATATTATTTTAAGCGTGAGAAATACAAATGATCTAGTCGTTTTAACTTCAAAGGATATACATCAAAGTATTCTTGAAAACAGATTGGCGGGTGAAGATGTTGCAGAAGCAACACAAACCATCTCAGTCAATCTTCATAAACAAGATCAACTCATTCAAAAATCAGTCTCTACATTTGAACATCTGCTATTTAAATATAACGAGGTACTAGTAAAATCAAACAAAATGAATCTCCAATCAAACGAAACATTAAAAATGACGAATGAAATAAACAGCCAGCTTATTACCTTCCATGAGCTGCTTGAAAAAATAAGCCAAACTATACATCAAGTTAACCGTGATTCGGAGGAACTTCAAAAACTGTCAGGAGAAATGCATGAATATTTACGGCTCATTAAGCTTGTTGAACGGGAGACTAATCTATTAGCTCAAACGCTGCTTAATGAAATTCCTAAGAACTCAACAAATGAAAAAATTGAAAGCGTATTAACCCGGTTCAAAGAAGTCGCTGAGGAAGCGAACGCTATTTCCCAAGACTCTGATTCCAATATGAACCACTTAACAAACCTAATTTCTACTATTAAAAAACAACACCTAGAGGCTCTCGAAATTATTCAATTTAGCAGAATCAAAACAGAACAAATAAATGGAGGCTTCCAAACGATTCGCTCCATTAGAAATAACCAGCAAGTCGAAATTGAAAGCATTAAGCAAGACATGCAGGAAGCGTTTGATCAAATGCTTTCTGTCCGTAAAATGATCTCAGACATTGAGCAGAGCTCCCAAATTAGTAATGCGGAAATTGCCGGAATTGCGGCCATGGGTGAAGAACAATTAACGACTCTTGAGGAAGTGTCTGATGCATCTTATAAGCTGGTCGAACGAATTCAAGAAATGAAAGAGAACATCAGGCAGTTTAAACTATAATCCCAAAACACTCTTATCATTATTTCAAATTCATTTATTCTATTATGGGCAGGTTGGATAAATCATGAAAATCACAAAATGGATTGCCTCTAGCTTACGTACAAAGCTTTTAATGATGTTTCTTTTTTTAACGGTCATACCACTCATCCTTGTTGGGGTAATCTCTTATCTGAAGTCCTATGATATTGTTGCGCAAAAGTCCTATTCACTAGCCCAAATTCAAATGGGTCAACTAAAAAGAGAATTTGATGTTGTTTATCAAGATATTAGAAGATTTACTGAAATTGGGAAAAAGGACAGCACCGTACAATTTTTAATTGACAAAGTAAATACGGCTGAGGAATCAAAAAGTATTTTAGGCATGATCAAGCTTTACAGAGAAAGTTATCAATTTAGTGACAGCATCATGAATATTAAAGTTATTGATCTTGAAGGGAAGGCAGTAAGTGAGGACCGAGGGGTTCATCAAATTGATAGAGAGACAATCACTAAGCCTCCTTATCTGGACCTGCGAAATCAGCCAACAAAGACAGTAATCGAACCGATCTATAAAAATAGTAATCCAGCCTTTTCGATGACAAGTACAATTGTATCGGACAGTTCTAAAAAAGTCATTGGTTACATTAATATTGTGATAAAAGCTTCCATTTTTATAGATATTCTTCACGAAGCTTCATCAAGAACGCCCGGTACGATTCATATTGAATCAGAAACAGGTCATCTATTATTTTCCCAGCCACAATTTGAAAAAGCTTCACCAATAACCGAGCGAAAACCTTTGGAAGAAAACCAATCTGGATATTTTACGGAGAATAAAACATTTATCGTCTATGATACATCTGAATTGACTGGCTGGAAATTTATTCGCTATGCATCGCTCGCAGAGATTACGAAGGAAGCTACTGAAATCAGAAGTTTAATTACATTAACTGTAGGGTCGATTTTACTTTTTACAATGGGATTTTATTTCTTTATCACATCTAGGCTGATTCTTCCGCTTCGTACATTAAAAGAAAAAATGAAACAAGCTTCTAAAGGTGATCTTGATGTGCAGATCGTGAACAAAGGGACAGATGAGGTTGCTGACCTGGGTGAAAACTTCAATAGTATGATTATGAAAATCAAGGCTCTATTAACAAAAAGTGTGAATGAACAAAAGCAATTAAAAATGGCGGAATTACGGACGATGCAGGCGCAAATTAATCCTCATTTTCTTTATAACTCACTCGAAACAATCATATGGATGGCAGAAGCCAAGAAAAGCCAGCAGGTCATTGAGATCACAAAGGCCTTATCCTATTTTTTTAGAATTTCATTAAGTAAGGGAAAGGATTTTATTCTTATAGAAGATGAGATTAACCATATCCGCAATTATCTTACTATACAAAAAATGAGGTACCAAGATATTTTAGATGTTACGTTTCATCTAAATGAAGATATTTTGAACTATGAGATGATCAAATTAACCCTTCAGCCTATTGTTGAAAATGCGATCTACCATGGCATAAAAAATAAACGCGGGAAGGGATTTGTTCGCATTAAAGGAGATTTTACTCCAGAAGGATATATCTCAATTGATGTGATTGATAACGGGATTGGAATGAAAGAAGATAAATTACAAGATTTACGAAAACAATTATCTCAAGGAGTTCCCTTTGAAAAGAAACAAGGTGGATTTGGTATGGTGAATGTTCACCAGCGTATTTTACTACATTATGGAGAGCCATTTGGTTTAAAGATTAATAGCTGGTACGGCTCCGGCACTCGTGTTAGTGTTATTATTCCGGCAGAAAGGGGATCCCAATGAAAAAGGTATTTTTGGTCGATGATGAAATGGCGATCCGTGAAGGGATTGGCAAGAGCATTAATTGGAATCAAGAAGGATTTATTTATTGTGGAGATGCTTCAGATGGCGAGGTTGCCCTTCCATTAATCGAAAAGCATCAGCCTGATATTGTGATTACTGATATAAAAATGCCGTTTATGGATGGACTGGAGCTAAGTCGAATTCTTCGCGAAAAAATGCCTTCTATCAAAATTATTATCCTTAGCGGACATGACGAATTTGAATATGCCAGAGAAGCGATGCGCATCCAAGTAACAGAATACTGCCTAAAGCCGGTCAGTTCACAGGATTTGCTGGCTATTTTGAAAAAGGTTGCCGCAAAAATTGATGAGGAAGAAATGAGCAATAAACGATTAAGTGACCTGGAAAGTCAATTATTGCAAACAAAATCTGCTTCTAGAGATAAGTTTTTATACGAACTTTGTGAAGGCGTCTATAGTTCTTCGTCTGCTATTAAAGAAGCTTCAAAATTAAATCTAAATCTTATCTCAAGCTATTATTATATTATTATTGTTGAATATACAAATGGGCCAAATTCAATTGATTGGATTGATCATGAATTTGTTTGTTTGCGCTTTAGCAGAAAAGTGAAGGAATCGATTTTTATCATGATGGGAGAATCGAAACAGGCGCTTGAAAGAGAATCCGAGATCATTAGACAACGCTTGATTTCGCATGACAATCTCCACCCAGACAACCCAATCATCTTTGGAATTGGCAGAGTAGAAAGCCGTATTCAAGGGATTACAGTATCATTCTCGGAAGCCGATGAAGAGAAAAGCTATTCAAGTATTATTCAGAAATACAGATCAAAGGAAACGGAGATTGATGCCGAGTCAAAAAAAGAATTGCAGCATTTTAATCGCCGGGACTTAATTGACTTTCTTAAAGTTGGACGATCAAGTGATATCTCTAGCTTTGCTCGTTCTTATTCATCGTATCTTGAAAAAGGAATGATTCGTTCTCCTTTTACCATGTATTACTTTTTAATGGATTTTACCATTTCCATCTCCCATTATTTAAAGGAAATGGAGATGGATAATCTTGACATCATGCAGAAAATCAATCAATTAGAAATAAAAGCAAGCTGGATTCGCTATTATCATGAAGCATTATCTTATATCGAAGAAATGCTGGATCTTGTTATATCAACTAGAGAAAACCTTACTAGCAAATACTCTTCATCCGTACAAATGGCCGTAGATTATATTAACGAACATTTTGCTGACTCTCAGTTATCTCTTCAAGCTGTAGCAGACGCTGTAAATGTAAGCGCATCCTATTTAAGTCATATGTTTAGCCAAGAAACAGGAAAAACATTAATCGAATACTTAACGAACACCCGAATTGAGAGAGCAAAAAATCTTCTGAAGACAACAAATAATAAAACATATGAAATTGCCCATGAAGTTGGCTATAGTGATTCCCACTATTTTTGCAGAACGTTCAAAAAAGTGACTGGTTTGACAACAAAACAATTTAAAAACCAAACACATGTTTATACCGTTTAAATTTGTTATTATCCTACCAAAAAGCTTCCGCACGACTCATTTTGTGTGGAAGCTTTTAAAAATTAGAATATTACCAATAAACCCCATGTTTACATGATTATTATAGATGATAGAGCACGGTTTCGGTCAACTGTATAAAATAATCATTTCTAGTAATCTTATTTCGCAGATTTTACCGCTTCAATCGCTGCCTCATAATTTGGATGATTTGTCACTTCACTGACATACTCAGTATGTATAACCTTATCGTTAGAATCAATCACAAATACGGCACGTGCTAATAAACGTAACTCTTTCATATGAACGCCATATGCTCCACCAAATGAAAGATCACGGTGATCAGAAAGTGTTTTTACATGTTCAAGTCCATTTGAACCACACCATCTTTTTTGAGCAAAAGGTAAATCCACGCTAATCGTTAAAACTTCAACATTGTTTATACTGGAAGCATCTTCGTTAAAACGTCTTGTTTGAGCATCACAAACCCCTGTGTCAATCGAAGGCACGACAGAAATTAAGCGGACCTTTCCTTTTGAATCTGAAAGTGATACCGGAGATAAATCCTGATCAAGAACTGTAAAATCTGGTGCTGTGTCCCCTACTTTTACTTCATTTCCTACTAATGTAACTGGGTCATTTAAAAATGTAATTGAAGCCAAATCAATTCCTCCTTTATTTTAGTGTAAATATAGATTGGTCATTTACATAAGTAACTAGATTAATAGTCTAAGTTCCACTTTTTTAAAGCGATTACATCTTCAGCCAAACAATCATACATTTATGAACGGAATAATTTGTAGATTTACAAATTTGTATACTAAGTTACTTATAAACAAAGTATATATACAGTTTCTAAGGATGTCAATGTCTATTAAATTAATTTCTGAAATTATCATGTAATCTTGGACACGTCTTTTAATTAGTAGCTACATGTTTTGGTCTAAAATAAGAAATGAGCAAGCGCCTTGCTCAGCCTCGGGCAAATAAGACGCAAATGAATAGAAGACGTTCTTTGTCTTCAATTCATTTGTGGCTAGACCCTAGAGGGGCTAGGCGCTGGAGCTAGACACCAAAACTAAGTACAAAATTTCTTATCTCTAAACAAAAAAATGTATCAAGTATGGTTTCTTGATACATTCCTTTTCTTTATAAACAGATGATGTGTATATAACTTAGTAAACCTATTTAGTCTTTCCAATATCGATCGTACAAGTTCTGCATATGGGAAGTCATTAGCTCTACAGCTTCTTTTTCATTATGTTGTTCAATCGCCTGAATAAGCATCTTATGCTCTTTAAAATTAACCTCTCGATAATCTGGCCTAGTTACCGTACGATCACGAATGAATTTCCACATTTCCTGTTGCTTCATTGCATTACTAATTGCTGACATAATCTTAATAAATAGATCATTGTGGGAGGCCTTCGCTATACCATTGTGAAGCTCTTCATCTGTTTCAGGAACATAAATCCCTGCATTTGTTTCTTCTTCCATCTTTTTAATTGTCGAGCGAAGATCCGCTATATCCTGATCAGTAGCTCTTAAAGCTGCATATTTAACAATTAAAGGCTCAATATTCATTCTCGCTTCCACAATATCTTCTGGGGAAGTTGAATCAAACATAAAGGAAGACTCGGACTTATTGGTTAACTGTGTATTTTTAACGTACACTCCTTCACCTTGGCGAGAATAAATAAACCCATTCAACTCAAGGGCGCTTAATGCTTGTCTTACTGGAGCACGACTAACGCCAAATTGCTCGCACAGTTCTCTTTCTGCTGGTAGTTTATCACCAATATTAAAGGATCCAGATTGAATTTCTGAAAGAATTTGATTATAAATTTGTATATATAATTTCTCACTTGATACTCGATTAAAGCTAATGTTAATCACTTCTCTCAATAAATATTCGTTTTAAACCACCATATAATTATAAGCGTTTCTTTTTTAAAGAGCAAGGTAACACTTGTATATTATGTTAATAAGTTTCATTAGTATTCAACATGATAACTTAACTTGACACAAAAGAGTGATGAATTAGATCATCACTCTTTTAGGAGATAGTAAAATTCTTATTCTTGGATCATTTGGTCAACATTCATCCATCTTTATTGTAGTAATTTTTTTATATTCTTTGCATCTCAATATCCGCAACTTTCCTTATACGATTTTCATGTCTTCCACCATCTTCAAAAGAAGTTGTCAGCCATATCCTTGCAATTTCGCGGGCTAATCCGGGACGAATAACACGTTCACCCATGGCTAAAGTATTGGAATTATTATGCTCTCTTGTGGCCTTGGCACTAAAGGTATCATGTACAAGTGCACAGCGAATTCCTTTGACTTTGTTTGCTGCAATGCTCATTCCAATCCCCGTGCCGCAAATTAAAATACCCCGATCTACCTCACCTTTTACCACCTTCTCTGCAACTGGAATGGCATAATCCGGGTAATCAACAGATATAGAACATTCACACCCTAAATCAATATACTCAATATCCATCTCCTCCAATAAGGAGATCATCTCTTTTCGAATCGTGATCCCACCATGATCAGATGCAAGGGCTACTTTCATAACATATCTTCCTCTTCATATTTTTATCCTATTTTTCTAATTTTCTATTATCCTTTTTTGAATTATTACAGCACTCACACTTCGTATAAAGAACAGTTACCTTTTCATCCTCAAAATGATCAATTGTTACATTACAAATTTCACAAACTAATGTACCCATCTGTTCTTTTCCTCCAATCGTTAGCTTACTTTCATACTGATATATAAGGTATGATTAAACAGGCAGCCCAAACTGGAATGCCTGTTATCTCATTAATCCATGTGAGAACCACCATTAATATCTATTTCTTCTCCAGTAATATAAGAAGCCTCTTCAGATGATAAAAATGCGATTGTTGAAGCTATTTCCTGAACTTCACCTGGTCTACCCATTGGGATACTAGCAATCACATTCTTCGCATCTTCTTCCGGAAGGGACTTCCATATTTCCGTGTTAATAAGACCTGGTGCTACACAGTTTACCGTGATGCCATTTGTTGCAACTTCACGTGCAAGATTTTTTGAGAAGCCTAATACGGCAGCTTTAGAGGCTGAATAATGTGCTCCACCAAATACTCCTCCCCCTCTTTTTGCCGAAACGGAAGAAAGACTGATAATTCTTCCAAACTGTTGTTTTTTCATTGTTTCGAGTACTGCTTGAGTACAAAGGAATAAGCCAAACATATTCACATTAAAAACTCTTGTCAAATCTTCAAGAGTCATATCCTGAACAGTGACTTTTTGCGAGATGCCGGCATTATTAACAAGTATATCGATTCTTCCATATTCGCTTAACACTTTCTCTACCATTGCATCAACTGATTCTTTATTCGTAACATTTAATTCTACACCTAAAGCTTTTCCCCCAGCTTCATTTATAGCGTTTACAGTATCTTCAACACCTTCTAAATTTAGGTCAGCGACAACAACATCTGCACCTTGTTTTGCAAGCGTTAATGCAATTGTCCGTCCGATTCCTTTTTTTGAACCACTTCCTGTTACGATTGCTACGCGATCATTTAATTCAAACATGCATCTCCACTCCTACATTTATAGTATGATAATTTTATTGTTTATTATTTAATAAGAAACACGCTTACTTTTTTATCGAAGCAGATCCTTAGCTGTTTTAATGATATTACTTACAGTAATTCCATTGAGTTCCATTAATTTTTCATATGGAGCAGATTGACCAAATTGATCTTGCACCCCAATTCGTCTCACTTTCCCTTTACCTTCTTCTGCTGCAACTTCACACACAGCGCTTCCTAAACCATTTAAAATATTATGATCTTCAACTGTAATTAAACGTCCAATTTCTAAACATTCGATAACAGCATCCCGATCTAATGGTTTAATTGTATGCATATCTAATAGCTTTACAGAAATACCTTCCTTTTCTAATTCCTTTGTAGCCTCTATTGCTAAATGAACCGTATCACCATTCGCTATAATGGCAATATCTTTTCCCTCTTGTAATTTCTTTGCTTTTCCAATTGTAAATTCTTCATTTTCATCATAAATTACTGGAACAGTGTCTCTTGTAAAGCGAAGATAAACAGGACCATACATTTTTGCTGCTTGCTCTACTAATTTTCTAGTAGAAAAGTAGTCTGCCCCCATGATAACAGTCATATTTGGGAAACTTCTTAAAACTCCCATATCCTCAATCGCTTGGTGACTTCCACCATCATTAGCTGGCGTTAGTCCTCCATGTGAACATGCAATTTTTACATTTAGATTTGGATAACAAACTTCTTGTCTAATTTGCTCTGCCATTCGTAATGAACCAAATACCGCGTAAGTGCTTACAAAAGGAATCTTACCAGTTGTCGCCAATCCTGCCGCCAGCCCTGCAGCATTTTGCTCTGCAATCCCGACATTAATATGTTGTTCAGGTAATTGCTTAATAAAATTACTTGTTTTACATGATTTTGCAATATCAACATCAATGACATAAATATCCTTATTCTCTTTACCTAACTTTACAATTTCATCACCAAAAGCTTCTCTTGTTGCTTTTTTTATTGTTAGCGTTTTCCCAATTATGCTCATTATTTTAAACCTCCTGTGATTTCAGCAATTGCCTGTTTGTATTCTTCATCATTTGGAGCTATCCCGTGCCAATCAGCAACATCCTCCATGTAAGAAACACCTTTACCTTTCACAGTGTCAAGAATCACGCATTTTGGCTTCCCATTTTTAGCTACTCTTATCTCATCAAGTGTCTCAACAATTTCTTTCATGGAATGGCCATTAATTCGTTTTGTTTCCAAACCAAATGCCTCGAATTTCTTTTCTAAATCTTGAAGTGGCATAACCTCATCACAAAAACCATCAATTTGTAGTCTATTATTATCAACAAAAACGATTAAGTTATCTAATTGATACTTTACGGCTGTCTGAGCAGCTTCCCAGATTTGACCTTCTTGGCATTCTCCATCACCTACTAAAGAAAAAACGCGGTAATCTTTTTTATCTCGTTTTGCTGCTATTGCCATACCAACTCCACATGAAAGCCCCTGCCCCAATGACCCAGTAGAGATATCAATTCCAGGACATTTTTTCATATCTGGATGACCTTGGAACGGAGAACCATATTCTCTTAATGTGTAGATTGTGTCATATGGGATATATCCTTTTAAAGCTAAGGCAGAATATTGGATAGGACAAACATGTCCTTTTGAAAGAACAAATCTGTCACGGTCTTCCCAATTAGGGTTGTTTGGATCAATGTTCATTTCTTTAAAATACAACGCTGTCATAAGATCTGCTGCAGATAGTGAGCCGCCTGGGTGGCCAGATTGTGCTTTATGAATCATTGTTACAGCTGTTTTTCTCATTTCAATGGCTATGTCTTCTAATTCTTCAATACATATATTTTTCAACTTCGTCACCTCAATTAAAGATTTATAGAAAATTAGGTTTGTAATGTTGTTCACTTGTATAACAAGTTACTTATATTTGTAGTATACACATTCAGGCTCCTCTTGTCTACTAAGTGAACAAACTTTAATCACCTTTTTTGAAAAATAAAAAAAGAGAAGGAACTACTTTCCTCCACTAAGAAAAAACCTCAATACTTGTCTACCAAGGACTGAAGCTTCTCATTAGCAGGCTGGTGGTAGCTCTTCTGCGGAGGTTGTGCTTTCGATTTTAAGGGAGGAAGGGATTTATCGGTTAATTTCTGCTGGTCAAAAGTAGTTTGTATATACTGAAAGATTCAAAAAAAAAAGTTTTTTCCGGTTTTTAAAAAATGCTGTCCAAAAAGTAGCTTTTCAACCCAATCTTGAAAAAAGGAAAACCCAAGAATGCTGTTATATCAACATCCTTGGGTTTTAAATTTTGAGTTATATTACACTAAAATGGACTTTTTAGACAGTCCATTTTGTTTAAGACTATTTTACTGAAAATAAGTTCCATTCAATGTTATTTAACTCCTTAAGAAGCGCATTTACCTTATCGGTTGAGAGTTTTGATCCTGGAAGATCAGCTAATTCTTGTAAAGATTTTGTGTCTACTTTAGGTTTACTTTATCTAATAATGACTATCCTATTTATTTATGCTGTGACAACTGGTTCTTCTAATTGACCTGCCGGGCCAAAAAACTCAAAATGAATATTTTCTGCAGGTACTCCCCATTCCTTAAGAACACGGTACATCATTTTCATAAATGGAACTGGTCCACAAAAATAAAAATCTGCTTGATTATTTGGGAGAACCGATTTCAGCCATTCTAAATCAATAAACCCTTCTTTATCATAATTCTTAGCTGCCTGATCTTCTACAGTAGGATCAGAGTAAACAACAAAGCTCTTAACATTTGCATTTTCATTAGCCAGTTGAGCGACATGTTCTTTCATTGCATGAACCTGGCTATTTAAGGCGCCATGAATAAACGTTACCTCGCGTTCCGGCTGTTGCTCGACAATGGTGTTTAACATGCTGACCATCGGCGTTAGACCTACCCCTCCGCTGATTAAAACGGCAGGTATTTCTTTTGATTCCAGAACGAAATCCCCTGCAGGAGCACTTACTGCTATAAGGTCGCCTTCTTGTACAGACTGATGTAAGTAAGTTGAGACGACTCCTTTGTCTTCTTGTTTAACACTGATTCGATAATAATCTTTTCCCGGTGCATCAGATAAACTATAGTGACGAATCTGTGTATAGGTTTCTCCTTCAGGCTGGACTTTTACTGTGAGATATTGTCCTGGTTGATAAGAGGCAATCGCTTTTCCATCTTCTGGTTTTAAATAAAATGATGTGATAACATCACTTTCTTTGACCTTTTTCTCGATAATGAAATTTCTGAATCCTTCCCAGCCGCCATGTTGTTCCTTTGCTTCCTTATACATTTCTTGTTCAATGCCAATAAAGGCATCAGCAATAACGCCGTAAGCTTCCGCCCAAGCCCCGATAATTTCATCAGTAGCAGCCTCACCTAGTACATTTTTAATAGCTGCTAATAAAGTTTGACCAACAATTGGATAATGCTCCGGAAGAACTCCTAATGCTCTGTGCTTCTGTCCAATTTGTTTCACCACAGGAATGATGGCACCAAGATTATCAATATTGGCAGCCGCTGCATAAACGGCATTGGCCAATGCTGTTTGCTGTTCCCCTTTTCTTTGGTTTGCATGATTAAAAATATTCAATAATTCCGGGTGATTGCTAAACAATAATTGATAAAAACGAGTGGTAATGTCTTTTCCATGTTTCTCAAGTACAGGTACCGTGCTTTTTATCACACTGATTGTTTTTTCACTTAGCATTTTGTCTATCTCCCCTAAAAGATATATTTTATTTACATGTTTATAATATATCAGGGGCACTCAAAAAGATATATTCAAAATACATCTTTTGAAAAGTTGTCACAAACTGAGGATAAAATGAACGAAATGCTGTGTTTCACTGTTACAGTAAACTCTCGCGCCTATTTCCTCTACTTCTGAATTCGCAGAGGCTATTTCTGCGAGAGTCAATCATACTGTTTTAAGTTAATATCTTAGACGATAATCCCGGATCTTTGGGAAGATCCGGGATTTATTTTTCTAAGACTTAATAAGTAAATGTGATAAAACTAAAAAGTCAATCTTCATGAATAATGCCCATTCGTTCAGAGAACTGTTCTATCCCTGAAAGGATATGGCTGTATTAATAATGTCATTTTTCGTTCTTCTGCCAAGGATTTAATGAGTCTTCTCATTTCTTTCATGCCAATAGGATCTAGTCTGAAAATCGTCGAGAAAATACTTTATTTAGGACTTTAAAAGCAGAGATACTTGCTTTCTTCCAAATCCAGCTATACAAGATGGAAAAGATAAATGTCCCTAAAATAACCATACTACTAAATTGAGATGTTAACGACGGTCCCAGTATAGGAAATTTAAAACCATATAATAAAATTATAATACCAAGTGTCAAACATAATGCTGCAAATGGAATAATGAATATGCTTCTCTTTAAATACTTAAGACCAATGCCTAAACTGAGTCCTAGTATGCCTGTGGTAAAGATGAACACCAGTAGCTCACTTGGCTGGAACATGGCCAATAGAAAAATAGTGACGAAATAAGTCATCATACCGATTCTGAGTGACAATAGGCAAGCAAGCACAAGAGGAACAGTACTCATCATGCTCAATATATAACCAATACCAGTAAAAATCCCCGCAGATTGAAAAATGACGGCTATTGAACCTAATAGGGCACCAACTACAAGCCTCTTTGTCTTCGAATCATTGTCTTTAGTTAGGATTAACTCATCTTCACACTAGATGTACCTTTTTTGAAAAATGACCCCATCTGACACCTCCATAATAGGTAAATGCAATGTGAAAGAAGTTTATGCTAGAAATTTGTTTAAGCCTGAATTATTCACAGATTTTCTAATATAGGCTAATATCGCCTATCTAATCAGCTTTCTTGTTACTATTTAATGCAT
>NZ_CANNCR010000077.1 GCF_947503125.1 uncultured Metabacillus sp.
GTGGCAAGTTTTTTGCATTTAAAGCCCTTTAAATCAAGGAATTATTAACTTTTTAATATATAAGTTTTGACAATACGCTTTAAAGAAAGGGGAGGAAAAGATGAATTTTGATCAACTGGTAGGTGAGCAGTTAAAGACGATGGATAAATTATTATATTTGCAATCCGAAATCGAACGGTGCCAGGATATAATGAAACGGATGAATGCGCTGCAGGATGAAGCGAAAATTGATTCAATCCAAGATGAGATTGAAGAAATGAAGCTGGAATTAAATAGAATACAGCAGGTGTTTGAAAAACAAACAGAAGAGGTAATTCGTTCTTACGAAAATTAGCAATTTGAAACGGTTTCTTAAGTGTAGGCGGGGGTCATTTCTTTTGAAATGACTCTTTTGTTTTCTTTTTTTATTTACAAACGTTATAATAACTATAAATAAATTAGGAGACGATGTTTGTGAGACATTAGCTTTCACGAAGCGGCTATTTGAAAGAAGGGGAGAAAAGTGGGATTTCCCAAGGAAGGAGACAAAATTCAAATTCATAGTTATAAGCATAATGGTTATATCCATAGAGTATGGGAAGAATCAACCGTATTAAAAGGTTCACAGCATTGTATTATTGGCGGGAATGATCGTACAATGGTTACCGAATCGGACGGAAGAACATGGATAACCAGAGAGCCGGCCATTTGCTATTTCCATGCAAGACATTGGTTTAATATTATCGGCATGCTTAGAGATGATGGTGTAACTTATTATTGTAATATAAGCTCGCCATTTGTTTGGGATGATGAAGCATTAAAATATATCGACTATGATCTTGATGTAAAAGTGTATCCTGATATGACGTATACGATCTTAGATGAGGATGAGTATGAGCAGCATAGCAAACTCATGAATTATCCGGAAGTCATTGATCTTATTTTAAAACGAAATTTAGAAACCTTGCTGCGATGGATCCGCCAAAAAAAGGGACCATTTGCGCCTGAGTTTATTGATGAATGGTACGAGCGGTACCTGACATATATAAGATAATCGTAAAGAAAATAAGGGTGGCTCATGGTGTGCTTCTAAAAGCGAAAAAAGAGTCAGCCTTTTTCGTGTGAAAAGAATTATAGGATAACAAACATACTTGGTTGCGTTTTATATAGATAATGATTGTATAAGCTTTTGTACTCAGTTTTGGTGTCTAGCTCCAGGCGCCATCGGCTCGAGGTCATAAGTCAAATAGGAATTGAAGGTAAAGAACACCTTCTATTCCTATTCGCCTTATGCTTGTCGCCGATAGGCGGGCGCCTTACGCTTTTCTTATAGAGGGGGATTTTCTTGGGGTCTGTTAAGAGGTATATGGGTTTTGTTAAGCCTTATCGGCTTCAAATAGCGGGGACGATATTAATTGGGATTATTAAATTTTCGATTCCGCTGCTTTTGCCTTTACTTATTAAATATGTGTTAGATGATATCATTGGCGGAGATGGGACAGCTGATGAGAAAACAAAAACCCTGCTTCTGATTATGGGAGGGATGTTTGTTTTATTTGTGGTGGTTCGTCCGCCGATCGAATATTTCCGGCAATATTTTGCGCAATGGGTTGGCAGTAAGATTCTTTATGATATCCGTGACCAGCTGTTTACCCATTTGCAAAAGCTAAGCCTGCGTTATTATGCAAACACACGGGGCGGAGAAATCATTTCCCGTGTGATCAATGATGTGGAGCAAACGAAGAATTTTGTTATTACCGGGTTAATGAATGTGTGGCTTGATGTCATTACAATTGTAATTGCCATTGGTATTATGCTTACAATGGATATAAAGCTGACACTAGTATCAATCATCCTTTTTCCTTTTTATGGCTTTTCAGTAAAGTACTTTTATGGAAAGCTTCGTCAGTTAACAAGGGTTCGTTCCCAGGCGCTTGCCGAAGTTCAAGGGCATTTACATGAGCGTGTGCAAGGGATGCCGGTTATTCGCAGCTTTGCGACAGAGGAATTTGAACAAAAGCAGTTTGCCGAGGAAAATATGAACTTTCTTACTAAAGCATTGGATCATACAAGCTGGAATGCACGGACCTTTGCGATCGTTAATACGTTAACGGATATCGCACCGCTTGTTGTAATCAGCTATGCCGGCTATCATGTGATTCATGGCAATTTGTCAATTGGAACGATGGTTGCGTTTATTGCTTATATTGAACAGTTGTATAACCCGCTGCGCCGATTGATTAATTCCTCTACAACATTAACCCAAGCCTTCGCTTCAATGGATCGGGTTTTTGAGTTTATTGATGTACCTTATGAGGTTGTCGATAAGCCGAATGCAATTGAAGCTAAAAATATTAGGGGCGATGTTGAATTTGAACATATTTCGTTCCGCTATCAAGAAAACGAAGCGCTGATTATTGAGGATTTATCTCTTCAAGTGAAGAGAGGGGAAACTGTGGCACTCGTTGGGATGAGCGGGGGTGGTAAGTCAACGCTTGTAAGCCTGCTGCCGCGTTTTTATGATGTAACAGACGGACGTATTTTATTAGATGGTATCGACATTAGGGATTATCAAGCCCAAAGCTTGCGCGGACAAATTGGCATGGTGCTCCAGGATACGTTTTTATTTAGTAATACTGTTCGTGAAAATATCCTGATTGGTAAGCCGGATGCGACTGAGGATGAAATCATTCAAGCTGCAAAGGCAGCAAATGCCCATGATTTTATTTTGAAATTACCAAATGGCTATGATACTAGAGTTGGCGAACGAGGAGTAAAGCTTTCAGGAGGGCAAAAGCAACGGGTTTCGATTGCAAGGGTTTTCTTGAAAAATCCGCCGATTCTTATTTTGGATGAAGCGACATCAGCACTGGATTTAGAGAGTGAGCATTTAATCCAGGAGGCGCTTGAAAAACTAGCAAAGGACCGGACAACGTTTATTGTTGCACATCGTCTTTCAACGATTACCCATGCCAATAAAATTGTTTTAATAGAGGATGGCAAGGTTGTTGAACAAGGAACACATCAAGAGTTAATGGAGAAACAGGGACAGTATTATAAGCTCTTTCAGATCCAGCAATTGGATTAAGAGATATGAGTAAACGAAAAAGGCTGTCTCAAAACAAAAGGTTCAGACCCCTTATTGGAGGGATCTGAACCTTTTTTAAAGTTTAAGAAAAATTGTACTAAGTTTTAGTGTCTAGCTCCAGGCGCCATCGGCGAAGCACAGGACGTGCAAGTGTAGTCAATGCGACAGGATGTCGCGTTTTTGACTGCCTCTAGGGTCTAGTCAAATAGGAATTGAAGGTAAAGAACACCTTCTATTCCTATTCGCCTTATGCTTGTCGCCGAATGCTTAGCGCCTTGCGCTTTTCTTAATCATTCCTCTGCTATTTTAATTTCATTGTCTTTTTTATGGTAGCTTTGGAAGCTGCTAATCAATGTATCTAAGTGCTCAAGCTGTTCACTATAATCAATGATGGCCGATATGAGCGGAATGGTTTGATAGAAACAATCGGGATCCTGGGTTTTATAATAGTCCATGATTACTTCTGTTAGCTGGCGTTTATTAAATTTATTTTCCCTTATTGGCTCATTTGCAGATGAAGCTTTAATTTTCCCGATAAAACGTAAAAGAGATTCCTCATGGACATAAAGCAAATAATCTAGTTCATCTACAAGTACTTTTTGAATGCTTTCCGGCATTTGATGCAATTCATTTTCTAAGCGGTAAAGCTTTTTCAAGGTGTCAAATGCACGGTTAGTCACGTTGATCATTTGTCTGAAGAGAACAAGCTTTCTCGATTTAGCATAGGTTTCTTTTTTAAAATAATTCCGTTCTTCTTTATAGTTCAAATAAAGCTGATCAAGCTTGATCATTTGCTCTTTGAGTTTTACAATCTCGTCCTTCAGCACATGATGCTCCAAACCCTGTCTGAGATCTACGCGAATCCACTTAATAATTTCCTCGGTATTTTCTGTAATGCGTTTGTAAAGCTTTGTTTCATATTTAGGTGGCAGAAATACTAAATTCACGATAAACGCAGCTAATACCCCTAATAATATGGTGAAAAAGCGGATGAGTGCGACTTCGAAAAAGTCATCACCCGGACTTTCTAATATGGCAATAACAGTGACAAGCGCAACAGGAATTGTGCTCTCAGCCTTTAGCTTTAAATTGATCGCTATAACAAAGATAGCCGTTATCCCGATCATCACTGGATGTGAACCAAACAGCAGGCCAACTCCAATGGCTAATGCAGCTCCAATGACATTTGCCTGAACCTGTTCGATAATTGATAAATAGGAACGATAAATGGTCGGCTGGATCGCAAAAATCGCGGAAATTCCAGCAAAGGCAACCGAAGGAAGCTGAAAAGCTGTAGCTAAAAGTAAAGCGAGTGTAATGGCAATCCCCGTTTTCAGGATGCGTGCACCTAGTTTCATGTATGTTTATTGACACACCTTTCATATAGACATCTGGTTTATGACTTAGTAAACCATTTACGTACTATACAGCGTTTATCTATTTTACACAAGATACAATTTCCTTTTTTAATAAAAATTTAAAACGTAAATTTATTCTGAAAATAAGGAAAAATGAAGGGCTGTCTTGAAAGGGACAGATTCCCTGATATATTAAGCTTTTGGAGCTCTTATATATTTTTTGGGAATCTGGACTCTATAGCTTCAAGACAGCCCTTATGTTGTTTTTATGATTTTAACTTACTAAAAGCGTATTCGACAGCTTTTAATGTTTCTCTAATATCTTCTTCTGTGTGTGCTGTTGTTAGAAACCATGCTTCATATTTCGATGGTGCCAGGTTGATTCCTTGGTGAAGCATGAGTTTAAAGAAATTGGCGAACATTTTGCCGTCTGTGTTTTCTGCTTGTTCATAGTTTGTTATTTTTTCATCGGTGAAGTAAATGGTTAGGGCTCCTTTTAGACGGTTGATTGTGATCGGAATAGTATATGTACGAGCATGCTCTAGTATACCTTCCTCTAGAAGTGCACCTAATTGATCAAGCTTTTCGTATACATTTTCCTGCTGTAAAACCTCTAAGCAGGCGATTCCTGATAAGATCGATGCCGGATTGCCTGCCATTGTTCCTGCTTGATAGGCCGGTCCAAGTGGGGCAACCTGCTCCATGATTTCTTTTTTGCCGCCGTAAGCTCCGATCGGAAGTCCTCCGCCGATAATTTTTCCTAAGGCGGTTAGATCAGGGTATACCCCCAAAAGGTCTTGAGCTCCGCCATACATGAACCGAAACGCAGTGATGACTTCATCATAAATGACAAGAGCGCCTGCTTCATGAACCAGTTCATTAACCTTTTCTAAGAAGCCTGGTTTTGGTTCAACGATGCCAAAGTTTCCGACGATGGGCTCTACAAGCACAGCCGCTACTTGATCTCCCCATTTATCTAATGCTTCCTTCAATGGTTCGATTTCATTAAAAGGAACGGTGATGACCTCTTGAGCAATGCTTTTTGGGACACCAGCTGAATCTGGAGTTCCTAATGTAGATGGGCCAGAACCGGCTGCAACAAGAACCAGATCAGAATGACCATGGTAGCAGCCGGCAAACTTGATGATTTTGTCTCGACCTGTATAAGCTCTTGCTACGCGGATTGTTGTCATAACCGCCTCAGTACCCGAATTGACGAAACGAACCTTATCAAGTGCTGGCATGGCTTCCTTAAGCATTTTGGCAAATGTTACTTCATGCGGAGTCGGAGTACCGTATAGGACGCCATTTTCTGCAGCCTTTTGAATCGCTTTTGTAATATGCGGATGTGCATGTCCGGTGATGATAGGGCCATATGCTGCTAAATAGTCGATATATTTATTGCCGTCAACATCCCAGAAGTAGGCTCCGTTTGCTTTTTCCATGACAACAGGTGAACCGCCGCCAACTGCTTTATACGAACGTGAAGGGGAGTTTACACCTCCAACGATATGCTGTAACGCTTCTTCATGTAATTTATTTGATCGTGTAAAATTCATGATTGCCTCCTAATATGTATCAAAATCCTTTTCTATTTTATCATGAATTAAAAATCCTCTCCAAAATAGAAACATAGCATTTGTTGTATTCGAAAAGATTCGTTAAACTATTCGTTGTGGTGAAGTAAGGGAGGGACAAAAATGACGAATATTATCGAGGTTAAAAACCTGCGTAAGGAATTTAAGTCATATTCAAGCCGACAGGGCTTAAAGGGTGCATTTCGCGATTTGTTAAATCGTCAATATAAAATCATTCCGGCCGTAAATGATGTGTCATTTACTGTCAAGCAAGGAGAAATGGTGGGGTATATCGGTGAAAATGGTGCTGGTAAATCTACTTCGATCAAAATGTTGACAGGGATTTTAACACCAACCTCAGGGGAAGTTCGTGTCAATGGAATGAATCCGCATAAAGAGCGGGATAGATTTGTCCGAACAATCGGTGTGGTCTTTGGCCAAAGGTCGCAATTATGGTGGGATATTGCTGTTCAGGAATCGTTTCGCCTTTTAAAAAAGGTATATAAGGTTTCGGATGCCGATTATAACGAGCATATGGATCATGTAATCAAAACGCTTGATATTGGACCATTGCTGGATAAGCCGGTTCGCAAGCTGTCTTTAGGGCAACGAATGAGATGTGAGCTAGCTGCAGCACTGATTCATAATCCGCCTCTCTTGTTTCTTGATGAGCCGACGATCGGATTGGATGTGCTGGTCAAATTAAAGATTCGCGAGTTTTTAAAAGAAATGAATGAAAAATACAAAACAACCATTCTTTTAACGACACATGATCTTTCCGATATCGAAGCTCTTTGTGAACGGGTTGTTATGCTTGATGAAGGAAAGGTTATTTATGATGGACAGCTGGAGGAATTACGGTCTCACTGGGGAGAGGGCAAACAGATCCAATTCCAATTTGCTGATAAAGTGATTGAGCAGCAATTGTCCTTTTTAACGGCTGATCTTGATGTCGCTTGGCAAAAGGGTGATAAGTTAAATGTGTGGACAGCGCTTGTTAATGACAAGGAAGCGCAGATGTCAGAGCTTATCGGCCGGGTAGTAGGTGCCCATCAAATTAAAGATTTAAGTGTGATGGAAATTTCGACAGAAGAGGTTATTCGCAAAATCTATGAAAAGGGAGAGGCATTAACGAGCTGAGGTGGATGATGGATAAATATATCGAAATGATCAGGATCCGCTTTTTAATGATGCTTGCCTATCGAACCAACTATTATAGCGGAATCCTGATATACAGCATTAACATAGGAGCTTACTATTTTTTATGGACCGCCATTTATGGAGGCAAGGAATCGATCGAAGGTTTATCTGCGGTGCAAATGACCACATATGTGGCTGTTTCATGGATGGCAAGGGCGTTTTATTTTAATAACATTGATCGTGAAATTGCATTGGAAATAAAGGAAGGAAAAGTGGCTGTTGAATTAATAAGGCCTTATAACTATTTAGGGATGAAGACGATGCAGGCGTTTGGGGAAGGAATCTTTCGCTTAGTCTTTTTCTCGGCGCCAGGAATGGTCATTGTCGGCCTGGTGTTTCCGATGGATTTTTCATCAAATGGAGAAACATGGCTGCTTTTTGCTAGTTCGCTATTATTTAGTTTTATTATTAATACACAAATTAATCTAGTTACCGGGATGCTGACCTTTTTCTTATTTAATAATGATGGGCTTATGAGAGCAAAGCGTGTCATTATCGATTTGTTTTCCGGCTTGCTGTTGCCAATCAGCTTTTATCCTTTATGGGCGCAAGAGGTTATGAAGTATTTTCCGTTTCAGGCAATAAGCTATATTCCAAGTATGATCTTTACAGAGGGAATAACAGGAAATGAAGTGCTTCAAGCCATTCTTTTACAGGCCTTTTGGGCATTGATATTACTCATTCCAATTCAGCTACTTTGGTCCTTAGCGAAAAAACGAATGATTATCCAAGGGGGGTGAGGTCATGTTCTATTTATCGATGCTTACACAGTATATCGGCCAGTATATGAAAACAAGAATGCAATACCGGGCGGACATGGTCGTCGAGCTTTTATCTGATATGCTGTTTCAAGCGACAAACCTCGTTTTTATCCTTGTCGTCTTCGGACATACTCAGTTTTTAAGCGGCTGGACACGTGATGAAATTATTTTTATTTATGGCTTTTTCCTCGTTCCATATGCTGTTTTTGGCGCATTCTTTAATATTTGGGATTTTAATGAGCGCTATATTGTCAAAGGAGAAATGGACCGGATCTTAACAAGACCGATTCATAGTCTTTTCCAGGTGATTTTGGAACGGATGGAGCTTGAATCCTTATTTGGTGCGATCACCGGGATTGTGATTATGGGCTATGCCTCCGTTCAGTTAGGCTTAAGTTTTCAATGGTATGATGTTCTTTTCTTTCTTGTCTTTGTTATTAGCGGAGCACTTGTCTATGCCGGGATTTTCGTTTCTTTGGCAAGCATCGGCTTTTGGTCTGATGCACGAACATCGCTTATGCCGATGATGTACAATATTGGAAACTATGGACGGTATCCGGTTGATATTTATAATTCCGTAATCCGCTTTGTACTGACATGGATCCTGCCATTTGCATTTGTTGGTGTATATCCTGCCGCATTTTTTCTTGAAAAAGAAGAATGGTATATGTACTCGTATTTAACTCCTGTTATGGGAGTCGGGTTTTTTATGATCTCTGTGTTTCTTTGGAATGCAGGGGTGAAACGATATCGTGGAGCGGGAAACTAGATTTAACACTGTAATATTCTTAAAGGAGACCGATTGATACCGGGCAGATTTTTATAAAGGTAGGCGTGAATTCTTATAGGGATTCACGCCTTCTTAATGTTTATCTTAAAGAGGATAATGGACAAAAACTATATATTTGAGGAGGAAAAGTCCTGTAGAAAGCGCCAAAGAGAAAAAAACCTAGATGGAGAAGCAAAAAAAAGTCCCGTAGAAAGCGTCAAGGGGACAAAACGTAGCCAGAGAGCCAAAGAAAAGTCCCGTAGAAAGCGTCAAAGAGACAAAACCTAGCCAGGGAGCCAAAGAAAAGTCCCGTAGAAAGCGTCAAAGGGACAAACCTTAGCCAGAGAGCCAAAGAAATGTCCCGTAGAAAGCGTCAAAGAGACAAACCTTAGACAAAGAAACAAAGAAAAGTCCTATAGTGATAAAGCTTGATAAGAAAGCAATAGTGAAAGGAAGTCCTTCATAAAGCAAAGACGCCTGTAAACTAAATTTTGCTCTCCTTTTTATAACCTCAAAAACAAACTCAGTTGAATAACCACCCCTATGCTTGTCATATAGTATACAAAGCGCAAGATGATTAGGGTGGGGTCTATGTGGAGCTTTTATTTTGCGTGTTCATTGCAATCTGTATGTTCATGAATTTAAAAAATGTTATCGTTATTTGCTTTCAAAAGAATTTTTTGTCTATTGAAACCATCATTATGATCACCTATTTATATTTATCGCTGCTGATTGGCTTTGGGATGATTTATCTCATTTGCATACAAAGCAACTTGGTCGTTTTAACTGAAGCGGGCAACTCTTTAACTGGAGATTATTTTGACAAGCTCGCCACATCACTTTATTTTAGTGCCGTTACATTATTTTCTGTAGGCTATGGCGATATTGTGCCAATCGGCATCGGCAGATTGCTGGCTGTTATGGAAGCATTAATTGGCTATATCCTTCCGGCGGTTTTTCTGGCTCGTACGGTTATCGGTATGGATAATAGTAAATAGTTGTACGAAAAGCGAAAGTTGGTTACGCTTAAAGTAGAACGATTTATTGGAGGGATAGACATGACAGTTGAAATTGGCAGCGCTGCTCCGGATATGGAATTAGTCGCTGATAATGGTGAAAAAACAAAACTTGCTGATTACAGAGGGAAATACATTGTTTTATATTTTTATCCAAAGGATATGACACCCGGATGTACGACAGAAGCCTGTGATTTCAGAGATCAGCATCAAAGCTTCGCGGATGTAAATGCGGTCATTATCGGAGTTAGTCCTGACCCTCAGGAAAAACACCAAAAGTTTAAGGAAAAGCATGACCTTCCATTTAAGCTGTTAGTCGATGATGAACATAAACTAGCGGAAGCTTATGGTGTTTGGAAGCTGAAAAAGAATTTTGGAAAAGAATATATGGGGATTGAACGATCCACTTTTATTATTGATCCAGAAGGAAACTTGATCAAGGAATGGAGAAAAGTAAAAGTGAAGGATCATGTTCAAGAAGCATTAGAGTACATAAAAGAACGACAATCCTAATACGAAAATCATCATGCCTATTTTTTAAAAGGTAAGGCAAACGTCCAGCCAATTTGCAGGGAAATGCGTACTCTATACAGAAGGCATTACCTCCTCAAATGTTAGCGCCGGACTAAGTGCGGACAAATGATCCGCACTCTTTTTTGTCGTTTAGAATTATAAAATTCATTGAATTGTGAATAAGCGCTGCGACATCCAGCTCCAGCGCCTATCGCCTATCAAACTTCAGATCATCTCCCTACGATAAGTCAACATCGGTTCGCTTCGCTTACCGTGTTTCCTTTATCTCAGTCGATGCTCCTCCAGTTTGTACGGCGATGACCAAGGCGCTTGCGCTTTTGTTCTGCAAAGGGAATACATAGAGAGAGGAGATTTTTTACGTGATCGTCCTATCAACTGTAAAACTGCCTAATCAGCTAAAAGAGCAGTTAGAGAGCAGCTTTAAAAATGTAACATTTTATCATGATCAAAAAATCAATGAAGCAAAAGACATTCTGCCGAAAGCAGAAATCATCTTAACCTATGGCGAGGATTTAACGGACGAGCATATAGAGGCTGCAACAAACTTAAAATGGATCATGGTTGCCTCAGCAGGTATAGAAAAACTGCCATTTGAACAGCTAGAAAAACATAATATTCATGTTACAAATGCAAGAGGGGTTCATGCCATCCCAATGGCAGAGTATTGTATCGCGATGATGCTGCAGGTTTCCCGCCAGGCAAGCACGCTTATGGAAAATCAAAAGCAGCACAAATGGGACCGCCGCGTGCAAATGGAGGAGCTCTACGGAAAAACCGTCTATATTTTAGGAGCGGGAGCGATCGGTACAGCAATAGCTAAGCTGTCTAATGCTTTCGGAATGCAGGTTCTTGGTATGAACCGGGATGGGAGAGCGGTCGAGTATTTTCATAATACCTATTCCTTCAAAGAAATGCTTGTTCCAATGGGGAAGGCTGACTTTATCATTTCCGTTCTGCCAAGCACTGAGCAAACAAAGGGACTCTTAACATATGAGGCTTTTAAAAGGATGAAAGAGGATGCAGTGTTTATTAATATTGGCAGGGGAGACGCTGTCATTGAAGGAGATCTGATCCATGCATTAAATGAAAAACAAATCAAACACGCAGTGCTTGATGTATTTGAAAAGGAACCATTGAATGAAGACCACCCATTTTGGGACATGGAAAATGTAACGGTTACCCCGCACTTATCTGGTATTACGAAAAATTATTTACCAAGAGCGATGAAAATATTTGAGAAGAACCTTAAAGCTTACATAGAGGGGCAAGTTTCAAGTATGGAAAATATCATTTCTTTAGAAAAAGGCTATTAATCGCATGAATCCTTTCTAAAGGCAAATAATAGGGATAGCATCGACGAACGATTTAAAAGGAGATATTTACCTTTTAGCAATTGGTTAGTTTAGTCTTGATGATGGAGAGAATTTCAGATTATATTGCATATAGAAAGAACAATTGACAAAAGTCTTAGTCACAATGTACACTAATTATAAACATTATAAAGTAAGAATATTTATTAAAGTGAGGTGCATGGCGGATGTCAGAACATCAATTAAAAGATGCGTTAGAAACATTAAAGCAAACTGGAGTTCGAATTACACCTCAACGTCATGCTATACTTGAATTCTTAGTCGATTCCATGACACACCCTACTGCAGATGATATATATAAAGCGTTAGAAGGAAAATTCCCTAATATGAGTGTTGCGACAGTTTACAACAACTTAAGGGTATTTCGTGAAGTTGGACTTGTAAAGGAATTAACGTATGGCGATGCATCAAGTCGATTTGATTTTGTAACGTCTGACCATTACCACTGTATATGTGAAAGCTGTGGGAAAATTGTTGACTTCCATTACCCGGGACTTGATGAGGTTGAGGCGCTTGCTGCACATGTAACAGGATTTAAAGTAAGCCATCATCGTATGGAGATCTATGGTGTTTGCAAGGATTGTGAAAAGAAAGAAACTCATTAATATTCAAGCTCGGTGTTAATACTGAGCTTGTTTTTTTATACGTTAAGAAATGATAAATTGGCAGCGTGGAAGACTATTCGACGTAGTGGCCAATTTAAGGTATAAAGTATAAGGGCAACTACGCCTCTGTCTTCGCCTTTACAGGCTCGCCAATCGGTGAGTTTTCTTTATGGGGTTTTTCAATTAAAAGAAAAGAACGGCTGATTATGCTAGCCGCTCTTATGATTCAGTCTTCATTTTTTTACGGTTATAATCCTCATTAAACTCTTTTCCTTCTAAATCCTTATCCAATGTTAATGGTTCCTTACAATACATGCACATATCCACGCGGCCGAGTATTTTTGTTGGTTTCTCACAGGATGGGCAAATAACCTGGACAGCTTTAGTGGACAACATTCCGATCCAAAAATAAACAACGGTGCTGGCGATGATCGAAAGCATTCCCAGCATCATAAAAATCGTCATGACCCACATGTTTGTTCTGAAGAAAACGCCAACATACATAATAATGAAGCCTACAAAAATTAAGCTAAGGGCAAAAGTTCTGATTTTATTTATTTTACTTGAATATTTACGAGCCATATATTAAACCTCCTTTGTTTAATATAGCACAGAATTGAACAGCAGATAAATCGTTAACATAAGTAACTTTTATAGTTCATCAGTAATTAATGTTTGTTTTAAAGGCTGATCGTCCTTTATACTATCAGAGGTTCATTTTTTGAGTTCGCAAAACTTACCTTTATCATTCAAATTTTGAAAAGGGATTTTGCTTTTATATGTAGAAAACATTAATAAAGTCCATATATTGGAGGAATAATGATGGAAAATATTCTCCGTCCGATCTATCAAGAAAGGGCTAGTCACTCAAATACATTAGCAATCATCATGATTGAAAAACGAAATCAAACTTCACCCTTAACAGATAATTTAGATGTTGCGTTATTAGTCATTATAAAAGACTCAGACCATTCGCTATTTGTGAAGCATTATGAATATGAAGATAAAAAAGCATCATTAACCGTTATGTCAGAAGATGAATTAAATGAAGCCATTTTATTAGGAACAAATAGAAGAATTGTTGATTGGGTTTTAAATGGGAAGATTCTTTTTGATCGTAATGAATACATAATCGGGCTTATTGAACGTTTGCGGACATTTCCATTTTCAGAGCGTAAATTAAAAATTGGGATTGAATACGGCAAGCTGATTCGAAGATATCTGGAAGGGAAGGTATTCTTTGAATCAAAACAGCTATTGGATGCCTATTACCATATTGTTCATGCTCTTCATCACTTAGCAAGACTTGAGGTCATCGACCAAGGCTTTCACCCTGAGGTAACTGTCTGGAACCAGGTGAAAAAAATTGAGCCGCAAATTTATAAGCTATATAAGGAATTAGTTGAAAGTGATGAGTCGTTAGAAAAAAGGTTGGAGCTTTTATTTCTAGCAAGCGACTTTTTGATTCATTCAAAAACTGAGGTTGGTGCTGCTCATATACTGAGGGTTATGGCAGAGAAGGAATATTGGTTATATAATGAATTGCACCATCATCCAGAATTGAAGTATTATTCTGTTGATCTAAGTGTACTTTTAGAGTATCTAGTAGAAAAAAATTATGTTTCCATTAAACGGATCGAGACAAAAGGCAAGGAAGTTTTTCATCGTGCATATTTTGTTGAGAAAAAGTATTGACTTAAATTTTTTGAGATGATATATTATTAAACGTCGCTGTTACCACAAAACGTAAACAGCGGCTTCTGTCTCACTTTTTCACCAAAAAAGTTTTTAAGAAAAAATGTTGACACGAAGAAATGAAAATGATATATTAAGAAAGTCGCTTCTAGACAAAATGACATGATATGATCTTTGAAAACTAAACAAAACCAAGCGTGCCAACGTTAATTTCGATTAACAAACAACGTACTAACTAGTACATTATTATGAGCTATATCAACTCTTTATTGGAGAGTTTGATCCTGGCTCAGGACGAACGCTGGCGGCGTGCCTAATAC
>NZ_CANNCR010000078.1 GCF_947503125.1 uncultured Metabacillus sp.
CTGAAGTTTGTTAGGCGATAGGCGCTGGAGCTGGATGTCGCAGTGCTTATCCACAGTTCAATGAATTTTATAATTTCTTAAACAATAAAAAAGCCAAGCCCTATAAAGAGCCTGACTCTCATTTTACTTCACTTCAACCCAGCCGTTTTTAATCGCAACGACTACAGCTTGTGTACGGTCATTTACATTCATTTTTTGCAGAATATTACTTACGTGGTTTTTAACAGTTTTTTCACTGATAAATAAAGCTTCACCGATTCCGCGATTGCTTTTTCCGTCCGCAAGCATTTGCAGCACTTCACATTCACGACGAGTAAGAATATGCAATGGACGTCGGATTTCTGGTTGTAAGCTCTGAGTTGGGGCAGCTTGTCCTGATGTTGTTGCAAGACGTCTAAATTCATTGACAAGATTATGGGTTACTTTCGGATGTAAGTAGGAACCGCCGTCTGCTACAACTTTTACCGCTTCGATTAGAGTGTCTGCATCCATCTCTTTTAATAAGTAGCCTCTAGCACCAGTTTTCAAAGCGTGTGTTACATAGTTTTCATCATCATGTATTGATAAAATAATGACCTTTGTATCAGCATTCACTTCGATTAATTGCTTTGTCGCTTCGACACCATTGACTTTTGGCATATTAATATCCATGATAACGACATCCGGCTTATGCGATTCAACGATTGCTAATGCCTCTTCACCGTCATCACCTTCTGCGATTACCTCAAAGCTTGGTTCGAAATCTAAAATGCGTTTTACACCTTCACGAAATAACTGATGATCATCAATAATTACAATTTTCGTCTTCATGCTTACGCCTCCCCACTGTTTATTCTAGTCTATTAGCCATCTATACCGTCAATAAGCCTTTAGAACGTATTTATCATTATTTACCATCTGTTACACAACTTGATACGGAACTTGAATCATGATAAAAGTCCCTAAGCCTATTTTCGAATCAATTGTTATTTTCCCTTCAAGGAGATCGACTCTTTCTTTCATGCCAATCAATCCAAAGGAGGTTTTGTCTTTTTTTCTTTTAAATTGTTCAAGACTAAATCCTTTACCATTATCCTTGATCACCATGGTAAAGGTCTCCTCCGCGGCTTCCACCTTGACGGAAATTTCTGTTGCTTCAGCATGCTTCAACGCATTTGTTACAGCCTCTTGGGCCAGCCTGAATAGTGCAACCTCAAACCTTGGTGACAGCCGCTTTGCTTCAAGGCAGCCTAAGCTTTCAAAGTGGATTTTTGTTTTCCCATTATATTCTTCGATTGTATTCATGTATTTTCTGAGGGTTGGAATAAGACCTAAGTCATCAAGCGCCATTGGTCTTAAGTCATAAATAATCCGGCGAACCTCATATAAGGCGTTACGAACATTTTGTCTGAGGTTGCGGATTTCTTTAAAGCCCTCTTCCGGACCGCGTTCCCGGTAAATCCGTTCGATTAGCTCTGAACGCATCATCACATTTGCCAGCATTTGGGCAGGGCCGTCATGGATCTCCCTGGACACCCGTTTGCGCTCCTCCTCTTGGGCTTCGATAATACGTAAGCCAAAGTCCTGCTTCTGCTGCGCATCCTCTAATAGAATGCCGACCTGGCGGATATCCCGATTTAAATAATTTAAGACAACCGTAATCTGACTGACAAGCGACTGGGAACGCTCAATGATTTCTTGCAAACCGAGCAGTCGCCTTTCTAAATCATCACGGCGGTCACGCAGCTGTTTTTCATGCTGCTGGATCATCGTAAGCTCAACTTGCAATTTATGGGCTTTTTCATAAGCCTGTCGGATTTCATCCTCTGAAAACTGTTTAAAATTCTTGCTTACCTCTGAAAGCCGGTTACGAGCTAACCGCGCCTGAACCTCAAGCTGATCTCCCACTTCAATCACATTGCTTACTTGAGTTTTAATATCCCTAAGTTCGACAACCAATGACTCATATTGCTGGCGCGACTGTTCACCAATTTGGAATATTTCATCCTTGCTTCCATCAACTGTTTGGATCATTTTGTCCAACACTTCATCAAGTACTTTGCTATTTATTTTGTTGGAGTTCACAATCTACCCTCCGATTTTTATACTTAAGCAGTTGTTAATAATTTCCTGTTGATTTACAATTCAGGCTCACGCTTTTAAGCAGTGATCAGGTAGACCCCTATCGTTTTAGCCACCCTTTATACCCGCAAAAATCCTTGCGAAGTCTGCCATTTACATAGTAATAATATCAATTATGAGTTTAACATAGCTATACGAAAAAATAACGATCATTACACAATATTACAAAATTCAACGATTCTCTTTTTAATTTGTCACATTAATAACGATTGAAGTAAAAAAAATGTCGTTTTATAATAATAGAATGCGCCATTTAATTTTCGCTTGCTTGTCAGGAGGTGTACAAGCATGCTTTCACATTATTATACCGTAAAAGGCTATGGAGAGCATGAAATTATTATTCAGAAATCACGTTTTATTTGCTACACAGAGCGAGTGACCACTGAGGAAGAGGCGCAACGCTTTATTCAGCAAATAAAAAAGAAGCATCATGATGCAAATCATAATTGCTCTGCCTATTTGATTGGTGAACACGATCAAATCCAAAAAGCAAATGATGATGGTGAACCGAGCGGAACAGCCGGCGTACCCATGCTCGAGGTGTTAAAAAAGAAAAAATTAAAGGACACCGCAGTCGTTGTCACCCGTTATTTTGGCGGAATTAAGCTGGGGACAGGCGGTCTAATACGCGCATACGGAAAATCTGTTTCCGAAGGATTACGTGAAATCGGAATAGTCGAACGAAAGCTCATGCGCGTCATTCACACAAAGATTGATTATACATGGCTGGGAAAAGTGGAAAATGAATTACGTTCTTCCACATTTTTAATAAAGGATATACATTATTTAAATGATGTTGAAGTGGAAACCTATGTAGAAGAAGAGAAAAAGGATTCCTTTACTGACTGGATGACTGAGCTGACGAATGGGAAAAGTGAGATTTCCGAAGGCGAGGTTACGTATTTAGAACAGGCCGTTCAAATTTAATGAGAATGAGGAGAAATTTATTTTATGAATAGAAAACAGATGAAAAAAATAAAGAAGAAAAAGAAACGTCCGATTTTAAGAAGACTGTTATTTCTAGCTTTGCTGCTCTTGATCTGTGTAGGAGGATATTTAGGGTATGTTTTTTACCAAACGTTCGAAGCGGCAAATGAATCCTATGACGATCTTGGACGTGAAAAATCCAAATTACGTGATCAGGCCGTCAGCATTTCAAATGACCCGGTATCTATTCTGCTTATGGGTGTAGAAAATTATTCAAGCGGTGGAAATGGCGGTCGTTCAGACACGTTAATGGTTGCTACCTTTAACCCTGAGGATCAAACGATGAAGCTCTTAAGTATTCCACGTGATACACGAGTAGATATCCCTGGTGAGGGAAGAGATAAAATCAACCATTCTTTCTCAAAGGGCGGAAAAGAGCTAACCATTGAAACCGTTGAAGACTTTTTAAATATTCCTATTGATTACTATGCCACTGTAAACTTCGAAGGCTTTAAAAATATTGTTGATATTGTCGGCGGGATCACAGTTAATGTTCCGTTTGATTTTACGCAAAATAGTGATGATCCAAAAGCTGAGAAGCTCGAGTTTACTGAAGGACCGATGGAGTTAGACGGACGACACGCCCTTGCCTATGCAAGGATGCGTTACCAAGATCCAATGGGCGATATCGGCCGTAATGAGCGTCAGCAAGAGGTGGTAAAAGCCGTTATTGATGAAATTGCTTCAGCTGGAACCCTTTTTAAAGTAGATCAAATAACAGATGAAGTTGGTAATAATGTTGAAACAAATATGAAGGTATCTGAACTTCTTGGCTTTTATCAAAAATACTCTGGCTTTAACACAAATAAAATTGAAACCATAAAGCTTGATGGTGCAGGGGAAGAGATTGACGGCATTTCCTATTGGATCCCTGAAGATGAAAGTGTCGAAGAAGTTCAAACAGAATTGCAAAACCATTTGGAAATCCAGCTTTCTAGTAACACTTTTGAGAAAGAAGATGAGTTTGATTCAGCAGCAGCATCAGAAGAAGAAAGCAATTAATACGAAGACAGGGACGCCTATCGAAGGCGTCCCTATTTGTTTAAGAGATATGAAAGTATAAATTTTGTACTTAGTTTTGGTGTCTAGCTCCAGCGCCTAGCCCCTCTAGGGTCTAGCCACAAATGAATTGAAGACAAAGAACGTCTTCTATTCATTTGCGTCTTATTTGCCCTAGGCTGAGCAAGGCGCTTGCGCATTTCTTATGCTATCAGAATTTATATATTTTCTTAACATAGCTTGCGTTTCTGAATCTAGCTCCAGGCGCCATCGGCTCGAGGTCATAAGTCAAACAGGAATTAAGGTAAAGAACACCTTCTATTCCTGTTCGCCTTATGCTTGTCGCCGATAGGCAGGCGCCTTGCGCTTTTTTTATGCTTAATTATTTTTTTGCGGTTTTTTTACAGCTGTTAATCGTTTAAAGGTATTAATTAGTGGCTTGCGATTTTTACCAATCAGTCCAACTATTTCTGCGATAAACTGTATCGCAATTAGGAGGATGACCATAATGAGCAGCGAAATCCAAAGAGTTGCATTTGAGAAAATGATCGCTGAAAAGCCAAAGCATGCACTAAAGAAATAAATGACTAATACGGCAGATCGATGACTGAAGCCGAGATCCACCAAACAATAATGCAAATGCATTTTATCTGGTGCAGAGATGCTTTTCTTATTTAGAACTCGTCTTATAATCGCAAAGAATGTATCAAAAATAGGTACCGCTAAAACGATAATCGGGATAATAAAGCTGAATAATGTGATATTTTTAAATAAGCCCAGCATAGAAATGATCGAGATACAGTATCCTAAAAATAATGCACCGGTATCCCCCATGAAGATCTTCGCTGGATAAAAGTTATGAATCAAAAATCCTAATGTGCTTCCAATCAAGATAAAGCAAAGGGCGACAACTAGAAATTGATAATCAGCAAAAGCCATGATCAGGATGCTGGTCATGGCAATCGTCGATACACCTGCCGCTAACCCATCGAGACCATCTATTAGATTAATCGCATTTGTAACGGCCACAATCCAAAGCACAGTCACCGGGAAGCTTATATATTCATTCAGTTCTACCATTCCAAAAAATGGAATCGTAAATTTATCAATTAAGAGCCCTGAAGATGCTACAACAATGGCAGCAACTAGTTGCCCTAAAAACTTATATTTCGCTTTTAAAGTGAATTTATCATCCAATATTCCGACAACCAATATAATAAATGCACCAAGAATAATCTCATTCATATAAATGGATTGTGGTTGCAAATAAAGAAAACCAGCAACTACCCCGCAAAAAATAGCAAGCCCGCCAAGTCGCGGCATAAGATCTTTATGAATTTTACGAGCATTTGGTTGATCAGTTGCGCCGATTTTTACTGCCAGCCTTTTTATCAATGGTGTAACAAGTACAGCCACAGCAAATGCAAGAATAAAGGCTATAATGTAGTCAATATAAGAATGCATATCATATCCACCCACTCGTGTGAGAAATTAACATCTCCTCAATCATAGCAAAAATTTATAAACTTTCAATTGTTATTTTTTTAATGTTTTATTACATTTCTTAAGTATTATCATTAACAGTCAGGTTAAAACCTATTTCGTTGACATTGTAATTGAAACATTTACTATTTTTTTAAGATAACGTTGTAAAATGTTAACAGTTTTTTCTCCTCAGAATTCCAATTATATGTTTTATTAAAGGCTACTCTACCATTATCCCCCATTTTTTTCGTCACCTGTTGATCCTCTAAAAGCGTAATGATTGCTCTTGAGATTGATTGTGGGTTCTCAGGATCAACTAATAGCCCGCTATTAGCAGATTCAACCACTTTCCTATAATGCGGGAAATCTGACGCAATAACGGCAACACCAGCAGCCATGTATTCGAAAAGCTTGTTCGGCAAACAAACCAGATGATTCGGAACAGGCAAATAAGGAATGATCCCGATCGAAGCGTTTGCTAGATATGCCTCTATTTGCTCATAGGGTACTTTGCCTTTAAATTCGATTTTTTCCTCTAACCCTTCAGACTTCACTTTATCATGAATATACTGTTCGAAGGAACTTGATTCAAAACTGCCAACGAACAGAAGCTTTGCTTCCGGCTTGCTTTTAGCTACCTGAGTGAAGCCATCTATTAACTCATTTATCCCTCTAATCGGAGTTATACCACCTAAATATAAAAGATAATCATTCTTTTTAGGTTTACTTTCCGTAGAAGCAAACATTTCAGCTAAAGGATAATTTTCAATCTTGCATGAATGGTAAGAAAGATAACGTTCGCCTACCTCATCTGTCGTATAAATAACACCGCTTAAAAATGGTATACATAGTTTTTCAATTAATTCGTAAGCAATACGAATCGGCTTTTTAAGCCATGGTTTTAAATATTTTTTGCTCATGATCGCATTTGGATAATGCTCATGCACATCAAAAATAACCGGTTTTTTTGTTAATAGCCTTAAAAGCACACCGACTGGCAAAAGCTCTGGATCATGAAAGTGATACAAATCAGCTTCTGTTTTTCTCGCAAGCTTTAAGACAGAAAATGATCGAAAAAATCGTTTCCATTCCTTTTTTGGCTTTTCGATTGGAATGAGCTCGATCGGATCGTTTTCGTTTATTTTTTCCGGTTTAGGCGCCACAAGTGTCACATGATAACCGGCTCTTGCTAATGATTTGCATTGTTTATGGTAAATACGTCCATCGTACGCATGATGAACTGTCGTTAATACACAGATTTTTTTCATTCTATCAGTTCCTTTTAGCAATCAAAGTTGTAACTTTTCCATTTATACTTTACACTATTATATTGACAATTTCTAATTTTTTATCGGAAGGAATTCATATGAAAATCGTCTATATTACACAGCATTTTCCGCCGGAAATTGGCGCAGCACAAGGCCGGGCCTATGATATGAGCAAAAATCTATCTTTCTTGGGCCATGATTTACTCGTGCTAACGACTTTTCCAAACTCGAGTAATACAAATAAGCTTTTTAAAAAAGAAACAATAAATGGTCTAGAGGTATACCGTTCCTTTAGAATCAAAGATACGAAAACAAGCTCTATAAGACGACTTGCAAATTACCTATCATTTATGATTTCTAGTATTTTTAGCGGATTGCTAGCGAAAAAGCCTGATATTATTTATGCTACCTCTCCACAGCTTTTTCAGGGAGTAACAGGCTATATTTTAAGTCGCATCCATCGTGCTAAATTTGTTTTTGAAGTACGTGATCTCTGGGTAGACTTTGCTGAGCTGCTCGGACAATTCAATAATAAAAAACTGCTTAATCTTGCAAGAAAGCTTGAAAAATTCCTTTACAGAAAAGCAGATTTAATTGTAGTCGTCACCAATGGATATAAAACACGGCTAATCGAGCAAGGGATACCTGAACATAAAATGATCGTGATTCCAAATGGTGTGGATCCCTCTGCCATTAAGCCATATAAAAAAGATCATACAATTAAAAAAGAATTTGGCCTAGAGGATAAGTTTCTAGTCCTTTATACCGGCAATATCGGAGCTGCTCAGGGCCTTCATACCGTTTTATCTGCTGCAGAACAACTAAAAGATGATCCAACTGTGTTTTTCTTATTTATCGGTGAAGGGGTAGAGAAAGAAGTCCTAAAGCAACAGGCAGCATTATCACAATTAACGAATGTTCTTTTTCTCGATAGCAAAAAAAAGGACGAGCTTACCGCATTTTATCATGCTGCAGACATCGGTATTGTCAGCTTAAAAAAGCATCCATTATTTGAAATTACCATTCCTTCAAAAGTGTTTGATTATATGGCTGTCTCCCTTCCTGTCTTAATCGGTGTAGATGGGGAAGCAAGGGAAATCGTTGAAAAAAACCAAGCCGGTTACTTTTTTGAACCGGAAAATCCAGCCGACTTTCTGCGGGTATTAAAATATGCTCAAAGCCAGCAGGAGAAGCTGAAACAGCTTAGACCTGAACTTCCGAATAAACTGCTTACATCCTTTAACCGAAAAAAACTGGCAGAGGAGCTTTCTGAAGCCCTAAACAATTTGAAGGATGCACCTAAGCAGACTTTACATAAAAAGACGACCAAATCTAATGAGTAGTTGGTCGTCTTTTTTAACGTTTAGGAAATTATAAATTTCATTGAACTGTGGATAAGCACTGCGACATCCAGCTCCAGCGCCTATCGCCTATCAAACTTCAGATCACCTCCCTACGATAAGTCAACATCGGTTCGCTTCGCTTACCGTGTTTCCTTTATCTCAGTCGATGCTCCTCCAGTTTGTACGGCGATGACCAAGGCGCTTGCGCTTTTGTTCCTAGGACTGAAATGGTTCCGGCTTATCGCTTCGTTTGCCAAAGTGATAAAGAATCGCTTCCACAATTCGTCTGGAGGCTTGGCCGTCACCATATGGATTTGACGCTTTTGACATGCTTTCATAAGTTTCTTTGTTGTTTAACAGCTCATAGGCCAGGTTATAAATGGTTTCCTCATCTGTTCCTGCCAGTTTTAATGTCCCTGCTTCAATTCCTTCAGGACGCTCTGTTGTATCCCTTAGAACAAGAACTGGTACACCTAGAGATGGTGCCTCTTCTTGCACACCGCCGGAATCAGTTAAGATAATGTGGGCTCTTGAAGCAAAGTTATGGAAATCATAGACACCTAATGGTTCGATCAAATGGATTCTTGGGTCATTTCCTAAGATTTCATCTGCTACCTCACGTACAGCTGGATTCAAGTGTACTGGGTAGACAACTTGAACATCATCATGTTCATTAATAAGGCGTTTAATCGCACGGAACATGTTTCTCATTGGATCTCCCAAGTTCTCCCTGCGATGGGCCGTTAATAAGATCATTCTGTCAGAACCGACCTTATCAAGAATTTCATGAGAGTATGTATCTTTAACAGTTGTTTTAAGCGCATCAATCGCTGTATTACCTGTCACATAAATCGATTCACTTTTTTTATTTTCTGTTAGCAGATTTTGCTCTGCTGCATTTGTTGGAGAAAAGTGAAGGTCTGCTATAACCCCTGTAATTTGGCGATTGATCTCCTCTGGAAATGGAGAATATTTATTCCAAGTACGTAAGCCTGCTTCCACATGGCCCACTGCAATTTGATTGTAAAAGGCAGCCAAGCTCGCGACAAACGTTGTTGTCGTGTCTCCATGGACAAGAACGAGATCAGGATTTACCGTCTTCATGACATCATCTAAGCCTTCTAATGCTTTTACTGTTACTCCTGTCAGTGTTTGACGATCCTTCATGATGTTCAAATCATGATCAGGTGTTACGTCGAATAATTCTAGGACTTGATCAAGCATTTGGCGATGCTGAGCTGTTACCGTTACAATGGAATCAATTTCGTCTGGATACTTTTTAAGCTCTAACACAAGCGGTGCCATTTTAATGGCTTCTGGCCTTGTTCCAAAAATTGTCATCACTTTTATTTTGCGATCCATATTAATGTCTCCTTTAATGCGTTCTATAAACTAAATTAGCATATTCTACATCATTCTACAAATTTCACTTTTGTTACAAAAAAGGTGGTGCCATTATTGAACACCACAACCATACATGTATATGCCTATATGCTTTTATATAACTCCACTAATTTTTTGCTTTCCTTTTCCCACGTTAACACCTTTTGTGCTTCCAAGCAGTTTTGTTTATAAAAAGAATATTGGTTAACAACCTCTTTAATTCCATTAACAATGCCCTCTGTGGTTTCTTCTGTTAAAACACCTGTTTTATACTGATCAATGACGACAGCTTTCCCAGGATGATTCGAAGAGACACAAGGAATGCCTGCTTGGATATATTCAAATATCTTATTTGGTGTTGAGTAATAATTGTTTTTAGAAATCTTTTCATACATAACAAGTCCTATATGTGCTTGCTGGGTATAGTAGATTAATTCTTCTGATGGTACTTGATCATGGAAAAAAACCTTCTTTTTAAGGCCCAGGCTGTGAACAAGCTCAATTAGTTCATCTTTTAAGATCCCTGAACCTATTAACACTAATTTATAGTGATCAGGCAGCTGTTTCATCGAATGAATAATCAGCTCTAAGCCGCGATAAGGAGAGAAGCCCCCCTGATAGATTAAAATACGATCATCTGCTTGAAAAGGAAATGTCCATGACTCAGGCACTTTCGGGGACACAAGCTGATTTTGATCAACAATCGGGATGTTTTGAATAAGAACACTTGGTTTTTCCCCATTACGCTCAAATAAATAATCCCTTAAATAAGCGTTCACTGTTACTAAATAATCAATCTTACGAAACAGCTTCTTTTCCATGCGATAGCCAACAAACCGATCCAGCTGATTCCGTCCGGCCATTTCATTAAAGATTTCATGAGAATCATAGATCAGCTTTGCCGAAAAGTCTTTGGCAAGCATGGTGCCCTGCCATAGTGTGTTTAAATCATGGCAATGGATCACATCAATATCCATCTTCTGTACAGATTGCTTTACCTTTTTATAAAACTCATAATAGGCCAGATAATCCTTTACAATCTTTATAACAGGCCTCCGCGCTGCCCAAACCAGCATGCTTTTAAAGCCAGATTTTCTCTGGCTTTTTCCTTTATGCTGTGAGATTTGTGCCTTCATGTTTTTCACTGTAATTTGGATATGTACGAGCTTAATGTTTTCATGTAAAAAAGGAGCAGGCTCATTGTATTCCTTCACACAAGCGAGATGGATGACATGGCCTGCCTCAGCTAATGCAAGAGCCTCCCTTTTGACCCTTGCATCATAATGAATATCTTTATACAAAAGCATTAAGATATTCATTTCGCAACACTGCTCTTCATAAATTGATCATACTCCGTTACGATCGGTCCTGTTTCCCCGACCGCTTTTTGTTCACCTAAGTGAATCCATACAACTCGATCACAAATGGATCTTACAAGATTTGATGAATGGGTGACGAGAATCACTGTACGGTCTTGTTTGATTTTCTCCATAATAGCTTGTCTGCATTTTTGTTGGAAAGCGGTGTCCCCTACTCCTAATACTTCATCAATAAGGAGGATTTCCGGGTCTAATGAAATCGCTGTGGCAAAAGCTAATCTTGATTTCATCCCAGCTGAATAAGTTCTAACCGGCTTATAAATAAAATCGCCAAGCTCAGAGAATTCAATGATTTCATCAATCTTTTCATCGATCGTTTTCTTGTTATGACCAAGAAGCAGCCCGTTCAGGTAAATATTTTCAATTCCTGGCAATTCAGGCTGAAACCCGGCACCTAATGATAGTAAAACAGGATGCTCTTCTTCATGGATAAGAAATTCGCCTTTATCAGGTGAGATCAACCCGCTTAACAGTTTAAGCAGCGTGCTTTTTCCGGATCCATTTCGCCCAATGATTCCAAGAACTTCGCCTTTTTTAACCTCAAAGTTCAAACCCTTTAATGCCCAAAAACGATCATCTTTTTTATGAAGATTTATTAACTTTTTTAAAGGTTTTTCCGTAAACTCCGGATACGAAACCCAAAGATCTTTTACTTCAATTATATTTTGAGTCAATTAAATCACCTTGGCATATTCTTTTTCATTTTTATTTAACAAGCGTAATCCCAAATATAAAATAAACACGGAAACAATTGTTAAGATAAATAACGGTAAAAACTCCGGCGGTCTTCCGTAAATCAGCACATCACGATAAGATTCTAAAAAGGTCGTAAACGGATTTAAATATAGGACCGGCACCAGGCTTTTAGGTACATCACTCATTTCAAATAAGACAGGTGATAAGTACAAAAGCACCCTGGAAATATACTGCATCATATTTTTAATATCCCTTAAAAATACCCCCAGATGCGCAAGGAATATCATGACTCCCAACAAACAGAAGGCATTTACAATAAAAATCAACGGGAAGTAAAGGACATTCCATGTGTAATCAATTCCATAAATCGCAAGGAAAATAAACAACACGACCACACTAATTAAATATTTAATACAGTTTACTAATAGACGGACAATGAGGAAAATGATCTTGGGGACATAAACCTGCTGCAAGATATTTCCCTTTGATGATATCGCATTTGTTCCTTCAACAAGACAAGCCGTTACAAATTTCAATGGAATTAATCCAGTAAATATAATGATCGGATAATCCGGACTGCCTTTTTTAAGTATGACAACAACTAATAAGTAAAAAACCGCCATATAGAAAATTGGGTCTAATATCCACCATAAAAAACCAAAATAGGTTCTTGAAGTATTAGCTTTAAAGTCAGAAGTGGTCAAGTGATAGATTAAATCCTTGTTGGCTTTAATGGCTTTGATTGTATCAATAAACATACACGTTCTCCTAACCTACAAAATGTTGCATCCTTATAATAATAAACTTAGTTCAGACTGCTTTCAAGTTTTTACTTAATGACTATCCAACAATGGATTTATTCTGTTCACAATATGTTTAAACTTCCCTATTTAATTGGCTTTCAAGAGCCCAAAAAGAGAAAGACGACCATAAAAGATTATGGTCGCAAAGGATCATTTCATGATTTCTATCTTAATAAATCAAATATATTGATAAAGATTACCGAAATTAATGTAATCAACGTCTTCAGGGTAATTCTTCACAATATTTTTCGTATCAAAAATTTGTTTTTTGGCCATACCGCTTAAATCGTCTTTTTCAATTGATTTAAATTCACTATGGTCCGTTAACACTAACACTAAGCTTGAATCTTTTACAGCTGCTTTAATATCTTGTTCAACCCAATCTTTTTTAACATGCGGGTCATAGGCAATCACTTCTGCACCTGCAGCCTTTAAGTGACCATAAATATCCATTGCCGGGCTCTCACGAACATCGTCCACATTTCCTTTATACGTAAGACCAAAGACCGTGATTTTTTTACCCTCAAAGCCATTGAGGATTTTCGCTGCATGCTCCACAACAAATGAAGGCATTGATACGTTAATATCTCTCGCCTGGTAGATTAATTTCGCTTGTTCAGGTGCTTCCGCCACAATAAAATATGGATCAACAGCTAAACAGTGTCCGCCAACTCCAGGACCTGGATGATGCAGGTTTACACGCGGATGCTTATTGGCCATTTCAATAACATCTAATGCATTAATCTCAAGCTTTGTACAAATTTTAACAAGTTCATTTGCTAATGAAATATTAACATCGCGATACGTGTTTTCCATCAGCTTTGACATTTCCGCTGTTTTTGCATCAGTTAAAATCAATTCACCTTGCACGAATGTACGATAAACATCTGCACCTGCTTTTTTACAAGCCTCGGTTACACCGCCAATAATGCGGTTATTATAAATCAGTTCATGCATGATTTGACCAGGAAGTACGCGCTCTGGGCAGTGTACAAGGAATAAGTCTTCCCCAATTGTATAACCGGCTTTTTCTAAAAGCGGTTTTACATGGTCATCTGTTGTACGAGGTGCAATTGTCGATTCAACAATCACCGTATTATTCTTTTCGAGATAAGGAATAATCGTTTCAACAGCACTCAATACATATTTTAAATCAACTGATTTATATTGATCATCTTTATTTGGCGTTGGTACAGCGATAATAAAAGTGTCTGCTTTTTCTGGTTTAGTAGAAGCCTTGAATTTTCCGGATTCCATCACATTTTCTAATGCTTCCTGCAAGCCAGGCTCTTCTATATGAATTTTCCCTTGATTTAATGAGTCAACAACATCTTGTTGAATATCTACTCCAAGCACGTCTACTCCATGCTTAGCAAACATAATCGAAGTCGGAAGGCCAATATAACCAAGACCAATTGTGACTAACTTCATAGTTCATTTCCTCCAGTATATACCAATATGTTAATTTTCAATTTCTCTTACCACATTACAACTTACTATCTACCATGTCAATTATCTGCACAAGTAAAAAAGCGCAAGGCGCCTGCCTATCGGCGACAAGCATAAGGCGAACAGGAATAGAAGGTGTTCTTTACCTTCAAT
>NZ_CANNCR010000079.1 GCF_947503125.1 uncultured Metabacillus sp.
GCGGCGGTCAACAAGTTCACTTCGGTGTTAATTAAAACTAAAACGTTGTTTTTTCATAGAACTTTTGACACTACCTCAACTCTACTGACACATTAGTACAACAAGAAAATGGGTTCGCCGAAGCGTTTCCATCTATAACTATTGCAACCCGTTAACGCAAGAAGAACCCCTTTTTATTTACTGGTAAACCCTTTCCCTACAACTGTTTTTTTATCTAAATCAACAAAAACTATAAGCGTTCCAGAAGAATCGGTTTGAGTGTTGTTAAAAGTAACAGAGTAAACTTGGTCTTTGTCATATCCCTTATCAATCAGAGACTTGTTTTCATTATTAACTGATATTTTCTCTACGATTGAATCTTTTGGACTAACAGGAACTAAATCTTGTTCTTCATCTGTAAGACTATTGAATGCTATCATTTCAATCGACAATTTGTTCTCAGATGGAACTAAATTACAACCCATCAAAGTTATAAATAAAAGAATCGTCATTGGAACAAATTCTAACCTTTTCAAAGATTTCTACCTCCTTTTCATACTAATAACTTCTTGAATTAAACTGGGGACGGAAAACAATCTATAACTATATTTTAACATAATTTTTCCAATTCCTTTTGAAAAATAGGTTCGCTCAATATAAAGCGAACCTATCTTAAATATATAATATCATTCAATAAAAATTGCTTATTTGTTAAACCTAATCGTTGGGCGGGTGTGGCAACAACCTTATCCTTTCCTTCAGTTGTTTCATAGGTCAAACAAAAGTTGTAATAGGTTCTAAGTATGGTAAGAGCCATTTGAGCATACTTAGGATTGAAGTTCGAATAGATATAGCTCTTGCCATCGCCACGAGCAGTAGTCAAAGGTCTTTCTAAAATGGATAACCTTCTTCTGATATTTTGAATGAATACATTTGTCGCATTGTCATTTACATTCAAAATAAGATTGGCTATATCCGATGGTTCGTATGAGGAAAGGTCTGTTTTGCAATCCACCGAACGAAAGCCTCTATCTGGTGAGGCTAACGGATGTTGAATCGGGTTATCCGCATACACATTAAATCTGCTTGTTCCTGTTGATATTTCTTTATGGAAGCTGTGTGTTTCGAACAAGTCGCTCAGATAATAATACGCTAGTTTCCGTAAAGATTTCGTTCCGATGTCTCTTAAAGAACCCCATTCAATTAAGTCAAACTTGGCTTGTTTAAACTCCCGTTGTGCTTGTTTCCTAGTTTTCGTTTTATCTGTTTGGCATAAAAAATGATGGGCATCGTATCGCTGAAATTCATCCGAAAATACACGATATATGGCGGTCATAAGCGATTTATCATCGTCAGTGATAAAACGCCATTCAGAAGCCTTTACGAGCTGTTTTATGAGCCATAAGTGAGCGATTGTTGTATAGGTTTGATGAACGTGCAATCCATCCACATATTTTGCCCTGCGATTAAATTTAGCAAGGTCATTTTCGTACTCGGATATTGTTTGAGTATCATTCTTTGATGGTGGTTGAGGATAATGGCTGTATTGACCAAATCTTGCATTTTTCTTTGCAAAATCATTTAAATGGTCTTCTTTTAATAACACTGTATCAAGTGCTATATCACCCATCGTAATGTCCCAATCATATGCAACATCTGACCGAAATACATACCTTGATAAAACGTCAGCAGTCACAACAACATTCGTTGGAAATTGAGGTTCTTCCGTATCCAAGAAGCTAGAGTTCCCTTGTCCTTTTTGACGAACATTATTTAAGTGATAGGTCATTTTGTCGGTGTTCAGCCATATTTCTTTAAACTCCAATGCTTCAAATTTTCTCGTTTCATTTCGTTCTAGAAATTCTAGACACTTATGATACAAAAGTTCTAATTTGTCATAATATGTCCCTCTGCCAATCTTAAGCATTTCGCAAGTTCTTGTGATTGGAGTTCGATTCAATAGCTTCTCGGCAAACCTGGGCAATATCTCGCTTCGTTTTTGTTTATAGGTAGTTGTTTGCACCTTGTTTGGCAGAATGTTAGTTTTCTTCTTGCAAACTTTACATTGCCAAACTTGAGCACCAACTTTACTTTTTCCTTGCTTATAAAACCCTTCTGGCGAATCAAATGGCGTTAAGTCTTCAGCCGAACATTCATCTTTATGAAACTGATAATCAGGCTCGATGTCTTTAACTTTGTTTATTGTAGTCAATCTATCAATTTCAATAGCCACTGACCAATTTGAAACCGTAGTTGTATTGCAATTTAACGACACGCCCCTAGTAGTGCCAATCGGGTCAGGGTTACATACAAGGGATTTATCCATTCCATAACCACTTAATTTATAACGACTAGGTTTTCCTTTGACATCAAACTTCTTTTGGGGTAATCCACACCATTTACAAAATGGATTTGCACAATGATTGTATTGTATTTGATGCGTATGACCGCTCCAAGTAAATGTCACAGGTGCAAATAGAAGGTCTTTATATTTCGTAGCAAATTGCTTTGGATTTAAAACATTATAATCCTTAGCACGATTGGTTGTTTCCTTGTTACTAAGTGGAGAATATACCACGACTATATTATCTTCTTTTGTAACCAATCGCTTTAATTTAGCCAATCTTATTCTCCTCCAGCAATTCTTCTAGTTCAAGCTGCTTTACAATCCTTCGATTGTTTCGCTTACTTTCAATCCATTTGATGAAGTTTTCATCCTCAAGCAAATTACGGAGGAACATATCCACAATTTCACTTTCGCTATATTCCGTGTATTCGGAGTAATATTTTACGATTGCCCTTGTCTTTTCGGATAGCTTCCAATCCACTTTTTCCACATTCTTGTTCTTTGGTTCAACAAATTTCATCCTTTTTCACCTCAAATCATTAGCAAATTTTTAACATAGTAATTAGCGGAATTTTAGCATAGGTTTTAAACGGGTTACAATATATATTGTAATGCCAATAATTAGTATGCCAATTCTGGTGCTGATTTATACGTCAAAGTGCAATAAAGATTGATTTAATTGCACAAAAAGAGAGGTTAATTCATATGCGAATTACCTCTCTAATTACTTTGCTATTTAATGTTTTCTCTCCGCCAACCGAACCCGTTACGTAACCAGTCTCCACCTTTTAGATAAATATTATTTATTTCCACCTAAGTATAGACGACCATTTTTTCTTGCCTTTTGTTTAATATTGTCATGACAATAAATATTTTCCTTTGGTATAATTATTGATAATGATTATCAATAAGGGGGGCATTATGATGGAAAAACTCTACTTCTGCAAGAAAAACAAAAAAGGAACAAAAAGGATATTCAAAGCCCTTCAAGCGCTTTTTCCCCTTCTTAAAATCAAACGAAAAGATTGTTTAGGAGAATGTAAAACATGTCGCTCTTGTCCTTTTGTCCTGCACAATGGCAAAGTCCGAAAAGAAGAAAACGCCAAAACCCTCTATTTGGAAATCAGCAAACACATTGCCCAAAACAAGTAGAAAAATACTTAAACAAAAAACTAGTCGAAATTTAGAGATCCTTATTAAGCTAAACAAGTGTACTTTAATAAAAGAAAGATAAACATAAAACCCCGCTTATTTATGCGGCTACCAGGCTTCTCCAGAAGCCAAAACCGTTGATAAATCAACAATGTATAAAATCGTGCATTATCGATAAAAAACGAATTAAAGCCAAACCCTTGATAATATTGGGTTTGGCTCTTTGGCTAACTTCTTTAAATCAATGATTATGTTGAATAGGAGAATTGTGAAATTGATGTTAAATACGAATTAGTTATTGCATAACGTTTACAGTTCCATTTCCAATAAAGTGATGGCCATTTGTTAAAGCTCCACTGATTGTGATAGCCGCTTCATCCTTGCCCTCACCAATCGCATCCTTTAGTGATTCAGCAGATGCTTTAAAGGTAAGATGTGATGACTCAATTGAGAGAATCTTCACGTCGATTTCCTGTTGATTCAAAGTCACTGTTACTGTGTTTTGATCAATTGAAGAAATAATTGCTGTTTCTGGATAGTCAAGCTTTGCTGTCAGTGTGATCGTTTCTTTATTTTCTTTAAGGTTGATCACTTCAGGCTTAACATCGACATCAGCTAGAACGGTTGTATAGATGTTTGGCTGTGGCGGTGTTTCCATACCTGCTCCTAAATAAAAGCTTGTGTGTGGCGGCTGATTGTATGCTACATTTTGCCACGCGATGCCTAAGCGATAGACAGGGTCATGCATTAATGTGTGGATGCGGTGCTCTGTTACGCTTGTTGTGGTATACATTCTTAATGCTTGGCTGTCCTCAGTGCGCCAGATGACTTCCTCACGCCAGTCACCGATTAAATCTGCTTGTAAGCTAGGATTTCCCTTTGTATAGTTGTTTGAATACGTTCCGTCAGCAGTTAAAAGATTGGTAGTTTTATTGTTTTCATAATCCCATTTATCGATTGTTCCAACACCGACCGGCTCCGTCCATTTGTGATCCAGGAGCTCACGGAGAAGGTCGCCATCCCACCAGATGCCAGCATTCGGATAGAGAGGAACGGTATCACTTATTTTTTCACCTTTACTTGAGTAGAGGCCATAAAGATTGCCGCGATTGCCAGGCGGATCTGCTGCCCATGCCTCGGCACCCTCATAGCGCGGGTCAATATCGGCAGCCATGCCTCTTCCTACATCAATGCCTTCATATACGCCCCAAAGCGTTTCACCGGAATCGGCATCACGGAATTCGAGATGATATTTTGCGCTTTTGCTTTCATGTACCTGGAACACTTCCATGCCCGGGCGGCTCGGATCCAAGTCACTTAGGTGCATGGCATCGCCATGGCCCAGCCCTGTTGTGTAAAGCCCTGTTCCGTCATCATCTACAGCCATCGCTCCGTAAATAATTTCATCCTTTCCGTCTCCATCAACATCGGCAATGCTCAGGTTATGATTGCCCTGCCCAGAGTATGCTTCATTACCAGGTTCATAGCTATCAAAAGTCCATTGCTTTGTTAGTTTCCCATCGCGGAAGTTATAAGCAACAAGCACTGACCTTGTGTAATACCCGCGCGCCATAATCAGGCTCGGCTGTTTGCCATCAAGATAGGCAATCCCTGCAAGAAAGCGATCGCCGCGGTTGCCATAATTATCGCCCCAGTCAGCACTGTCCCTTGTTGGCTCATAATTTGTTGTGACAAGCTCTTTTCCTGTGTTCCCATCAAAAATCGTTAAAAACTCAGGTCCTTCAAGGATGCGCCCTTGGCTATTCCGGTAATCGGCCGAAGCATCACCTATGACTTTTCCTGTGGCATCTTTTGTGCCGTCTGCTGTTTTCATAGCAACCTCTGCTTTTCCATCACCATCAAGGTCATATACCATAAATTGCGTGTAATGCGCACCTGCGCGGATGTTTTTGCCCAGGCCGATTCGCCACTTAAACCTTCCATCCATCTCATAGGCATCAACAAATACTTCACCTGTATAGCCGTTATGTGAATTGTCCTTTGAATTTGAAGGATCCCATTTCAGCACAATCTCATAATCACCATCGCCATCAAGGTCGCCCACGCTCGCATCATTGGCACTATATGTATAAGCATCGCCTGCCGGTGTCACACCGCCTTCAGGCTTTTTCAGAGGAATGTCCTTGTATTGATTTGCCCATACCTCCACTTTTTCAGACTTTCCTTGTTCCTTGCCATTAAGGACAGCTCTTACTTCATAAGTTGAATCCACAGTCCCTTTCTTATCAAGATAATTCGTACTCGCTGCTATTGGCTTCTTGTTTAGCTTTTTCCCATCGCGATAAAGATTAAAGGTAATCAATTCAGGCTCTGTCCCTAACAAGCGCCAGCTGACAAATACCCCTTCCTCTGTCTTGACAGCAACAAGACCGCGATTCAAATGCTCCATTTGACGCAATTCCACCAGTTCACTCGTTGGTGCGGCCGCAGTTGCCACCTGCTGTGATTGCGGCAAGCATACACTTGTGAGCATGGCAGCAATGAGACAATGTTTAAACTTGATTTTCCTTTTCACCATATACCCCTCCCAATTGTGTCGTTATTCCACATCAAAGTGAAATACTATGTTTATCGTAAGAACCTTTTCATTTGCCAACAATGATACTTTTTTGTTTTAGCTTTTGACCATTTTTGTGAAACCTGCACTTTATTGACAAAAGCAAAACTTTCTTCCTATCTTAAGGAAATTAACAGGCTTATTATCCTAGCAATAACTATGTATTTAGATTTATTTTACTAGCACTCTTTTGTGGACCAAGAGGGATAATGAATTTAGTTATCTCTTTTTTCAGCAAAATCCATTCTAAACATTGACCAATCAAAACTTGTATTCTTAATTTTTTCACTCAGATCCCCATAAATTACCAATTATTCTCACTTTAACCTACAAAGCCCATTTATCGACAGACGGGCTACCACCCATTTATCAACTACATATAATTAAAAGAAATTATTATCCGATATTTTTAGGAGGTTTTTTCCTTTGTATTATTATTATTCGGTACCACCTTATCGACCTGTACAATCTTTATTCCCAGAATTGTTTAATTTTCAAGGTACTAATCCACAATTTTCACATGGTCAAAGAATTGAAGTATTTTTACCTGGAAAAGGAAAAAATCTGGGATATTTATAAGGTTCATTCCACCATTATTTGCAATAATACAATTAGATAACGGTCAAATTCATATGGTTAATATCAATCAAATAACTAGCGAAGGAACAACAACAGCAGGAACAGGAGGAATGCCTGGAACTCCTGGAATGCCCGGAACAGGAGGAATCCTTGGAATCCCATCAGGAAGATATCCATATTATTATAAATATTAGTAAAAAATAGTTTTGTAGAATATATTCTTTTTTCATGAGTAGTTCTTGTTACACCTTTTTATTGACGAACTTTTCACTTCCATTAGTCCAACTTCATTACCTTATTTCGGAATGTCCAATGTGTATCATGAAGGCAGCTTTATTCGGCTGCTTTTTTGTTTGAAATGGTATTGTATTTGTCAACAGCCCCAAATCGAAGATCCTTTTTATGCTACTAATTTAGTTAAAGTCTCCCAGTCATTTTTGGAGCATTCCGTCCTCTTTAGTGCTTTTTTCTTTTTTGTTATTGAAATAGTATGAAAAAATCCACATAAATTCATCACCATATATGCTACGAACAATGGTCATCATTTCAATAAAATCAAGAAGTTATCCGTATGAATAATGTAATGGTAATGCCCCTTTCAATAAAGAATTATGTAATGGCTCTTAATCTTCGAAAATCTTTAAATGTAATTTTTCCCAGCCACATTTATGGGATAGCCATCATAGATAGTAAAAACACTTCCAGCAATATACCCCTAGTCAACCTGCCTACGCCAAAGCTCGTGAAGCATATGAACATTATGATTACCTGATTCACAGACTTTGTAAGTAACATACTGGAAAGCTTTAGGACCAGTTAAGATTATATTGCAACTATTCCTTACGATATATGGGATATTCCAATATGAAGTTAGTTCAATTCCATCTCCAGCATAGGTGATACCCCCTTCCCTATATATTGCTGGAATAGTTCCGAGGACACCATTTACCCCAAACACAAATGTAGAGTGGGACGGAATTTCCCTAGTTGTAGTCATTGCCAAACTCCCAAACGTTATACTTTCCTTTACCTTTCTCAGTGTAATGCATAAGGGATACATTTAGAAAAAAGCAATAAGCTACCTTTGATAATTTTCTTTTCTTGTGCTAATCATTTTTTTAGGAATGTCTAACCACCCTGCACCTTGTTTATCAACTAAAAAAATCATCATTGCCAAATAGTAAGAGAAATAAATGATTAATGAGAAAACATCATGACGAAATTTTCTTGTTAACGATCATATAATTTAGAGGTTAAATATTTCTTAATTCTTCACCAACGTAATGAATAAAGGAGGGTGTCTTCTGCTGTATTTTATAAAGGCAAATGATTTCTTACATGGTATTTCAGTTAGATTTCGAATTTCTATTCAAGAAATTTTAAAGGCAATTGGTGCGTTATCCCAACAGTTTCCTTTACGAGACATTGATTGAATAAATCCAAGTTTCTTAACCTTCTGTCGATATTCTGGATTTGTATAGTGAAATCCTTGATCAGAATGGAGAATAGCTTCTGGGTGAACGTTTCCGTCCAAAGCAGCAATTAAGTTATCAAGTGTTCGATAAACAAGTCTCATTTCCAATGTTGTCGAGAGATAATAGGCCAAAATTTCGCGTGTAGAACCGTCTTTAACACATGACAAATAAACAGGTGTTCCATTTTCTAAATAAAGATAGGTAATGTCAGTAAGTAACACTTTACCAGGCTCACTATGTACAAAGTTTCGATTTAGGATATTAGCACAAGTGCGGTGTTCTTGTGTTGCCTGAGCCATTCGTTTGTAAGGGTTTGACCTTCTAATTTTGGACCTTAGGTTAAACTTATTCATAATACGATAGATTTTCTTGAGATTCATCACAGTGAAATAGTCATTTTCTAGTCATGGCGTCGATGGCACTATCTGATGGAGGTTCAATCTTTCGTTGGCGAAACGTTTTCAGCACTTTTTCGCGCAGTGATTCCTCATCCTGTGTATGATCGAGTACCTTGTCTATTAACCAACGTGAAATATCTTTAACATCCTGATTAGAATGTTCTCGAAAACCGAAATATTAACGAATTTCAGCCCGGTGCCGCTTAATGGATCGTCCTTCCCAGGAGTAATATTTCCATTGATGAGCAGGGGTGTTAAGCTTCTTCGCTAAGAAATTAATGATTGAGAAAGGAATTGATGAGGGTTTCATGGGAAAACAAGCTTCTTGCTGAAAATATTTGAACAGCACAACAAAAACCAAGTTGCGTATTTATGTTAACTTTTTTAATATCACTGCAAATCGATTCAGCTATTTCCTCTGGTGTAGCTTCTCCCTGTATATAAGAACCAAGATGTTCCCCCCAAGAGTCGGCATCGACAAGATAAAGGTCAAAAACTTCATTATTTAGCTTAACCCCCAAAGTATACAAGGCAGAATCTAGCTCAAATCTTTTCTTTTCGGCAACGATCAACCTGAAAATTAATTCTTTCAATGCACATTCACAGGTCAAAACTTTATTCACCTCTTTGTAAAGTTTAAAATTACCGGTCCCAAAACGCTCCGATTCCTGTGAGTCGGCACACCCTGTGATGGAAAGATAAACTTCTTCGATGATAAAAGCCGTCTTAAGAAAAGTTTAAGACGGCTAAGGCAGACCACTAATGGGGATGTTGGCGAAACTTCTTTATGCATAGAAAGCCGAAACTAGCTTGGTTCATGTTCGGTTCTGGGTACGGTTGCTGAAATGCTATCATCCTGTTCCGGCTGAGTTGCTCCACTGGGTGGAATATGCCTCAGTAGTGACGCAGCGAAAATTGCTACGCCAATCAACATGATTGCACTTACTGTCGCGACTGTATTCATCCCACTGGTGAAAGCTTCCCTAGCGATGGTGAGAAGTTCCGTACCCAGTGGATCAGAGAGTTTTTGGGCTGCTTCCGTAGCGCCTACCAAGGTGTCACGAGCAGCCTCGGCTGCCTTAGGTGGAATATCAACTGGAATGTTGTCAGCAATCTGGTTACGGTACACAGCCTTTCCGACGCTTCCCAGTACAGCAAGTCCCAGTGCGAAGCCAAATTCGGCGCTTGTCTGAGACATCCCACCTGCTAATCCCGCTTTCTCAGGTGGAGCTGATCCAATTATCATATTAGTAGACAGTGTCATCATTGGTCCACCCCCGAAGTTGGTAAGAGCATAACCTGTCACTAATATTGCAAAACCTGAGGCTCCATTAACCTGGGTAAGTAAAAAGAGACCTGTCACCGAGAACGCTAATCCTGCCCCAATTAAGTAAGCAGGTCGTATTCGACGTGCTAGGAGTGGGGACATCACCTTTATTTTATGGAATCCCGGCAGCAGGAGAGGTAGCTCGAACCGTAACAAATATTAAGAATGGCGCCTCTTCACCTATTGCGGGAATCACACATGCTTTATTTGTTTTATTAGTATGGGTATTACTTGCACCTTATGCTTCACATGTTGCGCTTGCAAGCCTAGCTCCGGTTTTAATGGTAGTTGCATGGAAGATAAGTAAAAAGGAACAATTTGCTAGTATCCTTAAAGAAAAATCGGGAAATTCATTGGTTTTAATGATTACCTTTTTGTTGACAGTCTTCACTAATTTAACAACGGGAATTGAAGCCGGGTTATGCTTTTCTTTCTTACTCTATTTTAAAGAGAGAATGAAAGATAATCGAACTCAATTAGAGAAGGCCAGTTAATGGACCTGATATGACCAATGTTTAGCCGGATAAGCGAGGGGCATCATTGCCCTAACGTTCCTCGGAGCCGAACGTAACTTTTTGAATGAGACTTAATTTAATATGTTCTATAGGTTTTGGGGTTCTTACTGTAATTATATTGAACCTTTTAAATAAAAGAAAAGATGTTACATTGAACAAGTAGCAAAAAGGGATCTTCGATGGAAGATCCCTTTTTTCAGGCCGATATTCCTTCATTATGTAAATTAGTTTTGCATAAAGTATGCATTTATTTTTTTGTTTAAATCTCTGTTATTAAACTGTAAACAAAAGGTAAAACAACATAACCTTAAAAATGTTTAAGATGAACAATATACATTGTTAAAAATTTCTCTTCTTTTTAGTTCCATATTAATGATAGGGTTTCGACAAAAATTTCGAGAAGGAGATTATTGTAATACTTCAAAAACAAAATTTATTTTACGACTTTTTTATTAAATGAGTTCTGTCTTCCATTTGTGGTGGTTCTTCAAACCATCCTTTTTTAATCATAATTTTAACTCCTTCGTTACCGTAGAAGTATATATCCTTGGCTAATAATGTCATTTTTATGGATATATCATTTCTCAAACTAAACATTACCCCAAAACTACTTCCCACAAGTCCGAAACTATTGAAAAGATAAATGCAAAACATCATAAGCTTTTGAGAAAATGGAGCTATAGTCGAAGTAGTTACTGTGCTACCAGAAGTAGCTGAAAATTGAACATCGTTATCTAGAAGAATTTCTTGAAAAATTTTTATCTGTTTCTTAGCAAGTTCTTTTCCTTTTACAAAATATTGTTTAACCTCTTTATCCTCTGCGCATTGTGCGAAACCGGTAATTAGTTGCATTCCAATATTATTTGTTTCAATTCCATGATGAAGGATGCCTATCTCCGTATCATTTAAAGCCCTTTTATCACCAAATAGATTTAAACCATTCATATAATTTTTACTTTTAATAAACTCAGTAGATTTAGGCATTGTAACATTTGGCGGACGAGTGAGAATACCATTTTCAAGTAAAAAAAGAGTACATTGTTTATAAATTCTTAATGTGACAATATTGAGTCCTTGATAAATTGTCATAACATCGTCACTATAAGCCATATTCATATTAATTGTGTATATACCCATACTAATTTCTTTTAAAATACGAAGAAACATAATATCAAATCCATTGTCATACAATTTAGGAGCCTCTAAATTAACATCTTCTTTCTTAAATCCAACAGGAACTACTATTCCTTCCTTTTCAAAAATTTCCTCTACTCTTGTTACATAATAATCCAGGTCTTGCCATAATCCTCCCATAATATTCCTAGCTTTTTGGTTATCAGCTTTTTCTATGAAATATTCTAAAATTCTTAGGATAAGTGTTTTTTCTTGATATATAAGCCAAAGTGTTCCAACTTCAGATGAACTCACTGGTTTTTTAACATCCAAATTTTTGTACCTCCGTACACTTTTTAATTAAAGTTTGTTTCCAAAGATAACAAATTATTCAATTAACGATTAGATTACCATTTAAGCTCATAAATGCGTTAAAACGTACTCAAGTTAAATAAAAAGCAACTCAAAAAGGTTAATGAATTGCGCGAGCAATGTCTGAACGAAGCTATCTGATTCTAAATTTCATCTTGCATATACATAGAAATATTGAATGAATTGGATTAGTTGGAACCCCGTATGCGGTGAAAGTCGCACGTACTGGTGTAAACGAGGGGAAAAGGGAGCGATAACTTCAAACCCTTACCTATTGTATAGGAAGGCTTATAGAGCAAACGGGAAGTAATTTGCAAGATAGTTCTTTTTGAACAATTTACTAGAATTGGTAATTATGATACCATATAAGAGTGGATATGTACGGAAGGAGAATGGATCTTAATGGGAGATATCCTTTAATGGCTAGGTAATTGAATGGATTTGTTGATTCCCTTTTTATTGAAGGGTCAATTTTTCATTTTTATTTAAAACATTATAGGATCGCTGGGTTCATGTGCTATAAACACACCGAGCGAATACCTATTTTAGGTATTCGTTTTTTTATTTGGTGAGCATACATCTCCAATAGCACTTTGTTTAGCGTGTCCGTGAGGAGATGCTTTTATGAAACGATTAATGAATAAGATCGCGATTGTTACTGGCGCAAGTCGAGTAATGGGCATAGGTACTGCAATATGTCGAGAATTAGCCAGAGAAGGCGCAGACATTTTTTTCACCCATTGGTCAAAGTATGATCGTCAGATGAAATATTTTATTGATGATGATTCCGATTGGTCGCAACATCTTATGGAGGAGATCCGCAGCTTTGGAGTACGATGCGAATCAATGGAATTGGATCTTTCGCAACCAGACGCACCGAGGAAACTGCTTGATGAAGTTAATGAGAGACTGGGCTCTCCATCAATTCTTGTAAATAATGCAACATATTCCGTTGACGTAGATTTTCGTTCTATAAATGCAGATATCCTCGATGCTCATTATGGCGTAAATATTAGAGGAACGTGTCTTTTGACTGTTGAGTTTGCTCGTCAAATTGAAGGAAAACCTGGTGGTCGAATTATTAACATGGTGTCAGGTCAAGACAAATCACCTGAGCCTGGCAATTTGGCTTATGTTGCAACAAAAGGTGCTGTTTCTACTTTTACTAAATCAGTCGCTATTGAATTAGCGCCACATAAAATCACGGTGAATGCCGTAGATCCTGGACCAACTGATAGTGGATGGATGAACAGTGAGTTGAAGGAATACTTATTACCGAAATTCCCAATGGGTCGAATCGGTAAACCTAGAGATGCTGCAAAGTTAATCGTCTTTTTAGCAAGTGAAGAATCTGAATGGATTACGGGACAAATTATCCATTCAGATGGAGGCTTCTGGTGATTTAACTTATTAGTGGTCGCCAACTTTTATTTGTTCTTCTACGGATGTCTAATGTTCAATAAGTGTGAACTCTTTTCAACGGCCTGAATAATTCCAGATAGGGCGCCTTTCTTTAACAAGGCGTCTTTTTGTATTGGGCCATATTCTGGAGTAAGAAAGAAAATTAGACGGTACATCTTGAATTTAAAGTCATGCCATTAAAGGGGTTAGTTGAAAACCAGGATTTGTATTACGGTTTATCGAAAGTCATATTCGGGAGGAATATTTAGATGTCAAACCATGAAAACGAAGAAATGCTAACAGGAGGGAATGTCTCTAACGTTTATTGTTCGGGAGATACTGTACGACGAGAATTAAAGCCAGATAGTCCCACATAAGCTATTAAAGCATTTGGAGAACAAAGGTTTCAGTTATGCACCAAAGTTTTTAGGTATTGATGAAAAAGGAAAAGCTATAATTTTTTAAAAATAGTTGTATATAAACCTAAAAAACTGGCAAATCTAATTATGTATCCCTTCACCTTGAAAAAGCATTTGCTTTCAATAAAACAAATACTCCTTTTTTTACTTTTTAACTTAGGCTTTATTTATCCCTTGAAAAATTGGTTTAGGCTTATGTAGTCATAAAAAAAGCGCAAGGCGCCTGCCTATCGGCGACAAGCATAAGGCGAACAGGAATAGAAGGTGTACTTTACCTT
>NZ_CANNCR010000080.1 GCF_947503125.1 uncultured Metabacillus sp.
AGGTAAAGTACACCTTCTATTCCTGTTCGCCTTATGCTTGTCGCCGATAGGCAGGCGCCTTGCGCTTTTTTTATGTTAGCCGAAAAAGTATTCCCATCATGATTAAAAAGCCGAACAGCATCCAAAGTATATGTTTTATCCCTATTTTACGAAGGGAGATTTTTTTTACGTTGCTTGGACTGTAGAAGGTTTGATGGACGAACTGCCCTCGTTTTTTAATAAACAAGGGAGCTAAGGCAAAACCGCCGATAAAGCCAAAAATATGGGCAACAATATTAATATTTGCATTAAAAAATGTCATGATTAATCCGATGACTAAAATACTTATGATGACTTGGGAGTTCGCTTGATCTATCATTCCTTTTCGAAAGAAAACCATAAATAGATAGGCGCCAAATAATCCGAAAATAGCACCTGAAGCTCCGATATGTGAATATTGCTGGGGCTCTAACAGAAAGGTAGCGATATTTGCAATCATTCCTGCGCCTAAATAGAAGGGGATGAATTTTCCTTTTCCCAGCAATTGTTCTAATGCAGGAGCAAATAAGATGAGGGAAATTGTATTGAAGAAAAGGTGACCAAAGCTAATATGAAGGAAGATTGGTGTAACAAGGCGCCAATACTCACCATTTGCAATTCCGGCATTATATCCGTCCAATAAGCTTAACAAAATTTGCAGAGTAGGAATTGATAATTGGAATAGCAACCAAAAGAAGATGTGAATGCCGACAAGAAACGAAACAACCGGATATAGTTTAAGGAAGGTTTGAAAGTTTTCTGTTCTGGTAAACATTGTTTAGCCTCTTTTCTACTATATTTTTAGTCCTGACTTCCATTTTATTCTTAAAGGACAATAAGATACAATGAAATAGCATCATAATGAATAGTCTGTAGAAATTGATTTATACTACACGAATATGTACAAGTTCATAAAAATAGTACGATTATAGACATTTGAAAGGTGTTGTTTTCAGATGATAGCGGGTATTGGTTTAGATATCATTGAGCTCGACCGGATCAGGAGGATAGTTGAACGTCAGCCAGGTTTTATTAAGCGAATTTTAACCATAAATGAAATTGAAACATATGCAACTCTTTCAAAGGAACGTAAGGTGGAATTTCTGGCTGGGCGCTTCGCCGTAAAAGAGGCCTATTCAAAAGCATTAGGAACAGGGATCGGTGAAGAAATAAGCTTTCAAGATATTGAGGTGATCAATGATGAAAGAGGGAAGCCGATTATTAAACTACTAAAAAAGCTACCGCAAGCAGATACCATTCATGTTTCGATCACCCATACACGCCAGTATGCTGCAGCACAGGTTCTATTGGAAAGGTAGTAGGGGTGAACTTAGTTTTGGTGTCTAGCTGCAGCGCCTAGCCCCTCGAGGTCATAAGCCACTTAGGAATTGAAGGCAGAGTACACCTTCTATTCCTAAGTGGCTTATGCTTGTCGGGGCTGTTCGAGGCGCTTCCGCTTTAAAATATTCTGCATATTTGGAAAGTTTGTCTCATATATTTGGTAATGCGATAGGGAAGACAAGTTGTTTTTGGAGTTCATCTTGTGATCTTTGGCTTAAAATTCAATAAGTTTTAGAGCCTAGTCTTATAGTAAGATGAGGTCTAGCAAACGATTTCTTCCTTTTTAACGTTATATGAGGCAAAGGGGTTGAATATGTTGAAAAAAAGCTTAGTGTTACTGTTAGTAGGGCTTTTAACAGTACTCGTACTTGCGGGATGCGGTGAGAAATCACAAACAGATGTCGTTCAAGCGTTAGAAAAGAAGATTGAAGAAATGTCCGGTTATAAAGCCAAAGGAAAGATGACACTTCAAACCGGCAGTGAGCCACAAGAGTACGAAATTGAAATCTGGCATAAGGGACCTTCGTATTACAGAGTGAATCTTAAAAATTCGAAGAAAGAGCAAAGCCAGATGATATTGCGCAATGATGAGGGAGTGTTTGTATTAACACCGGCATTAAACAAGAGCTTCCGTTTCCAGAGTGAATGGCCGACAAATAGCAGTCAAGCCTACCTATTTGAATCATTGGTAAAGGATATTGTAAACGACCCAGAGGCTAAATTCAGTGCAGCAGAAAATAATTATGTTTTTGAAACAAAAACAAATTATCAAAACAATAGAATGCTGCCAACTCAAGAAATTACCTTCAATAAAAAGGACTTATCCCCTTCTATGGTTAAGGTGATGGATACAGACAGAAATCCGCTTGTGACAGTAGAGTTTTCTGACTTTGAATTCAATGCTTCATTTGATGAAAATTCATTTGATGTTGAGAAAAACATGTCAAGCGCACAAATAGAGGTTCCGACAATGGCTTCAGGTGAGAATGAGACATTTGCAGTTAAGTATCCTCTTGAGCAGCCTGAAGGGGTTGAATTAGTAGAGAAGACAGAAATGGAAACTGAAAATGGAAAACGTGTCATCCTGACATTTGGTGGAGAAAAATCGTTTACGCTTATCCAGGAAAGTGCAGAGATTGCCGCTCCAGCTTCAGCATCTACTTCAACATATGTGAATGGTCATCCGGCAGATTTAGGATTTACAATCGGGGCTATGTCAGAATCAACTCTTACTTGGACATATGATGGCGTAGACTATATGCTAGCTTCTGAAGATCTAACGGAAGAAGAAATGCTTATGGTTGCCAAGTCTGTTCAAGGTCAAGCAGCAAAATAAAAAGGTGAGGCTGTCTCAGGAAGGGTCTAACCCTTTGGTTAGACAGCCTTATTTATTTTTTACAAAGATTCTACCCCGCTTTTAATGTCTCCCTTTTTTGTACACCAGAAAGTATAAGATTTTTTATGGGTGACCGTATAAGAACAAATAAGGGTTTTGTCATTAGGATTTGGCGAAAAGCCAAGTTTTTATGTCTCACCATTTGACATTTCTGTACCATAGTCGCGATAATCATTCTAGTAGAATGTTTGGATGAGGAAGTGGAGTAAGATGCAGCAGGAATTTTATCGTGATACATGGGTGGAAGTTGATTTAGATGCTATTATGCATAATGTAAAATCAATGAAACATCATATTGGAGAAAATGTAGAAATTATTGCAGTTGTAAAAGCAAATGGTTATGGTCATGGAGCAGTCCAGATTGCAAAAACTGCTTTGGAGGCAGGAGCATCTATGCTTGCTGTGGCCTTTTTAGATGAAGCATTAGCTTTAAGAAATTCAGGTCTGGATGTGCCAATTTTAGTTTTAGGAGCAACAAGAGCTGAAAATGTTGGACTAGCAATTGAAAACAACATAACGTTAACAGTCTTCTCGATTGATTGGCTTGAGAAAGCAAAACAATATGCCGGAACGAATGTCCTTCATCTTCATGTAAAGCTTGATACAGGAATGAGTCGCTTAGGTGTGACAAATGTGAATGATCTTACTTCTCTATTTAAAGTTGTCGAGGATTCTTCCCAATTTGCCATAACAGGTATTTATACACATTTTGCAACGGCTGATGAACGTGATCTTCGTTATTTTCAATTTCAGTACGAAAAATTTCAGGAGCTTATCGAAAGAGTTGAACATGACAAACTACTTGTCCACTGTGGCAATAGTGCAACAGGACTTCGTTTTCCAACCAAATTATATAATGCAGTTCGGCTGGGCATTTCCATGTACGGCTTATCGCCATCTGTAGAAATAAAGGCTGAATTACCATATCCCCTGCAAGAGGCTTTTTCCTTGCACACAAAACTAGTTCATGTGAAAAAGATTCCTAAAGGTACAAAAGTCAGTTATGGAGCAACTTATGAGGCAGAGGAAGATGAATGGATCGGAACATTGCCCATTGGCTATGCGGATGGGTGGATCAGAAGTTTAAAAAATTCAGACGTACTTGTTGATGGGAAACGAGCGCCATTAGTAGGGAGAATTTGTATGGATCAATGCATGGTTAAGCTTCCATATGAGCTGCCTGTAGGCACAAAAGTAACCCTAATCGGCAGGCAAAATCATGAATACATTCCGGTTGATGAAGTGGCAAAACGGCTTGATACAATAAATTATGAAGTAACCTGTACGGTAACTTCGCGTGTTCCCCGTATGTTTTTGAGAAACAAGAGTATAATTGAAGTGAGTAATCCTCTTTTAACAAATATGTAAAATAATTAAAGTTATCATGATAAAAAGTGAATAAATTACCTGTACATGACGATAATAGAGGATGGCATAAGTTAAATAAGTAAATTTTGTTATCCTTTGGTTTCGTTTGATACCATCATAACCAAAGGATCTTTTCAGCTGGCTGAGCAAGGCGCATTGAGCTTTTCTTAATAATATCAGAATTTATATATTTTCTTAACATAGCTTGCGTTTCTGAATCTAGCTCCAGGCGCCATCGGCTCGAGGTCATAAGTCAAACAGGAATTGAAGGTAAAGTACACCTTCTATTCCTGTTCGCCTTATGCTTGTCGCCGATAGGCAGGCGCCTTGCGCTTTTTTTATAAAACACTTTGCATCTCGGGCAGTAAATGGTATTATTAAGTTTGGAATGGAATTTAGGATGGTAAGTTTGGTGGAGGTGTATGTTTGTGTCTGAATCCAGCGCAACGACAGAAATCTTAATTCAGTTACCTCAAGCATTAGTATCAGAATTGGATGGACTTGTGAAACAGGAGAACGGGAACAGAAACGAGCTTATTTATCAAGCAACGAAGATGTATATTCGTGAACGAAAAAAGCGCCAAATTCGCGAATCGATGAGACGCGGCTACATGGAAATGGCCAAAATTAATTTAAACATTGCATCTGAAGCATTTCTGGCAGAATCTGAGGCTGATCATACCGTTGAACGCTTAGTAAGCGGGGGTTAATCATTTGATTGTTAAACGCGGCGACGTATATTTTGCTGATCTTTCACCTGTTGTCGGCTCGGAGCAAGGTGGCGTACGCCCTGTATTGATTATCCAAAATGATATTGGGAACCGCTTTAGTCCTACAGTTATTATAGCGGCAATTACGGCCCAAATTCAAAAAGCAAAATTGCCAACTCATGTTGAGATTGATGCAAAGCGTTACGGGTTTGAAAGGGATTCGGTTATCCTGCTTGAACAGATTCGAACGATTGATAAGCAAAGGCTTACTGATAAAATTACCCATCTTGATGATGAAATGATGGATAAGGTAGATGAAGCCTTGCAAATAAGCTTAGGACTTATTGATTTTTAGTGTAATTTAAAATAGACATGTTAAATATGAAATGGAAAGAGGCTGCCAATGTGAGCAGCCTCTTTCGCTATTTTAAGGACTTAAATTCATCTAAAAGGGTAATATCGGGTATTTCTTTTTTTTGATGTTATAAATCGGTATAATAAAATAAGGATAGGTCTCGTAATTAAAGAAGGAGGATTTACTGAAAAAATGAACGTTCAATCTAATCCATTCTTGGAATTTATACAATTAAATCGTGAAGAATTGTCAAATAAGTGGACAGAGAAAATGAAAGAACTCGATGATCAGAAGGTGTCAAATGTTATTTCTGATCAAGTCTATTCAAATGTTTGCAATGAATATATGAATATAGTATTGCTCAATCTCAGAAATATAGATGAGGAATTTGTGAGCAAAATCAATGATTTCTCTCAAAAGATTGTTCAGTTAGGATGGTCATTGAAATATATCTCGACCAGTTTAGCGGAGTTAAATAAAATCCTTTTTGAAATGATGTCGGTCGATAAAACAGAAGAGGAGAAAATGAATCTGGTTTGGGCGTTTGATAAGTGGATTTCTCCTGTTAATAATGATATCCTTCACCACTATGCTTCATCTTGGGAGAGAACGGTTTCGCTTCAAAAAATTGCCCTGCAGGAATTGTCTGCGCCATTGATTCCCGTTTTTGATAATATCACGGTCATGCCTTTAGTAGGAACGATTGATACTGAAAGAGCAAAGCGGATCATGGAAAACCTCCTTGAAGGGGTTGTTAAACATCGCGCTGAGGTTGTATTAATTGATATTACCGGTGTACCAGTTGTGGATACGATGGTTGCTCATCATATCATTCAAGCATCGGAAGCTGTTAGGCTTGTAGGAGCAAAGTGCTTAATTGTTGGAATACGTCCAGAAATTGCTCAAACGATCGTAAATCTAGGAATTGATTTAAGTCAGGTTATTACTAAAAATTCTTTACAAAAGGGAATTGAATCTGCATTAGAAATGACAAATCGTCAAATTGTATCTTTGGGGGAATAGCAAAATGAATGCTAGAATACCGATTTTAAAGCTGCGTAATTGTTTATTAGTTTCCATTCAATGGGAGATAGATGACCAGACAGCGCTGCAATTTCAAGAAGATCTTCTCAATAAGATCCATGAAACAGGGGCAAATGGAGTGGTGATCGATCTAACTTCAGTTGATGTTATTGACTCTTTTATCGCCAAGGTTCTTGGAGACGTTATCAGCATGTCAAAGCTAATGGGAGCAAAAGTTGTCTTAACAGGAATTCAGCCTGCGGTGGCCATTACATTAATTGAACTAGGCATCCATTTGGAGGATGTAGCGACTGCTTTAGATTTAGAAAAAGGGCTAGAAACATTACAGCGGGAGTTGGAGGAGTAAAGGATGGAAAACCAATCCTGTGTCAAAATAGTCACCGAATGGGACATCGTTGCAGCACGGCAGCTAGGTCGAAATGTTGCAAAAGAGCTGGGATTTGGTACAGTTGATCAAGCAAGAATTACAACTGCCATATCTGAGCTTGCTCGAAATATATATTTATATGCAGGACAAGGTGAAATGCGAATTGAGCGCATCCATGACCTTGGTAAAAAAGGTTTAAAAATAACAGCCATTGATAAGGGGCCTGGAATACCGGATATCCGAAAAGTAATGGAAGATGGGTTTTCAACATCAGGAGGGTTAGGTGCTGGATTACCGGGAGTCAAACGCTTAATGGACGAATTTGATATAACTTCCTCTGTTGGAGAAGGCACGAATATACAGGCGGTGAAATGGCTTCGGTAGGAGGACATAAATGGATTATCGTGATTTTTTAGAGACAAAATATCGAGAGCTTTTAAGAAATTACTTGCAATATCAAACAGAAACGGCATTATATCAAGGTCAAAAACTAAGCAGGAAAACAATCGAACATCAAATACCACCTGAAGAGATCATTAGTATACACCGAAAGGTTCTTCAGGAACTTTTTCCAGACATAAGAAATGAGATCCTAACGTCACTTGATTTCCTATTGGAAGTAATGATGGGCTATGGAATGGCCTATCAAGAGCATCAGAGCTTGCGTGATCAGCAAATGGAAATAAAATCGGAAATTCAGATTGCTGCAAGCGTTCAACAAACGTTGCTGGAAACATCTATTCCAGTTATTGATTCACTTGATATAGGTGCGATTAGCGTACCAGCAAAGCAAATGAATGGAGACTATCATCATTTTGTCCAAGATGATAAAGGAATCAGTATAGCAGTGGCAGATGTTATTGGGAAAGGGATACCAGCTGCTTTATGTATGTCGATGATTAAATATGCAATGGATAGCTTTCCGGAATCACGTAAAAATCCTAATCAAATCTTAGAAAACCTTAATCGAGTGGTTGAACGGAATGTAGATGCTAGTATGTTTATTACCATGTTTTATGGGATGTATAATACTTGTGATCATATCTTTACATATGCTTCCGCTGGTCATGAACCAGGTTTCTATTATCATTCCTCTACAGATATGTTTGAGGACCTCTTAACCAAAGGGCTTGTTTTAGGTGTGGATCAACATGTTAAGTACCACCAATACGAAAAAAACGTAAAACCAGGCGATATGGTTGTCCTGCTTTCTGACGGTGTAACAGAATCGAGAACCGATGAAGGGTTTGTTGAAAGGTCTGTTATTACTGATTTGATCCGGAAATATAAGGATCTTCCTTCACAACAAATTGTTGAAAAAATTTATCGCCACTTTGAAAAAATGCAGGATTTTCAACTTAGAGATGATTTCACATTAATTATTTTAAAAAGAATGGTTTAATGTTTTGAAATTCGGGTATGTAATTACATAATTAGATCTTTGGGGTGATGAGGAATGAATATTAAGATAGATGTAGAGAATCTTGATGATAAAAAAATGGTTTCAGTAGCAGGGGAAATTGATGCATTCACAGCTCCGAAATTAAGGGAAGCTTTGATGCCGCATGCTGAAATGCACAATCCGAATCTTATCGTAAATTTAAAACAGGTATCCTATATGGACAGTACTGGCTTAGGAGTTTTTGTTGGTTTATTGAAAGTAATAAGAAAGAATAATGGTCAATTAAATCTTGTAGAACTGTCGGATCGCTTAGAACGCTTATTTAGTATAACGGGACTAGATGACATCATTGATATATCTTCAAAATCAGAGGGTGGGGTACAATGAAGGAATTAGTAGATTATATAGAAATGAAGGTTCCAGCTAAACCGGAGTATGTAGGAATTATCAGATTAACTCTTTCTGGAATAGCTAGTAGAATGGGATATTCCTATGATGACATAGAAGATTTAAAGATTGCAACTAGCGAGGCTTGTACAAATGCTGTTCAGCATGCTTATAAACAACAAGAGGGCGGAGAGGTCGTCGTTGGATTCGGCCTATATCAAGATCGTCTTGATGTCATGATAGCTGATAATGGCAAGAGCTTTGACTTTGAAAAAACAAAAAATGAACTTGGTCCTTATTCTGCTTCAAGTCCGATTGACCAGCTTTCTGAAGGAGGGTTGGGTCTCTATTTGATGGAAACGCTCATGGATGAAGTCCGTGTACTTGTTAACTCAGGTGTAACAGTCTTCATGACTAAGTACTTAAGCGGGGAGCGGATAGATCATGACACAACCATTACGAACTATGAAGCTAACTAAAGAACAAGTGAATGAGCTAATTGTCGACTTTCAGAAAACGGAAAGCAACGATGCACAATTAGCTCTAGTAGAACACTTTACAGGCTTAGTTGAAACATTAGCTAAAAAATACTCCAAGGGAAAGAGCTTCCATGAAGATCTTAGGCAGGTTGGGATGATTGGTTTGCTAGGGGCGATCAGAAGATATGACCCTACTGTCGGTAAGCCATTTGAAGCATTCGCTATCCCAACCATTATTGGGGAAATAAAGCGTTTTCTAAGGGACAAGACGTGGAGTGTCCATGTTCCGAGGCGTATTAAAGAATTAGGACCAAAGATTAAAACGGCTGTTGATACACTTACTAATGAAATGCAGCGGTCTCCAAAGGTTCAAGAAATAGCAGATTATTTAGACGTAACAGAAGAGGAAGTTTTAGAAACGATGGAAATGGGCAAAAGTTATCAGGCACTTTCTGTGGATCATTCCATTGAAGCGGACGCAGAGGGAAGTACGGTTACTATTCTAGATATAGTAGGTACCAAGGAGCAGGGATATGAAAAAGTAAATCAAAAGCTCATGATCCAAAGTGTATTACATGTTTTGACAGATAGAGAAAAAGAAATCATTGATTGTACGTTTAATTTGAATATGAGCCAAAAGGAAACAGGGGAACAGCTGGGAATTTCACAAATGCATGTTTCACGATTACAGAGAAGAGCGATTCAAAAATTAAAGGAAGCTTTATTAAAAGACATGCCTTCGGAGATAAATAGATGATTGTTCGAGAATCTAACAGCTTTGTACATACATTAGTTTATCAATTACCCAAAGAGGGAAAAACCTGCTGTGGAGATAGCTTTTTTATAAAAGCTACCGAGGATTATTTTATTTGTGCACTAGCCGATGGTTTAGGGAGCGGAGAACGTGCAAATGATTCATCATCTGCAATAAGCGCGCTGGTCGAAAAAAAACATAATGAAGATGTTGACGTATTAATCGATCTTTGTAATCAAGAGCTGAGGGATAAGCGAGGTGCAACAGTCTCGATATTAAAAATTGATTTTAAGGAAAATCAATTCACATATAGTTCAGTGGGGAATATCCGCTTTATCCTTTGTTCACCATCTGGCACCTTTATTTATCCATTGCCGATTTTAGGCTATTTATCCGGGAGGCCACAAAAATACCGTACTCAAACATATTCGTACGAAAAAGGATCAAAATTTATTATTCATACAGATGGGCTCGTGCTTCCAGGTGCTAAAGCACTACTTTATAATGGACGGTCGGTAGAAGATCTATCGCAATCTTTGGAGGCTTATACAAAAACAAGAAATGATGACTTAACCTATATAGTCGGTCAGCTATTTTAATTACTTAGAATAGTTGAGCGGCTAATTTTATGTATAAGGATTATCTTTTGTCCTATTTTATTCAAGTATTTATATCTGGTAAACTGGTTACATATGTGATTGTTAATTCAATCAATGATGTATGGAAGATAGACTATTTATTTGGAGGCTATGATGATAGAAAAACAAGATCAAATTATGCAGTACATTAGTAAAGAGCTTTCGATCCAATTGAAGCAAGTAGCTAATGTGATAGGACTGCTGGAAGAAGGGAATACCGTACCTTTTATTGCGCGTTACCGTAAGGAACAAACAGGTGCGCTTGATGAGGTGCAAATTCGTGACATCTCCGAAAAGTGGACATACATACAAAACCTTGAAAATCGCAAAGAAGAAGTGCTGCGCCTTATCGACGAACAAGGGAAATTAACGGAACAGCTTGCTGGTGAAATTAAAAAGTCCATGAAGCTGCAGCAGGTTGAAGATTTATATCGACCTTATAAACAAAAACGGAGAACAAAGGCAACGGTAGCGAAGGAGAAAGGACTTGAGCCCCTCGCACAATGGATTCTCAAATTGCCAAGTCAAGGAGATATGGCAAAAAAGGCAAACGAGTTTTTAAGTGAAGAAAAAGGGGTTCACTCGATTGAGGAAGCTATTAGTGGCGCCAAGGATATCATTGCGGAGCAGCTATCTGACGAACCAAAGTACCGTCAATGGATCCGTGATATAACGTTTAGAAAAGGTGCGATTTCTTCCGTTGTAAAAAATGAAGAAAAAGATGAAAAAAATGTGTATGAAATGTACTACGACTACGAAGAACCTATTCAAAAAATTGTTCCTCACCGTGTGCTTGCGATAAATCGCGGTGAAAAGGAAGATATCATTCGTATCGCGATTATTCCGCCATATGAAGAAATTATTAACTATATTCAAAAACAAGAGTTAAAGGGTAAAGCAACGATTGTACAGGAAATTATGGTAGAGACAATCGATGATGCCTATAAAAGATTGATCCAACCATCCATCGAAAGGGAAATTAGAAAAGAATTATCAGAAAAAGCAGAGGATCGAGCCATTCATATTTTCTCAGAAAACCTCCGGAACCTGCTTTTGCAGCCGCCTTTAAAAGGAAGAATGGTATTAGGAGTAGACCCTGCGTATAGAACAGGCTGTAAACTAGCTGTCGTCGATCAAACTGGAAAAATGCTACATATAGGAGTCGTTTATCCCCATCCTCCAGTTAATAAGAAGGAGCAAGCGGTTGCGACTGTAAAAGATGTTTTGAAAACCTACAATATTGAAATCGTAGCGATTGGAAACGGAACGGCATCAAGGGAAACAGAACAATTTATCGCAGATGTTTTAAAAGAAATCGATGATAAAGTGTCTTACTTAATTGTTAATGAAGCGGGTGCTAGTGTGTATTCTGCTTCCGATTTGGCAAGAGAGGAATTCCCTGATTTGCAGGTTGAGGAGAGAAGTGCTGTTTCAATTGCAAGAAGACTGCAAGACCCATTGGCTGAGTTAGTGAAAATTGATCCTAAATCAGTTGGTGTTGGTCAATATCAACATGATGTTTCACAAAAAAAGCTAAATGAGTCGTTAACCTTTGTTGTTGAAACAGTTGTAAACCAGGTAGGAGTTAATGTTAATACCGCTTCATCTTCACTGTTACAATACGTTGCCGGCTTAAGTAAGGCTGTTGCGAACAATATCGTAAAGAAGAGAGAAGAGCTTGGGAGATTTTCAAACCGCAAGCAGTTAAAGGATATTCCTCGCTTGGGAGCGAAAACATTTGAGCAATGTATCGGTTTCTTAAGAATTTTAGAAGGTGAGCAGCCTTTAGATCGGACCGGAATTCATCCTGAAAGATATACAGAGGTACAAAAGTTTTTGGATCAATTAAATGCTTCTGTTTCTGATTTAGGAAGTGAAGAGTTAAAAGAAAAGATCATGAATATAAATCTAAAAGAAACAGCAGAGGTCCTTGGAATTGGTGAGTTAACACTTAAAGATATATGTGATGCATTAATTCGTCCGGAAAGAGACCCGCGCGACGAAATTTCAAAACCATTATTGAAGAAAGATGTATTAAAATTAGAAGACTTACAGCAAGGTATGGAATTGCAAGGGACTGTACGTAATGTCGTCGATTTCGGGGCATTCGTTGATATTGGTGTTAAGCAAGATGGCCTTGTTCATATTTCGAAATTAAGTAAATCCTTTGTGAAGCATCCGCTTGATATTGTATCGGTTGGAGATGTTGTAACGGTTTGGGTGGATGATGTTGATCATAAAAAAGGAAGAGTAGCCCTAACTATGGTGCATAATTAAAAAGAAACACTGCTTTTTATGAGCAGTGTTTTTCTCTATAGAAAAACCAGCACTGATTAAGTAATTTGATTTGGTAGCGATTTTTTTCATAAAAAGCACGTTGCATTTGATTTTGTAACCATGATGGCATTTGCGCATACCTCCTTAACCATTATAATGGAGTATGGGTGTTTATAATGTATGCAGAGTGCTAGTACGATGTACCATTTAAATTGGGGGAAATGATCGTGGATGATACACAGCTTCAGAAAATCGTTGAGGATATTTCTTTGACCTATTTTCGTAAAAAATTCAACCACAAGGCAACCTTTAACAAAAGGCTGAGAACGACTGGAGGAAGGTATTTATTAAGAAGCCATAATATCGACGTTAATCCAAAGTATTATCATGAGTACGGTCTTGATGAGGTAATTGGCATCATTAAACATGAGCTCTGCCACTATCATTTGCATTTAGAAGGAAGAGGCTATAAGCATGGTGATAAAGACTTTAAAGAATTACTAAAAGAAGTAGGTGCGCCGAGGTATTGTACACCTTTAAAACAAGAAAAAAAGGGGAATAGTGTTCTCCTGCAATATAAATGCAAGAATTGTCATCAAATCTATAATCGTAAGCGAAGAGTTGATACAACTCGTCTAGTATGTGGGAGATGCGGTGGAAAAATCTATCTGTATAAAAAGGGTTGACGGAATGAAGGGGACTATGATAAATTATAAAAGCCGTCGCTGATGGCGCAAAAAAATAATCATAAAAGAACTTCATTTAGTTAATATTGAAAAGGAGTATTGACAGGACAATCCTTACTCAATATAATAAAAGAAGTCTGTTGCAAAATATTCCGCAGTAGCTCAGTGGTAGAGCTATCGGCTGTTAACCGATCGGTCGCAGGTTCGAATCCTGCCTGCGGAGCCATATGGGGAAGTACTCAAGAGGCTGAAGAGGCGCCCCTGCTAAGGGTGTAGGTCGCGTAAGCGGCGCGAGGGTTCAAATCCCTCCTTCTCCGCCATATTTTATATGGCCCGTTGGTCAAGCGGTTAAGACACCGCCCTTTCACGGCGGTAACACGGGTTCGAATCCCGTACGGGTCATAACCATATGTGGAAGAATAGGATGTGGGTCTAATTGCGTTAATTCGCAAAGCTCACCTCCTATTTATTTCCCTGATATAATAATTGGTCCGGTAGTTCAGTTGGTTAGAATGCCTGCCTGTCACGCAGGAGGTCGCGGGTTCGAGTCCCGTCCGGACCGC
>NZ_CANNCR010000081.1 GCF_947503125.1 uncultured Metabacillus sp.
AAGGGTTGATATACTTATTTCTCTATCAGTCTGCTAGCCCTTAATTTTTTTGTCCAGCTAAGTGTAACCTATCCATAAGTGGCTTCATTTTATAAGTAAATTGATTATACATCACACATGATAAATGAAATATCACATAAAGAAATACAATATTCGAGTCAAATAATTTAGGAAAATAACGCTGTGGATATTTTAAGTATTTCTGCTTTATGACGGGTCCATCAAATATAGTAGAAACTAAAGTTTTAATAAAATAAATAAGAAACCAGTCCTTTAGATCACCTTTTTTTCTTAATAAAAAGAATATGCTTCCACCTATTCCAACTGCAGTCAATGTATTTAATATAGTTCTATCTTTCATAATACTCACCTCTCGATGATATTAAGATGTGCAATTTAGAAAATATTATGAGCTGGGATAAACATTAACTGGTGCAAGAGTTCAATCATTTCGGGTTGCAGCAAGCGTTAGTTGAGTTAAACAAAGGAATTGGTTGCTTTTGCTCCATTTTGACCATACAAATTAGAAAGAAATTTTTCTAGTTCTCTCTAAGAAATTTCTTTCTAAGATGATTTTACGTTCCAATGAATAAATTAAAGAGAATTTTTTACAGTCCTAACTACAATAAATGAGATTGACTACGAAATATATAGAAAGAGCCCGATATATTGGGCGATCTAATCAAGCGATTTAAGTCAAAACAAAAGACAGTGAGATAAACTAGACCAAAAACACTTCATCTTTTGGTAAAATTCATAAGTAAGAGGTTGAGCGGCTTTTTGTGCTCTGTATCGCAGGGCGATATAACGTTGAAATTTAATAAAAACCTTTATCTCAAAAGGAAAGGAGATTTACTATGCGAAATGATATTCAATCAAATGAACGAGCCTACTCTTCTAAGGAAGTGGCAGAAGAAGTAGGAATTGCAACTCCTACGGTCCGGAAGTATGGTCAAATCTTAGAGCGGAATGGATATGAGTTTTTAAAAGATGGTGATCGGCGTATCTTTGTTCAATCCGATATTGAAGCACTTATAGCGTTACGCGATACGGACAAACCTCTTGATGAAACAGCAAAGGACTTAGTGGATCAGCAAAAAGAAAAATTAACAGGATCCAGTGATACAGAAATAGCGGTACCCGATACATATGAAAACTTACCATACGATCCCAATCAATTAAAAGAATTCTTGTTATATTTAGGGAATGAACTCGCTGCAACACGTGAATTGAATGTTCAACTGACAAACGATATGACTCAGCTTAAAACAACAGTTGCCCGCCTCCAGCAAGATCACCATGTAATAAGCTCTAGCATCGGGAATTCATCACAAAAAACCCATGCGAAAATTGAAAAACTAACTGAACAACAAAAGATCTATTACGAAGAATTGCTCCAACAAGAAAAAGAAAAAAATGAATTTCTCCAAAGAGAAATTCAAAATTTGCGCAAAGAACAGCAAGAAGAATGGCGTTCACAAAATGAATTTAATAAACGATTGGAAAAGGCAATTCAAAAGCCTAAAGGAAATCTTGATTGGCTTTTCTCCATATTTCGTAAAACATAAGATCAAGTACACTAGTGATTTTATATAAAACAGTTAAATTATCAAAAATGTAATAGAAAATTAATCTGCAGTTTACAACAGCTAGGTAATGTAAAGGTGTACATAATCATACAATAGGAGTGGAGAAAAAGTGAAAAAGAGGCGATTCATGTTGCTTGCTACATTGTGTATGTTTGTCACATCTGGACTTTTCGGGCATGCTGTAAGTGCAGAGCCGAATAATAACTGGCTGCAAAGTAATAAAATGGAGTTAAGTGCCCATCGCGGAGCACAGGTGGCAGCTCCAGAAAATACATTAGAGTCCATCACTCAAGCCGGTTTATTAGGATATGGTTTTGTTGAAATCGATGTTCAAAAGACGAAAGACGGTCATTATGTGTTAATGCATGACCAAACGGTCGACCGTACAACAACCGGCTCTGGAATGGTTGAAGAGTTAACATTAGAGGAAATTCAAAGCTTTTCGATTGAAGATAAAGATGGCAATGTGACAGATCATAAGGTTCCAACACTTAATGAAGTTTTAGAAGAAGCATATAAATACGGTCTAGGTATCAATTTTGACGGTTCAAAAGGAAAATGGGAGGACAAGGCATTTGTGGATGGCATCATGAAAGAAGCTAAAAATGCTAATGTATTAAATCATTCCTTCTTTGTCCTAAGTAATCAAAGTATCCGAGATCAATTTAATAAATGGTACCCAGAAGCAACCGTGACATTTCTGGGAAATGCATTAACGAATGTAGAGGCCGATATTCAAGAGTTAAAGAAATACAATAACGCTATTTATACAACATCCATTCATAATATCAATGAAGAAACGGCCAAAAAAATCAAAAATGCCGGGTTAAAACTGCATGTATATAAAGTAAACACAGATGAAACCTATGCGAAAGCGAAAAAGATCCATCCGCGCTTGATTGAAACTGATGTGATTGTGCCTTAATGCAATAGAATGAACTTAAGGACTTCTATCTTATTTTGAATAAGTAAACAAAGGCTCTCAACCGGATGTGGTTGGGGGTTTTTTATCGTTAGGAAAATATAACTTTTTGTACTTATTTTTTGTGTCTAGCTCCAAGCGCCATCTAGTCAAACAGGAATTGAAGGTAAATACACCCTCTATTCCTGTTCGCCTTATGCTTGTCGCCTTGCGCATTTTTATTAAGCTATATTACAGTGGGAATTTTAACAGGGTAACAAAAAGGTGAACGAAATAAATAAAATAGTAAAAAGGTCACGCTTGATGAATGTTATATTTCATATTATTATTAAGTTGTTAATAAATATATTAACTACTGGTTTTTTGTAAGCGTTAACCAATACCAGAAGAGACATTTTCAGAAGGAGGGGAATTACGTCATTAATTTAAACTGTTTACAACTACTATCTTCAAAGCTCGTCAACTTAGAATACACAATAAATGCTTCATATTATTACTCCATCATCCTTACACCAAACTCTTTCTAGTAAAGAGTAGATCATACTAAAGACGTTTCATACACCAAGTTAGGCTCTATACTTTAGCTTTACACAGAACGAGAGATAACTCTATACCTTGGCTTGAGATGTGATAATATTGCAATTTCTATCATCTTAAATTGGATGCGTTTACATTTTTGTTTATAAGAGAGGGGAATTTTTATATGCTAAAGAGCTGGAAACGGAGATTGGCATTTGGCTTGTTAATGCTTGTGTTAATCATACCAAGTGCTGTTATAGGGATAGGGGCGGACAAGGCTGCTAGTAAGCCAAGCGATAATAGTAATAAACCAAACCTTGATCCTCAAGGCGAAGCACCGAACTTTCAAAATGTGTCTGTACATGACCCATCTATTGTAAAAGATGGAGATACTTATTATGTGTTTGGTTCTCATATTGAGGCAGCAAAGTCAAAGGATTTAATTAGCTGGTCAAGATTTACGAATGGCTATACAACGCCTGGAAATGTACTTTATGGAGACTTATCAAAAAATCTAGCGGGCTCCTTTGCTTGGGCGGGTGAAAATGATTCTGATAGTAAAGGCGGCTTTGCTGTTTGGGCTCCTGATGTGTTTTGGAACAAAGACTATGTGAATGAAGATGGCACGAAGGGTGCTTACATGATTTATTATAGTGCTTCCTCTACTTATATCCGTTCTGCTATTGGTTATGCCGTTGCAAAGGATATCGAGGGACCGTATAAGTATGTTGATACCATTATCTATTCAGGATTTACGGAAGAAGAGGCATATGATAACAATAGTAAAGTAAATAAGAAATGGACAAATACAAATATTAAAAAACTGATTGATAACGGGACATTAGCCGGCCCGAATGAAGCATGGTTTAACAGTGATGGTTCTTATGAAAATGCTACCTACCCAAATGCCATTGATGCTAACTTGTTTTACGATGAGAACGGGAAGCTGTGGATGACATATGGCTCGTGGTCTGGCGGGATATTTGCGCTTGAAGTAGATAAAGCGACTGGACAAGTTATCCATCCAGGTAAGGATGGAGAGACTAAGGATGGCAGACTCATCGACCGCTATTTTGGAACGAAAATTTCAGGGGGATATACAAAATCTGGAGAAGGGCCTTATGTCATTTATGACAAGAATACTGACTATTATTATCTTTATGTATCTTACGGCTGGCTCGGTGCAGACGGTGGCTATAATATAAGGGTATTCAGATCAAAAAACCCGGATGGCCCGTACTTAGATCCAAAAGGACAAAATGCAGTGTTACCAGGGAATGTTGATCATTCACCATATGGATTAAAGCTTATGGGGAATTTCCTGTTTGAAAGAAAAGTAGGAGACCCAGGTACTGGAATAGGATACGGTTATCTTGCGCCAGGACATAATTCCGTTTATTACGACCAGGAAACAGGTCAGAAGTTTTTAGTTTTCCATACACGTTTCCCAGAAACAGGGGAGATGCATGAGCTTCGTATCCATCAATTGTTTATGAACGAAGATGGTTGGCCGGTTGCCGCACCATACCGCTATACAGGTGAAACCATTGATAAAGTGAACAGACAGGATGTCATTGGTGAATATAAATTTATTAACCACGAAAAGGATACATCATCAACAATCCATAAATCCGTTTTAATCCGTTTGAATAAAGACAATACAGTTTCTGGTAATCTTCAAGGTACTTGGAAAAAAACAAGCCACGACCAAGCGGAGCTTACAATTGACGGAATGACGTATAACGGAGTATTCGTACGTCAATGGGATCCGACATCTGAGCGTCATGTGATGACATTTACAGCGATATCAAAAGAAGGTGTTTCTGTATGGGGAAGCAAACTTCAAGATCAAACAGATCAAGAGATTGCAGCGGCTGTTTATGAAGATTTAGATCTCGGTGATACTGATAAGGTTATCGCCAATTTAACACTTCCAACAGAAGGTACTCGTCATACAACTATTTCATGGAAAACTTCTGATCCTAACGTTATCACAGAGACAGGAGAAATTACTCGACCAGAGGCTGGAGAAAGTCCATTAACGGCTGAACTGACTGCAACCATCACAAAAGGTGAAGTAACAAAAACAAAAACCTTTACAATTACAGTACTGCCATATCAAGAGGCTGGATTATCGGCACATTATGCATTTGAAAATAACATTATTGATAGTACTAAAACATTTGGAGAAGGTATGATTACGGGTAATCGAATCGATAATACCGGCGGTACGATAACATATGCTGAAGGAAAAAACGGTCAGGCTGCGGTGTTTAACGGAGAATCAGGTATTCGCTTGCCGAATGGGTTAATTTCCAGTAACACATATTCCGTCTCGCTTTGGTTAAAGCCTGAACAATTAACGACCTTTACGACAACCTTCTTTGGGGCGCGAGACAGTAATAACTGGGTAAGCCTTGTACCAAATGGACCAGCAAACGGAAATACAATGGTTTGGTCTGGTAGTGCTAGATGGTATGATGCTTCAGCAGGCATGACAATCAAGCAAGGGGAATGGTCACATTTGGCCTTCACAGTAGACAACGGTACAATCACGGTTTATGTTAATGGGGAACAAAAGTTTACAGGAACGAACTTCCCGAATATCTTTACAACAACTGACGCAAACTTTAGCTTAGGTGTTAACTGGTGGGATACACCATTTAAGGGGTTAATGGATGAAGTACGAATTTATGAAGGTGCATTATCTCCTGGAGAAGTAGCAAATTTAGCAAAGTAAAAACATTATATAATGATGAAAAGGGCTTTCTCAACAAGAGTCAGCCCTTTTCATCTATATCTGTCCGCCAAAAATAGACACGCTTTGCCGGTCAGGAACAAAAGTATGGCCGGTCCATTTTAAAACAGTCTGTACAAACCCGAGTGAATCAGCATTGTATCTCCCGGCAATCCTCTGATATGCTACAAGTTCGTATGTACCGTCCCTGTTAAAATCAATAGGATATAAACCGGATAACGGATTTACCTATCCTTCGATCGGTGCCTTTAATAAGCCATTTTTCGTATAAATCTCAGATAAATATTCCTTTCCCTTATAAGTAAGGTCAAGAATATACCTTTCCTGATGATAGCTTGTCACTGCTGCTTTATATTGATTTTCATACTTCACATCGTACTTATATGTTTCATTAAAAGCATCAGAATTGAAAATTTCCGTAATCTTTCCATTGAGAGAGGAAAATATATAGGCATAAATCATACCGCCGCTTCCTCCAGTATCAATAACCACTAAAATATCATCTGCTTTGTCCCCTGTAACATCCCCTAGAAAAAGGGTAGGATTGTACCCGCTGTTATTTTTCAAGGAGATTTGTTCATATTGCTGAGTTCTTCCGTTTTGGACGACCAACGTAATATTTTTCCAAAATGGACTATCAGGGGTTTTATTAGCGCTAAGCATGACAAGGTCTTTCATCCTGTCACCATCAATATCTCCTCGTTTTGCAGCTACAACAGAAGGTTTATTAGGATCTACGAAGCGTTTAAGGCTTGCCCTCATTTCTTTGAGATGCTGTTCGTAAGGAGTTGGGAATGACAAGGCTTGATCAATCGTTTGCAAAGCATCGTTTGTCAATCCGGCTCTTGCTTGTGTATCAGCTGAATAGTACCAATAATAAGGGTGGTTCGTTTCATGAATTTTCGTGTGAAAATAATGAATCGCGTTTCTGACGTCATAAGTATTCATTTTCATTCATCCCACCTGTCACTTTTTTCCTTTAAAAAATATATGCAGGGGTAGGTCTGGATAGTAAAATGCACTCAAAAAACAACTAAAGTATTTTTCGAATGGAAAAATTGTCTTTAAGCAGCTGCCAGTTTTGTGGGTATGGATAACCAAGTACCCAATAACTGATACCGCGAAGTCCGTATTCCTTTACTGTATCAAATTTGGCCTGGGCGCTGCGGGCATCTTCAAACCAAACTTCGTGGCTGCGTCCCTGTTCGTCAATATAACGGAAAAATGGCGTTTGTGAAACAGCATCATATTGAATGACAGCCCCATATTGAAGTGCTCTGCGTACCGCTTCCTGTTCACTAAATGTTTCTGCCTCCTGTCCTTGTACATGGGGAAGCAGCCAGTCACGGGCATAGATCTGAAAGCCCATGAAGATCTTGCTCCGTGGAATAACGGAAACGGCATAGTCTAATACCCGCCTAATTTGGTTAAGTGGCGAAATCGCCTGGGGAGGACCTAATCTGTATCCCCATTCATAGGTCATTAAAATGACAAAGTCGACAATTCTGCCATGTGCAGGATAATCATGTGCTTCATATAATAATCCTTTTTGCTCAGCGCTCGTTTTTGGCGCAAGGGCTGTTGACACAAAAAATCCTGCAGGGTGAAGACGGTCAACCGTACGCTGTAAAAATTGATTGTATAATGTACGATCCTCTGGATAAACATTTTCAAAATCAACATTTAATCCGAGATAACCTTTCTCTCTCATGGTGGTTAGAATATTTGTTAGCAATCTGTCCTGGATTTGTGTGCTGGAAAGGATTGTTCGTGCAAGCCTGGAACCGGGATCCCGATAGGTAAAGTTTGTTATGCACATCATAGGGACTACTCTCTCATCAAAGGAAGCTTGGATAATGGCATCATCGTTAATGGACGTTAATCCTCCGTCTTCTCTCATGATATAGGCGAAGGGAGACGAATAGGTTAAGAATTCTCCTGCTTCCCGAACTTCACTTGCCCCAGTCTCTCCTGTGTTTATTGTATAGGCATTCACATCAATAACAGGCTTAGTAACAGGAATGGTTAAAACCGTCCCTGGATAAATCAGATTCGGTTGTTCGATTTGGTTGATTCTAAGTATCTCCTGAACGGAAGTACCGTAATTTTGAGCAATTTGCCATAAAGATTCCCCAGTTCGGACCGTATGGCTTTTTGCCGGAATTCTTAAAATGGTTCCTGGATAAATGAGTGAAGGGTCATTTAGTTGATTTGCCTGAACGATTTCTTGAACAGTTATTCCATAACGTCTGGCGATCATCCACAATGTTTCTCCATACCGGACAGTATGGGTTTGATAAGGGGGTGGTATAACAAGCGCTAATCCAGCAACTAGTTGATTCGGATTCTCCAATTGATTTGCAGCAGCTATTTGCTGAATGGTAACACTATACCTCCTGGCGATCGCCCACAGTGTTTCCCCAAATTGGATCACATGAATGAGCATTCTATCCCTCCTCGAAATCCGCTTTATTTATTTATATTCCTGTTTTCAGGGAGATATAAGTTATTACCAAGAAAGGTAAATTGGCAAGAGATCACACGAATGATAAAGAAGTCGGGTTAAACAATACATATAAGGGAGGCTTCTAAGATGAATGATATTATCTCTTTAAAGCAGAAAAGACACCAAAAAGAGTTAAAATATGAGAAGAAAATGCTAAGAGAGCTTTCTTTATCAGAAATAAAGAGTGGTATTGAAGGTTGCTTTGGAAGCTTTGCTGAAAAAGTTAAAAAGACGGTCATTGAGGACGGCTGTATTGATTTTGCGATAGAAGCATTTTTACTTGGAGCAAAATATAGCCGATTTGGTTATTATGGGGAATCCATGCAATCGGCAAATCGCAGATGCCAATCAGAGGAAAAACGGTTAATCGATGATTTGTTTGATTACTTAACAAACTGGGGAAAAATGAATGAAAAGGACATTTCCTTTGATGAAATTTACTTTGCTTGTGAATATTTTATCCAGTCATGGTGGAAACAAGGCTTTATTAAAGGTGAAAAGCGTTATAAATTAAGGCTTCATTAACAGATACTGTCTTGTACTTCCTTATCATATTCCTCCTAATTGTCCCATATATTGAAAAGAGGACGAGCAGGAGGGAATAATATGAATAAAAAAATAAAGTTATTTGGCTTTATAGCAGGGTTTGTCTTGTTGCTAATTTTATTTCAATGGCAATTTAACAATAATAATTCTTGGGAATCATGGAATTTACCCTTAACTGGAAAGATTATATACCTTGATCCAGGACATGGAGGACCGGATGGAGGAGCTGTTGGCAGTTCATCTTTAGAGAAGGACATTTCCTTAAGTATTTCTCTAAAGGTTAGAGAATATTTGCAAGAACAAGGTGCGCTCGTTTTATTAACACGAGAAAAGGATGTCGACCTTGCAGATAAAGACACAAAAGGGTACAGCAGAAGAAAAGCGGAGGATTTAAAGAAGCGGGTAAAACTCATCAATGAGTCTTATGCCGATTTATTTTTAAGTATCCATTTAAATGCCATTCCCTCATCAAGATGGAGCGGTGCACAAACCTTTTATCATGGGAAATTTATCGAAAATGAACATGTGGCAAAATTTATCCAAGATGAGCTTCGAAGAAATCTTGAAAATACAGAACGTGTAGCAAAGCCTATTGACGGGATCTATTTGCTTAAAAATGTGGAAAAACCAGGAGCTCTCGTTGAAGTAGGATTTTTATCAAACCCCCAGGAGGAAAGAATGCTTGCTACAGATAAGTATCAAGAAAAAATTGCAGCATCGATCTACACTGGTATATTAAGATATTTCTCAAATGAAAAAAACCCGCCTGAATAAACAATTCAGTGCTTATCAATCTTCCCTTCTTGGTAAGTATGTTATACTAATGTAAACGAAATCAAAAAGGGTGGTAAACATGCTGCATGAAGAAGAACTACGAAAAATAATCGGACAACTACAAGATCCTTTTTTACATAGATCGTTAGAAGAGCTTAATGCAATAGAAGAAATCGCAATAAAACAAGAAAAATCTCATGTTAGCGTAAAAGTAGGAATTTCAAAAACAAATACGGCAGAACAGCTGCAATTACAACAGCAAATCGTTGCAAAAGTAAAGGAAGCAGGGGCAGAATCTGTAGGGCTTCGTTTCCATGAGCTTCCACAAGAAACAATCGCTGCTTTTTATGATCAGTCTTCCGCTCAATCTGATTCCTTAGTGTCACCTGGAAGGAAAACCGTTTTTTTAGCAATTGCAAGTGGAAAGGGAGGAGTTGGGAAATCAACGGTCTCCGTCAACTTAGCTGTTGCCCTCGCCCGTTTAGGGAAAAAGGTGGGGTTAATTGATGCTGATATTTATGGGTTCAGTGTTCCTGATATGATGGGGATTACGAAAAGACCAGTTGTGCGAGGCGAAAAAATAATCCCTGTTGAACGATTCGGCGTAAAGGTCATTTCTATGGGCTTTTTTGTGGAAGATAATGCACCGGTTATCTGGAGAGGCCCTATGTTAGGAAAGATGCTTACTAACTTTTTCAATGAAGTGGAATGGGGAGAGCTCGACTATTTATTATTAGATTTACCTCCAGGCACAGGTGATGTGGCATTAGATGTACATTCCATGCTCCCGTCATGTAAAGAAATTATTGTCTCAACCCCGCATCCAACGGCGGCGTTTGTTGCAGCAAGAGCCGGAGCAATGGCTCTTCAAACCGACCATGAAATTGTCGGAGTCATCGAAAATATGGCTTATTTTGAAAGTGCCAAAACAGGAGAAAAAGAATATGTGTTTGGCCGCGGCGGTGGGGAAAAGCTGGCAGAGGAGCTTAGAGTACCACTGATTGGGAAGATTCCTTTGCAACAGCCTGATTGGAATGATGAGGATTTTGCTCCATCCGTGTATGGCGAGGCCCATCCGACAGGACAAATTTATCAATCGATTGCTGAACAAATAACAGAAATCATACCAGTAAAAGCATAAAAAACAAAGGACCCCTCCAATATTTGGAGGGGTCAGACCCTTTTGTGAGATAATCTTTTTTAGCTTCCGCCTTCCTGTCCACCGCCACCTGCATTTTCTTCACTTTGGTTGGCTTGATCTTCTTGTCCGCCTCCGCTTTGCTGTCCTGCTCCAGCTTCTTCGGCAGCCTTTAATAAAGTTTCTTGAATTTTTACTTTATATAAAGGACTATTCAAGGTTTCCATAATGACATCCTGAAGATGCTTTCTGAATTCTTGGCCTTTAAGAGTAGTTAGCACGCTTTTTTCCAATTCAGGATCCTGGAAAACATCGATAAGGAGCTTTTGATACTCAGGGTCAGTCATTAACCCTTTAATCACTTTTTCATGCTCTTCCTGCAAGCTTTTTGCAAATGTTTCAACAAACTTAGGATCCTCAAAGACCTTCTTCCAAAATTCTGCCCCTTTATCAGATGTTAAAGTTTTTTCAATTGTGTCGGTAACAACCTTTTGATCCATTATGAGGACTTGTTTCATTTCCTCATCCTTCATAACCTCTTGAAGGGTTTTTTTTCCATCATCTGTTTTTAATATATCTACAACCATTTTCTTTGTTTCTTCGTAATCTACCTGTCCGACGGATTCTTCCCTTGGAGCACATCCGGATATGACGGTAAAAATCAACATTGCTATAATCATGAGGAGCGAGTATCTCTTCATGTTAATCCAAGCTCCTTTCTTTTCTCAACTTACTATTTATATTTTGATTTAGAAAGGAGAATTTATACGAGGAAAATGCTTATCATGTGGCAATTTTAATAAAGGATTGGTAAAATCAATAGAAGTAACATGATGGAGGATAGTGGAGTGAATAGTCGAAATTGGGTTCGTTTCTTTCTAAGTACTTTACTTGTTGGCGGAATCGCTACAAGTATTATTGGATTTGCGTTAAAGTGGTCAGAATATAATGAACTGTTTCTTCGGTTTGATTTTAAGGAGATCATTTCAATCTTATTTTGGCTTTTTGGAGTTGGGCTAATCTTCAGTGTCATTAGTCAGATGGGCTTTTTCGCCTATTTAACAGTACATAGGTTTGGATTAGGGATTTTCCGCTCGGTGTCTATGTGGAACTTAGCGCAGATTGTATTAATCGCATTTGTTCTATTTGATTTAGTTTATTTCCGTTTTCAGCTATTTGCAGAGGAAAATGAAACAATATTCCCATATTTGTTAATGGCCGTTTATATTTTTATTGTTGCCATTATTGTCGCTTTTATCAAAAAATCAATTACGAATAAAGAGGCGTTTATCCCTGCGCTGTTCTTTATGGTCGTAGTTACAACAATTGAATGGTTTCCGGCATTGAGAGTAAATGAAAAGGATTGGCTATTACTTATGCTGATCCCATTACAGGTCTGTAATGCATATCAATTATTGATGCTTCCTAAATTTATCCAAAAGAAAAAGAGCTAGGATGTGCTAGCTCTTTTTACAGTTTTATTTAATTTCTTTTGATTTCGTCTCGGCATTGGCAATAAGCTCTCCAACAGAAACATTTTTTAGTCCCTTTTCTTTAATCGCTCCTATTATGACAGGCAAAGCTTTATTTGTTTGTTTTGCCGAGTCAGAGGCGTGTAAGAGAACAATGTCTCCACCTTTTATAGAAGATGTCGTATTTTTAACAATTTCATCTACTCCAGGATTTGTCCAGTCATCAGAATCTATACTATAATGAACTACGGTATAACCGTGTTTTTGTGCGATTGATAGTACTTCCTTATTAAAGCCTCCGCTTGGCGGTCTAAGTAACGTAACATTCTTGACACCTAGTTCTGTGAAAACTTCCTGTGCCAGTGATAGATCTTTTCTTACTTCATTTGGCTCAAGATCCCGATAATTTTCATATTTATACCCCATGCTGCCAATTTGATGTCCGTCTTCAACAATTCGTTTTACAATATCTGGGTGCCTCTCAGCCCAGGAAGCAGAGAGGAAAAAGGTGGCATTATTAATATTATGCTTCTTTAACGTATCAAGAATTGGTTCTGCTTTTACATCTCCCCAGCTAATATCAAAGGTTAAAGCAATTTCGTTATTTTTCGTTTCTCCCCGGTAAATAGCTTTCGGTCCATCTGAAGTGGAGAAAACAGGGAAATTCAATATATTTTCTACATATAAAATCCCTGCTGTAAAGAAAGCTGCCATAATAATCAAAGCTAGTTGTTTAATTTTTTTCATATGAATGATATGAAATTGATTCATAATGGTCCTCCTCGTCCTACTTACTCTTGAGACAAGTTTATGCTAAGTCTCAGATGAAAATGATTAGAAATGAAGGAAATTAGAAATAATGAAAAACAAATACTTTTGGAGGAAGGAAATGCTGTATTATTTATTTAATGATAAAGAAAGGATGCAACTAGAGGATCTTCTTATAAATGAAATCAATGTTGTAAAAGAGTTATTGAGTAAAGATGAAGCGAGCGAGATAAAGATAAGGGCATTAAAGGAAAGAAACGAACTTTTGTTAAGAATATTTAATAAGATTTCAAATTGATTAATAAAATTGAGATTTATTATTGACCATATTAAATTTACATGTTATATTAGTTTTCGTCGCTTACGAGCGATACCATTATTAACAACAATGAAAAAATATTATAAAAAAGATGTTGACGATCGAGTTGTTAAATGATATATTAAGAAAGTCGCTTCTAGACGAAACGACATGATAATGATCTTTGAAAACTAAACAAAACCAAGCGTGCCAACGTTAATTTCGATTAACAAACAACGTACTAACTAGTACA
>NZ_CANNCR010000082.1 GCF_947503125.1 uncultured Metabacillus sp.
ATCGCAAAAAAGGGGCAACATATAAATTCTGATATTACAAAAAAGGGGCAACATATAAATTCTGATATTATAAAAAAACACGCATTGCTGCGTGCTCCTTTCCTTTTTATCTGGTGTATTATTGGTTCCAATACGCTTTTGCTTCTTCCTCAAGCACTTTCAACCTTTTATAATAATCAGGAAATTCGTTGAGATGAGCAAATGCAATTTTTCCAGTAGTGATAGGTTCATCCGTAGTAACATTTGTCAGATTGTATTTTCTTCCATGTTCAAGTTCTGTATTTACTCCCATCCAAAACTCATTTAAATCAAATTTACTCTTGGTAAAATCAATGCCTAAAAGTAAAGCTATTGCTGCTGCTTCCTCTTTAGAAAAGCTAGTTTTAATGGTGTTTGAGTTAGTTGTATTCATATTGTTTGGTCTAAACATATTTGAATTTTTGGTAGTTATATTTTTGTCATTGCGATGACCGTAGGCTTCTTCCGCAGCTACTGCATCTGATTTGGTAACATGAACAGTACCAAATGGATGGTTAGGAGGAGCATATATTGAGTAAAGTTTTAGCGGAATATTACCTGTATTGGTTAGATTATGCCATGTTCCAGCAGGTATCATTATGGCAAAATCGTCATAGACATTTCTTTCAAAGTCAAAATTATCTTTACTCTTGCCCATTTGAACAATCCCCTGTCCTTGTTCAATACGTAAGAATTGATCAACGTCAGGATGCATTTCCAACCCGATATCTTCGCCAACATTGAGACTCATTAACGTAACTTGTAAATGCGTCCCTGTCCATAAGGCAGTACGATACGTATTGTTTTGCTTTGTCGCTTCATTGATATTAATGACAAATGGTTCTGGTCCATAATCTTTAAAACCATATTGGTTAGTACCATTTGGCACATTCCTGTAAACAGACTGTTTTTCATAATTATACAATGGCGCATTAACAAAATAATGATATTGATATTGATATTGATTTTGAAATGGATACATACTAGGGACATTGTACATTTTTTTCATTCCCTTCACAGATATACAAAAACATCATATGACTATGCTTTAGGGAATGTTCTTCATTTAGATTAATTTATAATCTACAGATCTATATAACATACTCAATTCTTTCAATCAACTTATGAATGGTCTGTGATACATCTTGTAAAATCGTTTCCCATTTTTCACTTAAGGTTTTGCTTAATCCAATATGGAACCCTATCTCATAAGGCTCAACTCCTATGAGATAACCCTTTATTAAAGCTTTCTGTTGATATAATGATTGAAACAAATGAAAGTTATGTGCCGATATGTCTAAAGTTTGATATTCATGTAAATTGGCAAGTGGATAAACGGTAAGCTCTCCTGGTTTGTTTCCTGAAAATACAGCATCCACAATGATGACAAATGTAGCTTTCATGATGTGATCCATGCAGTAATCAATATCTGATTCCCCTATCAAAAAAGATACATGTGGTGTATGATTCAGCTTGGATAGCTGCTCAATTAGATAAATTCCAATTCCATCATCCATCATTAACCGATTGCCAATACCTAAAACGATTATGTTTTCCATTAAAACACCTTTATCGTTTTTACTTGTTTTCCTGGACTATATACATGAGTCGCACATGACATACACGGATCAAAGGAACGAAGAATTCTGCCAATCTCTGCAGGTTTGTCTGGATTCTGGATGGGTGTACCGACTAAGGCTTCTTCAGCAGTACCTCTAAAACCATTATCATCCCGAGTTGAAAAATCCCATGTGGAAGGAGTAATGATTTGATAGAATGAGATTTTCTTATCTTGAATCTTAAGCCAATGGCCTAGTGCCCCTCTCGTTGTATCCACTAACCCCCTTCCAGATGCTGATTCTGGAAGTTCATATTTTTTCTGCACATCTACCCCTGGAATAATTTGCTGGAGTAGTACTTTCATAATTTCTGTTATTTTCTTTGCTTCAAGTACTCTAGCAATCGTTCGGTCCATAGCGGAGATTCCATTGTCATAATCTCCACTTAATATTAATCTTGCAAGCGGCCCAACCTCAAAAGGCAGACCATTATATCTTGGTGCTTTCACCCAAGAATAAGCCTTTACTTTGTCCATATCGGGCTCTGTCACTTCTTCATCTGGTTGATTGTTGTTATTGGTTGATTTGAAATAGGAATAATCTACTTTTTCTTGAATTTTATTTTCATTAAATGGCTCAACCGATTCCATTGTGGATACAAGCGGATCTACATATAGTGTTACTAACTCTTTATAATGGTTAAAAGCACCATAGGATAAAAGATTTCCATATCCTCCACCTAAGCGAAAATAGTCTGGGTAGAAGCGCGCAATGTCATATACATCTGGAATCATTTTTCCATCAATAAATGAAGTGATTTTCTGCAGAATGGAATCTATATGAACGACTTTCTCGGCTGTTGCTTGTGTCGTGATCCCTCCAATAAAAACCCCATGATTATGGGGAGCTTTCCCTCCAAATACAGCTAACATTTCGTGAGCTAGCCGACTGAACTTAAGGGAATCATAGTAATTCTGTGAAATCCGGTCATTTACGCTTTTAGGTAATCGAAAATCATCATGGTCTGACTGTAAAAGAGAAGGTCCTTCAATTTTCACAAAATCAGGAACGGTGTATTGATAAAAATGACGGGTATGATTTTGTAAAAACTCACAACAATGGATAATGTCTCGTAAATATTTACCTTGTTCCAATGGTTCAATACCTAAAGCATCTTCTAAAGCAAGGGAGGAAGCCATGGAGTGGGCGGCAGAGCAAATGCCGCATATTCGCTGTGTAAAATAAACGGCATCAAACGGACTTCTGCCCACTAACATTTGCTCAAAGCCGCGAAATAAATTTCCTTTTGTTTTGGCATCAACGACTCTATTCTGGTCGATCATCACATCAATTTCCATAAAACCGCTAATTCTTGTCAACGGATTAATCACAATTCTCTTACTCATTTTTCACCACCCTTGTTGTGTCATAGCTAATGAATGGCGCCATGGCATCTGGAAAACCAAACTGAGCACAGCCAATGCATGGCGTATTATCTCCTATCGGCCAATTCACATGACCATTCCATTGCCTTGTTGGACAATCCACTCTCGTCACGGGGCCCCGGCATCCGAGCTTGAATAGACATGTTTTATCCCCTAATTTTTCAGCAAAAATCCCTCGGTCAAAAAACGGCCTTCTTGGACAACGGTCATGGATGAGCGTGCTATAAAACATTAAAGGTCGGTCTAAGTTATCTGTTTCCGGCTCCCCATATAATAAAAGATGCGCTAATGTCCCTAAAAACCAGTCTGGATGAACAGGACATCCGGGAAATTTAATCATCTTTTTGTCAGGCAAGACCTGCTGTAGTCCAACAGATTGGGATGGATTGGGCTTTGCTGCTGACACCCCGCCATGTGTGGCACAAGCCCCCACTGCAAAAATATGAGAAGCCTTTTCCCCGAGCATCTTAGCTGCTTGAAGGCCTGTAAGAGGCTTTCCTTGCCAACTCCCGATAATATTGTATAAACCATTGTTTTTTAACGCTACAGCTCCTTCAACTGCTAAAATATACTCTTCGTTCATCGCCTCTATTAGTTTCTCGATAGCCCGCTCTCCTTCAGCGGCCATTAAACTATTGCTATAACGTAGATCAACCATTGAATTTAACGTGTACTCAAAGTCGGGATTCTGCCCGTTTAACAAGGAGATGATATTACCGGAACAACCATTTAATTCTAAGTAAATGAGGTTTTTTTTCTTGATAATCCCCTTTTTGAGGCTTTCCAGTGCCGTACTTGTTAACCTTTCCGCAATGGCTTCATTTGTTAAAGACTCTGGCGGCAAAATTTGTCCTTCCATTAAACCAGCCTCCCTACAACGGGTAATGTGGCTAAGATCGATTGTTGCCCAGCATGACAAGAAGCAAATTCCTGCGTATAATCTTTACCTGCTATTAAGCCAAAGTGGGTAGCAGCTGCCCAAGCCCGATTATTTGTCACATCGTAGACAATGCCATTGACAGCAACATAAGCTGGCCTCCCATTTTTTCCATCAAATGTGGCTAATTCTCCAATCGTAAACGTTCGTTGGTTAGGCTGAGAAATGGGTGGAGTCGGTGAAGGCGTAATGGGCGGAATCTGCGACTGATTGAAAGTCCCTGAAGGACCAGCAATAGCCTGTTGAGAAGGTAAAATAGGATAACTAGTCATGGCCTGATTTGCCAGCCATTCACTAAGAAAATGTATGGTCGATAGTGCATCCCATAACCGTTGAAGAATTTGTGGCTTCATGGAAGTGTCACTCAAGGTTGATAACGTATAGAGGTCATGATGCGCTTGTGTAACAAGATGATTGATTTGCATTCTAATCATTTCGATGTTTTGCATGATGTTCTCCCCTTTAGGCAATTTCCTCCTATCCTATGCATACAACTCAAAATGATTAACAAATTCTAGGCAAAAGCTGACCAGATAGGCGATTAAGTCTTCTTGTAGTACCAACAGCTGTTTTTAAAAGTAGTTTCCCGGATGCAACATGAGAGGTTGTAATTTGTCCAATCACACGTGCATCTTTGCCTATCTCATGATTCTTCAAGATCTCAAGTACCTTTTGTTGCTCATTTGAATCAACGATGATCACTACTTTCCCTTCATTTGCTAGATAAAGAGGATCATAACCTAAAATATCACAGGCACCTTGAACATCCCTTCGTAATGGAATAGAAGCTTCATCAATTTCCATCGTCAAACGAAAGTCTTCACATAGTTCTACGAGCGTTGTGGCTAATCCCCCCCTTGTCGGATCCCTCATGATCCGAATTCCTTTGATTTCCTCCAAGAGTTCATGAATCAGGTGATTTAATAATGCACAATCACTCCTAACATCTGTGAGCAACCCAAGCTCCTGGCGTGCGCTCAGGATAGCGACCCCATGATCCCCTATTGTACCGCTAATGATGACGGAATCTCCTTCATGGATCTTTTCAGGTTTCAATCGATGTTGTTCATGCATCACACCGATCCCTGTCGTATTAATAAATAGGCCATCCACACTCCCCTTTTCGACTACTTTTGTATCACCGGCAATAATTTTCACCCCGGCTCTTTCCGCTTCTTCTGCCATCGTGTTGACAATCTCTTTTAGACTTTTTATTGGGAACCCCTCTTCGATCATAAATCCAGCAGTTATCACGTGAGGAATCGCACCACTTACAGCTAAATCGTTCACAGTTCCTGTTATCACCAGCTTCCCTATATTTCCACCTAGAAAGAAAATAGGTTTAACTACGAAGCTATCTGTTGTTACAGCGATGGTTTGTGAAGGAATAGTAAGAATCGCAGAATCAAACTGTGTTTGCTCTGAATGTCCAAATGATTGAATGAAGATCTCTTGTATCAGTTGGTGTGTTAATTCTCCACCTTCTCCATGAGCTAGACTAATTCGCTGCACTAAGGTTACACCTCCCTCATGAATTGATAATGTGCCGCACAGGTTCCTTCTGTTGAGACCATACAAGGGCCAATAGGGTGAGTGGGAGTACAACCTTTATTGAACAGCACACACTCTTCTGGTGTAATCAACCCTCGAACGATTTCACCACAGCGGCATTTGGTTACTCTCGGCTCCCCTATCAAAATGTTAAACTTCTTTTTTGCATCGTATTGACCATATTTCTCTTTGAGAACTAATCCACTTTTGGGAATCGTACCAATCCCTCTCCATGCCTCATCATCCGCTTCTAAATATTCTTCTAGTAAACTTTGAGCAACGAGATTTCCTTTATCTCTTACAACATATGTATAATCATTGATGATTTTAACCTTTTTTTCCAGCTGAAGATGCAGCAGCTTATAAATCTCACTGAGTAACTGAACGGGTTCAAAACCAGTAATGACACCCGAAACAGCAAATTCTTCTGCTAAATAACGATAGCTCTGTTTTCCTATAACAACGGAAACATGACCAGGCAAAAGAAGTCCATCAAGTTTTACCTCTCCTGAACTAAGAAGTGCTCTTAACACAGGCTCCACCAATTTTGTTGTCATCCATATTGAATAATTATTTAGATCCTTACTTGCTGCCTCGCGAATAGCAAGAGCGAGAATTGGAATCGTTGTTTCAAATCCAATTCCTAAAAAAATGACTTCCTTATCAGGGTTTTCCTCTGCTATTTTCACACTATCTAATGGTGAGTAAACGACTCTGATATCCTTTCCATCTGTTTTCGCTTTCATTAAGGTAGATTTAAAACCTGGAACACGCATCATATCGCCAAATGTACAAAGAATGGTGTTAGACTCTTCTGATAATTGGATCATTGCATCGATCGACTTTTGATCTGTGACACATACAGGACATCCCGGCCCAGCAATCAACTGTACATAATCTTTCAATCTCGCTTTTATTCCTGTTTTGGCTAATGCCATCGTATGTGAACCACATACCTCCATGAATACTGGCTTTCTGCCTTTTTCTTCTTTAAATCTCTTTGCTAAGTCGATCACCGCTTCAACTGATTCACGAGTTAAGGTCGGTTCTGAAAAAAGGTCCATGTTTGCCATCTAACACATTCCTCCATTCTTCAATACTTTCTTTGGCATATTTCTCATCCACTACGGTCATGGCCTGCCCGGCATGGAGTAAAACATAATCATTAATCCTAACCTCTGGAACAAAAAAGGTCCCTACATACATCCTCGAACCCATTACATCTACCAAAGCTCTTTGCCCTTCAATTTCAATAACTTTAGCCGGTACTCCTAAGCACAAATCCATTCAGCCCCTTCATTTTCTTTTATTATCCTTACAACTGATGAGCAGCAATGATGATTTGTCCTAATGATAAGTCTCCATCATGACATGGGACATGCTTATGTGTATAGGCGTTAAATCCTTCTTTTTGAAGACCTTTCTGAATCTCTTTGGCAAGAAAAACATTTTGGAAGGATCCTCCTGACAGTACGACCTTTCTATTTATTTCCGGTCTATTCCTTACTATTTTTAAAATCATCTGTATACAGCAAGACACCAATGTAGTATGGAATTTCTGTATGATTGCAGGATTGGATTTTTGTTGAAGTCTATCTTGAATGACTTGATAGATCATAGGTGATAAGTCAAGTTGAAGTTGATTTGAAGTGTTTGATTTTAAATGAAATGAATACATCTCCCCTGTACTTTCTAGTTTGGTTCTATTCATATAATCAGATAATTTAATCGCTGCTTCCCCTTCATACGTTGATATCGAACAGATTCCTAGTATGGCACTAACGGCATCAAATAAACGGCCACATGTTCCAGCTAGAGGCGTATTCATCTGATGGACGATCATTTGCTCCATCATGTTTATTTCTTTTAATCTGTCAGGAAAAAGTTTCATACATAATTCTTTTCCCTCTTGCGGCCAGTAATAAAGCAGCATTCCCACTGCATTTCTCCACGGTTCTTTCACGGCTTTTTCTCCACCTGGAAGAGGAGTGTATTTTAGATGAGCCAGTCGTTCAAAAGATTTTGCATCTCCATATAGAAATTCAAACCCCCAAATATTTCCATCATCTCCATAACCTGTACCGTCTAATATAATGCCTAAACAAGGTTCGTTAAGACCATTATCCTCCATACAAGATACATGGTGTGCATGGTGGTGTTGAATGGATATAATTTTACGATTGAGTGTTTTTCCAATAGAAGTAGATGCGTATAGTGGGTGCTTGTCGACAGCCACATACTTTTCTTTAACCCCTAGAAATTCTTTATAATGATAGAGTTGTTCTTCAAAAGAGGCAATCATTTCTTCGTTTTCTAAATCACCTATGTGAGGACTCATGACAATGTTATTCTGTTTTCCAACAGAAAATGTATTCTTTTGGTTTCCACCTAATGCAATAATATTATCCACATTGGATGTTGTTTTAAGAGGCTCTGGAACAAATCCTCTAGCACGCCGAACAAATATCGCATTTTCTTCATCAAATTGAACAACGGAATCATCAATGGGAAAATCGATTTTACGGTTATGATTTAAGATATAATCACATATGTTTTGTAGGTACCCTAAATGAGAATCTTTATATAAAAGGGGCAATCCAGATGGATTAGCACTTGTCATCACGATACATTTCAAATTATCATCCTCAAATAAAAGATGATGAAGAGGTGTATAAGGCAACATTACTCCAATTGTCGATAAACTTGGAGAAATATTTGGTGGCAGTAATCCCTCTCTTTTTCTTTTTAAAATAACAATCGGCATTTCTGGGCTTGTTAGGAGGTCTTCTTCTTGGCTGGAAATATAACAAAGATTTCTTGCCACCTCTATAGATTTAACCATGATCGCCAACGGTTTCTGTGATCGTCTCTTTCTAAGCCTTAATTGGGCAACTACCTTCTCTTGATAAGCATCACAAGCTAAATGGAAGCCACCTATTCCTTTAATGGCCACAATCTTTCCTTGTTTGATCAGATCAACCGTTTTCGTAATGGCTGATTGATTTTCAGCCAATGATTTCCCACCTTGGTTATAAAGCGTAACGGTTGGTCCACAATCTGAACAACAAATAGGCTGAGCATGATGCCGCCGATTCATCGGATCTTCATACTCCACTTTACAATCATGGCACATAGGAAATTCCTTCATTGTCGTATTTGAACGATCATATGGAAGACGATTGATAATCGTATAGCGTGGACCGCATTGAGTGCAATTAATAAATGGATATTGAAAACGTCGATTATATGGGTCGTTCATTTCTTCCAAACAATTCTCACAAATCGCCGCATCACAAGGTATCCACGGAATAGAGTCTCCGTTTTTTCGACTGGGAATAATCGTAAATTCCTTATAATGGGCTAGTGGAATTTGATAAATGTTTATCTCATTAATTTTCGCTATTTTAGGTGGGTTCCTTATGATTTCGTCAACCATTTTCTCTAACTGTCCTTCCTCTCCTTCAGCTAAAATGATGACACCATCCAGATTATTTTGGACCGTTCCATTAAGGTGATATTTTTTTGAAAGATAGTAGATAAACGGGCGAAATCCAACTCCCTGCACCCTTCCTTTCACGATTACTTTTATGGCTTTGTGCATTGTCGATATGCATCCTTTATCCAATTGATCCATTCATCCATCCCTTCACCCGTTTTAGCGGATAATGCTTTCAATTGCGCTTGTGGGTTAATTTCTTTTAAATTTATTTGCGCTTCTTCTAAATCGAAAGATATATAAGGAAGGAGGTCGATTTTATTAATAATCGTTACATCTGTACGTCTGAACATGACAGGATATTTCGGAATTTTATCATTTCCTTCAGGAACACTTAAAACCACCACTTTATAATCTTGTCCTAAATCATAACCTGATGGACAAACTAAATTCCCAATGTTCTCAATAAAGAGAATATCAATAGTGTCTAGTTCAAAATCTGGTAATGTTTTCGCAATCATCCTTGCATCAAGGTGACATCCTCCTACTGTATTAATCTGAACCGTTTTGACTCCTAGTGAACGTAATCTTTCTGCATCCAAATCCTTTGCTAAATCGCCTTCTATCACAGACATATGAAACTCATTCCTTTACGCTTTAATTGTTTCTTCTAGTAAAGTCGTTTTACCCGCTCCTGGAGAGCTCATTAAGTTAATGACAAGAGTATGATTTTTTTTGAACGTTTTTCTATTGAAAGCGGCAGCCAGGTTTTGATCTTTTAACACATCTTCTTGTAATTTGATTTTCAAAGTTCATCACTTCCTTCGTATGATTCAATCCTAAAGGTTTCACCAGAAATGAGTAAACAATTTGGTAGTCCGCACATTGGACATAGTGTCAATCTATAGTCGGGTATAAACTCAACCAGACACGTTTGACATTTTGCTTTTGCTGGTTCACGTATAATATCTAATTCCGTATTTTCATCAAGAATACCTAACCCTTGTTTGCGAAAATGGAAAAACGCTAACTCTAGAGCAGCAGGCAGTACATTAGATAAATCACCAACAATCACATCTATTTTATCTACTTTGCTAAAACCATGTAATCTAGCATTCTCAGAAACTATTTTAATTATCTCCAACATAAGTGACATCTCGTGCATCCTTAACACACCTTCTGTTATTATCTCTCTTAAATGTTTATGCTTGGCTTTATTAAAAAGAACCTTAGTAACATACCGCTCTTGAGTTAGTATTAGCGGACATGGGAATAAAGGAGATTCTACAGTGTTAACCATTAACACAACCATGAATATTTTTGTTCATATAACACAAAACATTCATGAGCATCTGCTCTCAACCTAGCATAAATGTATTAAAAATATAAAGTTACTATACTTTTTTCTAAATCATAAGCATATTTTAGTTTCCACTTTATGTATTCACTCTCGAAAGAACTATCAATAAACATACAATGTTAGTTATTCCAAAGCTTTGGGAACAGGTAATCAACGCCGCCTTCCAGGGTTTTTGTACTAGCTTAACTTGAACCTTAATCACTGAAGAAAATAATAAAATTTACTTAATCAATTTGAACAACTACCTACAATGTTTCATATTATATTCTCAGAAAATACACAGATAGGAGCAATAGTATGCCAAAAAAAAAACAAATAAACAGCCAATTGAATTGGTCAATATAACTAGTCCAGCCTTAAATTCAAAGCTTGGAAGATATTTTATAGGCAAAACCGGATTACTGAATTTCGGCGGCGGATATTATGCCTGGGGTGGAATAGTAAATCCCATTAATTCTGGAGTTAATCTATATATCGATATTTTTACCATAACAAACTTTTCAACTCAAAATTTTATCAGTGAAATCTGGTTAAATGCAGATCCGCCTAAAAAGGCAGTAGTCTCCTTCGATGTAACTCCAACAAATCAGGCTGTTTCACCTCCTCCAATATCAAAGGCGGTAATGACATATGCTAGTTATTCCACTGATCCTATGACTAAAGGTGTGAATATTTTTGATAGAATTGTTACTCAAAATTCCACCCTTGTAAGCGATTCACACAATGGCTCCATAATTATTGGTCCTGGAGGCTCATTCTCAATACTTCTAAGACCGCAGGGATTTCAATACATCACAGGGACAATCGTTTTGACTTGGTGGGAGGAAAAAATGAATCATCGGCCAATGCATGATTATGAGGAGGTGTATTAATGAATAATGAAAAACAACCCCATGAGGTCACCGTATTGTCTGAAAATGTATATCACTCCTATCTTGGTGAGTACTTTCTAGGTCAAACTGATATCATATCCTTTGGAGGAGGATTCAATGGATGGGGCAGACTAGTCAACCCCGCGGACTCCGAGGTGAATATGTTTTTGAATGCCTATACCATTACCAACTATTCCAATGAGCCATTAACAGCTGAAGCTTGGCTAAGCAGCATACTTCCCGGAAGAGGAAAAACATCGCCATATTTTGCTGCCGGGAACCAAGCCATTATTCCGCCGCCAATGCCCAAGGTTGAAATTGAAAATGCAAGCTTGGTATCAGGAAACCCCAAAGGCGGTACCTACGCCTTTGTAAGAAGGGTTGAACCCATGATAACCCTTACAAAACATGATTTCCAAGGTATGTTTATCATACCTCCAGGAAGTTCCTTTTCACTATTCTTTTTGTCCCCGGGAAACAGGCGAGTATATGCAAGAGTCGCTTTTGGCTGGTGGGAAGAAAAAGCATAATCAAAATTTAAAGGACGTTATGACTTTAATTTATTTGTGGGGGCTTGAGGAACCCGAAGTGAGCAGGATTTCACTGAAAAAAATATTTTACTTTGATCAAAAAGGAATTATCAGAAGATCCATAAATAACAAGTGCAGAGATAACTAAAAAAATCAAATTACATTTTAAGGTCGTTGAGCTATTTAGAAGGAAGATGCCCAAAATAAGTATATTGGAACAGATTTAAACACAAACATGATAATTTTCCATGGGTGTTCCATACAATTATTATCAGGGCTTTATACAGATGTTAAGGAGGTGAAATAGATGTATCAAAACCAAATGATGGATGAGTTTATAGATCATAATAGTAAAATTAATAAGTTTGTCTCAACATTAGAAGAGAGAGGTTTTATTGTACAGGAAGGGGAATTAAAGTATATAGACATACTAAAGCTTGTCAGTGAAGGTGTTGTGGATAATGCTATGGGGAATCATGCTGGTGCGCCCTATTCACCCTTCTTACTGCCGCCAGCTCCTAATAAACACCCAGCCGAAGGACAAGAACCTCCAATTGGATATGACCCTAATAATCCTGCTAATTATCCTCCTAACATTAACTATGTAGCGCCTGGATTTACTTATAAGCTAAGGCCTGATGAGGCTGTTGTATTAATCGGATAGACACCTCCACCAACTGTTTACTTCGGTTTTCAGAGCTACCTTGGGTTTGTTGAAAATAAACCTGGAAAGGATTACAGTGGGACTGTAACGGCAGGAGATGCCGAAAAAGGTTTTTATCACGGTATTTTTGCAAGCCTCGGTGATCAATTAAATAATTTCAATATCTGGACTGAAAATATTCAAGGAGGAACAGCCGTCAATCCTTTTAACAGTTCTACAATTATTATCAGCACGGCTGACCAGAGTGTAAATAAACAAATGCGCGATGCGTTGGCGGGAGCAGGCTTTGATCCGGATATCATGAATGATGACAATATTCCTATGGGTTTGGTTAACATGGGGCTTGAAAAGGGGAAGGATACCTTTTCCTTTATCACGAGAGCTGCGATATGGGCAGAAAAATTTATTGGTGATCAATATCTTAATAATTCATGCTCAAAGCCAGGCTCATCTTGCAAATAATAAAAATCAACCAGAAGACCGATTGAGTTTGCACTGGGGGGATTGTCCAATCCCATATCGTCCCCATTTTCGACTTCTTCTAATGTTCTCCAATCAGGAATGAGGACTTCAGGTAAATTGTTATACACAATTTCCAGTAGCTTGATAATATTGTCTTGACGTTGAAATAGTTTGTCAAGAGTTTTCGTTATACTTTGAATGGCATTACCTGTGCCATAAAGTTTATTCTGGAGCTCTACAAGCCCTTGCTGTATCTTTTCAATTTTATTGTCAATTACATCGGCGTATGCGAGCCATAGCGTAAATTCGTACATAAAAGGATTAGATTGGTCATGCCTAGGTCCATTTTAAAAAATTGGATATTGCTAGGTCTAATTTCGTATTGCCAAAAATGTGCTATTGCCGTTTATTATTTTCAGGATAGTATTGTAAGCCCGAATTATAAAAAATAAGCGCACCTTTCGGTCCGCATCACGAATAGCCGTAAATCCTGATTTTTTTAATC
>NZ_CANNCR010000083.1 GCF_947503125.1 uncultured Metabacillus sp.
ATTAAATAGTAACAAGAAAGCTGATTAGATAGGCGATATTAGCCTATATTAGAAAATCTGTGAATAATTCAGGATAAAATAAAAAAATTAATACATTAGTATAGTAGTTGAAAAAACGACTGTTACCTTTCAGATGAAATGTACAGTCGTTTTTTGATTTTTGTATGTGTTTTCTAGCAAGTATTAAAAATTAAGTAAATAGGAAAGATAACCAATAGGGAGAACGCATCGAACTATTCTTTTCGATGACACTATAAACTTGGAGCGTTATAAGACAATGAACAGTGCATGGAAGCGGTTAACAAAAAGTCGAAAAAAAAGTAAACAGTCACCCCAGTATATGAATACAGAAATAAATTTAACCCAAAAGGATATAAGCCAACAATTAGATATAAATCTCAAAAATATAAAGGAAGCATTAGGGAACAGCGGTGACTTATCTGTTCGTGAATTTAAAATGGGAAAACCTACCCTACATAAGGTTGCTCTTTTGTATATCAATGGATTATCTGATAAGCAGATCATTGGCAATTTTATCATAGAAAGGTTGATGGGTAATGTTAACAATACTGAAAGTGTTGACCCAAAGTCACCCGGTCAATTATTTACCTATATTAAAGAAAACATTTTAACTGTTGCAACAGTTAAAGAAGAAACAGATTTAAACAAGCTGCTGCTCTCCCTCTTATCAGGGCAAACTATTCTTTTAATTGACGGCTGGAATCAAGCACTCAGCTGTTCTGCTGAAGGCGGAGAGTTGAGATCGATTTCAGAACCTATGACAGAACCTGCAGTCAGAGGGCCAAAAGACAGCTTTACGGAGTCGCTTATTACGAATACAGCAATGGTTCGCCGCAGGATTAAAAGTCCTAATCTCTGGATTGAAACGATGAAGCTTGGGAAGATCACACAAACAGATGTTGCCGTTATGTATGTCAAAGGAATTGTCAATGACAAGCTTCTTAAAGAAGTCAAAGAGCGACTGGATAAAATGGAAGCGGATGAAATTGCTGGTTCCAATACAATTGAAGAATGGATTAATGATGACACATGGACACCTTGGCCAACTATATTTACAACGGAACGACCTGATGTGGTGGCTGGAAATTTAATGGAGGGACGTGTTGCTATTTTTGTTGACGGTACACCGATTCCGTTGATTTTGCCAGCGGTGTGGAGCCAGTTTTTTCAAACGGCCGAAGATTATTATTTGCGTTGGAATATCGCCAGTTTTTTAAGGATCTTACGGGTCGGTGCATTCTTAATCACCCTGCTTGGACCGTCTCTTTTTATTGCATTTCTTTCGTATCACCCAGAATTGATCCCAACACCTTTATTAATTAACTTAATGTCACAGCGGCAAGGTGTTCCATTTCCGGTATTTATAGAGGCATTATTAATGGAAATAACATTTGAGGTTTTGCGAGAGGCAGGTGTTCGGATGCCTCGGCCGATTGGTCAGGCGGTTTCCATTGTTGGTGCACTCGTATTGGGGGAAGCAGCTGTTGCGGCTGGAATAGTTTCAAGTGCGATGGTCATTGTGGTGGCAGGGACTGCAATTGCAAGCTTTACGATCCCCCATCATACGATGCTGGATGCTGTTCGTTTACTTCGATTTGTGATGATGATTTTTGCCGCTTCTTTTGGTCTTTATGGAGTTGGACTCTGTGTCATTATGTTAGTTGCACATACTTGCAGTGTACGCTCTTTTGGTATTCCATACTTGGTTCCCTTCGCCCCGCTTATTTTGACTGATTGGAAAGATACGATCATCCGGTATCCAAAGCCATTTTTGTCAACGCGTCCTCGATTAATTAACCAAAAGAAAATTAAGAGGACAGGTGATCCTCATAATCTCGGGCCATCATCGAGAGAAAATCAACAAATGTATAATAAATCAAAGAGGGATTCTAATGAAACATAGACCATTCATCATGTTTATACTGCTTTTGTCCATTGCTTTGCTGTCAGGATGTTGGGATCGCAAAGAATTACAGGACATTGACATCGTGAGCGCTATTGGTATAGATGAAGGCGGCGATGATCTAGAAAACAGATATCGCGTCACAGTTCAAGTTATAAATGAGGAACAAATAGCTGGTGGACAACAAAGAGGGAAAGGGGATTTATCTCCTGTTACGACCTATACGTCAACAGGGAGCACCATTCAGGAAACACTTCGAAAAATTGCGCCAAAGCTGCCGCAGGAACTTTTTTTTCCTCATCTCCAATTAATGGTGATTGGAGAGGATTTGGCGAGAAAAAAGGGCATTCAAGATTTATTTGACTGGCTTGAACGCGATTCACAATTTCGAACGCTTTTTCCAATTCTAGTCGTTAGAAATAATTCAGCAAAAAATGTTCTCGAAATCATGACATCTTTAGAGCTGATTCCTTCAGCAAAAATTGTCGGCGGCTTAGAATCCACTCAAAAAACGTGGGGAGAGTATGCAAGCAGCCGGGCAGATCAAGTTATTCAACAATTAGGAGGTGAGGCGGCACATTTGACAGGAATTGAGATTATAGGAACCGAAGAAGAAGGGGGAAAGTTAACAAACGTTCAACAAATATCTCCAAAAGCGGAACTTCAAATAAAAGGACTTGCCATTTTTAGAAACGGGAAACTCCAAAAATGGTTAGATGATGATGCTGCACGTGGTGCTACATGGGTTAATAATGAATTGACCAAAACCACCTTAAACCTGGATTGTAAAAAGAAAAAAAAGGGTGTTGCCGTTGATATGATGCGGTCCAAAACGAATATAAAAGTCGACATTAAAAATGATAAACCCGTTATTTATGTCTCAGTGCGATCGGAAAGTCACATCTCGGAAGTTCATTGTTCCATGGATCTCGGGAAATATGAAAACTTTGAAAAACTTGAAAAGCAGTTGCAGAAGGAAATAAAAGATGAGGTGATGATGGCCATAGAAGCTGCAAAAGAAGAAAAGAGCGATATTTTTAGTTTTGGTGAATATGTCAACCGAGAGGACCCAAAACTGTGGAAGAAAATCGATAAAAAATGGAATGATGAAATCTTTCCTGAGACAGAAGTGAAGGTAGATGTATTAGCATTTATTCGAAGGTCAGGCCTGCGGACAAAGCCATATATTAAATAAACAAAACATGAGAGTATGATCCAAAATAGGGAGTGACTTATCTGTTATAAGCAAATTTCCTTTTTAATTAATGGTTAAGTATAAATTTTATCAAGGGATAGGAGAAATAACTAGATTAGACGTACAGGGATATCCTCTGAATATGATACAGTCAAAAACATTTATTAAATGAACTAAAAATCCGGGCACTAGAAGTAAAAAGGGGGATGCGAGACGATGGAGAAAGCCAAGGTTAGCGTTATTCAACTCTTTGCCATGATGCTTATATATGAACTTGGAAGTGCACTTGTCGTAAGTTATGGTGTCACGGCTAAAAAAGACGCCTGGCTGGCGATTCTTTTGGGGATGTGTGGTGGAATCGCCTTGTTTTTCATTTACTACTTTTTATTTCGCCAATATCCAAATCTTCCGCTTACCGGATATGCGAGAAAAATATTCGGCAAGTACCTGGGCTGGGTGATTGGATTGTTATACACAGTATACTTTATGTATGATGCCTCCAGAAATCTGCGTGACTTCGGGGATTTGTTGCTTTCATCGACCCTGACAGAAACACCATTATTGGCGCTCAATATCTTGATGGTTCTGACCATTTGTTATGTCCTTTATCTAGGGATCGAAGTATTAGGGAGAACAGCCGAGGTATTGATGGTTATACTGATTTGTTTAGGAATAACAGGGAATCTTTTGGTCTTTTTATCAGGTAATGTTAATCTCCATCATTTACAGCCGTTTCTTGAAGAGGGATGGAAACCAATCTTAACAACAGCCTTTCCACTAACAACTTTATTCCCTTTTGGAGAAATGATTGCCTTTACCATGCTGCTTCCTTATCTAAACCGGCCTGAATTATCGAAAAAAGTTTGGGTGTCAGCCTTAATCTCGAGCGGACTTATCTTATCTTATACGACTAGTTTAGATATCGCTGTTCTTGGTGTTGAACAAGTGGAGAGAGCCACGTTTCCATTGTTATCAACCATTGGAAAGGTAAACCTTTTCGAGTTTATCCAACGGCTCGATGCTCTTGTTGTCTTTACGTTTCTGATTACGATGTTTTTTAAAATTTCGATCCTTTTTTATGTCTCAGTTATCGGGATGGTCGATTTGTTCCAGCTGAAAAATCATCAATCCATGCTGTTGCCATCCGGGGTCATTCTTCTCATTTTATCAATGGTAATTGCCTCAGATTTTGCAGAGCATATTGAAGAAGGGCTAAAAACGGTAATGTTTCCCCTGCACATTCCTTTTATGTTAATCATCCCGTTGTTAATGCTGTTTATTACCATAATCCGTAACCTTTTCAACAAAGTTAGTTAGAACCCTTTTGTTTGTTCGCTTTATTTTTTATGAGGTTAAAGATTTGTTGACTGATTGTAATTAATAAAAAAAATATTAACATAACATACTCTCCAGCATCCATTACCCAAAACGGGTTTAGTAAATGAGTTGCTTCTTGGGTGAAGGGAAAGCCTAAAAGAAGGTCCAATGCTAAACTAAGTAATGTAGATAGTAAAAGAATGAGTAAAAATACTCCTAACACTTTCATGTTTTTTCCTCCTAGTTGTTGTTTATGGTAAATAGTATTTGTTAAGAGGGGAAATTTTAATGAAAAATTCTTGATAAAGAAATCTGTCATTATTCGGATAATTTCCTTTTTAGGTTGAATTTATGTCTAGAAGGGGAGGGTTCTTAAAGGATGGAGAAAGCTAAAATTAGCGTTATTCAACTTTTTTCCATAATGTTTATATTTGATATGGGAACTGCATTAGTTATAAGTTATGGAATAGGTGCCCAAAAAGATGCCTGGCTTGCCATTCTCTTAGGAATGTGTGGTGGAGTTGTCTTATTTTTTATTTACTACACATTATTACGCCAATATCCAAACCTTATGTTTACGAATATGCGAGGAAAATATTTGGAAAATACCTTGGTGGATGATTGGATTACTTTACGTTGTATATTGGTTATACGCTGCTGATCAAAAAAGATAAACCAAAATCAAATGTAACATAATAACCTATGAAATATTCCCTAAGCCATCGAATTTAAGCAAATTCCGGAGGCTTTTTTATTGTTTTTTATGACCGTATATATAACATGTTTCCGTTTACATTTGCTATAATTGACTATTATTAAAAATAATTACTTAAAGTAAATAAGGAGTTGTTCTGATTGATCGAAGTTGAAAGCATTCACCATGTAAGCCTCTCTGTTACGAATTTGGAAAAAGCAAAGCATTTTTATGGGGTCATGTTAGGGTTTCAAGAATTAGAACGTCCGGATTTTGATTTTCCTGGTGCCTGGTATCAAGTGGGAAATCAACAACTCCATTTAATTGTTCAAGAAGGGGCTTCTACATTACGGTCTGATTATACAATTAACACAAAAGACGGCCATTTTGCTATACGTGTGAAAGATTATGAAAAGACACTGAAGCATCTAAAAAGTTTAGGGGTTGAAATAACTGAAAAGCCGAATAGTGCAAGTGGTTTTGCACAATTATTTTGCATGGATCCTGATTCGAATTTGATTGAATTTAATGTTGATCAGGAGTCTCTCAAAAATCGATAATATTAAGCTTCCCATATAAAAGAATGAAGAGGCTGTCTCAAAGGTTCAGGCCATTTTGAGACAGCCTTTTTCATAAGGAAAGCAATGTGAATTAAGAAGTTCCTTTAAAAATGATCATCACTTAGCAAAAGATGGAGCGTTAAGCAGCCAACTTAGTTTGTGTGTTAACATACGTAATCGTTTTAAAAATTGAAAAACGGCAAATGTTAAAGACGGGCTTAAGTGAATAAGAAGCATTTTCAAAGTATATCCATCCACATTGAAGTTTGTGGTGTTATACACCGATTAGTAGTATTCCCTAATCATACATATTTATTTTTTAAATGGTAAAAAGCTGACGCCACTGCTTTTCCCAATCATTGCTTTACTTGGATAATGGAAAATTCCTTTGGCTTAAGTTCAAGCTTGGACGTTTCTTTTAGAGCCTCATTATTCCATAGATCAACAGGATTTTTACCTGTAAAGTCAAATGGAATCGTAACATGAATGTTATTTTGCGAATTATTTATCACAATGATAATGGTTTCGTCAGCCGATTGTTTCGAATAAATAATATGATTTGTATTGGTATTCGTTTCTAAGAAGGTAAACTTACCACTATTACCGAATGCTGAATGTTTTTTTCGCAACAAAATTAATTTTTTCACAAAAGTAAAGAGCTCGCGATCTTGCTCATTTTTATCCCAAATCATGCATTTTCTGCACCCAGGATCATTTTCTCCAGTTAAACCAATTTCATCCCCATAATAGAGACAAGGAGTTCCGATAAATGACAGCTGGAATAAAAGCAACAGCTTAAGTTTATTGCGATCTTCATCACAAATCGTTAAAATTCTAGGAGTATCATGGCTTCCTAAAAGATTAAATGCTACCTCATTAACATTCTTGGGATAGGAAGTTAGAACGTTTGTTAGTTGCTGTGCAAAATTTTCAGCGTTTATGTTATTTTTGGCGAAATATTCTAAGCATGCATTCGTAAAAGGATAATTCATGACAGCATCGAATTGGTCTCCTAAAAGCCATGGCATCGAGTCATGCCAGATTTCACCAAGAATATAAACGTCTGGCTTTACAGCTTTCACTGTTTTTCTAAACTCTCTCCAGAACTCATGATCTACTTCATTAGCCACATCAAGACGCCAGCCATCAATATCAAATTCCTCAATCCAATATGTTGCCACTTCAAGAAGATATTTTTTAACTTCAGGATGTTCAGTGTTTAATTTTGGCATGACATGTGTGAAGGCAAATGTATCATAATTCGGTTCTGGAAAGGATTGGACAGGGAATTCTCTTAAGTAAAACCAATCTTTAAATGCAGATTTCTCTTGTTTTTCAAGTACATCTTGAAATGCCTCGAAATAAAAGCCGCTATGATTAAAAACAGCATCAAGCATAACGCGAATACCATTACTATGGCAGACTTCAACGAGTTTTTTAAACGTTTTTTTATCACCGAACTGTGGATCAATCTCCATATAATCGATTGTATCGTATTTATGATTTGTATTTGCCTTGAAAATTGGTGTGAAGTAAATCCCGGAAATTCCCAAGTTTACTAAGTAATCAATGTTGTTGATAATCCCTTCAAAGTCACCGCCAAAGTAAGTATCTGCTTTTGGATCAGCACTTCCCCAAGGAATGGTCCCTGGTGGATTTAATTTAGGATTTCCATTCGCAAACCGTTCGGGAAAAATTTGGTACCAAACAGTATCCTTCACCCAGTCAGGTGCGTTAAAAACATCAATAGCATTTAAAAATGGGAAGCAAAAATAAAAGCTTGTGTCACGCGGATCTTCTTCAGCAAAACCTCTTTCGCCAAAAAAAATTGAGTCATGATCTGAAATGAGTTCAAAGCCGTATCGCAATCGGCGGAATTCAGGTTTGACTTCTGCAAACCAATAATCAAAAAGTTCATCCGATCCCTCTAATGTCATAGGCTTCGAAAAGTTTATCCATCCATCCTTTGTCCATTTGTATGGATCGCCGTAAAGTAAATATACTTTTTTCAGGTCTGCCTTTTTGGCTCTTAGTCGAATATGCAATGTTTCTTTGTCATACGCATAAGCAAAATTATTTTTAGGTCTGTGATAAATGGCTTCTTTAAGCAAATTCATTCTCCTTCCTACCTTTGCAATCGTTTGCACGTAATATGAACTTTAACAGGAATTTAAATTAGAATAAATAGATATATCCGACTATTTTTGCAAAAAATCGACCATAAAATAATACATGTTCCCATTAGTTTCTTTCATTTTTGTCAATTTCAGGAGGAAATAAATGCAAACCTCCTTAAAAACTTTAAAAAAATATGAAAAAGTATTTGACAAATAAAAGAAAGAAAAATAGAATGATAGCATGATCTTGTGAAACCGTTTTCTCATATTGGTAAATTGAAATAATCATTTTATGTGAAAAATTTTATATTACATATGATGAATTTTGGTGGAAATATTGTTGTTATCAGTTAATAGGAGGTATTTATTTTATTTTTGTGCAAACGTTTGTCTTGATATAATGTTGGCAAGTGATAATTCTTCTAAATTATTGAATTAGGAATTAAAAACTCCTTGGTTTTAAAGTTTGAATTTGTATTTTTAGATTAAAGCTTTATTGCAATCGTTTGCCTAACTATTGGTTTCAATTGTGAATTTGGTAAAAAAGCCAAACGATCATTGAGATAAATTAATCAATTAAAAAGGTGGGGTCATGTTGAAAAAGGTATTGAATCTATCCATACTAGCCATGTTGATTTTTGTATTAACTGCATGTAACAAGCCAGGATCCAATCCAGCAGGAGAAACAGCGAATGAACCAACTGGAGGAAGTAAAACAGAGGCTTCAGCAGAAGAAATTGTACCAGAAGAAGGTGCTGAGCTTGTTTTGTGGGATAACGGTGATCAAGAGGGTGAGTGGGCAAAATATGTAGCTGAAAAATTCACTGAGGAGTATGGGGTTCCTGTTAAATATGAAACAGTAAGTCACACAGAAGCACCCGGGAAGCTTAAAACAGATGGTCCTGCTGGAATAGGAGCAGACGTATTTAACGCAGCACATGATCATGTCGGGTCATTGGTTGCCTCTGGATTAATTTATGACAATTATTATGCTCAAGAATATAAAGAACGCTTTATGGAAGCTTCGATTACAGCGGTATCTGCAAAAGATAATGAAGAATTAAAAACATATGGATTTCCCCTGAACATTGAAGGGGTTGCACTTTATTATAATAAAGATTTATTAGAAAAGATGGGTTTTGAACCTGCTGAAACAATGGAAGAGCTAATTGAACAATCCAAAGCATTCATGGAAAAAAATCCAGGGTCATACGGCTTCATGATTGAGCCGGGGAATTTCTACTTAATTCACGGTTTCGTCGGAGGGTTTGGTGATTATATTTTCGGAGATAACAATACAAATCCAGATGACATTGGATTAAACAAGGAAGGTTCTTTAAAAGCTGCAAACTTAATGGAGCGCATCCGTGATGAAATCTTGCCAATGAAAAAAGAGGATATTACTGCTGATGTCATCACTTCTCACTTTAACGAAGGCAAGCTTTTATATTATTTTTCAGGTCCATGGGCAGTGAAAGGACATCAGGAGGCTGGTGTAAATTTTGGAGTAACAACTTTGCCAAAGCTTGAAAATGGAGAGATTCCACAATCATTTACAGGAACTAAGGGTTATTATGTAAACGCTTATAGTAAATATCCGCAGGCTGCAACATTATTAGCCAAATTTGCGACAAGTGATGAAATGCTTTTAAAGCGTTATGAAATGACAGGTCAGCTGCCGCCGTCCAAGGCTCTGCTTGAAAATGAAAAAATTAAAGCGGATGAAATAAACGTTGCCTTCCTAGAGCAGGCACAACACTCCATTCCAATGCCTAATATCACGGAAATGCAGCCGGTATGGGGCGGGATGGAAGTAGCCTATACAGCTATTTGGAATAAGGCTTCCGAACCGCAGGCTGCACTTGATAAAGGAACACAGCAAATAAAAGAAGCTATTGAATCGCAAACAAAGTAATAAGTAAATAAAATGAGCTGATACCTTAATAGGTATTAGCTCATATGATCAAAAGGAAGGTGATATGATGAGTTCAGTAGTGCGTGATCAAAAATATGATCAAACTAATCTACAAAAAAATTCTGCCAATCAAACAAATAAATCTTCAACTTTACCAATGCCACCTAAACATTCTTTCATAACAAAGCCTAGACTAGCTGCTTTTCTGTCGATTTTATTTATGGGTCTTGGCCAACTGTTTAATCGACAATATGTCAAAGGGATTTGTTTTTTAGCTTTGGAATTATACCTTCTTATTTTTTGGATAGTCCCTTTTCAATGGGCAATGTGGGGACTTACAACATTAGGGGACACACCGCAATCTCGGGATGGATTTAAAATTATCCAAGGAGACCATTCGATCTTCTTGATGATTGAAGGGATTTTATTTTTGATTTCCTTTTTGCTTTTCTTATGGTTCTATTATTTAAATATTCGGGATGCCTATAAGGTTGCTGTTAAAAGTGAAAAAGGGATAAAGCCGAATAATGCTAAGGAAATGGTTAAAAACATTTGGGAAAATGGCTTCCCTTATCTTTTATTAACACCCTCGGTCCTGTTTACATCTTTTTTGACTATTCTACCATTGTTGTTTGGTGTTTTAATTGCTTTTACGAATTATTCAGCACCAAATCATCTGCCTCCAAAACATTTAGTAGATTGGGTGGGATTTGATACTTTTTTTCAACTTTTCCAAATGAAAACATGGAGCTCTACATTTTACGGTGTCTTTTCTTGGACAGTCATATGGGCTGTTCTTTCAACAATAACGACCTTTTTCTTAGGGCTGATCTTTGCGGTTTTATTAAATCAAAAGGGCGTTAAATTTAAAAAGTTTTGGCGAAGTATCTTTATTTTGCCATGGGCCATTCCGCAATTTGTTTCGATTTTAATTATGAGAAATATCTTCAATGGTGAATTTGGCCCAATAAACCGCTACTTAATTGAATTAGGGATTATTGAAAATGCCATCCCATGGCTTTCAGATCCATTTTGGGCAAAATTTACACTCGTAGTGGTCAACATGTGGTTTGGTTTTCCATTTTGGATGGTATTAATGAGCGGTGTATTAACAAGTATTGATAAAGAAGTATATGAAGCAGCGGAAGTTGATGGTGCAACACCGGGGCAAAGATTTTGGAAAATCACCATGCCATTAATTATGTTTGCTACAGCACCGCTTGCAATCATGTCCTTTGCCGGAAACTTCAATAATTTTAATATTATTTACTTAATGACAGAAGGCGGACCTGTCAATATGGATTATACGTATGCTGGGTCCACAGATATCCTTATCAGCTGGATTTATAAGCTTACACTTGATAATAATCAATTTGCGGTAGCATCAGTGATCTCAATTTTAATCTTTATTGTGATTGCAACATTCTCAATTATTAATTTTAGAAGAACAAGAGCCTTTAAAGAGGAGGATATGATGTCATGATGGGACTTCGTTTAAGAGAGAAAATCAGTCAAATATTAATCTATACGATTTTAATCATTACAACACTATTAATCCTGTATCCTGTCATTTGGATTATTACTGGCTCTTTAAATCCGGGAGATTCTTTATTCTCGACAAGAATTATTCCAGACACACTATCCTTTGCACATTATGAATATTTATTTAAAGAAACGGATTATTTATTATGGTATAAAAATACACTAAAAATTGCGTTTTGGAATATGATCTTTTCTACTTTTTTAGTTGTTACGGCTGCATATGCTTTTTCCAGGTTTCGTTTTCCAGGGAGAAAACAAGGTTTAATGACAATGCTTGTTTTGCAAATGTTCCCCGGTTTTATGGGAATGATTGCAATCTATATCTTATTGTTGCAATTAAATCTATTAGACAATCATTGGGGACTCATTTTAGTTTATGCGGGAGGATCAATTCCTTTTGGAGCTTGGCTTGTTAAGGGATATTTTGACGGAATTCCGAAAAGCCTTGAAGAAGCTGCAAAAATTGACGGGGCAAGTCATATGAAGATTTTTTATAAAATCATGATGCCGTTATCAAAACCGGTTTTAGTCTTTATAGCGGTGACAAACTTTATTGGACCTTGGATGGACTTTATCTTTGCGCAGCTTGTTTTGCGATCTAGTGAAAAGAAGACCTTAGCAGTTGGTCTTTTCGAGATGGTAACGGGGCGTGGGAACTCAGAATTTACCAACTTTGCTGCCGGTGCCGTTTTAGTAGCTGTACCCATTACCATTTTGTTTTTTCTTTTTCAGGACCATCTAACTGAGGGACTAAAGGCTGGAGCAAATAAAGGGTAAGGAAAATTTAAAACGAAATTTAATGGATGTATGAGGATTAAACGACTATTCCAACTTGCAAAGTTAGCTGAATAGTCGTTTTTATTGAACTAGCAAGGATAAATCTCATTCATGAGGTTTATCCTTTTTATTTTTGTTCATGTTATATTTCCAAGGTATTAAAAAGGTTGATGAACAAAAGGTTTAGGAGTGCTTTTAAGTGGAAACAATGAAAACAATTTCAATACATAAAAACTTAAAACAATGCGGGAAAAACAATGAAAAAGATCTGAGGTGAATAAAATGGTATTTAAAATATGTGAAGTTTGCGGAAAGATTGAGGAACATGATGAAGTGAGATATGATGTGTATGGAATTTGTGAAGAATGCAACAATATCGGTGAAGAAACAGATAACATTGTATAACAAGTCTTTTAGCAATTTTAGTAATAACAAAAGAGGGGTACCTGAATCTACTGGAGAATTAAAAATTAGGACCCCGTTAATTATAAATAATTAAGGAGTTGACATACATATTAATCTATCGTACAATTATCTCGAATTAAGAATATACGGGGTCGAGATTTAGTGATATATCTCGAATTAAAAATTATTTAATTACGCGTAATGGGTTTTCCAGAAAATGATTAGGGGATAGATAGAAGTAGGCATGGTTTTATTTATCAAGAAAGACAAATAATAGGACAGGACGATTATTAAAAAATTTGACCGCCATTAAGGGGGTGAAGCTCATTACGTTAGAAAGATAGGTAGTGTCAAAAGTTCTATGAAAAAACAACGTTTTAGTTTTAATTAACACCGAAGTGAACTTGTTGACCGCCGC
>NZ_CANNCR010000084.1 GCF_947503125.1 uncultured Metabacillus sp.
TCTTCCGGCCAATAATTCCGTCAGATTATGGACAAAGTATTTCATCAATTTCTTGTCATTATAGAGCGTCAGTAACATTCTTACCTTTTAAAAAAGCCGCCTAGATTAGGCAGCCTCTTCCTTAAGAAATGAACGATTAGCTGACTTAAAGAAAACGATGATTTTTCCAATTCCAGCTAATTTGAAATAAGATAAAAAACGAACTTTTCTTGTAAAATCCTAGTCTTACACTTCTACTTTTTGAAAAAACTGTGGTAAATGCTCCTTATGTGCTTCCAGCATTTCATCCAAAATCGCTTTCCCCAATTTATCAGAAGGAACTAGCGGATTTATTGTCATGGCTAGTAAAGCTGTATCGTAGTTTCCTGTTACTGCTGCCTCAGCTGCTACCCGTTCAAATGATTTAATTTGTTGCACTAACCCTCTAACAGCAACTGGTAAATCTCCATTTATGATTGGTTTTGGACCTTCTTTCGTGATAACACAACTTACTTCTACAGCAGACTCATACGGAATACTAGCGATTGCCCCATTATTAATTGTGTTAACAGGCTGAATATCCCGCTTATCGTTATAAATGGAGGAAATTAAACGAACGGCTGCATCACTGTAATACACTCCGCCTCGTTCCTCTAACTGAGGTGGTTTAATGGATAAATTAGGGTCTTTGTACAGCTCGAATAATTCCTCTTCCAATTTCTTCACGACTTCCGCTCTCGTTTTGCCCTCTTTAAAGTTTTTCATCTCTTTTTCTAGCATTTCATCACTCTTATAATAGTAAAGGTGATATGGACAAGTTAGAACATTTAATGCACGAATAAATTCAGGCTCCCATCCTTGCCCTTCTATGTTTTTAACAAAGCTGCTGTTCTCTGGATTTGATAACAGTTCGATTACTCTCTCCTTGACGCTTACCCCGTCCAGATACACATCTAATCCATATACCATATGATTTAAACCAGCGAAATCAATTCGAATACGTGAATGGTCAACATCTAATAGCTTTGCTACCCCCATCTCAATTCCGATCGGAACATTACATAAACCAACGATTTTCTTATGGTCTGTATAGCGAAGAACAGCTTCAGTCACCATGCCGGCAGGGTTTGTAAAGTTAATCAACCACGCATCTGGACATAGTTCTTTCATATCTTTTACAATGTCCAGAATAACTGGTATTGTACGCAATCCCTTAAAAAGTCCACCAGGTCCATTTGTTTCTTGACCTAATACTCCATGACTTAAAGGAATTCTTTCATCTTTAGCACGAGCATCCAGTAACCCTACGCGAAATTGTGTCGTAACAAAATCTGCATCCTTCAATGCCTCTTTCCTATCTAGTGTTAGATGAACCTCGATAGGGAGTCCTGCCTTTTCGATCATTCTTTTTGCAAGATTCCCTACAATCTCTAACTTTTCCTTCCCTGCTTCTATATCAACCAACCATAATTCCCTTACAGGCAGTTCATCATATCTTTTAATAAAGCCTTCTACTAATTCAGGAGTATAACTTGAACCTCCGCCAATCGTTGCGATTTTAATTCCCTTACTCATGGATCATTCCTCCTAAAAAATAACGAATTTACAAAACCAATTATAGAGAAGAAAAAGCGAATTAAATATAGTTTTGAAAGCGTTAGACTTGTTTTACACTTAAAGACATTTGTTTCTTGAAAATAACACTGTGTTTCTCTTTTGGGGTATACTAACTAAAGGAAGAAAGTTCACACGAAAGGTGAGAAGGATTTGTTTACGAATGAGGTCATTGCAACATTCAATGAACTGGAGATGCTGATTTATAAATACGTCATGCAAAATAAAGAAAAAGTCATTTATATGCGGATACGGGATCTTGCTGATGAGGCTCATGTTTCCACTTCTACAATTATGCGTTTCTGCAGAAAATTAAATTGTGAAGGCTTTTCGGAGTTTAAAGTGAAACTGAAGCTATTAATTGATGAAAAGAGGGACATAACGATTAAAAGCGGCCAGCATGTGTTAGCGGAGTTTTTTGAGCGCACTCAAAATGAGAAATTCACTTCTAAGCTAGAGGATGCTGCAGACACCATTTCTAAAGCAAATCATGTATATTTTATCGGAATAGGCAGTTCAGGTACTCTTGCTGAATACGGTGCTAGATACTTCTCGAGCTTGGGTACATTTTCTACATACTTAAAAGATTGGTATACGCCTATACACGCCAACTTGAATAATTGCATTACAATTGCTTTGTCCGTTTCTGGAGAAAATGAGTTTACCATATCTCACATTCATAAGTTGAAAGAAAAAAGCAGTAAAATATTAAGTATTACAAACAACGGGCAGTCTACGATTGCCAAAATATCTGATGAAAATGTTTCCTATTATGTGACGGAGGAATTTTTTGAAACTTCAAATATTACCACGCAAATTCCAGTTGTTTTTATATTAGAGGAAATGGCACGAAGGGTGTATGAGAAGAGTAGAAGGGATGATTGACTTAGGAACTCTATTTTGATGTAGCGTAGAAAAGCACCTCCTTAAATTGATAGGTTTATCATACTAGGAGGTGCTGCGCTTTTTATATGCGATGTTTGATTACGGGCTTACACTATAGTTATGTTTTTTCCTGGCATTTCACACCAAATTAACAAACACTCTCTCCCATTATGGATTTACACTTGATCGCTTCCGAAGAAATTACGGAAAGATTGAATAGCTGTGTCACGATTTAAGGCAGCAATCGATGTAGTCAAAGGAATTCCCTTTGGACATGACTGAACACAGTTTTGAGAATTTCCACAATTGGCAAGTCCACCATCACCCATTATCGCTTCAAGACGTTCTGATTTATTCATTTCTCCTGTTGGATGTGCGTTAAACAGACGCACTTGAGATAATGGAGCTGGGCCGATAAAGTTCGATTTACTATTTACATTCGGACATGCCTCTAAACAAACCCCACATGTCATACATTTTGATAATTCATATGCCCATTGACGTTTCTTCTCTGGCATACGTGGACCAGGTCCTAAATCATACGTGCCATCTACAGGAATCCAAGCTTTTACTTTCTTAAGAGAATCAAACATCCGTTTACGATCAACCTGTAAATCACGAACAACAGGGAACGTACGCATTGGCTCTAGTCGAATTGGCTGTTCTAACTGATCGACTAGGGCAGTACATGATTGACGAGGTTTACCATTTATCACCATTGAACATGCACCGCAAACTTCCTCAAGACAGTTCATATCCCAATTGATTGGAGTTGTTTTTTTACCTTCTGCATTAACAGGGTTACGTCTGATTTCCATCAAAACTGAAATAACATTCATGTTCGGACGATAAGGAATTTCGAATTTTTCCTGATAAGGTGCAGATTCGGGCGATTCTTGTCGGCTGATAATAAATTGAACTACTTTATTCTCGCTCATTATTTATCCCCCTTTTTACTTTTTGAATAGTCGCGTTTACGTGGTTTAATTAGCGATACATCAACATCATCGTAATGGAATGCAGGAGCGGTACGATCACCTGTATGTTTAGCCATTGTCGTTTTTAAGAATTCTTCATCATTTCGATCAGGAAATGCCGGTTTATAATGAGCACCTCGACTCTCGTTTCGATTGTAAGCTCCAAGTGTTACAACACGAGAAAGCTGAAGCATGTTTTTCAATTGACGCGTGAAAGCTGCACCTTGGTTGCTCCATTTCGCCGTATCATTAATGTTAATGTTATCAAAACGTTCAATCAGTTCTTGAATTTTCTCATCTGTTTTAAGAAGTTTATCATTATGTCTTACAACAGTAACGTTATCAGTCATCCATTCCCCTAGCTCTTTGTGAAGAACATATGCATTTTCATTACCATCCAAGCCCATAATTTGATTCCATTTCTCTTCTTCCTGTTTCACATAACCATCGAAAAGTGTTGAAGAGAGATCCTCGGCATTCTTATCAAGGCCATTAATATATTTAACTGCATTTGGACCAGCTACCATTCCACCATAGATTGCTGATAGTAAAGAGTTCGCACCTAAACGGTTGGCACCATGCATTGAGTAATCACACTCACCAGCAGCAAATAATCCAGGAATATTTGTCATTTGGTCATAGTCCACCCATAATCCCCCCATCGAATAGTGGACCGCAGGGAAAATTTTCATTGGAACTTTACGTGGATCGTCACCCATGAATTTTTCATAGATTTCTATAATTCCGCCCAATTTAATATCAAGCTCTTTTGGATCTTTATGTGATAAATCTAGATAAACCATGTTTTCTCCATTGATACCTAGCTTTTGTTCAACACAAACATCAAAGATTTCACGTGTAGCGATATCACGTGGAACAAGGTTTCCATATGCAGGATATTTCTCTTCAAGAAAGTACCACGGCTTTCCATCTTTATATGTCCAAACTCGTCCCCCTTCTCCCCGGGCAGATTCACTCATAAGACGAAGCTTGTCATCACCGGGTATTGCAGTAGGATGTATTTGAATAAATTCTCCATTTGCATAATAAACACCTTGCTGATATACAATTGAAGCTGCAGAACCGGTGTTAATAACTGAGTTTGTTGATTTTCCAAAGATAATGCCAGGTCCGCCTGTTGCCATAATAACAGCATCAGAACGGAAGGATTCAATTTTCATTGATGCCAGGTTTTGTGCTGTAATTCCACGACAAACACCATCATCATCAATAACAGCACCTAAGAATTCCCAACCTTCATACTTGGTTACAAGACCAGCAACCTCATAACGTCGAACCTGTTCATCCAACGCATAAAGCAGCTGTTGACCAGTTGTTGCACCGGCAAATGCGGTACGGTGATGCTGTGTACCACCGAATCGGCGAAAATCAAGCAATCCTTCTGGAGTACGGTTAAACATAACACCCATTCGGTCTAATAGGTGAATAATAGCAGGAGCTGCCTCCGTCATAGCTTTAACTGGCGGCTGATTTGCCAGAAAATCCCCGCCATATACCGTATCATCAAAATGTTCCCATGGTGAATCTCCCTCCCCTTTTGTATTTACAGCCCCATTTATTCCTCCCTGTGCGCATACAGAGTGAGAACGTTTAACAGGTACTAATGAAAATAAATCTACTTGAACGCCGTCTTCAGCGGCTTTGATCGTAGCCATTAAACCAGCTAATCCGCCTCCGACCACAATAATTTTACTTTTACTCATGAAGCCCACTCCTTTTAATAGCGATTGCTGAATTAGACGAATGCAAATATTGCTCGAACTCCCACGATGGTAAGTGCTACAAATATTGCTAGCGTAACATACGTGGAAATAACTTGTGAGCGAGGAGTAACAGTGATTCCCCAGCTAACTGCAAATGACCATAACCCGTTAGCAAAATGGAAGATTGTTGAAATAACTCCAATTAAATAGAATACAAGCATAACCGGACTGCTTAATATGGAAGCCATCATATCATAATTCACTTCAGCTCCAAGTGCAGCAGCTATTCTCGTTTCCCAAACGTGCCAAGCAACAAAAATAAAAGTAATAATGCCTGTTACACGCTGTAACATAAATAGCCAATTTCGAAGAAAACCATAATTACTGACATTGTTTTTAGCAGTAAAAGCAATGTAGACTCCATAAATAGCATGGTATAAAAGTGGAAGGAAAATGATCACTATTTCCAAAAGATACCTAAATGGCAGCATCTCCATAAAATGTGCTGCTTCATTAAATGCTTCTGGCCCTCTTGTAGCAAAGTGATTGACTACAAGGTGCTGAACTAAAAAAAGACCTACAGGTATAACACCAAGTAATGAATGCAGTCTACGATTTAAAAATTCCTTATTTACTCTCAAACATTTTTCCCCCTTTGGAAAAGAGACTTGTTTTGGTGTAGAAAAATTCATTTGTTTGGATATTTTTGAAATTTTCTATACTTTATCATATAGTTGAGGTATTATAATGTCTAATTTATTATTTGCATAGTTTTCATGCATTTTAATTATGAATTGTGCTATTTAATAATAAGAGGTGATCCTGAAATGGAATGGCAACAAATCGAGTATTTTCAAGTTGTTGCACGTTTACAACATATAACACGTGCTGCAGAAACCTTACTAATCTCTCAACCTGCTCTTAGTAGATCTATTGCTAAATTAGAGGAAGAATTAGGTGTTCCATTATTTGAACGTCAAGGACGTTCCATTAGACTAAATAGTTATGGTCAATTATTTTTAAAGCGAGCAGACCGAATAATGAAAGAATATCAAGATGGCAAGCAAGAAATCCATGATTTACTTGATCCCGATTATGGAAATGTTTCATTTGGATTTATGCCTACCCTTGGTACTTATCTTATTCCTAACTTAATCAGTTCCTTTCGCTCTAATTATCCAAATATTAATTTTCAATTCAAACAAAATGGAAACGATTTGCTCCTTAATCAATTAGAGTCTAGTAAAATTGATTTTTGTCTAGTTTCTTCTATAGAATCAAAAGATCAATTTCGTTGGGTTCAATTATGGAAAGAAGAATTATTTTTAATTGTTCCATCAAAACACCATTTAGCAAAACATGAAAGTATTTCTATACATGAAATAGCTAATGAACCACTCGTCCTCTTAGAAAAAGGAAATGGGCTACGTGGAATTACTGATCAACTATTTGAGGAGGCAGGTATAACGCCTAAAATTACGTTTGAGGGTGAAGAGGTCCACACGATTGCAGCTTTTGTAGCTGCCGGACTTGGTGTTACAATAATTCCCGAATTCAAAGGAATAGATTGGGATCATATAACCCGGATACGATTACGCGCTCCGAATATCCAGAGAGTAATTGGACTTGCTTGGGTAGAAGGAAGATACCTATCACCAGCAGCAAAACGATTTCAACAATTCATCTTAAATTATTTTAAAAAATAATTTTATTAACGTTTACTAACCAATACGGCTAAGATATAAGATTAAAGAAAAGATATTCTATTCAATGAAACTCGAATAGAATATCTCACCTATTTCACATTCCTTTTCTACGTTCTTAAGGTACTAATAGTACTTAAAATGCTGATTTATTTCGATCCATCTCTACAGCCGTTTGCCAAATTTCTAGGGGGACTTTTTTAGAAATTAGAGGAAAGACATTCACTGGTTTTTGCTAAACGTTTCTATTTTAATATCAATTCCCTACCAGAGATACTATTAATTAACATCTTTGCGCTTTTTCATAGCCCTTGTTAAATAACCTCCTTTAAATGAACGAGGTTCATATGAAACCATAAATGACTTTGGTGCATTGCCATTTATAATTTCTAAGAGCTCTTTCTCCCGTGAACGTTTTGCAACTATATCCAAGCGATAACGTATGGAGTCAATACCTTCTCCCTCAAATACAGTAACTCCAAACCCAGATGATCGCAAAGCGCTTACCAATTCTTCGCATTTTTCAAGTAAACTCACATTATATGTAATATATCCAATTGCTAGTTTTCGCTCGAGATAGCCACCTAGTAATAAGCCTACACTAAATCCAATGACATACGCAGTGATGTTCCAGACATTAGATAAATCTTGAAAAACGATTCCTAAGCTTACAATATAAATACCGCCTTCTAATAATCCTATACCGGCTGCTGATTTTGTTTGATTTTTTACCAAAAGGATCGTTCTGATGGTCAGCACAGGGACGTATATTATTTGTAATAAAAAAATAAGCAACGCTTGAATCATATTACTATCACTCCTTTACTTTCATATTTCCTTTCATATTTCCATATTTATAAATTATTGGGTCCTTCTGTTATTTACAAGAAAAATTCATTTAAATGTTGAATAAGTTATACATTTATAGGTTCTTGTGCAAAAAACACTCACTAGAAACATAGATTTCCTCTAAATTGATTCACTCTCAGATAATTTTGAAAGAAAACTAGGCATTATCAGACCATAATTAACTGAATATTTCCACTATAATAACATTAATGTAACCGCTAATATTTAATATGGATTTACGAAGTCCAATACATAAAAGACATAGACAGCTTGTGAGGAATGAAACTAGTATTCTTTCCCTACAGGTAAAATGTTTTTATTTAATGTAAATCATTTCTAGTATTCCACTCACATAACCTGAATCTATTTTTTTCTGATTTCCCACAAACAATAGAAAGGGTAAAGCAAGTTCCTCGCTTTACCCTTTTTCTATTGATTTACATATAACGCATGATCCCCTGACGAAGAAGATTGTTGCGTTTTACAATATTTTATTCGATAATCCGATGGATTCATTCCGGTTTTTTCTAAAAATATTCGACTAAAATGGGAAGTGTGTTTAAATCCAGCTTCTAACCCGACTTCTGAAATTGATTTTTTTGGTTCAGTTTGCAATAGCCTTTTTGCCCGGTTTATTCGGCATCCCATTAGATACTTTATGATGGTTCCACCCGTCATTTCTTTGAATATATGAGACATGTAATATTTACTGATATTGAGGGTTTTCGCAATACTGTCCAATGTTACATTTTCATGGTAATGCTGTTCAATCCATACGATGATCCGTCTCACATGCTGTGCCTTTTCAGATTCAACTTGAATCAATTTATTTAAGTGAGTCTGACTTAATTCGAAAATTTCAAATAGCAGCTGGATCACTAATGTTTGCATTTTCGCCTCTTGAAAACGGCTGTTTAATGTCATGTCATGACTCATAGATGTTTCCTTACTTTCCTCATATAAACCTGCAATTTGTTCGATCAACTTCTCAATGCGTGATAGCAAATCACTTGGTATATCTCGAAACAAACAATTGTTAAACGTATTAAAAGGGCTTAATAATTCTGGAAAGTCAAGAACTTCCAGGTCTGACTGAATCGTTTCAGCAGAAAAATGAATGACGCTACGCTCATACGGTTCAGGCGGCAATGGATTCGCCCGGTGAAGCGTTAATCCATTCATCAAGATCATATCCCCTGGCTGCAAATAGTAAACCGTATTATTGATTAAATAGTTGCAATTCCCGCTATGAAACATAAAAATTTCAAATTCCGTATGGGAATGAAAATCAAAACTATCTGATTGAGGATTGCCCCTGTTTCGGTAGTAAGCGAGATTACATGTTTTCACTATAGCCCCCTCCAACTTCACTCTAATACGATTATTTCAGCCCGGTTGTCGAAATGCCTTCCACAAGGTACTTTTGGAAAAACAAAAAGATGATAAACACTGGCAGCAACGAAACAATTGACATCGCAAACAATGGTCCCCATTCCGTTACTGAAGAAGGATCGGAAAATAATCGCAAGCCTAGAGATACTGTAAATAAATTAGGGTCATTTAAATAGATTAATGGCCCCATAAAATCATCCCATGTCCAATAGAACGAAAAAATAGCAACGGTTGCCAATGTCGGCTTCATCAATGGCAGGATAATTCTAAAAAAGATTCCGAACGTGCTGCATCCGTCAATAACGGCTGCCTCGTCTAATTCCCTTGGAATTCCTTTTATAAACTGAATCATTAAAAAAATGAAAAATGCTGAGCCGCCAAGGAAAGCGGGTAACGTTAATGGATTATACGTATTAACCCATCCAAGCTTGTGGAACAAAATATACTGTGGTATTAACGTGACTTGTGTAGGAAGCATAATCGTTCCTAGCAAACAGATAAATAAAATACGCTTTAACTTGAAATCCAAACGAGCAAATCCAAAGGCAACTAACGAAGAAGAAAATAGTGTACCGACTACTACAAGTAATGTTACAAAAGCTGAGTTGAAAAAGAAAGAGCCAAAAGTAATCCCTCCAAAACCTTCCCAGCCTTTAACATAGTTTTCCCATTTTAGAACACTGGGAAGCAAGGATGCTGCATTTTTGAACACTTCTGATTCTGGTTTTAAAGAACTGGCCAATGTCCACAAAATTGGGTAAAGCATGGCGAAACCGATGCCGATTGTGAAAAAGTGAAAGATAAAGCTTCGTGTCGATTTTTTCATTTTACTTCCCACCTTCCGATTCATAATAAACCCATGCAGATGATGACTTGAAGATCAATCCGGTAAAGATTGCAACAATGATTAACATGATCCACGCCATCGCAGATGCATACCCCATTTGAAACGTAGTAAATCCTTTCTCATACAAATACACCGCATAGAATAATGTTCGGTCGAGCGGACCACCGGCAGTTATGAGAAAGCTCTGGGTAAAGGTCATAAAACCACCAATCACTTGCATAACTAAGTTAAAAAAGATGACCGGTGTCAGCATTGGAAGTGTTATTTTGATAAACTGACTAAATTTGTTTGCACCATCTACCGCAGCAGCCTCATAAAGCTCGGCCGGAATTTGCTTGAGTCCAGCCAAAAAAATCAACATTGGAGAGCCAAACTGCCAAACAACGAGAAGAATCAATGTCCACAATGCAAAGTTCGGATCTGAAATCCAGTTCGGTCCTTCCATTCTAAAATAACCAAGAATGCCATTAACAGCCCCTTCAAGACCGAACAGCTGCTTCCACATAACAGCAACAGCTACACTCCCGCCTACAATCGAAGGGACATAATAAACAGCTCGATAAACACCGATTCCACGCCGAGGTTTTACAAATAACATCGCTACAAACAAAGCGAACGCAAGCTTTAATGGAACAGATATAAACACAAACGTAAAAGTGACCTTAAGAGCGGTCCAAAACCTCGGGTCTTCCGTAAACATATTGATGTAATTTTCGATACCGATCCATTTTGGAGTCGTTAACATATCATAATCTGTAAATGACAAATACAATGAAGCAATCATTGGACCGATCGTAAAAATAAGAAATCCAAGTAACCAAGGTGAAATAAACGCAAGTGCTGTACATTCTTTTTTCAAGCTTTTCCTTAAATTTGCAACTTTTTCACGTTGTTGAGTGACTACTTCTACATTCGGCATCTCTTTTGTATTTGTATTCGCTTTCAATCTTCGCACCTCCAATGGAATGAATAAATAGTTATTTGTTTTTTGCTAATATTTCTTCCGCTTCTTTCCGGAATTGAGTGGCAGCTTCTTCCACACTGATGTTTCCATAATTTAATTTCTCTATTATTCGGTCAAACAGTGTACCAACTTCACCTGATCCTGGTGGATCTGGAGGATAAATCGGGCTTGAATGGGTTTCAACGCGTTCAACATAGTCGAACATTTCTTTCGCTGCATCATTCATTTGAGGTCTTAAATGCTCCCGAACTTTTTCTGAAATGGGGACGCCTCTTTCGGCAGCAAGTATTTCATTTGCTTCTAGATCATTTGTCATAAAATCCACAAATTTCGCGGCAGCTTCCTGATGTTTTGATTGCTTTGAGACGGAGAAAAACTGGGACGGTTTTAAATAGAGCCCCTCTTTACCATCTGGAGTGCTTGGAAAGACAGCTAATTTAATATCTTGTCCAGCTGATTGCTGCAAAGCAACAATTTGGTTGCTGTGAAACCAAAGAAAAGGCGACTTTTCGTGAACAATCAACTCATCTTCAAGCCCTTGTATGGCTGTTGTTACCTTTGGCGGTGCAGCGACATCCTCATTTAACAAATCATCCCAATACTCGAGGAAATCGATTAGTAATTGGTCATCTTCATATCCGAGTCCTGTGCCTTCGCTGTTATAAACTTCAAAGCCATGTTGTCTTAAATAAATGTTAAACCATGGAAGACCATTGGCAACTCCCCCTGCCCCATACAAACCTTCCCCGAATTTTTCTTGAAGCTGCTTGGAGACTTTTGCGTAATCCTCCCATGTATAACCTGGCTTAAACTCCTCTAACCCCGCTTCTTTGAACATTTCAGGATTATACGCAACCGCCGGCGAATTCGTGCCTAAATTAACGGCGTAAAGCTTGCCATCCACATATCCGCCTTCAATATGCGCCTTTCCAACATCACTTAAATCTAATACACCTGACTCAACATATGGGTTCAAATCGACAATAAGATCGCGATCAATATATTCCATTAATTTCGCATAATCCATTTGAATAACGTCCGGCAAGTTTTTACCTGCGGCTGCTGTCGCTAATTTTTCCCAGTAGCCATCCCAGCCTGTAAATTCAGGAATAACATGTATGTCCGGATTCTCTTTTTCAAATAATTGTATTGCCCTTAACGTTTTATCATGGCGATCCTGGGATCCCCACCAGGCAACCCGAAGCTGAATTTTTCCGTCTTTTACCCCTGTATTCGCACCGTTAACTGTAAAACTGCAACCCGACATGAAACCTGCCAGTAAAACGAAAATAATGACAATCGATATTTTCTTCAAATGGTAAGACACATGCAACTCCTCCTTGGCAGTTATCTTTTGTACTATGATTTACATAGTTTATTCCAGCACTTATTGACAACGCTTTCATTTTCCTTGCTAGTCTATGAAAAGCATTAGAAGTGCCTTCCACCTTCCGAATGGAGAATAACCATGTACAATAGCCTCCTAATTTTAGAGTTATTTTAATTATAGTAAAAATCTAAAAACGATGCTTGCTTCTCGTTGTGTTTTTTACTATGAAAATTTAACTCTCGTTGCTGTATGATTTTAAAATTCTTAAAAACTGAAGAAGAAATCATTAACTAGTTATGTAACCTAGTAACATATATGTTTTTGACTATTTTAAAAGTCCGATAGAAGGTTTCTACTGGACATAACTTGTTAAGTGAGAAGAGGAAATGCCTCATAGAAGGCTTCTACTGATCATAACTAGATAAGAGTGATGAGGAAATGTCTCATAGAAAACTTCTTCTGGACATAACTTGATAAGAGTGATGAGGAATGTCTCATAGAAAGCTTTGGTATGTCAACACTAAACTAGACACTTTTTTTAAGGTGAATATTTTTATATTCAATGGGACTTAGATAGTCAAGC
>NZ_CANNCR010000085.1 GCF_947503125.1 uncultured Metabacillus sp.
AAGGTAAAGAACACCTTCTATTCCTGTTCGCCTTATGCTTGTCGCCGATAGGCAGGCGCCTTGCGCTTTTTTTATTTAGGAAGTGGGGGATTTGATTTAAGTGAGGTAGGCAAAAAATGAGGTAGGTGGTTCAATTAATTGTTTAGGTGGTTCAAATAAAAAGGAGCGTGGTTCAATTTAAATTAGGTGGTTCAAAAATTAGTATACTTGGTTCAAATAATCAGATAGATGGTTAAATAATTCAAGTAGGTGGTTCAAAAAACAAGACAAGTGATTCAATCCCACTCTCTTTCCCATTCCCCAACCATACCATCCGGCTAATTTCAATTTTCAACAATCACAAACCCATCAGTAACTAGTGAAATTCCTGACAGTATCCGTTAAAATGAAAAGAAAACGATGATTTCGTTGTAGGAAGGAATTTAATCATGAAAACGGCTATTTTAACAGATAGTACCGCATATATAACAAAAGAATTGCGCGAAAGGCACCATATACATATGATTCCATTAAGTGTTATTTTTGGCACGGAGACCTATCAGGAAGAGATCGAAATAACGGCCGAAGAATTTTTTGCAAAGGTAAAGGAGATGCAGACACTTCCGACGACCTCACAGCCTTCAGTAGGGGAGTTTGTTGCTATATTTGAAAGACTTGCAAAGGAATATGATGCAGTGATCTCGATTCACCTTTCCAGCGGTGTAAGTGGTACCTATAATGGGGCGGTAACTGCAGGCAAAATGGTCGAGGACTTAAAGGTGTACCCGTTTGATTCGGAGATGAGCTGCATGGTGCAGGGCTTTTATGCGCTTGAAGCTGCGAACATGGCCGAGGCAGGAAAAACACCTGATGACATTCTAGGCCGTTTAGAAGAAATGAAGCAATCAATGCGTGCCTACTTTATGGTAGATGATTTAACAAATCTGCAGCGCGGCGGGCGGTTAAGCAGTGCACAGGCGTTGATTGGCAGCTTGCTTCAGGTAAAACCGATTCTCCACTTTGAAAATAAAGTAATCGTTCCATTTGAAAAAATCCGCACCCGTAAAAAGGCGTTAAATAGGGTTTTTGAACTTTTTCATGAGGATGCGATACAAAAGATTCCGATGCGAGCGGTTGTGATCCATGCCAATCGTCCCGAGGAAGCGGCGAAAATGAAGCAGGAGCTTGAAGAAAAATATCCGCATGTTGAATGCTTGACCAGCTATTTTGGTCCGGTTATTGGCACACATCTCGGTGAAGGTGCAATTGGTTTAGGATGGTATAGGAAATAAGTCTTGATTCAAGTAGCTTAAAAGTTTGGATAAATGAGGGGGGGAGTACGAAAGATCTAGTTCTTTTCTCCTTTATTTAAGTAAAATTATGGACATGTCCTTTTTAATCCTTCATAATACTCATGGAATTACGTATAGGAAGGTTTGATCGTTATGAGTGTTTCTACTAATCATTCTCAATCCGCAAAGGACATCAGTAAACGTACATATCGCCATTGGACAACCCTAGAAGACAGAAAGCTTTTAGAATTACGCAACAGTGGCATGAAATTCCGCCATATCGCAACACAGTTATCCCGCACAGCGATTAGTGTCGAAAAACGCTATCGAAAAATCTCAAAATCTGATTGAGGTGACATATGAGATTTTTACTCCACCATCATAGCTTGACTCCAGTATTATCCCGCCAGAAAGGATTGCCAATCGGGCGCTTGTATCCTCTACCACAGAATCCACTTCAGCATGATTTTGATTATTCCATCCAGCTTCAGCATTACCTTTTTGGTAGGGAATTACTTCATTCGGAGCTTCCATTCTCGATCGAGCTGCTCCACACTCATTATCAAAAAGGGTTTATACAATTAAACCATGGAGTAACCCGCAAAAAAGACCGTTTACTCTGCAATCGCTGCGGCAATGATAAACCTGCTTATTTTGCCTACTTTTCCTGCGCGCGTTGCGGGGAAGCCCAGTGCCATTATTGCAGAAACTGTATTATGATGGGGCGGGTCAGCGAGTGTACCCCTTTATATCGCTGGGTTGGGCCTGCGCCTGAAGGGAAGGCCGCTGCTTCATTAGAGTGGGATGGTGTGCTGTCAAAAGGGCAGGCCCACGCCTCAGAGCAGGTCGCGGATGCCATACGTCATCATCAAGAGCTCCTCGTTTGGGCCGTATGTGGCGCGGGGAAAACAGAAGTGTTGTTTAGCGGCATTGAATATGGACTGAAAAATGGTAAGAAAATCTGCATCGCCACCCCTCGAACAGATGTTGTACTAGAATTAGCCCCACGTTTAAAGAAAGTCTTTCCAACCGTTGACATCACGGCCCTCTATGGCGGCAGTGAAGAAAGAAACAAGCCTTCCTCCTTATACCTTTCAACGACCCATCAATTATTACGATTTAAAGAAGCCTTTGACGCCATCATCGTTGATGAGGTTGATGCGTTTCCCTATTCGGCTGATAAGTCCCTGCAATATGCCGTAGAAAAATCACGAAAGCCTGTCAGCTCGCTCATTTACTTAACTGCGACACCATCAAAACGGTGGAAAAGAGAGGTTGAACAAAACAAGCGCAAGACAGTGAAAATCCCTGCGCGCTACCATGGGCATCCGCTCCCAGTCCCGACATTTAAATGGTGCGGCGATTGGCGGAAAAAGGTAAAAAAGGGTACCTTGCCAACTGTTATTTTAAAGTGGATCTCCGCACAGCTGCAAAGCAAGAAGCAAGCATTTTTATTTGTTCCTTCCATTTCCATCATTGACCAGGTTGTTCAAATATGTCAGAAATTTGATGGGCGTATCATTGGGGTTCATGCTGAGGATCCAGAGCGAAAAGAAAAGGTCAAAAGCTTTCGGATCGGAGATATCCCGATTATTGTCACATCTACTATATTAGAGCGCGGTGTCACGATACCTAACAGCGATGTCGCAGTGCTCGGAAGTGAGGATGATATTTTTACGGAAAGTGCCCTTGTGCAAATATCAGGACGGGTCGGAAGAAGTGCTGCCTATCCAACCGGAGACATTATTCTCTTCCATTTTGGCAGAACACAAGCAATGCTCGATGCCAAAAGGCATATTCAAAACATGAATGAGGCAGCAAGAAGAAGTGACCTTCTTACCAAAAATTAGCAGAAATCTTTTAAATAAATCCTTTGTATGGCATAATCAATGTAAATTTTTCATTTGCAAGGAGAGCGATAGTATGATCGTAAATGCAATGGAACGGATTATGAAGGATTTATTGGACGAGTATCAAAATCGTTTACAGCTAACATGTACGTGTGATGAATGCTTGGACGATATTTTAGCGCTCACCTTAAACAAAACCGAGCCTCGTTACGTGACAAAGGAAGAAAAAATCATGTTTGTCAAAGCGGAGTTTGTTGATAAACAGGAAATGACCTCGCTTTTAGTGAAGCTGGCCGAATGTGCAAAAATTGTTTCAGACAGGCCGCTTTGTCAAAACCAGCAAAAAGGGAATGATTCCAATCATCTGTCTAATCTGTAACCAAAAAATGTCTGCAAAGGCTTCCTGGACAAGCTTGCTTCTATTACCAGAAGAAAAAGCTTGTGATGAATGCTATCAATCATTAAAAAAGATTACAGGCACCACCTGTCCAGCCTGCTGCAGACCGCAAGAAGCAGAAACGCTTTGTAATGATTGCAAAAAGTGGGAGGATGATCCGCAGTGGAAAAATATCCTCCAAAGGAATGTTTCGGTGTTTGAATATAATGATGCGATGAAGGAGATTTTGTCCACCTTTAAATTCCGCGGTGATGCCGCTTTAGTGGAGGTTTTTCAAAAAGATATTTCCGCCTGCTATAGAGATGATATTTCCACCCTTCAGATTGATTTTGCTGTCCCAATCCCCTTAAGCAAGGAACGTTTGTATGAACGCGGCTTTAATCAGGCGAAGCTTCTTGCCGACCTCCTGCCTCTTCCGCAACAAGAGCTCCTCCAGCGTACCCACCATGAAAAACAATCCAAAAAATCACGACTTGAACGACTTTCAGCTGCAAATGTGTTTTCTTATGCGGCCTCTAGTAAAATAGAACATAAGACAATCCTGCTTGTTGATGATATTTATACTACAGGCAGCACCTTAAGAAATGCTGCAAAGCTACTTATTCAAAATGGGGCAAAAAGTGTTTTCTCTTTAACATTAATTAGAAGCTAAAAATGTGAACATTTCTGCCGATATAAAAGATAGACAATAACCGGATAGGAGAATGACAATGGGAGAATTAGCGAATTGCCCAACATGCAATGCCTTGTTTGTGAGAACACCATTTCGCGTTGTTTGTGATGCATGCTTTCTAGAAGAAGAAAAAGCATATGAAACGGTTTATCGTTTTTTACGCAAGCGGGATAACCGCAAGGCGATGCTTCATGAAGTGGTAGCAGAAACGGGTGTTGCAGAGGATTTGGTGTTAAAATTTATTCGTACCGGGAGAATTCAGCTTGTGAACTTTCCTAATCTTGGCTATCCATGCGACAAATGCGGGAAGATGATTAGAGAGGAACGCATGTGTGAAGGCTGTAAAAAGGAACTTACCAAACAGCTTCGTCAAATCGAGCAGGAAGAAAAGATCAGCGAACAAAATAAGTCGAAAAGCCCTAGCTCCACTTACTACTCCCAAAGAACTAAAAATTAGCTAATTTCTAAATAAATCGAAAAGCGATCCGATATAGAGGTTATGAAAAACGAACGAAAGCGAGGGATCTTCTTGAAAATTAATCATCTAGGCTCCATGGGCATCAATCCATACCAACGAAATATAGAAAAAAATGCGGCTGCCGCACAAAAGCCGCAAGCAAAGGAAGATAAAGTAGAGATTTCCCAGGAAGCGTTGGATCTGCAACAAGCCAACGAAATGACCAAAGCAAGACAGGAAAAGGTCCAAGCGATCAAACAGCAGCTGGAGAGCGGAAACTATACAATTGATCCAAAGGCCATTGCCGAAGGACTGCTTAAGTTTTATAAAAAATAACATCTAAGGCTATGGAGGCTATACAATGTCAGCCGAAACATTAATCCAAACATTAGAAAAGCTTTTGCAACTTCATCGAAATCTCTATCAAGTAACCACTCAGAAGACTGAAATCCTTAAAAGTGAAAATATAGGGGAATTAAAGGAGCTGCTTAAAAAGGAGCAGATGTTTGTTCAAGCGATCAAGCAAATTGAGACCGAGAGGATTCAAGCATCGACTGAATTTTTAGGTGCTGAAGACATAACCCTTACAGCATGCATTGAAAAGGCAGAAGGGGAACAAAAGGAGAAGCTTAAGCAATTTTCAGCTAATTTCAGTGTGATCATCGACAAGCTAAAGGAGGCAAACCAGCTCAATCGGGAATTGACACAGCAGGCTTTGCAATTTGTTTCTCTTTCTCTTGATATGCTAATGCCTCAAGAAAGCTTAATAAATTATCAGCGCCCGGACGGAATGAAACAACCATCAGATAAAACGAGAAGATCACTATTTGATTCTCAAGCATAATGAAAGGAGGAAACGAGAATGTCGACCTTTTTTGGATTGGAAATTGCCAAGCGGGGAATGTTCACGCAGCAAAGCGCATTAAGCACAACGGCGCATAATATTGCCAATGCCAACACACCGGGATACACCCGTCAGCGAGTCAATTTTGTCCAGACCGAGCCATATCCGCCGGTTTCAGTGAACAGCCCGACGATTCCGGGACAGCTTGGAACAGGTGTAAAGGCAGGAACGGTGCAGCGTGTGCGCGAAGGGTTTTTAGATACGCAATATCGAAGCGAAAATAATAAATTAGGCTATTGGGAGTCTCGTGCTAATGCCTTAGAGAAAATGGAGGAAATTATGAATGAGCCCTCTGATACAGGATTGTCCGTCACGCTTGACCGCTTCTGGCAGTCATTGCAGGATTTAACCGTTAACCCGACGAATGCCGGAGCCCGTTCAGTCGTACGTGAGCGCGGTGTTGCGGTTGCCGAAACCTTCCAGTATCTTTCAACTTCGCTTAAGTCGATTCAAGGGGATTTAAAAAATGAACTTGATGTGACGGTGAAGGAAATCAATTCGCTTGCAGCACAAATCAATAATATTAACCAGCAAATTTCAAAGGTTGAGCCAAACGGCTATTTGCCAAATGACTTATATGATGAACGCAACCGTTTGCTTGATCAGCTATCATCCCTTGCGAATATAAAAGTGTCAGCCACTCCATCTGGAGGCAACGCCCTTCCGATTGCAGAAGGATCGCTAACCGTTGAGATTGTAGACGATAATGGGAACTCACTCGGTACGCTTGTTGACGGCAGCGAGAAAACCATTTCCGAGCTTTCAGTAGGCTACAATGCGGATAATGGCTTAGTCGAGTCGGTATCAATCGGTCAAAATCGTCTCGATGTATTAGATTTTAATAGCACCGGAAAAATCAGCAGTTTAATCGATTCCTACGGCTATACGTATCAGGAGGGAGGAAGCATAGTGGAAACCGGACTGTTCCCTGATATGCTTTCAAATCTTGACACGATGGCGTATGAAGTTGCTGCTAAATTTAATGAGGTTCATAAAGAAGGCTGGAGCATCGAGGATTACAACTCCGGTTCTCACACTCCTGTAGATTTCTTCACATTTGGAGAAGAAGGGTTAACTGATTCAAAAGGGGCAGCTTCCCTCATGCAAGTATCAGAGGATATTCTCAATTCAACGGATCATATCGCGGTAGCTCTGCCTGATGAAGCCGGAGAGGTTTCAATAGGTGACAGCCAAAATGCGACAAGACTAGCTGATGTGAAAAACAAAACCTTTACGATTGATGGGAATACAACCTCTTTTCAAAATTACTATGAAGGCATCATCGGCGGCATGGCTGTTGATGCGCAAGAAGCGGAACGGTTAACAGCAAACAGCGGTGTCCTAAGGGATGCTGTTGATCTAAGAAGACAATCTGTAAGTGCCGTCTCACTTGATGAGGAAATGACCAATATGATCCAATTCCAGCATGCATACAATGCAGCGGCGCGAATGATCACGATGCAGGATGAACTATTAGATCGGATTATAAATGGTATGGGAATATCCGGAAGGTAGGTGAATAAAACATGCGTGTTACACAAAGTATGCTGGCAGCCAACTCGCTGCGCCACCTAAGCCAAAGCTACTCTAATATGGGGAAATACCAGGATCAGCTTGCAACAGGAAAAAAAATCAACCGCCCTTCTGACGACCCGGTTGTCGCGATTAAAGGGATGTACTACAGAACAAACCTGACCGAGGTTGAACAATATAAACGAAACCTGTCAGAGGCTTATCAATGGATGGAAAACTCTGAAGCGGGCATCGAGCATGCAACACAGGTCATTCAGCGTGTTCGCGAGCTGCTCATTCAAGGCCAAAACGGGACAAACAGCCCTGAGGATTTAAAATCGATTGCCGTAGAAATCGGCCAGCTAAAGGAAGACTTGGCAAATGTGGCAAACACCCAGGTTGCCGGACGCTATATTTTTAATGGCACGAAAACCGACAGTGCACCGGTAACGATTGACAATGGAACGATCACAGTCGACATGAATACAGAGGCATTCAATGTAGAGGTCTCCAGCGGGGTTAACTTAAAGGTGAACATCAATCCGTCAAATATATTTGGTGAAGATCTGTTCATCACCCTGCAATCGATTGAAGATGCCTTGAACAGTGGAAACATGGAAACGGGGGATGAACTGCTAGAGCATTTAGATAACCACTTTGATGTCATGTCTGCCGAACGCTCTGAAATTGGCGCGCGCTATAATCGGTTAGAAATGATTGATGCGAGAATTCAAGATCAGGAGATCATTGCGAACAGGATTTTATCAGAGAACGAGGATGCGGATATCGAAAAGGTGATTACAGATTTAACGATTCAGGAAAGCATTCACCGCGCTTCATTAGCTGTAAGCTCGAAAATTATTCAGCCGACATTGATTGATTTTTTAAGATAATAGGATAATTTGGTCTGACACATGTGGTGGTCAGACCTTTTTACTAGGGAGTGATCATAAATGAATGTACCGCAAATCCGCCTGCAAAGTATATCCGCACAACTTAGCATTCATACTACTAAAGGACACCAGATGATTGAGCAGCTGAAAGCGGAGTTGTCTATTGAACAGCCAAAAGCTGAATTAACAATTGAAACGACTCCTTCCAGCCTGACGATTGATCAAACAGAAGCATGGGCAGATATGGATTTGAAGCATATTTCTCTTCGCATAGTGGAAGCTGCTCAGCAAGGAAGGCAGGATATGCTAGAAGGAATTGCAAGGAGAGCACAGGAAGGCGAAAGGCTTAAGCGAATTGAAGATGGAGGCAATCCGATTGCTGAAATCGCCAAGCAGCGAAGCCAAAAGCCAATCTATCCTGTTACTATCGGATTTATTCCTTCAGCCGGCAGTGTAAAAATCAACTACGAACCTGCGAAGGTCAATATTGAAGTGACACCTAACAAACTGGTAATCAATGCGACAATCAATAAACCGATCATAGACTATCAGCCTGGAACGGTTGACGTAGAGCTTGCAAGAAGAAATGAACTGTTTATCGATTTTGAATCGGATAATAAAGGAGATTAAAAGAATGAAGATTACGACAAAGTATCATGGAGCGATAGATATTGCTGAGAAGGATATCCTGCATTTTCAAAACGGGCTGCCGGGTTTTAGTGACGAAAAAACGTTTGTGCTTCTCCCGTTAGATGGAGATTCACCATTTTGGATCCTGCAATCAACCGCAACCCCGGAGCTCGGATTTGTGCTGGTTAATCCATTTGGCTTTTTTCCAGAATACGAATTTGATATCTCAGAAAATGACAAGCAAATGCTAGAGTTGAAATCGGAAAAAGATGTAGCGGTTTGGACAATTCTGACGGTGAAGGATCCATTTGAACTCTCAACCGCAAATCTTCAGGCGCCGCTTGTAATTAATGTGGCGAATAATCAAGGAAAGCAAATGATCTTAAATGATTTGCGCTATGCAACGAGACAGACATTATTTCCTGAGAAGGTAGCGAAGTAGAGGTGGAAGCATGCTAGTGTTGACAAGAAAACAAAACGAATCGATCCAGATTGGCGACAATATTGAAATCACCATTCTGGCGGTTCAAGGAGATCAAATAAAGCTTGGAATTAAAGCGCCAAAAGATGTTGAAGTTCATCGGAAGGAAGTATATATGTCCATTCAGGAATCAAACAACGAAGCGGCCTCCACACTCCCGAACATCATGGAAATTTTAAAGAATTCATCGAAAAACCTTAAGTAAAAAACTTGAGGTTTATTATTTTTTTCTGCAGAAACCTATAAAACTATTTTCGCAAATGTCGATATATAAAGTAAGAGGTTGAACAAATGGCGGCCGACATGCGGGAGACCTTATTTTTAGAAGATTTACATGGATGTGAATCGGACTTTTATTCAAGGAGGAAGTTAAGAAATGAGAATTAATCATAATATTGCAGCGTTGAATACTTATCGTCAGTTGAATAGTGCTTCTACTGCACAATCAAAATCTATGGAGAAATTGTCTTCTGGACTTCGTATTAACAAAGCTGGTGATGATGCAGCTGGTTTAGCGATTTCTGAGAAAATGCGTGGGCAAATTCGTGGGTTGGACCGAGCAGCTGCAAATGCTCAAGATTCTATTTCATTGATTCAAACTGCTGAAGGGGCTTTAAACGAAACACATGATATTCTTCAACGTATGCGTGAATTATCTGTACAATCTGCAAATGATACTAACACAGCAGACGACCGTGCTGAAATTCAAAAAGAGGTTGACCAGTTAAAAGAAGAAATCAACCGAATCTCTGATACTACTGAATTTAATACTAAAAAGCTTCTAAATGGTAATGTTGCAAGCACTGCGACAGTTGGTGGTACAAATACTGCAAAAATTGATGCGGCAACTGTGGAAAATGCTAAATTAGATAGTGGAACATATACAATTGAAATTAGTGGAACAGCTAACCAAGGATTTGCAGATGCAGTAGATGCTGGAACTGGCTTAGTTGCTGGTACGGATGTAACGGTTGGAACAGCAGCCTCAGCAAAATATGGAAGTTATCAATTAAAAGTTGAAGATGACCAAGAAAATGCTGGCATGAAAAAACTAACATTAATTGATAGCAATACTGGTGAAGAATTGGCATCCCAAAATAATGTGTCTACTGCTGCTGGTACTACAAGCCTTCAAGGTTTTTCAATTGATAATACAGCAATTGTTGGAAATGGTACTCTATCTTTTGACTATGAAGGTGACCATACAGTAACTCTTAAACAAGGAGTAGCAACACTAGAAACTAGAACATTAACAGATTTAAATAAATCTGAAATTGAAATTGGGGGCTTAAAGTTAAGCTTTAATGCGGATATTACGGATGGTACTGATACATCAGTTACTATTGTAAACAACTCGTTAACTACTCATATTGGTGCAAATAAGGACCAAACAATGAGTATTAATATAAATGATATGTCTTCAAAAGCTTTAGGTGTAGATAATCTCGATTTGACTTCACAATCTGGTGCAGAAAGTGCCATTGAAGCACTTGATAGCGCAATTAAATCAGTATCAGCTGAACGTTCTAAGCTAGGTGCATTCCAAAACCGTTTAGAACACACTATCAATAACTTGAATACATCATCTGAAAACTTAACTGCTTCAGAATCACGTATCCGTGACGTAGACATGGCGAAAGAAATGATGAACCAAACAAAGAATTCTATTCTATCTCAAGCAGCTCAAGCAATGTTGGCTCAAGCGAACCAACAACCACAAGGAGTTCTTCAACTTCTTCGTTAATAAGACTTATTAAAAATGGCCTTCTCATTTTAGAGAAGGCCATTTTTATATGTTTTGCCCAAAATATGGTAGAATTAAATAGCAACTGAATATTGAAAGGGTATGGTTGTCAGTCTTCTTTCTTTTAAGGAAAGGAGGTGACATGGAAACATTTCTTGAATTTCTCCGAGAAGTTATGAAAGGGATTGTACGTGAAGTAAGTGCATATCTTTTTCGGATAAACGTTTTAGAAAACAAGAAAACCACCCCTCGCCGTCGAAAGCAGGGTGGTTCTCGAAAAGTAAGATAAATTTTTGACAACCAGCACCCTGACGGTAAAAGGTTGCAGAGAGAAGTGTTGGCGCACTTCTCTCTTTTATTATATGTCCATTTTACACCAGAAGTATGCTTTTGTTCAAATTTGAACTCCAATACCGAATATATGTTCCTATCTTGTTATATAATGAAGTATAATATGGTTAAGGGGTGTGATAAAATAATGATGATAAATTGTGTCCTCGAAAAGCCTCAACAATACGGTGTGATCGATTATGATGGACTTTGGAAGAAGTTGATCTATGAATTATTTGAAGAGTTTGTGTTATTTTTTGCTGCAGATTTGTATGAGGAAATTGATTTTTTAAAGGAACCTGAATTTTTACAACAAGAGCTCTTTCAGGAAATCATTCAAGAAAAAAAGGGCAGACAAGTAGTTGATCAAATTGTTAAGGTGTTTTTAAAGAGTGGCGAGGAAAAGTGGGTACTGATTCATATTGAGGTGCAGGGAGATAGGGAATCCGACTTTTCGAAGAGAATGTTTCGGTATTATTACAGGATTTTTGATAAGTACGATCAGGATATTGTCGCAATTGCCCTGTTAACGGACGACTCAAAAAGCTTTCGGCCTAATCAATATCACCGTTCGTATCAAGGAACAGAATTAACATATAAATATAATATGTACAAATTTCATGATCAAGATGAAAATGAACTTTTACAATCAAGCAATCCATTCGCTATCGCTGTGCTAGCAGGCAAATTTGCAAATGAGGCAAAAAATGATGCCGAGAAGCGTTACCGCTTTAAACGCAAATTAATCCGGTTAGTATTGCAGAAGAACGAATATCACCCAAAAGAACAACGCATCTATCTATCTGCATTAATCTACTTCATTGACTACTTACTGCAAATTCCTGAAGAACTAACAGAAAAACTAAAAAATGAAATCATTCTCTCAAAGGAGGAAATAGAGATGATGTATTTAGACCGAAAAAACTTGCCGCCAACTTTTGGTGAATTGATCAAATTGGAAAGGGAAGAAGGAAGAGAAGAAGGCCAGCGAAAAGTCGCAAAAAGGATGCTGAAAGAAGGGTTCCCAATTGAGATGATATCAAAGTTGACGGAGTTATCAGAAGAAGAAATTCGGAAATTGTGAGAAGAAGGGTGCTGGGGTACAAGGAACCAACTTCATGATCAAGATGAAAATGAACTTCTACAATCAAGCAACCCATTCGCCATCGCTGTATTAGCAGGCAAAATTGCAAATGAGACAAAAAATGATGCTGAAAAGCGCTACCGCTTTAAACGCAAATTAATCCGGTTAGTATTGCAGAAGAACGAATATCACCCAAAAGAACAACGCATCTATCTATCTGCATTAATCTACTTCATTGACTACTTACTGCAAATTCCTGAAGAACTAACAGAAAAGCTAAAAAATGAAATCAAATTCTCAAAGGAGCATTCCTGTAATGAAGAAATTTGAGGATTGAACAAAAAAGAGCCCTCTTGGTATTATACGAGGTGTCCAAAG
>NZ_CANNCR010000086.1 GCF_947503125.1 uncultured Metabacillus sp.
TCGTTCTTCCATTTTTGAAGAAGAAACTGTTCAAAATTAATTAGCAAAAAGTGTTCAATTTCACTTGACGCTTACAACCTTTTCATACTTATATAAATCTTAGACCTAATACGGCGCATGTGGAGTGTATTGCTAAATTAACCCTTATATAAAGGGGGTTGTAATGCGTAACTGATCTATTCTAAATCAATCCTTTTACAAGCATTCTAAGTAACATTTTCTTTTCAAGCGAGTCCATGTTTTTTCCTATTTTCTTTTTCTTTGTTTAAAACCTCGACTAATTCGTAAGATTCATTTTTTCATTAACAAGTTGGAGGGAAGAGAGCTGCTTTTTTATTTGCCTTAATAAGATTGCTCATGTATTTGATCTCACGAGACTTAATAATTTTCTTATTGGATCAGTAATTATTGTCGGTGGATGTTTATTCTTTATGTTTGGTAAATCGGAAAGGGCATGAAGCACAATTCAAAATAAAGGATTAGGTTATGTCTTAATTCAAATATGCCTTTAGTGGTTTTAAAAGATGCTGGAGGTACAATTTAACCTATATTATTTATTTGGTCATCAATCGGTATCCATTATGATTTATACCTAAAAAAATTTAATAATAAAAAACCCCTAGAACCTTTGTGGCTCTAAGAGTTTGGTTAGATGGAGCATAGGGGGCTCGAACCCCTGACCTCTACGCTGCCAGCGTAGCGCTCTCCCAGCTGAGCTAATGCCCCGTAGATAAAAGTATGGTTATGTAAACTTTTTTCTGAACTTAACGATATGAAAATATTATACATTATAGAAACGTAACCCTGCAATGATTATTTGCGAAACTATAACAAATAATTTATCCAAAGAACGCACTCAGAACTCCTTCTTCTTAATCATTAATAATTAAATAACAAAATATTTCAATAGGTGAATAAAACCCACTATAATAGAATGTATATACAAAGTACCAAGAAAAATTTTACATACAAAAGAAGGTGACCAAATGCTAGAAATGCTCAAACACCTAAAGCCATACAAATGGCAGCTAACCCTGGTCTTTCTTTTTTCATTAGCTGCGATACTCTTCGAACTATACTTGCCAACCTTGATGGCGGAAATCGTCGATGTGGGGATTGTGAATCAGGATGTTCCTTTTATCTTGAAAACAGGGGGCTGGATGCTGCTTTGTTCGTTGATGGCGATCTCTTTAATGGTAGGGGTCAGTTATTTTGCTTCAAAGGTATCATTAGGATTTGGCCGGGACATGCGAAGAAAGCTTTTTGTACATATTGAACATTTTTCTCTACAGGAATATGAGAAGTTTGGTTCTGCGTCATTGATTACGAGAACGACGAATGACGTTAAGGTTGTTCAAGATGTTATTAATATGATGCAGAGGATGATGACAAGGGCTCCGTTAATGCTTGTTGGAGGCGTACTTCTTGCAGTTTCGCGTGATCCCCAATTATCACTCGTTTTCCTTGCTGCATTGCCTGTTTTGGCATTGGTTATTTTTATTGTGGCAAGAAAAGCGATCCCGCTTTTTTCTGCATTACAGAAAAAAACAGATCGTCTAACGCTCATCCTACGGGAGGTATTAACTGGTATTCGTGTAGTAAGAGCGTTTAACCGTGTCGAGTTTGAACGAAGCCGCTTTAATGTTGCAAATGAAGATTTCCGAGATACGGGGATTAAGGTTGGGAAATTGATGGCGTTAATGTTCCCGATCATGTTGATTATTATGAATTTCACTAATATTGCTATCGTCTGGTTTGGATCCATTCGGATTGAACAAGGTGATATGCAGGTTGGGAATTTAATGGCGTTTATTCAATACGCTGGGATGATTTTAATGTCTTTGATCATGCTGTCAATGGCATTTATTATGATTCCCCGCGCTCAAGTATCTGCGAAGCGATTAAATGAAGTGTTAGCAACTAGTCCGATGATTCAAGATCCGGAAAAACAGGCAACGACTAAACATGGCAAAGGGGTTGTTGAATTTAAGGATGTTACATTTCGATATGAAGGGGCGGAAAAGCCTGTACTTGAAGGGATCTCCTTTACTGCCCGCCCCGGTGAAACAACGGCGATTATTGGAAGTACCGGTGCTGGGAAATCTACGCTCCTGCAATTGATTCCGCGTTTTTATGATACAGATAACGGCGTAATTTTAATAGATGGTGTAAATGTTAAAGACATGCATCAATCCACTCTTCGTGGAAAAATTGGTTATGTTCCGCAAAAGCCGAGCTTGTTCAGCGGGACAATTGCTGAAAATATCCGCTATGGAAAAGAAGATGCAACAGAGGCTGAAATACATGCTGCTTTGGATACGGCTCAAGCGAGTGAATTTGTTGAAAAAAGAGAACATGGGATTGAAAGCAGTCTTGAGCAGGCTGGTGCAAACCTTTCAGGGGGACAAAAGCAGCGTCTAGCAATTGCCAGAGCACTTGTGAGAAAACCGGCTATTTATCTTTTCGACGACAGCTTCTCAGCACTTGATTATAAAACGGACAGCAAACTTCGTGAGGCACTTAAAACGGAAACTTCAGGTGCGACCATTATCATTGTTGCACAGCGCGTCAATACCGTTAAGGACGCTGAAAAAATTATTGTCTTAAATGAAGGGGAAATTGCTGGGATTGGAACACATGAAGTACTTTTAAAGGAAAATGCCATTTATCAAGAAATTGTCGCATCACAAGAAAGCGGGGAGGTGAGTGCATGAGTGGAATGAGACGTCCAAGCGGCACGCCAATGGGTGGAGGAATGCGCCATGGGCCAGGTCCTGGTATGGTCGTTGAAAAACCAAAGGATTTTAAGAAAACGTTCAAACGACTTCTTGGTTATTTAAAGCCGTGGAAAAATCGGATGATCCTCGTTGCAGTTGCGGCGGTTTTTTCGACCTTGTTTAATGTGGTCAGCCCTAAGCTGTTAGGTGATGCAACCTCATCTATTTTTGAAAGTTTTACATCTGGGACATCAATTGATTTTGCGTTCATTGGAAGAATTCTTCTCCTATTAATTGGTTTGTATCTTCTTTCTTCCTTGTTTGCCTATATTCAGCAATATGTAATGGCTGGAGTTTCGCAACGAACTGTTGCCACCTTACGAAAAGAAGTGAATGAGAAGCTCGCTAGGCTGCCGCTCAGTTATTTTGACAAGCATTCTCACGGGGATTTATTAAGCAGGGCTGTCAATGATATTGATAATATTAATACATCGCTTCAACAGGCGCTAAGCCAAGTAATCAACTCTGTGATTTCGATTATTGGCATTATTATCATGATGCTTGTCATCAGTCCGCTGTTAACTTTAGTGGTGTTGATCACGATTCCCTTAAGCTTAATGGTCGCACAATTTGTGACAAGGTTTTCGCAAAAGCACTTTGTCAAACAGCAAGAGGAGCTTGGTATCATTAATGGTCATATTGAAGAAATGTTTACGGGTCATCAGGTTGTTAAGGCATTTGGACATGAGAAAAAATCAATTGCTGAATTTGATGTGATTAATGATCGGTTATATTATTCCAGCTGGAGGGCACAGTTTATTTCAGGACTGATGATGCCGCTGATGGGTTTTGTTGGAAATTTGGGTTTTATCATTGTTTCGATTTCAGGCGGACTTCTCGTTTTAAATGGAAGCATGCGGGTGGGTGACGTACAAGCGTTTATCCAATATACCCAGCAAATTTCACATCCATTGGCACAGGCAGCTGGGATTGCCAATATGATTCAAGTAGCGATTGCTTCCGCAGAACGTGTTTTTCATCTTTTAGATGAGCCTGAAGAAAAGCAGGAAGATGCTTCATCTATTGATATTGAAAAGCTTCAAGGTGATGTTGTGTTTGATCATATACGATTCGGATATGAAAAAGATCAGACGATTATTAACGATGTAAGTCTTGAGGTAAAAGCGGGGCAGACAGTTGCCATTGTTGGTCCGACTGGTGCCGGTAAAACAACGATAGTAAATCTTTTGATGAGATTTTATGAGCTTGATGAGGGAGCGATTAAAATAGATGATGTCAGCCTAACAGATATGTCAAGGGAACAGGTTCGCAGTCTCTATGCGATGGTGCTGCAGGATACGTGGCTATTTAATGGAACGATTCGCGAAAATATTGCCTATGGCCGCGATGGAGCTACTGAAGAAGAAATTGTGGATGCAGCAAGAAAGGCTTATGCAGATGACTTTATCCGGACCTTGCCAGATGGCTATGACACGGTGCTGGGAGAGGATGCTGCCAATCTATCGCAAGGGCAACGGCAGCTATTGACGATTGGCCGGGCAATCATTGCCAAACCAAAAATCCTTCTTTTAGATGAAGCGACAAGCAGTGTTGATACACGGACCGAAATGAAAATCCAAAAAGCGATGACAAAGCTATTAGAGGGAAGAACAAGCTTCGTTATTGCTCATCGGTTATCAACAATTCGTGATGCCGACCTTATTCTTGTAATGAATCACGGAGATATTATTGAAAAAGGGTCACATGAAGAACTACTTGCCAAAGGCGGATTTTACGCAGAATTATATGAAGGCCAGTTTGCGCAAAAAGAGTCAGCTTCCTGATCTGCTTTTAACAAAACCGTATGGTATGTAAAATACTTAAATAAAGAGCCGACATTTTATGGATGCTGGCTCTTTATGTTAGTCGTCCATATTAATAGTATGGGTAGTAAGGCGGATAATACGGGTATGGATATGGATAAACATAAGGTAATAATGCTAAGGCAGCTAAGGCTGCGATAGGGAAAAATCTCCGTCTAAAGCGCCTAAATCTTCTTCTAGGTCTGCCATAATTATAATCGTAGCCATAACCATAAAATTGTCGATCTTCTTCCAGGTCTTCACGCTCCGTTGCATCCTCACCGACTAAAACAGTCATACCATTTTCATTCACATCTTCAATAATTCCATCAAATGTGCTGCCATCATTCATCGTCATCATTACATGATGGTACATATAACGTTTGCACTTATCATGTAAATTCCTTTGATCTAATTCGTCTTGATAGTAAAATTCTTCAACAGTCATCTTTCCCCATCTCCTTTCAACAAACATGATATTCGTCTAGTAAAAGTTAAGTTACAACTTTTTATGGGGAAATAAAAAGCATTACAAATTAATATTCTAATCCCATATTTTTGCTCTAGGGACACCAGCACTTCTTAAATAATCAAGCAGCTGGCCGGTATGTATTGATTCATGGTAGGCAATCCGTAAAAGCATATCACCTAAGCTCCGGATATACCCTGCATCAGATGAACGATCAATTTTTATTTCAGATAAATCCTCTTCGTTAAATTCTCTTATTGTTTTCAAAAATTCTTTTCTAAATGGTTCGGCAAATGCTAATTCATTTTTCACTGCTATGAGTGGCTGGTTTTCAAATGGAGAAATAAATTCATTCAAGCTTCCTCGATTATTTATCGCCAAGTGGTAGTAATGTTCACTCTCTAATACATGACGTATCATCTCAATGCATGACATAGCTTCTTGATCAGGCCTCCAATCCAAGTAGTCATCTGGTATAAGTGACCATACTTTTATGCTTCTTCTTCGTACTTCCTCTAAGTTGAAAATAACAAGGTCTATCGAGTTCAAAAACATTCCTCCTGGTACAATATGTTAATTTAATTATAACCGAAAATACGTTCGTAAAAAAGAGTAAAATCGACTATTTGCAACTGATTGAAACATAATGCTCAAAAAAGCCATATCGATCTACAGATGTTGCAATTTCACAGTTGCCTCTGGCATCTTCCAAAAAACTCATCATTCCAAGCTTCTGTTGATTGTAACTTTCTACCTGAATAAAACCGCGCTGATATTTGCAAAGCTGTGGCTCAAATAAACAAGCTGCAACTAGAGGATCGTGAAAAGTCATCTTGTTATTTTCAAGCCATGGCGATCCAAAATCTTCGACTGCTTTCATTAAATTTGTATTAAATAGATTCAATTTATCATCCCGAGTTAGCACTAATTCTGATGTTATATTCAGACCAAAGGTTTTGTGAATCGGTACATTTGTATTGTAAACAACTGCACATGCATGAGGGTCAATCCATGAATTCCAGTTTGCCATTGGCATATCCATGCTGGCTTCCAGCTCATCCGAAAACACTCCGCTCATTATGTAAAGCTCTTTAAGTAAGCTGGGGATTTCAGGATCAACCAAAAAGAGCAGGGCGATATTTGTAAGGTGGCCAATCGCTAAAAGGGAGATTTCATGTGGATTTGCCCGAATGGTTTTCCGCATAAAGTCTACCGCTTGATTCTTTTTAAAGGATGTCTCATGGGCCCAATATGTTAATTTAGCCGCACCATCTGGTGTAGGGTACATGCTATTTGGAAGCATTGTCTGATCTGCTCCTGCATAAATCGATATGTTTTCTCCAGCTGCTTTGCAAATAGCGTCTGCTATCATCGCTCTTTTTTCTACTTCGCCTCCTACTGTTGTGATTCCCACTATCTCACATAGTGGCTGCCGTAGCAGATAGGCCAGGCATAAAGCATCATCAATATCTCCGCCGATATCTGTGTCAAGTAATATTTTCTTCATTTAGACCTCTCCAATCCATTGGATAATAGTTATATTTTCGACTATTTGAAGAAAACTTCCTTTATTTCTAAGCGATAAAGCAATGTTTCCTTCAATTTAATAAATAAGAAATAGATTGTTCATCATTTATTCGTAATTTTTGGAAATGCTACCAAATGGAGATGACAGAAGCGGCGGTAGGATAATGGAGCATTTTTGGACACAATCTTAGCGTTAGGGTCAAAGTCAACTCACATAAAATAATTGATGTATGGAGGTTAAGAACATGAAAAAACAAATATTTACGATTGTCTTTTCTGGTGCTTTGGCTATAGGCATTATTTCAGCCAATCCTGTTTTAGCAGGAGAAAATCAATCAGTTGAAGATGTTAAAGGAGAGGTAGAATTTGCTGGACATGGGCATATGCATAAAAACCCCGAGAAACATGTGGAATTCTATAGGAAGCAAGCAGAAAAGTTAGGAATTAAGACCGAGGGCAAGGATGCACGAGCACTGGCAGAAGAAGTTCATATGGCATATTTGAAACAAGAGGCAAAGAAGCTTGGGATTGAAACAGATGGGAAGGATTTTAAGACATTAGCAAATGAGGTAAGAAAAATTCGCCTTCAAAATAAAGCAAAAGAGCTCGGTATTTCAATTGAGGGCAAAGACTTGAATGAACTGGCATATGAAGTAAGAGAAACACTTATTCTAAACAAAGCGAAAGAATTAAAAATTGCCACAAAAGGTAAAGATTTAGAAGGGCTTGCAAAAGAGGTTCGCCTTGCTATCCTCAAAAAAGATGCAGCTGAATTGGGGATTAATCCAGATGGAAAGCAAGAGAAGGAGCTGATTAAAGAAGTTATTGAAAAAAAAATCCTGCAAACTGCTAAAAAGCTAGGTATTGATACTAGGAATAAATCCACCCATGAAATCATGGAGGAAGTGTTCACCAACCATGCCGAAGAAGCAAAGAAACAAAAGCTTTTCCCGTTTGATGGGGAAAGAGGTTTTTATATTGGTGGACATAAAGGCGGCTTTCATAAAGGGAAATCAAGCGAACATAATAAAAAAGAACAAGAATAGTGTAGATAAGCTCAAAAAGCCCCTTCTTTGCAGAGTTTTTTGAGCTTGTGGGCTTTATTAATGTGGAAAAAGTTGGACTGGGAAAATATTTCATTTCATCAACAAATTTTGCTCCTACTCCTCGTTCTTTTCATGGTAGAATAGGTAAGGTTTATCATAAAGAGTAGGAGAGGCAAATCATGAATTCTTATCGTTTCTATCCATATATCGCGCTTGTGATTGGAGTTATTGCCGTCTCAACTTCGGCAATCTTTGTGAAGCTTACATCAGCTCCAGCACCTGTTATTGCCTTTTATCGCTTACTTTTTTCAACAATCCTTATTGCACCGCTATTTTTTTGGAAATGCATAAATGAGGTAAAAGGCATGGCTAAGAAGGATTGGGTATATTCGACGATAGCAGGCGTATTATTAGCATTCCATTTTATCTTATGGTTTGAATCCTTGAACTTTACTTCTGTTGCGAGTTCTGTTGTGCTTGTAACGCTACAGCCGTTATTTTCGTTTATTGGGACCTATTTGTTTTTTAAAGAAAAAGTTTCGGGAATTGCAGCAGTTAGCGGTATCATTGCCATTGCTGGGAGCGTTGTCATTAGCTGGGGTGACTTTCAAATCAGTGGTCTTGCATTGTTTGGTGATGTCTTAGCTCTTGCCGCATGTGCGATGATCACGGCGTATTTGCTATTTGGTCAAGGAATTAGAAAGCGCCATTCTTTAACCTTATATACCTTTATTGTTTATGGAATCAGCTCGCTAACATTGCTTATATATTGCTTGATATTCCAATATCCATTAGCACCTTATCCGGTGACTGATTGGTATTATTTTTTAGTGCTTGCAATTGTCCCAACGCTATTAGGACATTCTCTTTTTAATTGGTCAATAAAATGGGTGAGTACAAATTTGGTTTCAGTCATGATCTTATTTGAGCCTGTTGGGGCCATTATCCTTGCCTATTATGTCCTTGGCGAAAATGTGATTTTATCACAAGTATTTGGCGGATCTATAATTATGGTCGGAATTACATTGTTTTTGCTAGAAAATCGGCTTTCTAAAAAAGAATTAAAGCCTGTTAGCTAATTAGCTGCAGGCTCTTTAAAATTAGTCGATTGCTTTGCTTCTTCTAAATAATTCGTTTGTAAATCATCAATAGTGATCCCGGTTGCTCGAGTAAATCCCTTATGAAAATCGTTCGCCTCAGCTGTTTCAACAATAATCTTCTTAATCATTGCTTCTCCATATGTATTTGTTAAAAATTTTATTGCATAATAGCTTTGCAGGTAGACATCGTAATCTTTTAACCGGTATTTTTCCCACTCATCATGTGTATCAAGCTTTTCAAAGGACGTTTCTTGAAATGGATAATAACGGTGTGTAACGTCATACATACCAATGTATTCGGCAACACCTTCGTGAAACCATAATGGAATTCTATTAACAAAAAGGCCTTGCTCTTTTATAAATGCTTGTAAGTGGTAATGTGTGTACTCATGCATGATGGTACTCTGGAAGTAAAACGAGCCTGGCATACGATTAGCTAAAATCTCGTCTAAATCAGAAATGGCCACTCCGACAGTATTATTCGGATCATCAAAATAACCCATTGTCTCAATAAGAGAGGTTTTCTTATAAAGATCTTCTGAAGATGAGTGAAGGATTAGGTCAATCTTATTATCCTTAATACGACCAAATAAACTTGTCGTTATCGAATCGGCTTTATCAAGAATACCTTCAATGATAGGCAAAAGCTCCCTTTCATGTGGTTGATAATAGATATTCACATTTCGATATGTTTTTATTAATTTATTTTCCTTCATTGCTAGATAATCGATTGGCGGGGTTTTGTTTTCTTGAAACGGCAGCATATAAAGTCCGACTTTTTCTTCTATCGTAAGGTTTTTGCCAAGCTCTGTAGAAATCATGAAGTTGATGGAAAAGAAGAATACGCTCATTAACGTAAATACGATGGATAAGCAACAAAGGGAAATGAGCCCGCTAATTCCCTTTAGGAAAAGAAGATGAAAATCCTTTTTTATGCTGATAAATGCACATAGGCAATAACAGAAAAGCGTAAATGAAAGAAGTACTAAGATTATGCTAAAAATAAGGTTTATGTTTATGTTCATAAATAAAAATAAGCCTATTAAACTAACAAAAATCACGATAAATGAAATAATGGAGTAAACCAGGTTTTTTATAAAAGTGATAAATATCTTCAATTTGACCTCCTAAATACGATGTATCTTTACTCATATTTATGAGGCAACGTTGGAAAAAATCATGAAATTTGCTATTAAATTTTTGAAAGAAAAAAGACGTTATGCGTGATGCACAACGCCTTAAACTAGTAGGTATTAAACTTGCTGATAAAAAATCGATGATAAATAAGCAAAAGTAAAGCCGAGAGGCATGCAGACAATCACAGCCAATCCTTGAACAGGCCCCTCTTCATTACTAATCCGGATCGCTTCTTTATAACCGTAAGAGAAATGGAATAATGATAAGAAAAATGTTAGTAACATGAGTGCAAATGAAATATTCATCATCAAGTCCTCCGCTTTTTCGTTCTATTCTTTCTATTAATACATGCTAGAACATCGGAAAATATGATAACTTTATTAGGTTTTTTCCTAGAAAGGGTACTCTATTAATCGTAAATATGATTAGAGAGAAGTGGAAGGTAGAGAAGAAGGAAGGCAACCTGCTGCTACTATAATAAGGATGGGAGATGCCATTTTAAGGCAGCTCCCCTTTCAATTTGTAATGTTGGTATGTCTTTTTTATAACAGCGATTCTGCTCCATCAATAAAAATTTCAGTTCCGGTAATGTGACTCGATTCGTCAGAGGCGAGGAAGGAAACGAGTTTGGCAACTTGCTCTGGTTTTCCTGGACCATGTTCCAATGGCTGGCTTCCCTTAGGGTATTCTACAGGTATTTCTATCTTATTAACCTCATGTGTTTTCTTGGTATTTTTTCCAATATTCGTTTCGATTGCTCCAGGACAAATAACATTGACTCTAATTTTATATTGGGCCAACTCCAACGCTGCCATTTTTGCAAAAGCGATTTGTCCTGCTTTAGATGTACTATAGGCTGACATTCCGGAGGTTGAAAATACGCGGCTTCCGTTAATAGAGCTGGTAATAATAATGCTCCCGCCTTTTTCTTTCATTTTCGGAATAGCATATTTAACCGTTAGAAAAGTACCTTTTAAATTTGTGTGAATCGTTTTATCCCAGTCTTCTGGGTTTAAATCTTCAATTGGAGCAAGAACTCCATTTATTCCTGCGTTTGCAAACACTATATCTAATCCTCCCCAATTTTCTATCGCTTCTTCAATTCCCGCCTTTACCCGTTTTTGGTCGGATATATCGACATCAGTAATGATTGCCTCTCCCTGAAATTCTTCGATTTCCTTCTTGACCTTTTCTGCATTCTCTTCTTTTATATCCATAAGACAAATCTTTGCTCCTTGTTTTGCCAAATGGATGGCAGCTGCTCGGCCTATTCCTGAACTGCCGCCAGTTACAACTGCTACCTTATTCGCAAACTTTTTATGCTCAAAAGTAATCATATCGACCTCCAAAAAAATTATTTGTATACTAGTATCTCTAGAAAATTAACTTTTATTTGAAAGAAAATTTGTAATTTAAAAAACGCAAAAAAGGCCTGTCACATAAGAGAGACAGACCCATTTGCATTATTGTCTTTTTGTAATTAAACGAGGTGCAGTTAATAATAAAAAACTAATAACGATGGCAGAAACGATAATGGTTGGAATCATATAGGATGCATTATACGCAATCGAATAAAGCAATACGGGCATTCCTTCTGGAGTAAGGGAAGCGAAAAAGAAAACTCCTGCTATGACATGAACAATAAGTCGGAGTACTCCTCCGAGAAAAGTGCCAAGAATTATGAACAATATTACCGATTTACGTTTTTTATTTAGTAAAGCTTGACGAACCTGCTTTAAGAAAATTCCGCCAAAACCAACAACTGTAAAAGCTAAATAGTAATCAAGAAACCCTTGGACTGGATGAATAATATATGGGTTTCCTAGGACAGCTTGCAGAAATCCTAATAAAAGCCCTGTTAATAGCCCTCCCTTTATTCCCCAGCGATAAGCCATAATAAAAACAGGAATCATACCTAAAGAAATCGAACCACCTTGTGGGAGTTTTCCGATTATCCCTGATAATAAATCCAAAAGGAAGGCCAATGCAGATAACATTGCTACCTCAATTAAAAATAATAATCGTTGATTCACTTGCAAACTAAAAACCTCTCTCCTTGCATAAAACCAATAGGCTGCCAAAGCTGTTACTAATATTAATAGAAGAAAAAATGACTACTTTTCGAATGGAAATACAAAAAAGCAATGATTGGAATTGGATTGATGGTACCATTCATTGCTTCTAATTTATAACCATCCACATCCCTACACTAGTGCTAACTAACAGGTTCAAAGGGTCAGAACAATTCCAATTTGTTCAATCTCAGCCACTGGCTCCCCTTGTGGTATATATGCATTTATTTTATTTTGATTTTTACTATACCTTAAACTATTTCGATTAAGCAAGCTTGAATTAATATTACTAAAAGTATGACTGAGAATCTAAAATACAAAGAAAATAATGAAAACAAAAAATTACTTGATATATATTTTTTGCTGTGTTATATTAAAAAACGTCGCTGCTGAAGTGCGAATAAACAACATTACAATTTTTCATTTATAAAGAAAAAAGTTGACAAGCATTCAGTAAGATGATATATTGAGAAGGTCGCTTCTGGCGAGAAGATATAACAAATGATCTTTGAAAATTAAACAAAACCAAGCGTGCCAACGTTAATTTCGATTAACAAACAACGTACTAAAATAGTACATTATTATGAGCTATATCAACTCTTTATTGGAGAGTTTGATCCTGGCTCAGGACGAACGCTGGCGGCGTGC
>NZ_CANNCR010000087.1 GCF_947503125.1 uncultured Metabacillus sp.
CGAGAGGTGGATCGCTGGCCTTCCTAGTTATATCAAGGCTTATTTGCCGATCTCACTCTGCGAAAGTTGAGTAATAAAGTAAAATGGTGATGTAATTCCCTTTCATTAATGGATATCCTGATAGCTAAGTCTTTCGTTCGTAAAACAAAATCTTTGACACCGATAAATTCAGATTCAGCAATCAAATAGAATTGAGTTCCCTTTTTTATCCCTCTAAAATTATGCTTTAGCATATAAATCTTCATGATCCCACCATGGCTACCCCCTTTTAGATCGATTGATAGAATGCTTCTATAAACGGACTTATGTTGAATAAAGGACTAAGACAATAATGTATCGTATGTAAAAAAAGCCTCTCGACCTATTGTAACTTGTACTTTATCTTTTATCAGCTGTTTGAAGGACACTATCGTCGGAGTTTACTTGTGTTTTGTCTTTCATCCCTTGAATGAAGGACACTTTCATCGGAGTTTACCTATGTTTTGTCCTTCATCCCCAATTCAAATACCGCCTCCACTTCTTTTTCAAGCTCACCGATTAGCGGGAAGTCGTTACGATATTTTGATATTGCCTTAACAATGCTTGCATAATACCAATGTTGTTCACGTTTTCCGCGGCTGAAACGTTCCCAGATTTTCTCTCCCTGTGCAGTTAGATCTGCATGAATGCTTCGCAAATTATGTAATTTATCTGCAGTAATGATTTTGATTTCTTCTAAATCAGCATGTTTCAATGCTTCGATCGTATGCTGTTTTCTTTGTTCCCAAGGCAAGCTTTTGTCAGGTTCAGTTGCCGCAAGGACAAGGTTGGCAATTCTCATGCCAAATGTCTTTTCTAAATCCTCGTATGTAACAGAAGTGTCTTCAATTGTATCATGCAAAATGCCGGCTGCGATGACATCATCTGAACACCGCTCTTTTTGCAGGAGCATGCCGACAGCAAATGGATGTGTCATATATGGAATGTTTGTTGCTTTTCTCTTTTGCCCATCATGTGCTGCTGCTGCGTAGTTAATCGCTTGTTCAATTATCCTCATCAATTTCCTCCTCGTTTATTGCCTATTCTTAGCTGTTTTCCCTGCCTATATGAACCAATATGCTGTTTCATCTTTCATTTTACCCTCTTCTACTTCCATTTTTGTATATTTTCATGCATTTTACTTCATAAGGAATTGTTATGACACACTGTCATTTTTCATCTTGACTTATGACACTGTGTCATATATAATTTGTTTGTGCTTGATTATGACACGGTGTCACTTTGATATGAAGGAGAGTCATTATGCCTAAACAAACGTTTTTTCACTTACCTAAAGACAAACAGGACATCTTAATCCACTCTGCAAAAGAAGAATTTTCGAGGGTGCCATTACATGAAGCATCGATTGCCAATATTATCAAACATGCGGGAATCCCTAGAGGCAGTTTTTATCAATATTTTGAGGACAAAGAGGATTTGTTCTTTTATCTATTAGACCAACTAGCCCAAAAAAATCATGAGCGGTTTATATCCACTTTGAAGGAGAAAGAAGGTGATTTATTTGAGACGTTTACTGGAATCTTCAAATTTATGGTTCAGAGACACAGAGAAGCTGAACACAAAAACTTTTTTAAAAATGTCTATTTAAATATGAACTATAAGCAGGAAAAAACATTAGCAAACAGTATTTACCAGGAGAATCAGAAAAATCAGTATTTGAGTATGATTAACTTAATTAATCGTGAAAAATTGAATATTAAAGATGAACGAGAACTTCATCAAGCTATAAAAATTCTCAGTGCTGTTACCTTTCAAAATCTGATTCAGGTATTCGTAAAGGATTCAACGAATGAAGAAGCTTTGCAAAATTATATGGATCAAATGGAACTGCTAAAAAGAGGGCTTCAAAAGGAAGAGCTCTAATGAAAACACTTGGTGGAACAAAAAAATCGATTGATTTGAAAAAGTTTGTTGAAAGACTTAGGAAACAAGGAATCCATGCACAATTATGTAAACGACCTGCCCTCCCAAACAAGTCGAATAAAGAATGCATGAGTAATCCTTGATGAAATCTTATAGAATAAGGGGATAGATAGATGGAAACAGATTTACAACAAAAGAAACCGCCCTATTTAATGATTGCGATTTTATTTGTCGGAGCGTTTGTCTCTTTTTTAAATAACTCGCTTTTAAATGTGGCACTGCCTTCGATGATGGTCGATTTAGATATTAAAAATTATTCAACAATCCAGTGGCTTGCGACTGGTTATATGCTTGTCAGCGGTGTGTTAATTCCAGCGTCAGCCTTTTTATTAACACGGTTTTCGAACCGCAGCTTATATATAACATCGATGCTCATTTTCACATTAGGTACTGCGTTAGCATCCTTTGCCCCAAACTTTGGTGTCTTGCTTACCGGGCGTATGATCCAGGCAGCAGGTTCTTCCGTTATGGGACCGTTATTGATGAATATTATGCTTGTCAGCTTCCCGCGTGAAAAACGTGGTGCAGCTATGGGGGTTTTCGGTCTAGTCATGATTACCGCCCCTGCCATTGGACCGACATTATCAGGTTATATTGTCGAGCATTATGACTGGCGTTTACTGTTTGAAATGATTTTACCATTAGCTGTTATTACCCTATTATTAGCGATTTGGAAGCTTGAAAACGTCATGGAGCAAAACAAAAATGCAAAGCTTGATTACGTATCAGTTGTCTTATCTTCAATCGGTTTTGGCGGTTTGCTATATGGTTTCAGTGCGGCAAGCTCAGATGGCTGGACTGATGCCATCGTCTTAACGACTCTTATTGTTGGAGCGATTGCTTTATTCGCCTTCATCTATCGTCAATTTAAAATGGAGGAACCATTATTAGATTTACGTGTTTATAAGTACCCTATGTTTGCGCTTGGTTCTGTGATCGCCATTGTCAATGCGGTCGCGATGTTCTCCGGGATGATCTTAACACCGGCGTATGTGCAAAATGTCAGAGGCATTTCACCGCTTGATTCAGGGCTAATGATGCTGCCTGGTGCGATTATAATGGGACTGATGTCGCCAATTACAGGTAAACTATTTGATAAATTTGGTCCGCGTATCCTTGCTGTAATAGGTCTTGCAATTACCGCCGTGTCAACTTACATGTTAGCACACCTACAAATTGATTCTAGTCACACCTATATAATACTTGTTTACACATTGCGCATGTTCGGGATGTCAATGGTGATGATGCCGATTATGACAAACGGTTTAAATCAATTACCAACACGATTAAATCCCCATGGTACAGCTGTTAACAATACTGCCCAGCAAGTCTCAGGTTCAATCGGCACAGCGGTCCTTGTGACAATTATGAACTCAGTAACAAAAACAGAAGCTGAAAGCCTAATGACTGGTATTGATCCGACAACAATGACAACAGCTGCTCAAGCGTTGTTAACACAGAAAGCTTTATTAGCTGGTATCCAATATTCCTTCTATGTTGCATTAGGAATTAATATTTTAGCTCTCCTTTTAGCTCTCTTTGTGAAACGTGTTGATACTAGTAAAGAAGCAGTTAGGAAGTTGAATCAGCAAGGGAATAAACAGATGAAGGCTGAGACGGTTTAATGAAACGAACTTGGATGTAGAAACATAAGGAAGTTTTCACTTATAAAGAGGTCGATTCCTTCAAAGAATCGACTTTTTATACTATCAGAGAGTACAAGATTTTATGGATGATAGTTTAAGAAAAACTAAGGCTTTCGCCATTAGGACTTTGCGATAAGCCAAGTTTTTCTAATTATTTTTTCAGTTTTATCATCAGCTTCCCCCCATAGGGGTTTCTTTGTTATTTATTTTGCAACAAGAATGAGGAATTTTTAAAGTAGTGCATGCACGAAGGCAGCAGATCCAAAAATTCAACATTAAAAAAACATAAATTTCTCGAGGTATTTATCGTTAAATTACTTTTAATGTTAATTTTTCAATACTAAATTTGAATGATCTATTGTGATCAAACACCAGTATTACCCATCTCCCTTAATATCCTTTAACGTTTTTCAATGAACTATTAAAGCAAAATTAGGATCATTAAAATAAACAATCTCGGATATAATTTTACAGCCATGAATATTCTTGAAAGCTTCTCTCGCTTCCTCTTTTGTGTCAAATTCGAACATTTTAATCGTTTGGTTTGAATAAACAGTTATTATCCACATAACGATCCCCTCATAATAAATATTTTTTGATTAGCGGATGATTCCGATTCTACAAGTAATGTCCAAGTTTGAAGGAACTTATATGCATAGAACTATTAATTTTGTATTCTCTTCTTCTATTAAAATACGATGGAACAGCCCCTAACCTGTTTTAAAAGCTCAAAATTCAAACCAATTCTAATCTTCAACTCTTGCTTATCTACATAATGATCATTAAATAGACCGAGTAGAGCCAAAACTTATGGATTTGGCTTTGCTCATGATTTGCATTAACAATAACATTTCTTGAAAGAAGTCTGTCCATGCTACAGAAGAGCTGCATCCAGATCTTTCACTAATTTATTGTAAACAGCAATAGAAAGTGCGATATCTAAGACACCGGATCCGACACTTTCATAGAGCGTGATTTCTTGCTCATTTTCTCTTTTTGGAATTTTTCCCGTTAGCACATCTCCCACCGTACCTGACACTTTGTCTTTGGTAATCTTTCCTTGTTCGAATGGAATCAAAATATCACCGGCGGCTTCCCATAAACCCTCAACGTGTTCCGTGATTACTTTATCCGATTTCACTACTGTTTCTGTATCAATTTCCTGCATAAAAGAGGTAAAAGAACCAATCGCGTTGATATGTGTACCTGGTTTGACTGAACTTCCTTTAAATACAGGAGTGAGTGAGGTAGTACAAGTACAGATAATATCAGAGAATGACACGCACTCGTCAGCCGTTTTAGCCGCAATGATTTTATATGGCCGATTTTTGATCTTTTCTATTCTTTTATTAAAACTTTCTACTCGTTCAGGATTAAGATCATACACGTAAAGTTCCTCAATAGGTCGAATTTCTTGGATGGCCAATACTTGAGAGAACGCTTGGAGTCCTGAGCCGATAATTCCTAGTTTGTTGGCATCTTTTCTTGCCATTAAGTCAGTAGCGATTGCTGCACTGCCGCCTGTTTTGATGGCAGTCAGATAGTTCGCATCAATCAGTGCTTGAAGTTCGCCAGTTTCAGCTGAATATAAACTGATTTTAGAGATTGTACTAGGCAGACCTTTTTTCAAATTCCCATGGAAAACAGATGAGAATTTTGATCCGAAGAAAGGTTTGTTCGTACAATTAGCGACTAACCATTGTCCCACATTTTTTTCGCCGCGAATAGGCATAAAAATACGGTTTCCTGCATGAATTTTCCCTTCAACACAATCTTCATAAGCCTCCTTGATAACAGGGAGAACAAATTCCATATCAAGTATATTTTGTACTTGTTCTTCTGTAAATTGTCGCATAATATCCTCCTTAGATTTATTAGGCACTCCTCAAGTAATCACACGTATTGGTTCACCTGAATGGAGTATCTATTGCCTGAACCATGCTTTTAAAACTCATATCTTATTACTCCTATGCTTTTTATTCCATATTCATTAAATATTTCCACCTGACCAATTTAAAATTTGTATAACTTTGATGGATTTTGGTGAAGTTTTTGTACAAGAATCAATTACTACTAAAATTTCTGAAAACTTTTCCAAATATTATATATTCACTCTAATATTCAAAAACTCCCTTATGCCCAAATATCTCCTATACTGAATCCGTTAGGAAAAGGATCCGTTGGATCAAGTACATAAGTGTTAAATCCAGTAATCCATGCCTGTCCTTTAACAGTTGGTACGACAGCTTTATAGTCACCAATTTTAACCTCATCAACAAGACGACCATTATATACTGTCCCTAAAATCCCTTCATGTCGGAAATCTTGATTCATTTTCAATTCACCCTTCGCATACAAGGTAGCCATCTTTGCACAAGTTCCAGTCCCGCAAGGACACCTATCCAAAGCACCTGTCCATGTAGAAGGGTCATTCCAGTCAAGATCTCCAGAAGCAACATTTACGACATTTTTCCAGTCAGCTTCCGGATTAGAAGAGGGCCCTGAAAGCTGGGAAATCGTTATTCCAACCCCTGGATAATCTGGATGTTCTACGGGTAATTGCTCCTGAGCTGCCTTACGTATCATAGATGAAATACGGGCAATTTCATGTCCATGTTCAGGAATAAGTTCAAGCCCTTCAAACTGACGAACATCAGCAATAACATAGAACATCCCTCCCCATCCTACATCCACCTTTACTTTTCCTAAATGAGGTACATCAATTTCTGCATCGATATATGGTGCAAAAGCCGGAACATTCTTAAATGTTACGTTCGTCACTTTACCATTTGAACATTCTGCTTTTACACGAATAAGTCCAGCAGGTGCTTCAAGTGTTAGCTCAGTAACTGGCTCCTTCATTGGCAGCATGCCCGTTTCCAAAAGTACTGTAACAACAGCTATGGTATTACCACCAGACATAACTGGATACTCAACCTGTTCCATAATAATGTAACCTGCATCCGCTTCAGGATGTTTAGGCGGGACGATAAGGTTACAACAAAGAGGAGGATACCCCCTCGGTTCCCTTAACATAAGCATTCTTAGCTGGTCATCGTTTTCCTGGAGCCAACGCATCTGCTCATATACTGTATTTCCAGGTATATTAGGAACTCCTCCAGTAATGACACGCATTGGTTCACCTGAATGAGTATCTACTGCGTGAATCATTCTTTTAAAAGCCATATCTTATCACTCCTATAATTCTAATCAAATATTTATTAAATATTAACTTCTTGTCCAATCCCTAAATTTTTGGCTTTTTTATAAACATAATTACCAATAAGGCATCGAACAAGGCCATATTTACCGTTTTGAATATAATAAGACTGTCATTTCTCGGTACTTTTGTTTTCACAGATAATAAATCGGATAAAAGGATAACCTGATGATCTTCAACCCAACCTTTTTCCATCGGGTCTATAATATCACCACATTCTATTTTTCCTTATTCCGAATTAAAATAATAATAATCAGCTTGCTCAAACAAAGTTTACGGCAATTCTCTCATATTACTTTTGTAAGATCCTACCCCTACAACTAACTTATTTTTATAGAGCTCCATATCGTCTGGAAGGACTGGAGAGACTATTGTGATGTAGTTGCAGTAATAATGATGTCTGAATTTCGAACCAGCTGAGATTTATCCGTAATTGGTATAATCTCTGCTTCTTCCATTGACAGGGAATTTTCGACGTCTTTTTCTGAAAGTAATAACAAAAAAACGCCTCCTTTCTACAAACATCATTTAAACCGACTTTCTCATAGGACTAGGTTTACTGCTAGGTTTGTTTAAAGCACTTGTCTCTGCCAGAGTCATATTCTTGGTCTCTGGAGCCATCACAAGTGAAATGAGAAACCCAAGAAAAAATAGGGCTGCACAACAGTACATGGTAACTTCAAGCCCGTACTTAGCCAAGATCATGGGAAACAAAAGTGTACTCAGAGAGGCACCAATTCTACTCACGCCTGTGCCAAATCCTACAGCTGTTCCTCTAATTTTTGTCGGAAACAACTCATTTGGATAAATCCATTGGTGGATATTCATACTTGTGTTAAAAATACCGTAAATGACAAATAACGTAATGGTGACGGCAAATGACAACTGCCAGCTTGACGTTATACCTAATATCACTAAAATAATCGAAGAGACTAAAAATGGCCAAATGAGTACCGGTCTTCTTCCTATTTTATCTACCAGATAGACTGCCGGCAATAAACCGACTAAATAGAAGAGGCTCATAATTGCAGCACCCAGATACTCCCTGTTTCCATCCGCAAATCCAAATCCCCCTAATACTTGAGGGATGTAGGTAGCAATCGCAAAGGCAGGAGCCACTTGAAGCGTCCAGAACAGCGCGATAAACAGAGTCCATTTTCCATATCCGTTTTTAAACATGTCCATAAATGACGTCTTTTCTTTCGTTTCGAAGGAATCGGAGAGGACCACATCATTTCCAAAGACCCCTTGAATAATAGCGTTGGCTTCTTTTTCTTTTCCCTTGCTTGCCAGCCAGAGAGGGGATTCTGGCATCCTCAAGCGGGCCAGCAAAAGAATGATCGCCGGAATTGCACTGCTTGCCAGCATCCAACGCCAGCTGTCGTCACCTAGAGCCAGCATCCAATACCCTACCAAATATGACGCACCGTAGCCAACATACCACAGTGCGATTAGTCCACCAAGTAAGACACCCCGCTGCTTACGAGGGGCAAACTCCGCCATATACGTAGCGGAAATCGGATTATCAGCCCCTACCGCGAATCCTAAAATAAAGCGCCAAATAATGAGCTGCGCTGGGTCAGTCACAAAAAACTGGGGAATCGAGGCAAGGACAAAAAGGGCTAAATCGAGAATAAACATCGTCTTTCGTCCAATAATGTCCGTCAAGTAACCCCCAATGATTCCGCCAAAAAACATCCCGACATACATAGCCATTGCGATCATACCAACCAGGGTTAACGACATATCAAACTGGGGCTGCAAAACTGCCAGGGCTACTGCGATGATTCCAATAATGTACCCGTCAATAAAGGCTCCTCCGCCGGTGTAGAAGAACATTTGAAAATGAAATTTACCTAAAGGCATTTCTTCCAGTGTACGTGTTCTTTTCATAATTCCCCTCCATAATACTGAATATTTAAAATTTTTCTTCTCTACCCCATTTTTTTACAATTATGCTTCATACTAAATAATTTCAAAAAATCCTAACTTCCTACCTTGAAATCTGTTCCGGATAAGTTGAATCCACCAAATGGGTAACATACCTGTAACATACCAATGAGAGCGTCCGTTACATCTCTGTTAAAATAGGTTTTACAGTACATTCGTTCATATGCGCTTTATTGAAAAGGAAGAATTCTTCCTCATTCCAGGGTAGAATCTGCTGAAACCGCTTCCAACTCATTTCAAAACTGGCCTGTTCAATCTTCTAAAAAGGTAACTTAAGATGTTATGAGCATCTCCTAATGTAATCCATTGAAATTTGTTGTTTCAATCCTTCCTAATCATTAGGAACTTCTCATACCTTTATATTTTTTGAAAAATCTGAAATATTAAATCTTACGAGGACGAACGGATATCATAATTATTAGTCTTTCAAATTGAAAGTAACACCAAAGTAGGAATATCTAATTATCATAAGAATTTTACATTATTTAACACCCATAAAGATTAACCCTCACTTCGATTCTTTATAATAACAACTAATTATAAAGTGAGGGTCTTTCTCACAATAATTTAATAATCTTCTATATTGAATTAAATTTTTTGAGTATGCAATTTCCCTTGACTAAATAATTTTAAATAATCGTAACTTCCTGCCTTAGAGTCTGTTCCGGATAAGTTGAATCCGCCAAATGGGTGTACACCGACAAGTGCGCCCGTTACATTTCTATTGATATAGAGGTTTCCGCAGTACATTCGTTCAATGGCTTGTTCAATACGCGCTTCGTCGGTTGAGAAGAATCCACCTGTAAGGCCGTAATCGGTATTGTTGTAGATATCGATCGCTTCCTCCCAGTCCTTGGCTTTTGCAATCGCCAGCACCGGACCAAAGATTTCTTCCTGCATGATCGTGCAGTTCGGGTCTGCATCAATGAAGATGGTTGGATGAATGTAATACCCTTCATCACTGCCTGTATCTCCACCCAAAACGAGTTTTGCCTCTTGTTTTCCAATTTCAATGTATTTTAAGATGGTATTATAGGCTTTTTGGTCGATCACTGGCCCTATAAAGTGGTTCTCTTCCCCGTTACCAATGGTGAGCTCTTTCGTCAATTGAACCACTTTCTCCACTAACTCGTCATACACGCTTTCCACAATGATGGCTCTGGATCCTGCCGAACATTTTTGCCCTTGGAAGCTGAAAGCCGAGGAGACAATTGATTTTGCCGCTGCTTCTAAATCTGCCGTTTCATCGATCACAATTCCGTCTTTACCGCCCATTTCCGCATTTACTCGCTTGATCCACTTTTGGCCTTTCGCCGTTTTTCCTGCAAGCTCATTAATATGAAGACCGACATCTTTAGATCCTGTGAAACTAATGAAGCGTGTAAGCGGATGTCCAGTAATAAAATCTCCCATGACGGATGAATCTCCAGGAATAAAGTTAATGACACCTGCTGGCAGGCCGACTTCTTCCATTAATTCTACAAATTTATAGGCAATTACGGGTGTAACAGAAGCTGGCTTCAGAAGAGTCGTATTCCCTGTCACCACAGCTGATACTGTTAAACCAACACAAATAGCTAGTGGGAAATTCCAAGGCGGAACGATAAAACCTACTCCTAATGGAATGTATGTCAGCCTGTTTTTCTCGCCCGGAATACTTTTCACGTAATGAGTATCCTCTTCCAATTGAATCATCGATCTTCCGTAGTATTCCATAAAGTCAATCGCCTCTGACACTTCCGCATCAGCCTCTACATAATTTTTCCCAGCTTCAAGAATTAAGACAGCGGAAAACTCATGGCGTCTTTGTCTCATCAGGTCGGCAGCTTTGAATAGATACTTAGCACGTTTCTCAGCAGGAACTCCTTTCCAGGAAGCAAAAGTTTCTGTTGCTGTCTGGATTGCTTTCTCCGCCATCTCACGGTCCACTTTGCTCACATATCCTACGATTTCCTCTTTCTTTCCGGGGTTAATTGACGTCAGTTTATCTTCGGTGTAAATTTTTTCTCCCCCGATGATTACAGGATAATCCTTTCCTAACTCCTTTTTGAAAGAAGAGATGGCTTCCTTAAGCGCCATTACCTCACTGTCGATTGAAAAATCTGTATCCGGTTCGTTCTGAAAAGTATCGAGTTTAAGAGTATCAAGTGTTTTGGTCATTTTATTTCCTCCTAGTTTATGTTTCTATTTAAATGTATTTTTTAAAACAAAGGCCACATTTTCAGGACGTTCTGCGAGTCTTCGCATGAAGTAACCAAACCAGTCTACGCCGTATGGTACATACACGCGTACTTTATAGCCCTGGTCAGCCAGTTGTTTTTGCAGGTCATTGCGAATTCCATATAACATCTGAAATTCAAATTGGCTTGTTGGAATGCGATATTCCTCCGTAAATTGAATGATCTTCTTGATCATAACGTCATCATGTGTAGCGAGACCAGCGTAATTTCCATTCAATAAATGCTTTTTAATGATAGTTTCATAGTTTTTATCCACATCAGACTTTTTAGGGAAAGCGACGTCAGAAGACTCTTTATAAGCACCCTTTACCAGTCGTAAATTAGCCTTATAGTTGTTTAAGTCATTGATATCCTCCTCGGTTCTATACAAATAGGCTTGAAGTACTGTCCCGATGTTGTCATAATCTTGTCTTAATTCTTTATAGATGTCTAAGGTCAATTGACAGTGTGAATAATCTTCCATTTCAATTCTGACAAAATTCCCATATTCACTTGCCCGATCGAGAATTTGCTTTAAATTCTCGATGCATAATTCTTTGCTTATATCAAGCCCCAATGACGTGATCTTAACAGACAGGTTACTGTCAATGCCTGACCGATGAATGGCATCTAATGTTCGTATACAGTTTCTGGTAGCCTCTTGTGCGGCTTCTTCCGTAAAAACATATTCCCCTAAATAGTTCAACATAGCAACCATGCCATTTTGATTGATCCTTTGGACACAAGCTACAGCTTGGTCAATGGAATCTCCAGCCACAAAGCGTTTAGCCCCAAATTTCAACCCGTATTTTTTTGCCATTTTATTGGCCATTTTGTTTTTAGCAAGTGTCTGAAAGGAATTGCTGAGTAATTTCTCCATTGTAGATTACACCCCATCCAAAATTCTCTATACTTTTCGACTCTTACAACCAATGTGGATGCTCCCATAAAGCTAAATCCTTACCAATGCCTTTTTCTTTAGCACTTTTGTAGACGCGATATGCCTCCGATACATCGTGGATAGACATCCCGATTGGATTAAATAATATTTTTTGCTTAGGACAATCTCTACCAGAAACCTTACCATTGATGATGTCTCCTAGATTATGAACATCCTCTTCAGCCAGAACACCATCTCGTACCGCACGGTAACTCACGTCAACACCATGATGCTTCACATGTTCGAAATCATCCACGACTACTTTATCATAATGAACTAATTCTTGCGGATCAGTGTCCCAAAATGAAATTTCGGAGTGGAACGCTCCTTCTTTTAGCCACTCTCCCTCAATAAAGTTTAATTTTCTCGCTAATACTCGTGTATTCTCCAAATTTCACTAACACCAAATAGTAATCTCA
>NZ_CANNCR010000088.1 GCF_947503125.1 uncultured Metabacillus sp.
CTTTCCTCCACCCAAATTGGTAAATAAGTGTTCAATTTTATCTAGCACTTTCTGTATACTTTAGTTTAGCAGTTACAAAAGGAATATTTTTTTTAATTAAAGTCTCTTTTTCATATCCAAGGATCATTGATTCTAAAACAAAAAAGACAGGTAAACTGAACATTTTTTGAATTAAGGAAATGATAAAGTCATACGTGATCTCAGTCATTCCAATGGTGATAGATACAAAGTTATCTTTTGGAAAGTCAAAACTCTTAATTATACTCTGGTGGGAATACTGCACAAAATATTCTTTTTTCAATTTAATCTCCTTTCTAAGTCAATTCCTTTTGAACCATTTAGTTCATCAATCGCGCCCGATTGGAAGACCAAAGAGTAACAAACACCTTATCAGATAAATTCTTAAAACGGATTCTCTGGTTCATCTTTTTTATAAACGGTGAATCTTATTTTTAAATCCACATTATATTCACCAAGAAAATTGATATGCTCCTATCCTAACAAATTTTATTTTGGACTTATATGTATGGCTTCACTCTCTCGCAAATCTGCGTAGAATATACGCTTTACATTATCATATCCGTTGGTAGTTAATTGGTTATCTAACCACTGTTGATCAAATCCGTGTTCATGTAAATTATCCCATAAAATTTCCCCATCTAGAATTAACGATATTGGGATCGCCTAATAAGAGAGAACGTGTCGATTTATTTTTTAGAGTCATAAACTCTATCCCCAACATGAGAAGCGTCCACAATCCGATGGCATATAAAAAGTGAACTTATCTTCATAAATGGTATTTCCTAAAAAATCTCCAAGTACTAACACAAAAACTAAGTGAAACGGGGTTAACTGAGAGATGGATGTTCTGCCTGTTATGATAATAATAAAAAATAAGGTGACAAAACCTACTATGACTTTGATCGTCAGTAAACCAATATTAACTTCTTCCAAAGTTTTTTCCTCCAATTTAAAATTTACTTAGTTGTAAGATCTTGAAGTTTAGATAAAGAGGCTAGTTTTAGTATTAAAGCTCGAGTTCCAATACCAACGATGATGTAATATATGAATGAATAACTGTATCTCCACTCAAAATAATAAACAAGTTCGACCCACTCGGAAAAAGGTTCACCAATAAAGGCGTATGTGAGTGCCATAGTGATTTGTGCGATTACAAAAAATTTCCATGTTCTAAAATATTGATATAACAACATGTAAGCTACAGGCATCATTGAAAAATCAAAGGGAAAGGCCCTAGGAATAATAGGTAGGAATGCAATTGGATAATCCCAAAACCTATATTGTAAGCCAACTACATCTAATAAGGTTGTTGTTATGATAATTATGGTACCAAACAACAAAATTTCTAAAATAATGTCTCGTTTAACGAGTTTAGACCATATAATCCAAGGCACAACTAAAAAACCAACTAATATCCACCATTCCCAAGTTAAAAATTCATTCTTTAGCCAATAATTTAATTCTAAAAGGTACAGTTTATCCTCTAATAAACGTATTTCCTTAAAATTTTCAAATATATTATCTATTGATAACATCCCTTATATTTAAATTAAAAAATAACAGATATTTTTGAATTCAAACACTTTGAGCTGTCTTTTTAGGATTACCGTTTTTTAGTAATGAATTACCATCGTAAATAAAAAAAACCCACGATAGAAGTTCTTCTAACACAGGTTTTCGACTTTTTTAAAATAAATCAGAAATATTTTAAAGCCAATGAAATTTTTTAAATCTAGATTTAAGAGAGAACAATAAAAACAGGATACATCAACTTATAATAATGGAGAAAGCAGGCGAGCACCCTGTTCAATAATGCGCTCGGTCAGGGATCGTTGCAGCAAGTCTTCAATTCTTAATGGTACAGAATCAGTAAGATCGCGTTCGAACTGCTCTGTGAGTTCCCTCGCCACATCAGCACTGTACAAGACTTGACACACCTCATAATTCAGGCGGAAACTTCTCATATCATAGTTTGCTGAGCCTACTTCTGCAATTTCCTCATCGATGATCAACACCTTCGTATGTATCATTCCTTTGTCGTACTGGTAGATTTCGACTCCAGCTTCTATAAGTTCTCCGTAATAAGTGCGGCTTGCAATGTCCACGATTTTTTGATTATTGTGGAGAGGAACCAGCAATCTTACGCGCACACCACGTGCTACTGCTGTCTTTAATGCCATGATAATATCTGTTTCTGGTACAAAATAGGGTGTTGTTATATCAATAGTCTTAGTCGCCTGTGTTATACATATAAAGTAAGTTTGACGTATAACTGGGGTGGGAATTCCAGGGGTTTCCTTCCAACGTATGGATATACGCTTTTTGAAATGTCCTTGTTTTTGGCGATATGTTTATCTCATTATAATCTAGGGTGCTCAACTCTGATCCCAATTCGGCTGACCACCTGACATGATCTTCTCTGCCGATTGGATTGATTACATCAGACTTTGTTTTCAGATTTGTTTTTGATTTTATCCTTTCCGGCACAGCCATATTCCAATGAACCTCAAAAACAGTCTGCAAATCGACCAATGCATCTCCTATGATTTGCAAATGGGTATCCCGCCAGAAGCCAATGTCAGGCTTCAATCCTGTATATTCATATCCTACGTTCATGCATCCAGTAAAAGCTATTTTTCCGTCGATTGTGACAATTCTACAATGATCTCGATAATTCCAATACGACAAGATCCAGGGAAACCGTAAAGGAAATATTGTCCTGCATTCTATCCCTGCTTCAACCATCTGCCGGATTTTTTTACGCGGGAATTTATAACTCCCCAAGCCATCTCTCATAAAACGAACCTGCACTCCATTTAATGCTTTTTTGATTAGCAGTTCTGTGATGCAATTACCAATTTGGTCATTCCGATATATGAAATATTCCAGATCAATTGTTTTTTGGGCTTTTTTCAGGGATTCAAGGAGTTGTTCATATTTTGCTATTCCATTGTTAAACACTTGGACTTGGCCATTCGAAGCCCATTCACAGTTAAATTCCGTAAAGCATCGGCAATTACCGATGCTGAATCACCGAATGTCTCAGGTAATTTGTTAGATTCATTTTTAGAAGAGGTCAATCTTTTTCGATGAATAAACTTAGGGTTTGATATGCTAAGATAAAGCAATAAACCAATGACTGGCAATAGAAAGACGATTATTATCCAATTCAATGCCTTGGCAGGCCTACGTACTTCCCAAATTGCTATGAATAACATAAATAGTGCATTAAATAGATATAGACCAAAAATCCACTCCAACTGAAATCCCTCCCTTGTTTTTCTCTTAACATGTACAAACTGTGTAGGGAGTATACGTTTGGAATACGAAGGAAATGTTTAGATATACATTACAGGCTCACCTTTGGGTGAACGATTATAAATTGGGAAAATTTTAATGGACTTTCAAATTTATGCACGTGACTGGCTTGTTCCTCATGAAGAGGAGGAGTAAGCAGAGACTTTCAGTATGCAGGAAGCAATTAGGCGTGCCATCCAATATAATGCAGAAATAAAATAAGCTGAGACAGCCCATTCACCGTATTATAGATACAAAGACAGTAATGGACACACATGAATTTTGATTTGAGGACGCACGCATGATGGAACCAAAAATTACGTGACAAAAAAAGTTGTTTACTAAATCCCTTTATTAAACTATATGGCCCGATACAAAAATAAAGAGCGCAATTCATGCTACAGAATACCAGCGCTAATATAAGTCAATACTTTTGGCTTAATAGTAAGCCCCCATTCAAACAACGCATATAAACACGCAGCACCTCCTGGTACGATACATGTATCAATCAAAGGAGGTGCTTTTCCTATGCCACAACAAAAACTAACCATTGTTCCCGTTACATTACATACCGAAAACGAAAATAATTCTGCAACAAAGCCAACAGTGCTTTCCTCCAATCCTACTTGCACGATTAAAACGGCAAACGCTGAAATTTCCTTCTTTAACGGTGTAGATGAGCACATCATCCAGCGGTCATGAGGGAGTTGAAAAATGGGTGAAACACGACTATACAAGTGTTAAAAACATTTATATCATTTGCGGTAAGACAGATATGAGAAAAGGAATTGATGGGCTTGCCACACTGATTCAAGATTCTTTCGAACTTGATCCATATAGCGATTCCATTTTCTTATTTTCAGGGTGGAGTAAAGACCGCTATAAATATCTGTATTTTGATGGTGATGGCTTCGCCATGCTGTATAAGCGTTTAGATAGTGGAAAACTTCAATGGCCAAAAGATGAAAATGAAGTACGCCATCTTTCACAACAGGAGCTTCGCTGGCTCCTTGAAGGGTTATCCATTCAGCAGCCAAAAGCCATTCAACCATCGCCAAAAGGTGCGTTCTAAATTCGTTCAAGTCGTTATTTTTATCTTTATTTTCACTGTTCGAACTGATTATAATAGGAGGAACGAAACTGAACGAAAGTGGTGAATGATGTGGCGAACGTTTCTTCTACGAATGAAAATCAATCTGAGAAATTAATTCGATTGCTTGAAGATCAATTAGCTCATTCGAATCAACAAAATAAAGAGTTATCGAAAAAGTTGGATCAATCGTTGAAACAGATTGAATCGTTAACGCAACAACTTCAACACTTAACCAAGCTCTTATATGGCTCTAAAACAGAAAAATCCAAATACAATACGCCCGACGGGCAAGTGTCCTTATTTGAGGATGACCCGTCTTTTACTGATCCTGAGCACACAGAAGAACAAAGCCAACAGACCATTTCTTATACTGTTGTACGAAAAATCCAACCAAAAAAACGAAATGATTCCTTGCGTGAAGATATTGAAATAGAAGCTATTCACCATCATCCAGCAAATACAATCTGTGACGGTTGCCATGATCAAATGATAGAAATGGGCAGTACAATCGTGCGTGAAGAGGCGAAATTTATTCCTGCGAAAATGATGAAAGTTCAACATATTGAACACGCTTATGAATGTAAAAAATGCAAAAGCGATTCATTACAAAAAGGGCAGATTAAACGTGGTAAAGCGCCACAATCTCCCATTCAACGTAGCATCGCAAGTCCTAGCGTACTTGCCAAAGTGATGTATGATAAATTTTCACAATACTTACCTCTTTACCGTCAGGTAAAGGAATGGGAGCGTTATGGCCTGAACACGAATGATAAGAACCTTTCCAATTGGGTCATTCGTGCCTCACACGATTGGCTATTGCCTATTTACGAACGAATGAAGTCTTTGATGATGGCTAAAACCATTCTACATGTCGATGAAACGTATTCACAAATTATCAACCGTTCCGATGGCAAATCTGGTCAGTCTAACGCCTACAATTGGGTCTATCGAAGTGTGCCCAGTCAAGGTCCAACGATTGTCCTGTTTCAAAGTTCATTATCACGTGCTCGGTCTGTTCTCGAAAGCTTCATTGAAGATTATTCCGGAACGATTGTCTGTGATGGTTATTCGGCCTATGACAAAATAGAAGGCGTCACCTTCGCAAATTGTTGGGCGCATGTTCGCCGTTATTGGATGAAAGCGAACAGCAAGAACGGACAAATCGGTGTCAGCTATTGTGATGCTTTGTATCGACTTGAAAGGAAATTCAAGCATCTGTCTCCCAGTAAGCGAAGAAAGAAACGTCAAAAGTTTGCGTTGCCAATCGTTAAGAAATTCCTTGACTGGGTTGAAAAATCACCATTCTACGGCAAAAATGCGCTTGCGAAAGCAGCTGAATATACTCTGAACAGAGCGAATGGACTAAAAGCATTCTTGAAGGATGGCCGTATCGAAATTGATAATAATCCAGCCGAAAATGCCATTCGTCCAAATGTGATGGGTCGAAAAAACTGGCTCTTTTCCGTCAGTGAAGCTGGTGCAAAAGCCAACGCCATCTGGTTTAAGTATCGCAGAAACGGCAAAAGCAAACGGAGTGGATTTCTATCGTTATCTCTTGAAGTTACTGACAGATTTGCCGAATCTTGATATCTATCAACATTCGGAAATTTTAAATCAATATATGCCTTGGTCAAAAATGATCCAAGCAGGATGTGGCAGATAAAATGAAATCACCGTATATCTGATTAAAAAAATCATGATATACGGTGATTTATGATGCGTACGGTTAAGGTATGCTTATTTTTTATAGTTCGGGCTTACAAAAGAAAAGCATTACCTCAAAGGAAGTAATGCTGGTAGGAATTTTTAATATTATTAGTCAGCTCATTTAAAATAATTTTTTTCTTTGCCTGAGGTAAATGGCAGCTTAAAATTAGCAAATCAACTAGGTCAGGTTGTTCCTCAGCAATTTCCTGCAAGTAATCCCTGCCAAACTCTTTCATAACAGGTAGCAAACTGCTCATTTTTAATGGAAATCCACATCAATTCTCTTTTTATTTGTTTGAGTTTGTTTAGGCATGATAACTTCTAGTACACCATTCTTATAAGAAGCCTTTATACCTTCCTCAGAAACAGGAGTTGGTAGTGTAATAGCTCTGTGAAAGCTACCTGTGTATCTTTCTCTCCTATGCATATTCTCTTCTTTAATCTCATTAGTTCTGTTAATTGAGCCACTAATTCTCAATACATTATTTTTAATATCAATGTTTACATCTTCTTTACTCTGTAAGCCTGGAATGTCACAAGTTGCTACTACCTCTTTATCTGTTTCATGAACATCCACTCTTATATTCCCCAATTGATTCATTTCATTGTCTAAATGAAAAGGGAAATCATTGAATAATCTGTCAAAATCTCTCCTAATGTTAGTTAATTGTCTAAATGGATCATAAGGTATTAATGCCATTTGTATCATCTCCTTAGTTATTTTTAACAAATATATTTTTTACATTTACTATGTAATTATTCATTTAAGGGATAAGCTGAGTCAGTTTTAGAAAAGCATCCTATTACAGAAAAAGGAGAGCCTAATTAGCTCTCCACAGTATCATTAGTTTTAACCTCATATCCAAAAAGCTGTGACCTTTCATCAGGTATCCATTTTCCATCTCTAATCCTGCTCAAGCCCTGATACAAAGAGCCTCCTATAATATTCTCTAACCATTTGGAGCATTCAGTCATAGTATCAAAATCATGTAAGTATACTCCATTTTTATACAGTGAATACTTTTTATGTTGCATACTAACACCTCCTTTGATTGATACATGTATCGTACCAGGAGGTGCTGCGTGTTTATATGCGTTGTTTGAATGGGGGCTTACAGAAGGTTACTGGAACAATGAGTGAAGAAGAGGTTCCATCTACTAAAATGGTTACCCTGCCTTCCAGGAGGTTTGAAGTTACCACATCTGGACGTTCTGTAGCTAATACTTTAGGAAATGGAGAATACGGCGGAGTCTTCAATGAACTCTTCTATCATTCCGCTATCCAATCCAATATTCCATCAATCTCAATTCTGCTTAAACGTTCAGTCACTTCTTCTACTAAAGCACGATCTGCAATTCCTTCTATGTAAGCAATAACCACCTTTGTCTTTGTACTTTGCCCAATTTCCATTGACTTAAATTTTAATTGTGGAGTTCTAATTTTTACTGAAGTGTTTACTAATAAGGTTTCTACAAATCCTTCACGGGGACCCCTGACAACTGATTCAGCTGAAGGTTCCTCAATTGACCGTTTTTCCCACTTTGATAAACCAAGTGAAAAACCTGTTTTTATCTCATTTATAATAATTACTGGATTGCCAGAAGAAATTTCTTGTATACAATCATAAAAAGTTTTGATTTCTTTTACATTAGAGACTGATATTTTCTTCTCAATCAATACATCTACTTGACAGTTTTCATCATCTGGGTTGTTCATTAACGGAAAAAGGACATTGTCATCAATTTCTTCAGTATTTGACAGACCTTCTATGTAAATTAGAATAGCTTTTACTTTTTCGCCAATATAAAAATGGCGGAATATAACATCTGAGCAATCTTTATATATCAAGCGAAGTTTGTTTTCATTGTCAATCAAGTTGTCTAAAAGCGGTTCCTTTTGCTCTTGCGATTGTCCCAATGTTTGGTGTTTCATTACCTTTTTTAAATTCAACAGACTCCGCTTCACATTGCTCATCCTTTCTTGCCTTTTCTAAAAACATAATAACCGTTTTTAATAGCTTTCCCTTTTATTTTCGAAAGGGATTTTTTACCACCACCATCATCGTGCAAAGTATAAATTCCACGATCAATTGGAAGATAAATACAACTCAGCTACACCAAAAAAAGCAATTGCGAGATTTACTATTGTTACCTCTAAGAAATTAACATGCAATTATTCCATAAATATCCTAGATAGTAAATAATTTCTTCTTGCACAATTTTTAGGAGGGATAATGTCATTTTTGGTAAAATTATTTCCAAAATTAAAGAACAAATCATCTTTTTGTAAAATTAGGACATAATATGATAAAGAAATAATAATTACTAACATGGAGTGTTATTAGTGAAAAAATTTGATAGTAGTGATCAAACTATTTTCAATTATGATGAAATTGTTAAAAAACTAAACAATTCTCCGGACTTAAAATTGAGAGAGTTGAATTCGAAAGATAATACACTTCAAATTATTTTTCTAAATAATTTAGTTGAAACAGAATATTTAAATACTCATATAATTGAGTATTTAACTCAATTGCCTAGTCAACAAATTCATTTTCAATATATTAGAGAGAATATACCGATTGGGGAAGTAAAGGTAGCAAAAGAGATAAATGAAGTTACTTCTTTATTAATCAAAGGATATGCATATCTCTTTTTTTCTTCTGAGCAAAAGGGAATTCTTGTTAATATTGCAGAGACAACAGAACGGGCATTAGAAAAAGCTGAAACAGAATCGTTAGTATATGGTCCAAAATTATCCTTTACTGAATCACTGTCCACCAATATCAAAATTGTTAGACGCAATATTAACGATCATAACTTATGTACAGAAGAGGTTGTTGTGGGGAATCGCGTGAAACAGAAAGTGAGAATCGTCTATATTAAAGATATAGCTAATTCGGAAGATGTCGAAACCATTAGACAACGTCTAAATGAAATAGAAATAGATGATATCATGGATAGTTCTGTATTAGCTCAAATTATGGATGATAATTCTTATTCTTTTTTTCCACAATATGTAATGACAGAACTTCCAGATCGATTTGTGTATTCCATAACAAAAGGTAGGATTGGGATTTTGGTAGATAGAAGCCCAATTTCTATTATTTGTCCATCAACATTTTTTAGTTTTTTTGAATCGACAGAAGATATATATTTACGTTGGTTCTTAAGTTCAGCTTTAAGACTATTACGTATATTTGCAATGATTTCTTCCATCTTTTTTTCAGCGTTTTATGTAGCTGCTGTAACATATCAATATGAACTTATTCCTTCTTCTTTACTCATCAATATAGGTCAATCTCGAGCTAAAGTTCCTTTTCCCCCTTTACTTGAATCTTTAATATTAGAAATTATGATTGAACTACTACGAGAAGCAGGGGCTAGATTACCTTCCAAAGTTGGACAAACGATGGGGATTGTGGGAGGAATAGTACTAGGCCAAGCTGTCGTACAGGCAGGATTAACTAGCAATATTTTAATTATTATCGTCTCTTTAAGTGCATTAGGTTCTTTTGCATCCCCTAGTTATGAAATGGGAACAGCTTTACGAATTCTTAGATTTCCAATGATTTTGTTAGCAGGGGCATGGGGGTTCAATGGAATAATGATTGGAGTATGTATATTACTCATTCATTTACTTAAACTAACTTCGTTAGGGAGACCGTTTCTCTCCCCTCTCTATCCTCTTCGGATTGAAGACTTAAAATATGCATTTTTTCGTTTGCCACAGCACTTTTATAGAAACAGAGCAACTTCAAATAGACCAATTGATAAGCAGCGGCTATCTTGGAAGACAAGTAATAAAGAAGATTTAGATGACATTTAGGAAGTGTTCAGATGAAAAAGGTTTCATTGATCAATGCTTACATGGTTTTTTTTATTATTCATACCGCCCAAATTGGTGTTGGTATTATAGGTGTACCAAGAATTATCTTTTTAGAATCAAAACAAGATGCTTGGATTGTTGTTTTATTCGCAGGTATTATAATCAATTTATTGATTTGGGTAATGTTTCAAATTTTATCCCGTTTTGAAAATAAAGACTTATATCAAATTCATTGTACTGTATTTGGTGAAAAAATAGGGAAACTCTTTAACTTTGTTCTAACAATATACTTCATTATTGCTTATTATTCTATTATGAACAGCTATATCGAAATGGCTCTTAGCTGGGGATATGAAGGTATATATGAATGGGTAGGCTCTTTTATATTGATTTTTATTTCAGTATATGCAGTAATGGGAGGATTTAGAGTTATTGTAGGTATATGTTTTTTAACATTTTTATTAACTATTTGGCTTGTGTTTGTAATATATCAACCATTAGATCATGTTCAATGGATTCGAATTTCCCCAGTTTTTAACTCTAATCTAACAGAATTAAGTAGAGGGATTTTTAGATCAACCTATACGATGTTGGGGTTCGAAACGCTTTTTTTCATCTATCCCTTTATAAAAGAGAAAAATAAAGTCCATTTTTTTGCTCAACTAGCAGTTGTATTCACTACTTGTTTGGTATGTATGGTAACATTACTTTCAGTTATTTATTTTAGTCCCGCTCAACTTGAGAAAACAATTTGGCCCTCTCTAACAATGCTTAGCATTGTTAAATTTCCTTTCGTCGAAAGATTTGAATATATTGCTATATCCTTTTGGATATTAGTTATTCTGCCAAATCTTTCTCTTTTCTTATGGATTGCTACTAGAGGACTAAAAGATGTTTTTCGCATTAAACAGAAATATGCTGTCTGGATCATTAGTGTGATTCTATGGATTTTAAGTTTTGTTGTTACCGAAAGAGTTGAAAATAATACTTTTATTGATGTAGTCACATTAACAGGATTTTACTTGTGGTTCTGTTATCCATTATTTTTATATATTGTAACTTTTTTCAAAAAAAAAAAAAAGAACGGTTAGAAAAAGGATGATGTCATGCGTTTACTTATCTTGATATTAAGTTGCTTTATCCTTACGAGTTGTGTATTACCTGAAAGAATATTAGAAAAGCAAGGAATTTCAACAGCGATAGGTTTTGATTTAATTGAAAATAATCAAATTAAAGGAACATTATCGTTACTACAATTTGATCCTAATATGCAAAGTTCTAGCCAAATTATTTCAACTGTAAACGGTTCTAGTAAAAATATACGCCAATCACTCGAGAATAAGACCAGTCATGATATTAGTTCTGGGCAACTTCGTTCTATCATTTTTAATGAAGAGTTAGCAAGAGAAAAAGGGATCATGTCTCTTCTAGATACGTTTCAAAGAGATAGCAATATCGGTTCTCTTTTATATTTAATTATTAGTAAACCGTCATCTGAGTCTATAATTACTAGCAAACATCAAGAAGATCTTACAGATATAGGTACTTACTTGTATCGCCTCATTGAAAAACATTTAAAACGAGAAAAGCTTACACAATGTACTTTACATGATTTTTTGTCCCTGTATTATGAAGTTGGAATTGATCCAACTTTACCTGTAGTGACTGTTAGATCAAAAACCTCACCTTATATTAAAGAGGTCGCAGTGTTCAAAGAGGATAAAATGGTAGGGTCAATTTCTAATGACGAAAGTATCTATCTTAAAATGATCCATAACCCTAAGCGCATAATCGGATTGCAACAAATTAATATTCCTAAGAGTCATTTAGAGAAAAATTATATTTCAACTAAAGAAATGAAGGATGATTATTTAAAAATAATGGTTCAACCTATAGGAGCAAATGGTAACGTTACATTCTCTTCGATAGAAAAAAATGAATTTAACGTAAATCTTTCAGGATCTATGATCATATATGAAATGTCTGAAGACCTTTCTTTAAACAATAAAAATGTAAAATTCTTAGAAAAAGAAATATCAAATTACATGGAAAATGAACTAGATAATTTAATGAAAAAATTAAAAACAATGCAAGCAGACCCTGTAGGTTTTGGAAGAGTTTTGAAAAGTAAAAGAATGTACTCCGAACTTACAGATGAAGAGTGGTATGACAAATATCCTCAAATAAATATTAATACAAAAGTATCTTTTCAAATAAAAAGAACTGGAACAAAGTAAGCCCGAATTATAAAAAATAAGCGCACCTTTCGGTCCGCATCACGAATAGCCGTAAATCCTGATTTTTTTAATC
>NZ_CANNCR010000089.1 GCF_947503125.1 uncultured Metabacillus sp.
TGAGTCAACTAAATGGTAGTTATGAAATATTGAGAATACACGAGTATTTGGAAGGAAAATTAACTTTATTGAGGGAGGGATTAACATGTCATTTTCTCAGTTGCTGCGCAAAGAAGCGAATGCCATTTGGGAAGCAAGTTTTCATCATCGATTTGTGACAAAGTTGGGGGAAGGAAGCTTAGATTTAAAGTGTTTCCGTTATTATATTCTGCAAGATTCCTATTATTTAAGCCATTTTGCCAGAGTGCAAGCATTAGGAGCAGCGAAAGCAACCGATCTTCAAACGACGAGCCGTATGGCACATCATGCACAGGGTACCTATCAGGCGGAACTTTCTTTACATCGGAACTTTTCCGAAAAATTAGGTATTACTGAAGAAGAAAAAGCTGCTTTTATACCTGCACCGACTGCTTATGCATATACATCGCACTTGTATCGTGCTGCATATGATGGCCATTTAGGGGATATTATTGCAGCGATTTTGCCGTGCTATTGGCTTTATTATGAAATTGGCGAACATTTAAAAGAATCCAAGCCGGAAGAGCCCATTTATCAAGAATGGATTGCGGCCTACGGTTCTGACTGGTTCCGCACTTTAGTAGAGGAACAAATTGCCCGTTTAGATGCCATTGCTGAAACCGTGACAGAAGCGGACAGAGAACGGATGAAACAGCATTTTATTATTAGCAGTCAATATGAATACTCATTTTGGGAGATGGCTTATACATTAGAAAATTGGCCAGTGGATGAAAAGGGGAAAGAACAGTATGCAAACTAGGGTTCCAAAAAGCTTTCAGCGTGGTATTAAAAAAACTCTTCCCACGGTGCTAAAATATTTTTGGTTCGCCAACCTAAAATATCAGCACAAGGAGGAGTTTTAATATCAAAAGACACTAATAGAGTTTAGTACATACGACTTGGAATTTTAAGTATCACATCATGTTTGCACTAAATACAGGAGGCATTTTATCACTGCCCTAGGGTCAGATTGTTGAGAAAGTACGTGTTTTTTTAAACATGTACTTTTTTACACAATTTATTTTTCTTATGGGTAAAAAAATTAATAAGAAGCTTTATCAAGATTATTCATTTTTACGAATTCCCTTACTCCCGAACTAACGGAAGTGTACAGCAGCGAAAAGCTCCTCCGGATTTGATAATTTCGGTAATATCGACCTCGATCACTTGGTAACCGCGCTCTTTAAGCCTTTGATTCACTTGCTTATTTATAGGAAGACTAATGACGCGTTTCTCACCGATCGAGAGGACGTTTGTACCTAATGTTGCTTGTTCCTCTTTTGAAACCTCGATTAAATCATAACGGCTTGCCAAGATTTTTCCTTTTTCAGGCTCAATTTCTCCTGGGAAAATTAAAGCTTCATTTGGAGATAAGATATTAAAGACACAGTCTAAATGTAAATATGTATCGGTGAAAGGGATCGCAATTACTTCGAAAGAAGGCAATAAGCTTTGTAAATGTTTTATAGCCGTTTCATTTGTACGATTACTTATCCCTACATAAATGGTGTTGCGATCAATGATCACATCCCCGCCTTCAATTTTATCACCGATAAGATTGGTGTATGTCATTTCTTCCTTTTCCAGCAAATCCACAAAAGGTCTTTCTTCACCTTTGCGAACATCATGTGCCATTTCTGCCACAAATACTTGATTTCCGAGAGTAAACCCGATATCGCGGGTAAAAACCTGCTCAGGAAATTTTTTTAAAGGGGGCAATAACAGCACTTCAATCCCGTTTTGTTGAAGGGTTTCAACAAATTGTTGATGCTGTTCCATTGCAAGTTTTGTATCAATATTTTCTTTTAAATACTGTTTTTGCGTTTCATTAATTGGTTCTCTAATCGTCATAAATTCAGGTGAACATAAAACAACCCTTTTTAAGGTATCATATTCACTAAAACAAGAAGTTTTTATGTATTCTGGTTTTGTATTCATTTGTATCCTCCAAACAAAAAGCGATTAGTTGTAATATGCCCTTTCTGGCTTTTAATAAAACTTCTTATTTAAGGATAATTTCAAATAAAAATGCAGGATTTCTTTGATATTTTTCCACTTTAGAGTGTTTTTCACTTATAATAGCTTGTAAAGAAATGAACTACATTCAAAATGATCATCAAGGTTATGGAAGAAGGTTGAAGCAGTGAGTATAGGGAAAGTCTATTTAGTTGGAGCTGGTCCTGGTGACCCAAAGCTCATTACTGTGTACGGATTGGAATGCATTCAAAAGGCGGATGTTATTGTATACGATCGTCTGATAAGCAAGGATTTATTAAAGCATGCAAAAAAAGACGCTGAGCTTATTTATTGTGGCAAGCTGCCCGGAAAGCATGAACTCATCCAAGAACAGATTCATGAAGTGTTAGTGGAGAAGGCATTTGCGGGGAAAGAGGTTGTCCGCTTAAAAGGCGGAGATCCTTTTGTGTTTGGCCGCGGTGCCGAAGAGGCAGAGGTGTTAAGAAATAACGGCATCCCTTATGAAGTAATTCCAGGTATTACCTCTGGTATTGCAGCACCTGCTTATGCGGGGATACCAGTCACACATCGAGATTTTGCTTCATCATTTGCGATTGTGACAGGACATGGCCGCGAAGAGAAGAAGACAGACACGATTAATTGGGAAGCATTAGCAAAAGGAATCGATACGATCGCCTTTTATATGGGAATTAAAAATTTACCCTATATTTGCGAGAAGCTAATCGAATACGGCAAAAGTCCTGAAGCCCTAGTGTCGGTTATCCAATGGGGAACAACCCCCTCACAAGTCGCAATTACCGGAACGTTAGCGACAATTGTTGATGAAGTCCAGAAAAATCAAATCACACACCCTGCCATTGTTTTAGTTGGTCAGGTTGCTGAATTGCGCGAGAAAATAAAATGGTTTGAGGATCTTATCGATCACGATAAAGAAGAAATGTAAAATAGCGCTGTTACACAAAAGAGGTTAGACCCCGAAGTTGGGGACTGACCTCTTTTGTTTCTTATTAACCTATAAACGAAATAATCATCATTAATCCGAAAAGAATTGTTAAATGATTTAAGGAAAATACAAACATAAGCGTAGCCCATTTTTCTTCCTTCAGCTTTTTGAAGCCCCAAATTCCAAGCACCATCCAAGCTAGAGTAAGGATAAACATGCTAATGGCAATGATTTTGCTATATGGCCAAAAGATAAAAGAAGCAGCCAGTAATAGAACTAAGTATATAATCGATTGAACTTTTGTCCGGTAAATGCCTTTTACTACAGGGAGCATTGGAACACCAGCTGCCTTGTATTCTTTTAAGCGCCGTATGGCAATTGCATAGAAGTGTGGCGGCTGCCATAAGAACATAAAGGCAAATAGACCTAACGCGACAGGGTGAAAAATATCTGTTGATATGACTGCCCATCCGATTAGTGGAGGCATGGCTCCGGAAAGACATCCGACCTCCGTATTATAAATCGTTGTCCGCTTCGTAAGCATAGTGTAGGCAAATACATAAAAGGCAAAGCCTAAAAAGCCAATAAACGCTGCTAAATAGGAAACAGCTAATAGTAACGCAATACCGATCGCCACAAGGAAGATGCCCAGCCATAATGCAAATTTCGGGTGAATTGATCCATCAACTGTAGGTCTGTCTTGTGTTCGCTTCATAATTGCATCGATATCCCGGTCATAATAATTGTTTATTGCACCGGAACCTCCGACAACGAAGGCCGTTCCAATTAAGGATAGAATAATGACAGGAATCCTTTCAGCAAAGCTTATGTCATACACATAAAGAGCCAGACAAAGTCCTGCAAACATTCCCATTAGATTGGACTTAATAATTCCAGTCTTTATGATCAGTTTTAACACTTTCCATGAAAAATAATGTTTCAAAGAAAATGATTCTTTTACTACCAATTCAGGGTTTTTCACAACCATTCTCCTCTTTATATAAAATAAAAATTTGTACCATATTTTATCTATAAGCATGGCACTTAGCACCGCAATTCGCTTCCGCTTTTCTCATTATGAGCTAAAAGTACTGAAATTGCTTCTCCAAAATTAAAAATACACACTATTGTCATAAAGCTATTGCAATTTCGTAACAGTTTTTTAAAAGTTAAAAAAACGAATATACAATGGTTTATGATTTAAAGCATAAAGGGTACTTTTAATATACCAATCTTTAAATACTTTACCAATATTGTTAACAATCTGTGAAAAAACTTAGTCTAAATTTCGAATGTTGTTCAATAAAGCGGATTCAGCTATTTCGTTTTTTTGAAAATTTGATACTATGTGTAAATGTAAACAATTTGTTATTGTGATGTATCTGATTAATTATGAAACTCTTACTTTTTAGAAAGGAAGGTGAACATAGATGTTCAAAAAGGTAAAACCATTCTTAAGTGTTATGATGGGTTTGTTTTTTGTAACCATCTTGAGCGGCTGTAGTGAATTAGCAATCTTTGATCCGAAAGGGCCGAATGCTGAAACACTACGTGATCTTATTATGTATTCCATTTACTTTATGATCTTTATCATGATTGTCGTTTACGTTTTATTTACCTTTGTTATTGTAAAATATCGTGATCGCAAAAATTTCAATCCAAAGGATCACGAACCTGACATTCATGGCAGTACAAAATTGGAAATTATTTGGACGCTTATTCCGATTGTTATCATTATTGCATTATCGATTCCTACGGTTAAGGTTCTTTATCAATTGGAAGAACCGCCAAAAGAGACTGCTCATAAAGAGCCGATTGTCATTCATGCAACTTCAGTGGATTGGAAATGGATTTTTAGTTATCCAGAGGAAGATATTGAAACAGTTAATTACGTAAATGTTCCAGAAGATCATCCAATACTTTTTAAAATTACTTCTGCCGATTCTATGAGCTCCTTCTGGGTTCCGCAAATAGGCGGTCAGGAATATGGAATGCCTGGAATGGTAAATGACTTATATCTTCAGGCTGATGAACCTGGTGAATATGAAGGAATGAACTCTAACTTTACAGGTCAGGGGATGTCACATCAACAGTTTAACTTCGTTGCCCTGACAGAAGATGAATATCATGATTGGGTACAAGACACACAAGAAAACGCACCTGAATTAACCGAAGAGACATATGAAAAATTAATGCTGCCAGAAACAGTGAATGAAATGACGTTCTCAAATACCCATTTGGATATTGTTGATCATGGGATAGATTCTGGTGAATATGCAATGGAGGTTCGTGAGAAATACGGAGTTGTTATTAATAAACACGGTAACGAAGAATCTCACGGACAAGAAGAAAACGAAGATACTCAAGAAAATCAAGAAGAGAGTGATTCTACAAGCAATGAATCAAGCTCACACCATCACCACTAAGGAAGGAGGAACACCATATGTTCGATTTTATTAAGGATAATTTAATTTTAAATGATCCAATGCTTATTGCAGCTAACATTTCCATTTTGTTAACAGCGATTGGGATCGTGTTTATTTTAACCTACTTTAAAAAGTGGAAATGGCTTTGGACAGAATGGCTAACAACTGTCGATCATAAGAAAATTGGAATCATGTACATTATTGCAGCGGTTGTCATGCTTTTCCGCGGTGGTGTTGATGCATTATTAATGAGGGCGCAATTAACCGTGCCTAATAATGACTTTTTAACATCTCAGCATTATAATGAAATCTTCACAACACACGGTACAATCATGATTATATTCATGGCTATGCCTTTTGTTATGGGATTAATGAACGTTGTCGTTCCTCTGCAAATTGGAGCAAGGGACGTTGCATTCCCATATTTAAATGCACTAAGCTTCTGGTCATTTTTCTTTGGAGCGATTTTATTTAATATTTCCTTCGTTTTTGGTGGTTCACCAGATGCAGGTTGGACGAATTACGCTCCTTTAGCGATTGAAGGAAGCCCGGGACCGGGAATTAACTACTATTTATTAGGCTTGCAGATTTCTGGGATCGGTACACTATTAACGGGAATTAACTTTATTGTTACGATTATCAAAATGCGTGCCCCAGGCATGACACTTATGCGTATGCCAATGTTTACATGGACAACGCTCATTACTGCATTTATTATTGTATTTGCGTTCCCGGTATTAACTGTCACGTTAGCGTTAATGAGTTTTGACCGCTTATTTGGAACTCATTTCTTTACAATGGCGGACGGCGGTATGCCAATGCTTTGGGCAAACTTGTTCTGGATTTGGGGACACCCTGAAGTATATATTGTTATCTTGCCTGCCTTCGGGATTTTCTCTGAGATTATCTCTACGTTTGCAAAGAAAACATTATTCGGTTATAAATCAATGGTTATTTCAATCGTTACGATTTCCTTCCTGAGCTTTTTAGTTTGGGTTCACCACTTCTTTACAATGGGTGGAAGCGCGGCAGTTAACTCTGTCTTCTCAATCACAACGATGGCTATTGCGATTCCAACAGGAATAAAAATCTTTAACTGGTTATTAACTCTTCATAAAGGACGGATTGAATTTACTGTACCAATGCTTTGGTCGGTTGGATTTATCCCTACTTTCTTAATCGGAGGAGTAACAGGTGTTATGCTTGGAATGGCTGCAGCCGATTTCCAATATCATAACAGTTATTTCTTAGTTGCTCACTTCCACTATACGTTAATTGCCGGTACGGTTTTTGCTTGCTTTGCAGGCTTTGTATTCTGGTATCCGAAAATGTTTGGTCATAAATTAAATGAACGACTTGGCAAATGGACATTCTGGTTCTTTACAATTGGTTTCAATGTCTGCTTCTTACCGCAGTTCTTATTAGGATTCGACGGTATGCCAAGACGTATATACACTTACGGACCTGAAGACGGCTGGACTGGATTAAACGTGATTTCTACAATCGGCGGAGTCGGTATGGGTATTGCCTTTATGCTGTTAGTTTATAACGTATATTACAGCTTCCGTTATTCAAAAAGGGAAACTACAGGCGATGTATGGGGCAATGGCCGTACATTAGAGTGGGCTACAACATCAGCGGTTGCACCATTCTATAATTTTGCGGTTGTTCCTGAAGTAAAGGGTCTTGATGCATTCTGGCTTATGAAACAAGAGAAGCAAAAAGGAAAAGTGGAGTATAAGCCAATTCATATGCCTAGTAACGCAGGTACACCATTTGTGATGTCAGCACTTTTCTTTGTTGCCGGCTTCGGATTGGTATTTAAACTATGGTGGATGGCCATTTTAGGCGGAATCGGTGTTCTAGCATGTATGGCACTCCGTTCACTTCGCTCACATAAAGAAGATGAAGGATATTATGTCAGCGTAGAAGAAATCATACAAACGGAACAGAAAAAGGAGGCGTGATTGATGGCAGATGTAAATACTAAACTAAGTCCTGACACGCCCTTAGAATATCAGTCTAGTATCGGCAGACTGAATATATTTGGATTCTGGATTTTCTTGGGCGCTGAAATGGCCTTGTTCGCTACGATCTTTGCAACATTTTTTACACTTGATGGCCACACAGGCGGAGGACCTCTGCCTGCTGAGCTTTTTGATCTAAAGAACACAATGATCATGACAATGCTTTTATTGACAAGTAGTTTTACTTGCGGCTTAGCAATTCATGAAATGAGAAGAAACAACGTTAAATCAATGCTTATTTGGATCTTTATCACATTGTTGTTCGGTCTTGGATTTTTATATATGGAAATCAATGAGTTCATTCATTTGGTACATGAGGGAGCTACTCTTGGTACAAATGCATTCTGGTCTAGTTTCTATCTATTGACTGGAACACATGGACTTCACGTTACAATAGGTATTTTTTGGATATTATTAATCGTATTTCAAGTAACAAAAAGAGGTTTAACACCAGATACTGCTAAAAAGGTATTTATCTCCAGCTTATACTGGCACTTTTTAGACTTTGTATGGATCTTCGTCTTTACAGGTGTTTACCTATTAGGGTTGGTGGGATAATGGCAAATAAAACAAGTAATCAACATCATTTTCCATGGTCACATGTCATTGGTTTCCTCTTTTCGATTGCTTTAACGTTTCTTGCAGTTTGGTTAGGGCTTTATACAGACCTGCCGTTAAATACAGTGATAATCATTGTTTTCTCTCTTGCATTTCTGCAAGCAGCCATTCAGTTATTTATGTTCATGCACGTATCTGAAGGAGCAAGCGGCGGTTGGCAAGTCGGTAAAATGATTTCTGCAGCGTTTATCGCTTTAGTTATTGTTGTAGGTACTGTTTGGGTCATGACCTCCATGCACTAATGTAAAAAACCCGAGTATAGATCATAACGGTCTTTATTCGGGTTTTTTATGTACAATTATTAATATATAAGATTTGTTTTTTACCATTTTGTTGATTCAGCCTCATTAACAAAAGGGTTTAATATAATAAATAAATGCGAGAGTTTCAGTTGTTGGAGTTTTACTCTCGTTTAAGAGTAAGATGAATAAAATTCAACATTGTACAAATAAATGATTTATGATATATTTTAAATAAAGTTGCGCAAACGATTTCGCAAAAATATTTTGAAGGAAGACCAGCAGTGTAAATGTTGATTTTTAACGAGTGAAAAGAAAATTTTTTACGCATAAGTGCAAACGTTTTCCCTGTGTGTGATTTTAGCTTAAATTGTTCAATATGTTTTATCATATAAAAAAGTATCCTTCAATGGAAGCAGGAAAAGGTGTTGTAAATAAGGAAGGAAACATATAACTCAAAAGAGTAAACATTTTTTAAGGAGGCAGCTATGATCGTAACAATAAAAGATGTAGCAAAAAAAGCAAATGTTGCACCTTCAACGGTGTCCAGAGTTATTGCAAATAGTCCTCGTATTAGTGAACAGACAAAGAAACGTGTGCGGGAGGTAATGGAGGAATTAGGGTATCATCCAAATTTTCAAGCTAGAAGCTTAGCTGCTAAAAGCACACAAGCAATTGGTGTCATTATGCCAAATTCTGCTTATCATGCTTTCCAGAATCCATTTTTCCCTGAAGTATTGCGAGGGATCAGTAAAAATGCTCATGCCAATAAGTATGGGATCTACTTATCGACTGGCTCAACAGAGAATGAGATTTATGCTGAGGTTATGTCAATGGTACAAGGTAGACGTGTTGATGGGATTATTCTCCTATACTCACGTATTAATGATAAAGCAATGAAGTTTTTACAGGAAACAAACTTCCCTTTTTCTGTTGTCGGCAGACCTTATGGAAATGAAGAACGGATCACATATGTGGACAATGATAATATTTATATTACAAAACAAATAACCAATTATTTAATTGAACTTGGTCACCGAACGATCGCTTTTGTTGGTGGAAGTTCTGACTTTGTTGTAACCATCGATCGGTTAAATGGTTATAAGCTTGCACTGGCTGAGGCAGGCATTCCATTTAATGAGGACTATCTTGTTCATGAGGAATTTATTAAGGAAAACGGGAGAATAGCGATTGAATCGCTAATGTCATTAAAAAATCCCCCGACTGCACTTGTCACGCAAGATGATTTAATCGCGTATGAAATGATTAGTCATTTAGAGGATATGAATATTAAAGTCCCTGATGATATTTCTATTGTCAGCTTTAATAATTTAATGTTATCTGAGCATTCAAAACCGCCATTAACTTCGATTGATATAAGCATTTATCAACTTGGCTTTGAAGCAACAAATTGTTTGCTTGAAAAAATAAAAATGCCTGAAACCTTGCCAAAACGAATCACGATTCCGACAAAGTTTATAGAACGAAAGTCGTGCAAAAGCAAAAAGTAAGGCTAGACGAAACATTTGACTACATTAAAGTGAGGGGTAACAACATGAAGAAACTATGGTGGAAAGAGGCTGTCGCTTATCAAGTATATCCAAGAAGTTTTATGGATTCAAATGGTGATGGTATCGGCGATCTTCAAGGTATGATTTCAAAATTGGATTATATTAAGGAGCTGGGAATTGATGTCATATGGATCTGTCCAATGTACAAATCCCCAAATGATGATAATGGCTATGATATTAGTGATTACCAAGATATACTTGATGAGTTTGGAACAATGGCAGACTTTGATCAATTACTAGAGGAAGTACATAAACGAGGGATGAAGCTTATTATTGATCTGGTCATTAATCATACGAGTGATGAGCATCCTTGGTTTATTGAATCCCGTTCCTCTAAAAATAACCCTAAGCGTGATTGGTATATTTGGCGTGATGGAAAGAACGGCCGGGAACCAAATAACTGGGAAAGCATTTTTGGCGGATCTGCCTGGCAATATGATAAAAAAACAGAGCAATATTATCTGCATATTTTTTCAACAAAACAGCCTGATTTAAACTGGGAAAATCCAGATGTACGCAATTCCTTGTACGAAATGATCAATTGGTGGCTTGATAAGGGAATTGACGGCTTCCGTGTTGACGCGATTAGTCATATTAATAAAGAAGCAGGCTTAAAGGATATGCCAAATGAAAAGGGCCTAAAATATGTACCATCTTTTGATAAGCATATGAATGTAGAGGGAATTCATCAATACCTGAAGGAACTGAAGGACAAAACTTTTTCGAAATATGACATTATGACTGTTGGTGAAGCAAACGGTGTGAAGGCTGACAACGAGGAAGACCTTGACGAGTGGGTAGGAGAAGAAAACGGTAAGTTCAATATGGTTTTCCAATTCGAACACTTGTCTTTATGGGATGCAAGTGAAAAGAAACAGCTGGATATTATTGAGTTAAAAAATGTATTAACAAAATGGCAAAAGGGCCTTGAAAATAAAGGCTGGAATGCGTTGTTTATTGAAAACCATGATCAGCCGCGAAGAGTGTCTACATGGGGGAATGATACGGAATACTGGTATGAAAGTGCAACAGCACTTGGGGCGATGTATTTCTTTATGCAAGGTACACCGTTTATTTACCAAGGTCAGGAGATTGGTATGACGAATGTCAAATTCGCGAATATAGAGCAATATAATGATGTCGCAACAAAAAATCTCTATCATTTCAATTGTGTAGAAGGCATAGCACATGAAGAGATCATGAAAGTCATTTGGGCTTCAAGCCGCGATAATTCAAGAACCCCGATGCAATGGTCATCTGAACCAAATGCTGGATTTACAACAGGAACACCATGGCTTGGTGTAAATGAAAACTACAAGGAAATCAATGTTGAAAAACAATTGGCGGATGAAACCTCTGTGCTTCATTTCTATAAAAAAATGATTCAATTAAAGAAGAATCATGAAGTATTTACGTACGGGATCTATGACCTTATTCTTGAAGATCATCAGCAAATCTATGCCTATACCCGTACACTGGATGATGACAAGGTTGTCGTATTTACAAATCTATCTGCTGAGCCAGCTACATGGGAAAAAGCACTGGATTTTACTCTTTGCTCAAATGATTTATTATTAGCCAATTATCATGTGAAAGATCATGAGGCTATAAAAAAATTAACATTAAAACCATTTGAAGCACGCGTTTACCGTATTGAACAATAAATGTTTTTGAAGGAGGTATATCACTTTTTTGGTGTATGCCTTTATTTTTACACTTTAAGAAAGCATAAATTGTCAGCAAAGATGAAAGTTCGACGTAGAGGACAATGTTGAGTTTAAAGTATAAGGGAAACTAGGCAATCGTCGGCGCCTTAAGGCTTGGCGCTAACCAAGTTTCCTTTATAAAAAAGGTGAAATTCAATTGTGAAAATTAACACAATTAGTTTATCTAAGTGCAAATTTTCTAAAAATAATGAGGATCCTCTTGACAGTTTGTCAAATACTAGGCATAATAATAAAAAATCGGAGAACGTTTACGGAGGATCAGTAAGCGGGACTTTTCGTAATAGAGAGTGAAGTTTATAAGCTGGAAGACTTCATAACGTTAAAGCCGCCGAACCTATCTCCCGAGTCCTATGCAAACATAGGCGTCCCCTCACGTTACGAGGCAAAGCGGGATGTGAATTCTCACATTCAATCAAGGTGGTACCACGGAAGCAAGCTCTTTTCGTCCTTATTTATAGGGATGAAAAGGGCTTTTTTTAGTATCATTGGCAGAGGGAATCATCTTGAGGAGTGGAGATTTGTGATAGAGTGGCTGAAAAGAAGGTAGCGGCGCTGAAAAAAGAGGCAGATCCGCTGATAAAATGGGGAAGTTGCTGATAAATCGGAAAACTCGCCGATAAAGTGAGCAAAACCGCCGATAAATCGGAAAACTCGCCGATAAAGTGAGCAAAA
>NZ_CANNCR010000090.1 GCF_947503125.1 uncultured Metabacillus sp.
ATAGCTTGCGTTTCTGAATCTAGCTCCAGGCGCCATCGGCTCTAGGGTCTAGTCAAACAGGAATTGAAGGTAAAGTATTACACCTTCTATTCCTGTTCGCCTTATGCTTGTCGCCGATAGGCAGGCGTCTTGCGCTTTTTTTATGCGAAATGTTGATCAAGGCGCTTGCGCTTTTCTTATAGATCATCAAATCCATTATCGACATGATTAACCTTTGTATATTGACGTGATTTTTGTTCGAAGAAATCTGACTTTCCTAAATCAACTTCCTCATAAGCTTTTATCCATTTTAAAGGGTTTGTACGATATCCTTCAAAAGGACGTTCATAGCCTAGTTGATTGCATCGGACATTTGCATAAAATTTAATGTAATCCTCAACATCCTTCATATTGATCCCATCAATTTTATTGCCGATAATAAATCGTCCCCATTCGATTTCGAGCTCGGCAGCTTTCATGAATGTGCTTTTTACAAAATCCGCAAGCTCTTCGGTATCATATTCTGGATATTGTTTTAAAACCTCTTTATAGATTTGAACGAACAAGTCAACATGTATTTGTTCATCACGGTTTATATAGTTAATCATCGTGCTTGTTGCAACCATCTTTTGATTTCGCGCCAAATTGTAAAAGAAAGCAAACCCGGAATAAAAGAAGAGTCCTTCTAGGATCACATCGTAAACGATCGATTTTAACAGGTGTTCAATTGTTGGCTGCTCAGCAAAGGATTGATAGCCATTGGTTACGAATTCATTTCGTTTCCTTAAGATAGGCTCGTTTCTCCAATACTCAAAAACCTCATCCTGTGTTTGTTTCGGAACAAGGCTTGAAAGGACATATGAGTAGGAATGGTTGTGAATGACCTCTTGCTGGGCAAGGATGATCATTAATGCATTAATGCTTGAATCTGTTATATAATCAGCGACTTTTCCAGCATAATCCGTTTGAATGCTGTCAAGAAGGGCGAGAAGACCAATGATTTTTAAAAAAGCGTCCTTTTCATCGTCTGTTAAATGAGGATATTGCTTAATATCCTGTGCCATATTGATTTCAAAAGGCGTCCAGAAATTGGCAAGCATTTTTTTATAACGTGGAAATGCCCAAGGGTAGGCAACATCATCCCAGTTTAACACATTGGAGCTTTCTCCGTTGATGATCGCAGTTGAACGATTCGGAGCAGCAGCATCCATGATTTTCCGTTTCATAAGTGTAGTGTTTTCCATTTTAGTGAGCTCCTTTATTATTTATCTCTCGTTATTTAACAATGAAGATTAGACGCTTAAGATGATGGACTTTAAGCGTCTTAATTACCTGAGTCTATGATTAGATCCTTCTGTAAATTAGTGCCGGTGTCCAGCTGCAGCGCCTAGCCCCGCAAGTCTAGCCACTCATGAATTGAAGGTAAAGTACACCTTCTATTCATGAGCGTCTTATTTGCCCTAGGCTGAGCAAGGCGCTTCCGGTGTTTAAAAAATAACTATAACCTTTTCTGTACTTAGTTTTTGTGTCTAGCTCCAGCGCCTAGCCCCTCGAGGTCATAAGCCAATTTAGAATTGAAGGCAAAGAACGCCTTCTATTCTAAATTGGCTTATGCTTGTCGGGGCTGTTCGAGGCGCTTCCACTTTTCTAATTAACTCGCACAGGATTCGCATTCTTCGATTTCGCTTGATGTTGAGCGGAGGTAATAGGTTGTTTTAAGTCCTTCTTTCCATGCTGTTAAATGCAGGTCTAATAAGTCTTTTGCTTTGATTGTGTTTTGTACATATAAGTTAAAAGAGATCGACTGGTCAATATGGCGTTGTCTAGCAGCATTTTGCTTGATGCTCCAGCGCTGATCAATAAAATAAGCCGATTTGTAATACCATGTTGTCGTAGAGTTTAAATCAGGAACGGTAACAGGTATTTTATAATCTTTCTTTTCTTCTGAGTAAACCTTTTGGAAAATCGGATCAATGCTTGCTGTGCTTCCGGCAATAATGGATGTCGATGCGTTTGGTGCGACGGCCATTAAGTATGCATTCCGAATTCCATTTGTTTTTATTTCTTCCTTTAATTGATCCCAATCACAACTACTTTCTTTTGACAGATAGCCGCGCTTTTCAAAGTAAGCGCCAGTTTGCCAATCTGAACCTTCAAATACGGAATAGGAGCCTTTTTCTTTTGCAAGCTCCATACTTGCACGAATTGTTAGATAGGAGATCTTTTCATAAAGCTCGTCAGCATATTGAACGGCTTCTTCGTGCTCCCATCTTAATTGTTTTAGTGCCAGCAGGTGATGCCATCCAAACGTACCAACGCCTATGGAGCGGTACTTCTGGTTGGTGATTTTTGCTTGAAGCACAGGAATCGTGTTTAAATCAATCACATTGTCTAACATTCTTACTTGGATTGGGATCAGTTTTTCTAACACATCTTCTGTAACAGCTTTTGCAAGATTAATAGAGGAGAGGTTACATACAACAAAATCACCCGGCGTTTTAACGGTAATGATTTTTCCATCCTCTGTATACTGCTCTTCGACCGTCGTTGCGCTTTGATTTTGCGTGATTTCCGTGCAAAGGTTGCTGCAGTAGATCATTCCTTGATGCGCGTTCGCATTTTGTCTGTTTACTTCATCGCGATAGAACATATATGGCGTACCTGCTTCTAATTGACTGATCATGATGCGCTTCATGATTTCAATCGCTGGAACCTTTTCTTTCGTTAGCAGATCATTGCTGACACACTCCCAGTATTTTTGACGGAAGCTGCCATTGCCTTTTTCCTCATCATAAAAATCTTCAATGCTGTAGCCCATTACTTTGCGAACCTCGTGAGGATCAAATAAGTACCAATCACCGCGTGCTTCCACCTGTTCCATAAAAATATCTGGAATGCAAACACCTGTAAATAAGTCATGGGTACGGATGCGTTCGTCACCATTATTCAGCTTAGCATCGAGAAAAGAGAAAATATCTTTATGCCAAACATCTAAATAAACGGCAATTGCACCTTTGCGCTGTCCTAGCTGGTCTACGCTGACGGCTGTATTGTTAAGCTGCTTCATCCATGGAATAACCCCTGATGAAACACCTTTAAAGCCTTTTATATCACTTCCGCGGCTGCGAATTTTTCCTAAATAAGCGCCGATTCCGCCGCCTGATTTTGATAAATTAGCAATGTCGGTATTGCTGTCAAAAATTCCTTGCAGGCTATCGTCAATCGTATCAATAAAGCAACTTGATAACTGTCCGACAGGTTTACCTGCATTTGATAAGGTTGGAGTTGCCACTGTCATATAAAGATTACTCATTGCCCAATATGCTTGTTTTATAAGCTCAAGGCGATGCTCCTTGCTTTCATTAGCCATTAGAGTCATGGCAATGATTAAGAATCGTTCCTGGGGAAGCTCATAGGTTTGCTTTGAGTAGTCACGTGTTAAGTAGCGGTCAGCTAATGTTCTTAAACCAATGTATGTAAATAACCTGTCGTTTTCCGGTTTGATAAATGAACCAATTTCTTCAATCTCTGCTTTTGTGTATTGATCAAGGAGCTTGCTGTGATAAAGGCCCTTCGTTACTAAGGTCTCAATCAATTGATAGAAGCTTCCGTATTTTTGCGATTTATCATACCCTCTATTTGCAGCAGCTTCTTTGTAAAGCTTTGTTAAATAGATTTGTGCGCAAAAATAGGTCCAATCAGGCTCTTGTTCATTGATATTTGATAATCCTTCTAAAATGAGCAAATTTGTAAGTTGTTCAGACGTATATGAATCTCTTTGGAGAATGGTGTTTTCGATTCTAGTAAGAAAATCGTCTATTTCCAGTGAAGGGAAATGCTGATGAATGTTTTTAATAAATGATGTAAGTTTAATCAGGTCAAATGCTTCTTGATGATTCCCGCTAATAATAACAGGGGTTGTTGTCGTATTCATAATAATTCCTCCATCTGTTCGTTTTACTAAGGGGGTGGGGAAAAACGACAGATAAGAAGAGCAGGGCAGTATTAGAGAAAAAGCCCATTAATCCTTACTATCGTTTCATCTTCTCAGCCCCCGAAGAAATTGAAACTTTGGCAAGTAATAGGTAGGTCTCCTGACTTGTGCTCGTCCTACTTTGAGGCCTTCCCATACATCATGTGTACAGTGGCAATCTCAGTTCGTCACACTTACAGTTGCGGGGACAGTTCTGGATTTTCACCAGATTCCCTTTTCAGCCTGTTAGGCGCCTTTACTTGCTAAGATACAATATATAGTTTTTTGTTATTAGATAAATATCAATATATAGTTGTATTGCTTCTATATCAATAATAAGGCACAGATTTAAATTAATCAACCAATTCTTACTAATTGTCGAAATTTATCTAGATTCAAAGAATTTTGCAAAAAAACGAAAAAGGGATCTGACTTCGCGCCAGATCCACTTACTAAAAAATTTAGAAGGCAGTTTTCCTATTCCTGATAAATCCAAAAAGAATTGAAAAGAAAGGTGATAAATATAAGAAAAATACAAAAGGCAAATAGTCGATAACAGGAACACCAAGTGTTTGTGCAAAAAAGGCGCCGCTTACCCCCCAAGGAACCAGCGGATTCACCAGTGTACCTCCATCCTCTAATGTCCGTGACATATATTTGCGTTCAATTTTCATTTTATCATACAAGCCTTTAAAGGATTGTCCAGGAATTAGAATCGATAAGTATTGCTCACCTGTTAAAAGGTTCACCCCAATGGAGGAAGCAGCTGTTGAAAGAATAAGCTGACCCTTTGCCTTAACACGTTCAATCAATCCGTTCATTAAAGCAGGGATAATATTTAATGCCTCTAACAAACCGCCAAAAGCAAAGGCAATCATGATGAGTGAAATGGACCACATCATTGATTGTAAGCCGCCGCGATTTAACATATTAGCGACCTGTTCATTTTCGATTGTGAACGTAGTCCCGTTTTGTAAGACATGAAGAAACTCGCCAATTGTTACATCCTGAAACCAGATAGAAGTGATTCCTGCCGTAATGATTCCAACGATTAATGCAGGAATAACAGGGAACTGCCGAAACGCTAAAAGGATAACCAACAGTGGTGAAAGTAACGTAAGAATGCTAATTTGAACGGAGTCTTTTATGATCGTAACCATGTTTGTCATTTCCGTAAGTGATACAGTATGGATCGGTGCAATTGTGCCAAGAAAATAAAAAAGAGCCGTTGTGATAACGATGCTAGGAATCGTTGTTTTGGTCATATGTTTAATATGCGTGAAAATCTCAACAGAAGCGACCCCTGAGGCAAAATTCGTTGTATCAGACATTGGTGACATTTTATCGCCAAAGCATGCACCACAAATGATGGCTCCAGCGACCCAAGGGGCAGGGAGGCCAATTGCCATTCCAGCACCCATAAGAGCTACTCCAACGGTGCTAACAGTGGTAAAGGAGCTTCCGACAAGACTTGAGATCACCATACAAGAAAATAACGAAGTAATCAGTAAATAATCAGGACGGATTATGGTTAGAGCATACACCATAACAGTTGGTATCGTACCACTGGACATCCAAGCACCAATTAGGATTCCGATTAAGGCAAGGATGATAATTGGCTGTATGCCCCTTTGGATTCCCTTGATGATTCCTGATTCTAAGTCTTTCCATGTATATCGTTTCATCAAGCCAAGAAATGAAACGAGTATCAAACAATTTAATAAAGCTAGATGCGGCTCTGTTTTCCATACAAATAAACTAGTAAAAATAATCGCTAATATAAGGAATAAAATGAAAACCGCTTCTTTAAAATGAAACGATGCTGTATTTTTTATCATATACTTGCTCCTTTACAACTTAAACGCTTTGATGCTTTTTTGCGTAAAAGTACAACAAAGAATATTATATCAATCTAATATTCTTTGTCAATCAGCAATATGGAAAACTCAGTATATTAGTCTTAATAAATAGCTTTTCTTATAGTTGGTAAACAAAGCTATAGATTTTATTGGTATAGTGATTACAGCCCAAAAAAGCTGTCTCAAAACAAAAGAGCCAGACCCTACAAACATATTTTAAAGATCGTAAAATAGGTGCTTGTTAGTGGGACTGACCCTTTGTTGGTTTTAATTATATGGATTTTGCCATCTCTTTTAAGCTGTCAGATGTTTCGGCAATTTGCGTAATTGATTTTGAGACATCATTAATGACATTAGTAAAGTTTAACAAATCCATTTTAGCTTGTTCGCTTTGTTGTTTGTTGTCATTCAGCATGTCTAAAATCGTATCAAAGAATGAGTTCATATCATTTTGCTCCAGTACTTTCATTTGTTTTAAAATATCGATTGTGTGTTTTGAATGTTATCTTCAATATAAGGCTTAAGCTTCGAGGAAAGGAGCAGATCATTTTTTGTTAAACCGACCATTTTAATCTGCTTTTGCAGCGAGGGCTCATCAACAGTTAAAGCAATTTGCTGGATAAGTTCTTGATCTTTTTCAATAGCTGCTTCATTAGATGCTGATTTTTTATCTTTTATAAATGACAGAAAACCCATAAAAATAATCTCCTTTGGTATTTTCGAATAATCGTTCTACTAGGTATATCGACTGACTTATCCAACTATTAATAGGTAATCAAAAAATAGTAAGAAAAGGAAAGTTGATGCAAAAATAAAAGCCTCATAAACACAAAGGTCAAGACCTCCAAGCACAACTGGTGTTTGGGAGATCTTGACCTTTTGAGACAAATAAAATTATTTTGCGATTAATACTGGGATACTAGATTGCTGGGAAACTTTTTCACTAACACTTCCGAATAACAAGCGTTTTAAGCCGCTGTGATCCCGGCTTCCGACCACAATCAGGTCTGCGTTGTTTTCCCTTGCGAATGAAACAATAATATCGGACGGGTCTCCATCTAGGATTGTCACCTCTCCACTTGCCTGATGGTGATCCAACATTCTTCTTGCTTCACTTTGTATAGCCATCGTTTCTTTGTCATATTCCTCTGCTCCGGTATGTTCAACAGGATCAGGAATTACTGGAAAATGTCTCGTGTTTTCTGCTTCATAACTGCTAGTTGGAATCATGGTACCAAAATTATTGTTATCGTCTAAAAGCGCTTTCTTTTGGATGTGAACTACGGATAAATCTGCATCCAGCTGCTTGCTAAGCTGAATTCCTAACTCAAGAGCCTCTTTACCATCCTCCGAACTATTAAAAGCTACAACTATGCGTTCAAATGCTTTCATTTTAATCATCCTTTCAAAATTTTATAATTTGTGGAGATTTCTGGATGATGGTGGTTTATTAAAAAAGTAAATTAAGTAAAAATCCTATAACAACGATTGCTCCGACAACTAAAAAGATTGTTCTTAACATATATACCACCTCCTGGCAAATGTAAAACTGTAAAATGTAATTAAAGTTTTACTTTCATTGCAGGCTGTAAGAGATGCTTTTGTTGTAAGGTAATCGTTTTAGAACAAATTTCTTTTAAATCATTTATGATTTGTTGCGGTGTGGGACCATCGATTAAGATTTTCAATGCTTGTCCATCTTTAACGGTTAAAAAGCAGGTAACTAAGGATGGGAGCTTAGCCGCATCAATGATCGATTTATTTCGCAGCAAAATATAAATTTTTCCTTCATAAGCTTTTGCCAGCTGATTCACCCTCAACAGCTGATCAATCCGTAATTGCTTCTTTATAAATAAGTTTATTGTCATTAATTTATCCATATATAACCTCCGAGAAGTAATCGTTAATCATTACATACCTCAAATAGTTAATCTGAAAACTCATTAAATGGAAAATAGTAAGATAGTCCTTTATCTCTAGGTTGGCAGGTGTAAGTTCCTGGATAATAAATATTCATTTTTTTCCAAAAAAGAGCTATAGTAAAAAAAGGGAATGGGAAAGGAAGTCGGAGATGGAAAAAGTAAAGTATGTGAGTATTTTGACGGCAATTTGCACTCAGTTGACAGGTATTATTTTTTTATTTTTTAACATAAAAATTGCTATAGGACTATTCATTGGTTATTTCTTCTCTTTACTCGTATTGCTTGCTGTGTTTGTAAAAACAAGATTAGATGAAAAAAAGGAGGATGATGAGCATGATTATCGTGACTACTGAATCAGTACCAGGTAAAGTAACGAAGGAATATAAAGGGTTTGTAAGGGGAAGTACGGTTCAATCGAAGCATATCGGAAAAGATATTATGGCTGGATTGAAGACAATCGTTGGCGGTGAACTCAAAGAATATACGGAAATGATGGAAGAAGCCAGGCAAAAGGCAATAGGGAGAATGGTGGAAGATGCAAAGGCTAAGGGTGCTAATGCCATTGTTTGTATGAGATTAGAATCTTCAGCTATTATGCAAAATGCTTCTGAAATTATTGCTTACGGAACAGCCGTCTTAATAGAGGAATAAGAATCTAATGAATTAATGGTAAGAGAAAGACTTGGTGTGTTCTGTTTAGTCTTTCTCTTTTTACTTTGTACCGGCACGATTATCCTTTTTTCTTTGTTTGCCCCCAATATTGTATTTGTGGAAAACGTATATGAACAACATATTCGTGGAATAAAGTATAACCGACAAAACCAATGAGCTTCCAATCAATCGCATCAAACATAGTTATCCGCTCCTTTATGGTTTGAAACGAACATGATGTTAACGAATGTATGTCCTTCATTTGGGGATCGAAACGGGTGATAGTGCAGGGGAAAAACACATGAACGTTTTCCTATAATATATGGTGGGAGAACCTTGTTTGATACATTAGAAATGAAAAGGCTGACACAAAGTGCCAGCCTCTTTTAGCCAATTTATTTAATTATTATTGTTGTGAAAAACCGCTCATAGATTGTTGAGCCATTGATACTAAACGTTTAGTGATTTCCCCACCAACAGAACCGTTAGCGCGAGAAGTTGTTTCAGCACCAAGGTTTACGCCAAATTCAGAAGCAATTTCATACTTCATTTGATCGATTGCTTGAGCTGCACCTGGTACAACAAGTTGATTAGAGTTTGAATTGTTTTGAGCCATGTTAATTCATCTCCTCATTTAGATTATTTTGGCTGGGTTAGTTGGATTTGCACCAAACATATGAAACCAATTTAGATTTCATTGCCTAACTCGGCTTAACCCATTGATTTGTATGGATGATGCGTTGTTGCACCGTTGTTACTAAGTATTATGGTTGATTTTTTTGTTTATATGCAGTGATTTATTGGTAATTTTTTTCAATTAATTATCCTTGCAAATATAAATCTTTGTAATGTGGAAAAGCATTTATGGTACATAAATTATGATGGTTTTGAGATTCTAAAAGTATGCATGTTTTTTAAGGGGATGAAGAAATGGATTTGTGTCCTTTATGTAATGGGTTAGAAGCTCGAATCATTCAATGCCCGAATTGCCATACAATTATGGAAGACAGAGGGAAGATTACAGATTATTTGGATGATTACAGTGCGTATATGGATATCGATATGATGAAGCTTTTTGATGGGGATGTGAACTCGTTGGTGAATCATCAGTGCATTCATTATTTTTATTGCCCAACTTGTCAGCATGAAGAAACAAATGCCATCCAGGAATGAGATAATAAAAGGGTCAGACCCTTTAAACACACTATATAGAACCTTGTTTAACGTTCTATATAAGTGTTTGGTAAGGCCTGACCCTCAGTGTTTCGTTCTTATTATTTTTCACCAGCTGGGCGAATTCTTTGTTCTGAATCAATATCGAAGAAGTGAGCTTTGTTCATGTCTAATGCTAATTCAAGTGTTTGACCAGGCTTAACATCTGTACGAGAATCAACACGTGCTACGAATGATTGACCGTCAATTTCAGAATAAAGCATTGTTTCAGCACCCATTAACTCAGCAACTTCAATTTTAGCTAAGATTTTTGAACCTTGAGAGGATTCAATAAATACTGGCTCATCATGAATTTCTTCAGGACGAACACCCATTAAGACTTCTTTGTTTACATAGCCTTGCTCACGAAGATATTTCATTTTACCTTCTGGTACAGCAACAGTTGTTGTACCGAATGAGAACTTGCCATCTGTCAGTTTTCCTTTAAAGAAGTTCATTGCCGGAGATCCGATAAATCCGCCAACAAATGCATTTTCTGGCTTGTCATATACTTCTTTAGGAGATCCAACTTGCTGGATGATACCATCTTTAAGTACAACAAGACGTGTTGCCATTGTCATCGCTTCAGTTTGGTCATGTGTTACGTAAATTGTTGTTGTTTGTAAGCGTTGGTGTAATTTTGTGATTTCCGCACGCATTTGTACACGAAGCTTAGCATCAAGGTTAGATAAAGGCTCATCCATTAAGAATACCTTTGCATCACGAACGATCGCACGGCCTAATGCAACACGCTGACGTTGACCACCTGATAATGCTTTTGGTTTACGTTGTAAGTATTGCTCAAGACCAAGGATTCTAGCAGCATCATTAACACGACGATCAATTTCGTCTTTTGGTAATTTACGAAGCTTTAATCCGAATGCCATGTTATCATAAACGTTCATATGTGGATAAAGAGCGTAGTTTTGGAATACCATCGCGATATCACGATCTTTAGGAGCAACATCGTTCATACGCTTTCCATCAATGTAGAAATCTCCTTTTGAAATTTCTTCTAATCCTGCAACCATACGAAGTGTAGTAGATTTACCGCAACCAGATGGACCAACGAATACGATAAATTCTTTATCTTGAATATGAAGGTTGAAGTCTTCTACTGCTGTTACTTTATTGTCGTAAATCTTGTAAATATTCTCTAGTCTTAACTCTGCCATTTTTGAATTCCTCCCCATTTTTGAAAGCGTTTTATCATGGTATTATTGTAAGGGATTTCAGGAAAGAAAGTAAACGTACAAGTTGCACGAAAAATACTAGGCTCTTTTGTGCAACTTGTAAATGCTTTTCTAACTTTCTTGACGAACGAGAATCGTTGCTAGAAAGATGAATGTTGCATTAGAAAACGTCCGGATGTCTAAACCTGTTTTTTCTAGCAGTTTTTCTAAACGATATTGCAGGCTGTTCCGGTGAATAAATAATCGTTTAGCTGTTGAGGAGGCATTTAAATTAGACTGTAAAAAGGCTTCAATCGTATGATGGAGTTCTTTATCCTCAATTGCTTCTATTAATTGGTTAGAGAGAATGTCCTTTTTTATGGCAGATGGCGATGTCATAATTAACAGCGGCATTGCATCATAAAAGGTTAGGGCTTTTTCCCGATGGGCAGAACGGTGCAAGGCTTGAAAGCAGCTTTGCTCTAGTATGAATTTTTCTCTTAGGTCAGCATCATTTTTTTGAAGTTGGCCAATATAAAGATAGGGCTCAACATAGAAATCGGTTGTAAGAGTATCACTTAAATCCTTTAAGATTTTAGCATCTAATGTGATAGACGGCTTTTCGTCAATAATGATTCCATGTGAAAGGCTCAACCATATGATAAGATCTGAATCAATAATTCCTTGGACAGCTTCTTCAAAATTTTGTTTTTCATCGATAGGTTGTTTTAAATAGAAATAGTAGAACCGTATTGTTGCATGATCAGCTGGGAGAGGCGGTTCACTAATCTTCCTTTCTGAAAAAAGGTAATCAAACCACCTGCGCTGTGAGAGAGAAAAGTGATCCTCATTGACGGTTTCTACTGACTGGAACAAGGAAGTTAGCAGTTCTATCTCTTTATCTGATAAAGACGCTTTAACAATTCCAAAGGTTTGTCCGTGCTCTGTTTGGAACCATTCATAATTGGTGTCTTTAGGATTATAGGTCATTGTCATTGCATCTTGATAATGTCGCAATAAATTTTCTATCATCGATATGCTCCTTTAATGCATAGGTCTTTCTTCTATTATAGAAAAGATTGACAAAGCATGAAAGTAACAGTATAAGTGCAAAAACGTAAAAGTTAGACATATGAAAAACCGGGCGTGGTTTTTGCCCGGTTTTTCTTAATAGATAAGAAAAGTATAAATTTTGTAATTAGTTTTAATGTCTAGCTCTAGCGCCTAGCCCCTCTAGGGTCTAGCCACTCATGAATTGAAGGCAAAGAACGCCTTCTATTCATGAGTGGCTTATTT
>NZ_CANNCR010000091.1 GCF_947503125.1 uncultured Metabacillus sp.
TAAAGTACACCTTCTATTCCTGTTCGCCTTATGCTTGTCGCCGATAGGCAGGCGCCTTGCGCTTTTTTTAATATTTAGAGTAATAAAAACCGTAAGGTTTATTCTGAAAAGAAATATAGGAAATTTTTCTAGAAAGAGAAGCCATAAGTAAAAGGACAATCGGCAAATAGCCGATTGCTTTACTTTCACTTCTACTCCAAGAGAGGTAAAATAATATTGTGCTAAATAACTCCCATCCTAAAGATTATGCTCTAAAAAATTTAATACAAAGTAAGGAATCTTTCGTTTAGCAATCTCAATATAACGTAAGATGAATGGATAATCATCACTTGAAGCACCTAATAGAAGCTCATACCACCATTCGGTTTCATATCTTGAAATCATGCTTAAATTATATAACAATAAATAATGGACTAAGAGCTCAGGGAGATTTAGCAATATTTCCCGTGAGTTTGGAAGATAGAAACAATCTTCCTCCAAGTGATAAGAAAAAGGTGCACAATGAAAATTTGCAATTGAAATCTTGTTCAGCAGCAAACAATCGTTATGTCCTGATTCAGTAGTGTTAAATTTATACTTTTCTTCAAGATATTCAGCCAATCGTGTTAAAGACATATGAAAACATTGCGCTATGTTCTCTGAAAGCACAAGCCGGCCCTGATTTGTTTTAAGTTTAATAAAATGTTCCTTTGAATGATGAAAGAAAAATACCTCATTCATTTCCGCAATTTGCTTTAATAATAACTCCATTGAATATTTTTCAGCATCAAGATGATTAATTTGAAATAATTTATTTGCTACATGAGAAAAAAGGCCATTTCGTTGTATTTTAATTTCATCTTTTAAAAAATGATATTGTTGCTTTTTGCGCTTCCTACTAGAGACACCATGTGCAAGAACAGAGGATGTGGACGGGTACTCAGGATCGATAACAATAAGGCATGCTTTAATTAATTGTGATATACCGTAAAATAACAGCATTGGTTGAATTGTGTATGGCGATTGACCCGCTTGTAAGAAAAAATTTTCGCCATGCTTTAGAAAATAAACAAACCTGTAGCCATTTTCATATGATAGTCCACTTGCATTTTCAAAAGAAAGTTTTTTATAACATTTTTCCAGTTTTTTTTGAACCGTTTCCGTTGAATGATAAGATAGTAAGCGTTCCCAAAATGATGACGTCATAAATTGTACACTCCATTTACTGAATTCTAAATATTTAAACTCTTTTCTCCTTCCTTGACAGCCGTTATGACTGTTGATAATCTACTAATAATATTTTGCCGAAAAAAGGGGGATTTACTATGTGGGAACAAAAATTTTCTAAAGAAGGCTTAACATTTGATGATGTATTATTAGTACCAGCTAAATCAGAGGTATTGCCAAGGGATGTTGACTTAAGTGTACAGCTGACTCCTAGCTTAAAACTTAATATTCCAATCATAAGTGCTGGTATGGACACTGTAACAGAGGCAGAACTTGCTATTGCGATTGCAAGACAAGGTGGATTAGGTGTTATTCATAAAAATATGTCAATTGAACAGCAAGCAGAGCAGGTTGATAAAGTAAAAAGATCTGAAAGAGGCGTTATTACGGATCCATTTTTTTTAACTCCGGAACATCAAGTTTATGATGCCGAGCATTTAATGGGCAAATATAGAATTTCTGGTGTTCCAGTTGTAAATAACCTTGAGGAACAAAAGCTAGTTGGAATCATTACAAATCGTGATATGCGTTTTATTCAAGATTACTCAATTAAAATCAATGATGTTATGACAAAAGAGAACCTTGTGACAGCGGGTGTAGGGACCACTTTAAAAGACGCAGAGAGCATTTTACAAAAACATAAAATTGAAAAGCTGCCGCTTGTAGATGAAAATGGCGTTTTAAAAGGCTTAATTACAATCAAAGATATTGAAAAAGTCATTGAGTTCCCGAATTCAGCAAAAGATGCTCACGGTCGTTTGATTGTTGCTGCCGCTGTAGGGGTTACTGCTGATACAATGGTTCGCGTGAAAAAGCTAGTAGAAGCGAATGTTGATGCAATCGTAGTAGACACAGCGCATGGCCATTCTAAAGGCGTTTTAGAGACGGTTAGAATGATCCGTAATGAATACCCTGATTTAAATATTGTTGCTGGAAATGTGGCAACTGCAGAAGCGACAAAGGCACTAATCGATGCGGGAGCTAATGTGGTTAAAGTCGGAATTGGACCTGGTTCAATATGTACAACAAGGGTTGTAGCAGGTGTTGGTGTTCCACAAATCACAGCTGTGTATGACTGTGCTACAGAAGCTAGAAAGCACGGTATTTCCATAATTGCAGACGGAGGAATTAAGTACTCTGGTGATATGGTAAAAGCTATTGCAGCTGGCGGCCACGCTGTTATGCTCGGAAGCCTTCTTGCTGGGACATCTGAAAGCCCAGGGGAAACAGAAATTTTCCAAGGACGCCGTTTTAAAGTATACCGAGGAATGGGTTCAGTTGGTGCAATGGAAAAGGGCAGTAAGGATCGTTATTTCCAAGAAGATAATAAAAAATTCGTTCCAGAAGGAATTGAAGGCAGAACGCCTTATAAAGGACCATTATCAGAAACCATTTATCAGCTAGTAGGCGGTATTCGTTCTGGTATGGGTTATTGCGGAACAAAAAATCTTGAAGAATTAAGAGAAAACACACAATTTATCCGTATGACTGGTGCAGGATTAAAGGAAAGTCATCCACATGATGTACAAATTACAAAAGAAGCACCAAATTACTCACTATAATCTCCCAAGTATGACAAAAACTTCGTGAATTATGACAGAACTTTAACAATTGACAGAGACTTGTACTCTGTCTATTTTTTTTTGAATTTGTATGATAAAATCTATCTTGTTGTTTTAAAAATGAAAAGAAAAAATAATGTTCTAGTAAAAATAAACAGATGTTTTTAACTATAGATATATTAAATTTGGAGGTATCACATTGATCAGTAAAAAATTTAAGAGGTTGTTCGCCGTTCTATTTGCGTTCACATTTATTGTTTCTGCGTTTTCCCCTTTCACAACGGTTAGTGCTGCAGAGGAGCCGATTACAATTAATGCAAGCTCTGCCATTATCATAGAGGAATCGACTGGAACCATCCTTTATGGGAAAAATATTGATGAAAAGCTTCCTGTCGCTAGTATGGCAAAGGTTATGACAGAGTATTTAGTACTTGAAGCAATTAAAGATGGAAAGATTAAGTGGGAGCAAACCTATACTCCGAGTGAGTATGTCTATAAAATCTCACAAAATGGCGACTTATCAAATGTTCCGTTAAGACAAGACGGCTCTTATACTGTTCAGGAATTATATGAAGCCATGGCAATTTATTCTGCTAATGGTGCAGCTATTGCCTTAGCTGAAATCATTGCTGGTTCTGAAACGGCTTTTGTAAAACAAATGAATGAAAAAGCAAAGGCGTTAGGTCTAACAAACTATGAATTTGTTAATGCAACAGGCTTAGAAAATAAAGATCTGCTAGGGATGCATCCAGATGGTACAAGTGCCGATGCAGAAAACCGTTTATCTGCCCGTGATATGGCTTTGCTTTCTCAAAAATTAATTAATGACTTCCCAGAGGTTTTAGATACAGCCAGTACTCCTAAAAAAGTATTTAGAGAAGGCACAGATGATGCTACTAATATGCCGAACTGGAACTGGATGCTTCCAGGTTTAGTTTATGAGTATGAAGGCGTAGATGGATTAAAGACAGGTTCTACTACCAATGCAGGATCATGTTTTACAGCAACTGCTGAACGTAATGGAATGCGCGTTATTTCAGTCGTGATGAACGCACAAGGTAAATCATTGCATGAATCACGATTTGTCGAAACGGAAAAAATGCTGAATTATGCTTTCAACAATTTTTCAGTAAAAGAAGTTTTCCCTGCTAATTATCAAATAAAATCACAATCTACTATCCCTGTTGTAAAGGGTAAGGAAGATCAAGTTTCAATTCATACTAAAGAAGCTATTAATCTTGTTGTGAAAAATGGTGAAGAAAATGCGTACAAACCAACGTTCCAGCTTGATCAAAAACAGCTAACAAAAAAAGGAGAGCTGACTGCTCCTGTTAAGAAAGATCAAAAGGTTGGTACCATGGTTGTCAGCTATCAAGGTAATGGAAGTTCTTTAGGTTTTGTTGATAAAAATAAATCACCTCAAGTAGATGTTGTTACGAAAGAGGCAGTTGAAAAAGCAAACTGGTTTGTCCTATCAATGAGAGGCGTTGGCGGCTTCTTCAGCGGTTTATGGGGCACGATTACAGATACAGTTAAAGGTTGGTTTTAATGAAAGGCTCCTATTATGGAGCCTTTTTTATAATATCAGAATTTATATATTTTCTTAACATAGCTTGCGTTTCTGAATCTAGCTCCAGGCGCCATCGGCGAAGCACAGGACGTGCAAGTGCAGTCAAGAGATAAGGCCGCCCTAGTTTTTGACTGCCTCTAGGGTCTAGTCAAACAGGAATTGAAGGTAAAGAACACCTTCTATTCCTGTTCGCCTTATGCTTGTCGACGAATGCTAAGCGCCTTGCGCTTTTCTTATATAGAATTTGTGTGTGTTCTCTATCATATATAAGGAATTGGAAATCTTAAGTATATGAAAAAAATGATTGAATAGTGTATGATTTAGGAATTGTTTTACTAATTGTATTAATTTTGATAGGATTTTTTTAAAAGTTAGGATAAAATATAGCGTAGATGAATTTTAAACAACACTATAACAAATCCTATTAAAGGAAATTACATAAGGGGGACTAACATAATGAGTAATACAACAGGTACTGACCGCGTTAAACGAGGTATGGCAGAGATGCAAAAAGGCGGCGTCATTATGGACGTTGTCAACGCAGAGCAAGCGAAAATTGCAGAGGAAGCCGGTGCGGTAGCAGTAATGGCACTTGAGCGTGTTCCTGCTGATATTCGTGCTGCTGGCGGTGTAGCAAGAATGGCTGATCCTACAATCGTAGAAGAAGTGATGAATGCTGTATCCATTCCAGTAATGGCAAAAGCACGTATCGGTCATATCGTTGAAGCACGTGTATTAGAAGCAATGGGTGTAGACTACATTGACGAAAGTGAAGTATTAACACCTGCTGATGAAGAATTCCATCTGTTAAAAAGTGACTTCACTGTTCCATTTGTTTGCGGCTGTCGTGACTTAGGTGAAGCGACTCGTCGTATCGCTGAAGGTGCATCGATGCTTCGTACAAAAGGTGAACCTGGTACAGGTAACATTGTTGAAGCTGTTCGTCATATGCGTAAAGTGAATGCGCAAATTCGTAAAGTTGCAGCGATGAGTGAAGATGAATTAATGACGGAAGCAAAAAATCTTGGTGCACCATTTGAACTTCTTCTTCAAATTAAAAAAGAAGGAAAATTGCCAGTCGTTAACTTTGCAGCTGGCGGTGTAGCAACTCCAGCAGATGCTGCATTAATGATGCAACTTGGAGCAGATGGCGTATTCGTTGGTTCAGGGATCTTCAAATCTGAAAATCCGGCTAAATTTGCTCGTTCAATTGTAGAAGCAACAACACATTATCAAGACTATGAACTAATTGCTCAGCTTTCAAAAGGTCTTGGAAGTGCTATGCAAGGAATTGAAATTTCAAGCCTTTTACCAGAGCAAAGAATGCAAGAGCGTGGTTGGTAATAAAAAGGAGTTTTTAACATGCTAAAAATCGGTGTTTTAGGCCTGCAAGGGGCTGTAAGAGAACATATTCGCTCTGTTGAGGCATGTGATGCTGAAGGGATCGTCATTAAGACTGTAGAACAGCTTGATGAAGTGGATGGTTTAATTATCCCAGGCGGAGAAAGCACAACAATGCGTCGTTTAATTGATAAGTACAACTTTATGGAGCCTTTAAAGAATTTTGCTGCTGCTGGAAAGCCGATGTTTGGCACATGTGCTGGATTAATTTTACTTGCCAAAAACATTGTTGGAAACAGCGAGCCTCATTTAGGGCTATTAGATGCAACCGTTGAACGTAATTCCTTTGGCCGTCAAAAAGACAGCTTTGAGGCGGAATTAATGATTACAGGTGTCGGTGAGGACTTTGTAGGTGTATTTATCCGGGCACCGCATATTGTTGAGGTAGGAGAAGATGTTGAAATCCTGGCGAAACATAACGGACGAATTGTTGCAGCACGTCAAGGACAGTTCCTCGGATGCTCATTCCACCCGGAATTAACGGATGATCATCGTATGACGCAATTATTTATAAATATGGTAAAAGAATCAAAATAGACGTATAAAAAGCTTGCAGGTGCTGTAAACTTGTAGTAAATTTATGATTACTAAAATGTATATGTTAACGTGATGATAGGAACTAGTAGCAGGATCTTCTATCTGCAGAGAGCCGATACTTGGTGGAAATCGGTGATAGATGCTTGTGAATCCATCCTTGAATGAATGGCTGAACAGGGTTTTAACACTAACTAGGCGATTCCGGCTATGACCGTTATTCATTAAGTGAAAAATGCGTTATGTATTTTTAACTAGGGTGGCAACGCGGGTAACTCTCGTCCCTTTTTGGGGACGGGAGTTTTTTATTTTATTCTAGTTATATTAAAGCTCATTGTTGATTTTTCAACTAATCAACACAAAATTATTTGAGCTATTTTATAATAAATGACAAAGGAGAATGAAGCATGTTAGATATTAGGTATTTGCGTGCGAATTTTGAAGAAGTAAAAGAAAAGTTATCAAAACGCGGCGAAGATTTAACGGATTTCGGAAAATTTGAGGAATTGGATAAAAAGAGGAGAGAGCTCATTGCATCTACTGAAGAACTCAAAAGCAAACGAAATGATGTTTCATCTCAAATTGCGCAATTAAAAAGAGAAAAGCAAGATGCTGATCATTTAATTAAAGCAATGAAAGAGGTAGGAGAAGAGATTAAAGTTCTTGATGACCAATTGCGTGAGGTTGAAGCGGAATTAGATCAATTGCTTTTATCAATTCCAAATATTCCACATGAGAGTGTGCCGATTGGTGATACTGAAGATGATAATATTGAAGTCCGCAAATGGGGCGAATTGCCAAAGTTTGATTTCGAACCAAAACCGCATTGGGACATTGCAGATGGGCTAAAGATATTGGATTTCGAACGAGCTGCAAAGGTAACAGGAAGTCGTTTCGTTTTTTATCGCGGATTAGGTGCAAGATTGGAAAGAGCGCTTTTTAACTTTATGCTTGATCTTCATATCGAGGAGCATGGATATACAGAAATTTTGCCGCCATTTATTGTAAACCGCGACAGTATGACTGGGACTGGTCAATTACCAAAGTTTGAAGAGGATGCTTTTAAAATTGCAGGTGAGGATTACTTTTTAATTCCTACTGCTGAGGTACCGGTAACCAATTTGCATCGGGAGGAAATTTTAAATGTTGAACAGCTTCCAATTTGCTATGCGGCATTTAGTGCAAATTTCCGTTCGGAAGCAGGGTCTGCAGGAAGGGATACGAGAGGATTAATTCGTCAGCATCAATTCAATAAGGTTGAGCTAGTCCGCTTTGTTAAACCTGAAGACTCTTATGAGGAGCTTGAAAAGCTTACAGGACACGCTGAAAAGGTTCTTCAGCTACTAGGATTGCCATACAGGGTTTTAAGCATGTGTACGGCCGATCTAGGCTTCACAGCAGCTAAAAAATATGACCTTGAAGTTTGGATTCCTAGCTACGGAACATACCGGGAAATTTCTTCTTGTAGTAATTTTGAAGCATTCCAGGCACGTCGTGCAAACATTCGCTTCAGACGTGATGCGAAAGCCAAGGTTGAACATGTTCATACCTTAAATGGATCAGGATTAGCGATCGGAAGAACGGTAGCCGCCATTTTAGAAAACTATCAACAAGAAGATGGATCAGTTATTATTCCAGAAGTTTTAAGACCATATATGGGAAATAAAGAGCGAATCAGTATTCAGTAATAAAACGAATTGATCGAAACAGGGAGTTTTGATTCATTAAAAAACTCCTTGTTTCAATCTGTATAAAGCTATTCTATCGCGAGCATGCTAATTAATAGAAAAAGTTTTTAATTTTTTTTACGAAATTGTTGACAAGCATAATAGTATATGATAAATTAAATCTTGTCGAAACGGAGGAATACCCAAGTCCGGCTGAAGGGATCGGTCTTGAAAACCGACAGGGGTGTCAAAGCCCGCGGGGGTTCGAATCCCCCTTCCTCCTCCATAATTTAAACCATTATCTCATATTTAGCGCATAAAATATGGGGATTGATACAATCGTTACATTTGTAGTAACGATTTTTTTATGTCCTTTTTTAAAAATATCAGAATTTATATATTTTCTTAACATAGCTTGCGTTTCTGAATCTAGCTCAAGCGCCTAGCCCCTCTAGGGTCTAGCCACTCATGAATTGAAGGCAAAGAACGCCTTCTATTCATGAGCGTCTTATTTGCCCTAGGCTGATCAAGGCGCTTGCGCTTTTCAATTTTAACGTAATCCTTGCAGTTGAAAGTCTCGCTTTATTTTTTTAATAACCTCGATTGCTCGATAAAATACCCAATTCGCTCAATAATCAGTTCGATAGTTTGTTCATTTTTCATGATATCATAGTCGTTAATATTCACTCGTAAAACAGGGCAAGCATTAAAGTTATTAATCCAATTTTCATAGCGGCGGTGCATTTCCTCCCAATATTCAACAGGGGTTTGCTGTTCCATTGGTCTGCCTCGTAATTTTATTCTTTCTAAAATATCATCTAAGCTTCCCTCAAGATAGATAAGAAGGTCCGGGTGTGGGAAATAAGGTGTCATCACCATTGCTTCAAAAAGATTTGTATACGTTTCGTAATCAACTGCTGACATTGTGCCTTTTTCATAATGCATTTTGGCGAAGATGCCCGTATCTTCATAAATAGATCGATCCTGTATAAATCCTCCGCCATATTCAAATATTTTCTTCTGTTCTTTAAAACGTTCAGCAAGGAAATAGATTTGCAAGTGAAAGCTCCAGCGTTCAAAATCAGCGTAAAACTTATCTAAATAAGGATTTGAATCAACTTTTTCGAAAGAGGTCTTGAAATTCAACGCGTTCGCTAGTGCATTTGTCATTGTTGATTTTCCTACACCAACAGTACCGGCAATTGTAATAACCGAGTTGTGTGGAATGTTATATTTATCTAGTAGTTTCATTTGAGCTGGCTCCTTTTTGAAAATGCTGATCTAATTGTTTGAAGATCCTGGTTAAATCATGTTTGTTTTTAACAAAATCTAAAGAGTCACCATTAAGTCTAATAACAGGTATAGAAGGGTGATTCTTTTCCCATTCAATCATTGCTATTTCATAGTCTACTGAAAGCTGCAAGAGATACTCTGGATCAATATTGCGCTCAATTTCTCGTCCTCTTGCTGCAATACGGGTAAGCAATGTTGGAAGACTTGCGTGTAAATAGATGATTAAGCTAGGTGTAGGCATATCTGCTGTTAATATTTCGTAGATTTTTACATATTTATCGTATTGTTCTTTTTTTAATGTACGCTTGGCAAAGATAAGATTTTTATAAATATGATAATCCGCTACCACAGGTTTATTCTTCTGAAGATATTGTTTTGTAATATCTTCCAATTGTTTATATCGGTTGCAAAGAAAAAACATCTCGGTTTGGAAACTCCATTCTTCAATGTTCATATAAAATTTCCCTAGAAATGGATTTTCTTCTACTACTTCTTTTAATAAATGAAATTGATAATGGTCAGCTATTGCTTTCGATAATGACGTTTTACCAACGCCGATTGGGCCCTCTACAGTAATAAAGGGTGTCTTCATAATGGTCCTCCTTTAAACTGAAACACCTTTCCTTTAAAAATTGACAAAGTTCATTTTACCACAGCCATTTCTATTTTAGAGCAACCATCGAAGAGAATACATTTATTCCCAACAATTGAATGGAAATTGAAAAAAGAGATCTGAAAAATCAGATCCCCATTAGTTATTTCTTTTCAATTTCAAAATTATCTGCAAGCAGCAGCCAATTCTGTGGAAAAGCTAAACCAAGCTTCCAATAGCTTATGCCTCGCAAATTAAGTTCTTTAATCAGATTAAATTTCGCTTGAATCGATCGTGCGTCCTCAAACCAAACCTCATGCTCTTTCCTATTATTATCTCTGTAATTAAAGTGGGGAGCTTGTGCTTCAACATCATATTGAATCCGTACATTATGTTGGCTTGCTAGTTGTATCGCCTGTTGAGGGCTTATCGCTTTTGCGAATGGCCCTCCTTGAACAAATGGTAACGTCCAGTCATAACCGTACAGGTTTTGCCCCATCATAATTTTGCGGCTAGGCATTTCTGATATGGCATATTCGAGTACCTCTCTAACAGGATTAATAGGAGAAACCGCCATCGGGGGACCGCCGCTATATCCCCATTCATAGGTCATGATGACAACAAAATCAACAATTTGTCCATGAGCTTTATAATCATGTGCCTCATACCAACGACCCTTTTGATCGGCACTTGTTTTAGGTGCCAATGCTGTAGAGAGCAGCCAGCCTTCCTGGCTAAATCTGTTTTTAGCCCTTCGTAGAAATTGATTGTATGCTTCCCGGTCCTGCGGTCTTAAGTACTCCATGTCAAAATGAATATCACGGAAGCCGTATTTTTTAGCAGTTGTCACAATATTACTTAAAAGCTTATTTTGTATGTCCATATTTGTTAAGACAATTCGGCCGAGTTCATCACTAAATTGATCATTTTCAAGATTGGTGATCGCCATCATTAAGGTGACGCCGTTTTGTCTGGCGATTTGCGGGAAGTTATTTAATAAAGGTTCTTTTAACGTTCCGTCCCTTTGAATTTGAAAACTAAATGGACCAAGATAGGTTAGATAGGGTGCTGCATCACGTGCAGCCTGTTCAAGATTTGGAGATACACTAGTACCTCTAGGCTCAACATATGCATTGGATTCAACTGATCTTTGTCTTCTGACCGGGATGTATAACCGCAATCCGATTGAAAGCGGCTGGTTCATTTGAATATTATTGACTCTTGCTAATTCAGCAGGGGAGATTCCAAATCTTTGACCAATGCTATATAAACTATCACCCTGACGGACCCAATAAAATCTTCCTTGAATCGGAATGACAATCGCTTGACCTACGACAAGATTATTCGGATTAGGCAGTTCATTTGCACGAACAATCTCTTGTACCGTCGTACTGTAGGCTTGAGCAATGCCATTCAAATTTTGTCCTTGCTGGACAATATGTATTTGCATGTTTGTCCTCCTTAGCATACGTTTTTGTACATCATATGTAGAGAGAACGGATCACATGTTAGTTTAATTTATATATTTTCACTATTTACAATTTTGGCTTTTAACGTATGTTTCATCATTTTTAAAGCAAACATATTGTCCTCCTCTTCATTAGAGGCGATGCAATCTGCAGGAATGGTGATCTGATATCCTCTCATATAAGCATCATTTGCTGTAAATAAAACACATATGTTTCCTGCGATACCCGTTATAATGACTTCTTTTATCTGTAAGTTATAAAGCAGTGTGTTTAAAGCTGTTCCGAAAAAAGCCGAGTGTTTAGGTTTAATCAAGAAAAATTCATCATCCTCAGGATATATCGTATGGATAATCTTTTCACTTAAGTTGTTTTTACACTTATCAGCAATTTTTTGATAATCCGCCTGCCATAGGTCATAATGGTCGTTCACATAAATAATTGGAACGCCAATTGTTTTTAGTTTCTTTTTTAAGGCGAAAATATTAAGGGAGATATCCTCAGCTTGTTTTGCTAAAATAGGACCATGATCGAACTGAAAATTATTAATCATATCTATAATAAGAAGTGCTTGGTTTGAGTGTTCCATCTGAACCTCCTTTATGAATTAGAGTGAACAGAATAGTAAAATATGGTAGTGTCAAAAGTTCTATGAAAACTCAATAGGTGGGTAGTCGCTTTTCCATTTATTTGGTGGAAAGGCCA
>NZ_CANNCR010000092.1 GCF_947503125.1 uncultured Metabacillus sp.
TTTGCCTTCAATTCATGAGTGGCTTATGACCTCGAGGGGCTAGGCGCTGGAGCTAGACACTAAAACTAAGTACAAAATTTTATACTTTCTTACCTTATAAAAAAATAGAAGCTCCTTTTTCATCTATCATTTTTGAAAAAGGAGCTTCTATACATTTATCAAAAAAATGATATTTCCCAATACCTCTATTATTCTTTACTTATTACCTTAAGCGATAAAAATAAAATATAGAACAAATACCACAAACAAAAAGTACATAATAGGATGAATTTCTTTACCCTTTCCTTTTAAAAGCATTGTTATCGGATAGAAAACAAACCCACAAGCAATGCCAGTAGCGATACTATAAGAAAGAGGCATCATGATAATGGTAAAGAATGCTGGAACTGCAATCTCCAAACGATTCCAATCAATATCTTTTAAAGTAGAAACCATTAAAATACCTACTATAATTAGTGCAGGTGCTGTTACTGAAGGAGTGATAACTCCTAATAATGGTGAAAAGAAAAGCGCTAGTAAAAATAAAACAGCCGTTACCACAGAAGCAAAGCCAGATCTTGCACCTGCCGCTACACCTGCAGATGACTCTACATACGCGGTCGTTGTTGAAGTACCTAGAATAGAACCAATAGTTGTTGCCGTCGCATCGGCAAATAACGCCCTTCCTGCACGAGGCAATTTATTATCCTTCATTAATCCAGCTTGGTTTGCAACTGCTACAAGTGTTCCAGCAGTATCGAAAAAGTCAACAAATAGGAAAGTTAAAATAACCACTAACATCTGAAGAGTAAAAATTTGATCAAAATTTATAAAAGCTTGGCCAAATGTTGGCGCAATACTCGGTACGGCACCTACTATTTGCTTAGGAACATCAATTAACCCAAAGATCATTCCTGCAATTGCCGTAAGAAGCATCCCATAGAAGATTGCTGCTTTTACTCCGCGAATCATTAGGATAATCGTAATGATTACTCCGAAAATGGCTAATAATGTTGTTCCTTCGTGGAAATCACCTAAACCAACTAATGTTGCATCGTTATTTACAATAATTCCAGCATTTTGAAACCCAATAAACGTGATAAACAAGCCAATACCTGCTCCCACTGCATATTTAAGTTCAGCTGGAATAGAATTTATGATTGTTTCTCTAAGTCCTGTAAAAGTCAATATAATAAAAATCAATCCAGATACAAGCACACCAGAAAGCGCCGTTTGCCACGGTATACCGTATGTAAGTACAACTGTAAAAGCAAAAAATGCATTTAATCCCATTCCTGGAGCCAATGCTATTGGATACTTCCCTACAACGCCCATAATCAGCGAACCGATAGCAGCTGCTATAGCTGTTGCAACAAAGACTGCTCCTTGATCCATTCTCATGGCATCCGGAAGATCAGGTACGGCTTGTAAGGAAAGTGTGGTAGGATTAACAAATAAAATATAAGCCATAGAAAGAAATGTAGTTAATCCACCGATCATTTCACGACGGTAGTTTGTTCCCAATTCGTCAAATTGAAAATACTTTCTCATAATGTTAATATCCTCCTTTTTTTGTAGCTTACGCTAATGCAGACAAAATAAACGAGTCTAGGCAAAACAAACTCTTATAACGCACAGAAAAAGCGCTCCATGCCTTGGAGCGCTTAACTTACAAAATAGTTAATAAAGAAAGTTTTCACCTATATTAACACTTCGTAGTCAAGCTATTTACGGCAGCTTGGTAGAGACTTTTGGGCCATATCCCCAATATTATACGACGCATTTCGACTTATTTAATTCTATTTTATTCTATCAGCATAACATCTCTTTGTCAATAAAAAACGAACATTATTTTAAATAATGTTCGTTTTGTTCGTGTTTTATTCCCACTCAATCGTTGCAGGTGGCTTGCTTGTAATATCATACACAACACGATTTATATGTTTTACTTCATTAACAATTCTTGTTGAAATAACTTCTAATACATCCCACGGAATTCTCGCCCAATCAGAAGTCATGCCATCAATCGATGTTACAGCACGAATACCGATTGTATAATCATATGTTCTTGCATCTCCCATTACCCCAACGCTGCGGATGTCAGGAAGTACCGTGAAGTATTGCCAAATATCACGATCCAGACCGGCCTTTTTAATTTCCTCACGTAAAATATAATCAGATTCACGAACAATCTCCAGTTTTTCCTCTGAAATTTCACCAAGTACCCGAATTCCAAGACCTGGACCAGGGAATGGTTGTCTCCACACAATTTCATCTGGAATTCCCAATTCTGTTCCTAATGCACGAACCTCATCTTTAAATAAAGTGTTTAATGGCTCAATTAATTCGAACTCCATATCCTCTGGAAGACCGCCAACATTGTGGTGGGATTTAATTGTTTGAGCTGTTGCAGTACCGCTCTCAATAATGTCTGTATAAAGCGTTCCTTGTGCTAGAAAATCAATGCCTTCCAGCTTAGCAGATTCATCATCAAACACATAAATAAATTCATTACCGATGATTTTACGTTTTTGCTCAGGATCTGAAACACCTTTTAATTTATTTAAGAAACGATCCTTCGCATCAACCTTAATGACGTTCATATTGAAGCCTTCACTAAATGTCTTCATAACACTTTCAGCTTCATTTTTGCGCAGTAGTCCATGATCGACAAAAATACATGTCAATTGATCGCCAATGGCTTTATGAATTAAGACCGCAACAACAGAAGAGTCAACACCGCCGCTTAATGCACAAAGCACCTTTTTATCGCCGACTTTTTCCTTAATTTTAGCTGATTCCATTTCAATGAAATTCTCCATTGACCAATTACCAGCACATTCACAAATTGAAAATACAAAGTTTTTCAACAAATCATTTCCATATTCACTGTGGCGTACTTCCGGATGGAATTGTACACCATAAAATTTACGTTCTTCATTACTCATTGCTGCGTATGGACATGATGTACTTGTTGCAGCAACCTCAAACCCTTGTGGAATTTCTTTAACTAAGTCGCCATGACTCATCCAGACAACTTGCTGCTCAGGCAGATCAGCAAATAAAGCAGATTTTGCTTTAAGATCAATTGTCGCTTTACCATATTCTCGATGATTCGCTGGTTCAACCTTTCCGCCAAGAGTATGTGTCATAAGCTGCATTCCGTAGCAAATACCTAAAACAGGGATACCTAAATCAAAGATTGCTTCATCACATTTGAATGCATTTTCTCCATATACACTATTCGGACCGCCAGATAGAATGATTCCTTTAGGATTCATTTGTTTAATCTCTTCCGCCGTTAATGTATGTGGATGCAATTCACTATAAACACCAAATTCACGAATGCGTCGAGTAATTAATTGATTGTACTGACTACCAAAGTCTAAAACAACTACCATTTCTTGAATGTTTGCCAATGTCGTCACCTCATACGTATTATCACTGCAAAATAATGCATTTATTCAAAGCTACTTTAGCGTAGGAACAAAAACTCGGGAGGCGCCTTTATTAGCCTAGGGTAAATAAGACATCCCAAGCTACCCCTCCTATCGTTGCAACAACCGAAACTACACTAAAAAAAAACTAGACTCCTGTCCTTCAAATAAAAAGAAGGCAGAATTCTAGTTATACGTACAAACTTATTCTGCCTTCATAGTCAGGTAATTTCGGCTACCCGGTAGAGACTCTCGGGACCATCCTACCCGAGGATATATGAAGGAATAACTATTAATTTTTTCTATTCTATCAATCTTCTTATACAATGGTCAAGATGATGTCTTTTTTATTAAATTTTCCCACAATTCTGCAGACCTCATCCATTCCTCTTTTGCATTATCACGGCGGTACAATGCCCGTTCATAGTTTTTCGTTAACACAGTCATATGCTCCATTTGGAAGTAATCGTCAATAGACTGAGCATATTCCCGTAAGGTTTGGCTATCCTTCCTTTTCATACCAAAGCGATCAAATTGCTTTAACAAGGAATCATAAGCCAGGAAGAATACTTGATCATCGGTGCGTTTTCTGTATTTGCGAATGATTAGCAATGGCAGCCATTTCATTCTTGTTTTATAAATGGCCAGTCCGATTAAAAGCATAACGGCTATTGTAATATATACAGCAGTACTATCCAAGCGAATGTTTAAAAAGTTTCTGCCGGCTTGTTCATTTTCAGACTCTGAATTCATTTCTTGTTTTTCTTGCTCAGGTTTTTCAGGTGTTTGCGGCTGTTCTTGTTCTTCTTGAACAGTTGGTTCCTCTTGTTTAATTTCCTGCTCTTGTTCCTCTACTGCCTTATAATCAAATGTCAGATCATATGGATTAACAAAGCCTTTAGTCGGTTCAAATGGAACCCAGCCAACACCATCAAAATAAACCTCTACCCAAGAGTGGGCATTGTTATTTGTAACCCGATATTCTTTCTCGGTATTCGTTACATTTTTAACAAATTCACCTTCAGTGTAACCCTTTACCCATCTAGCAGGAATATCAATTGAACGCAAAAGGACAATCATAGACGTTGAGAAATTATCACAATACCCTCTTAGAGTCTCAAAAAGGAATTGATCAACATAATCCTGATTTCCCTCAGGAATGGCAACATCTTCTTTATCATATGAAAATTCATCTGATCCCAGGTAACTCTCAATTGCTTTTACTTTATCAAATTGATTATCTTCATTTGCAGTAATCCTGATAGCAAGCTCTCTTACTCGGCTAGGCAGAGAATCTGGCAGCTGGGTATACCTTTCGATAAAACCATCAGGGACACTTGCAAAACTCTGTTCCTTTCTCATTTCATTGAGGGGATAAGAAGGAAGATCGTAGCTAATCTCATATGACATAAACTCCTGCCTCGAGCCTTCATTCTCCCTAAACGGAGTAATCAGCTCCGTATTTTGATTGAAATAAAAAGATAATTGATTCTCTGTTTCAATCGCTGATAATCCTAAAGGATACATCACATGAAGATGGCGATAGCTATTATTTATCGTGATCGTCGACTTCAAGCTTTTCGTCTCTACACGTTCATCCGTCCAGTTTAATTCGTTAAAATTCGTTATTTCCTCTAGCTCAGCCTCAGGATCGGATGCTTCCCAACCTTTTCCAGTATAGACATCCTTTGTTTCAATCCGCCAATATTGTGTATCAGATGAAACATGTGTAAATACCTCCGTATCATCCTCAACAAATCCGCCGCCCAACTGCTCATCATTTTGGCTATAGCCAATTCTCTGCATCCCGCCTTCTCCACCTTCCCGGCCAATTGCGGTAATATAAGGAACCGGATCTGGCCATTGAGGTGAAGCCTTTGGTGCAAAAATGGCGAGAACAATTGAGAGTGAGATAAACGCAAATAACGGCAAAATCCAGCGAATAGAGGTTAACCGCTTCATGTTTAAGTTTTCGACTTTTTTTAATCGATCAAGATAAAGCATACCAAGCATAAAAAATCCGATTATCACAGTCCTAACGATGGCTAGTGTTGCGTCATACGGGGTAAAGGTATCTAACACGGTTATATAAATAAGTGTCAATACAAAAAATAACAGGATCCGCTTTTGATAAAGAATCCAATAATGAATTAAATAAACAAGTAACCATAAAAGAATAAAAAACAACAACGTTCTAAACGAAGAAGTCATGTTTACCCAATCAGCATTTGGCATTAAGCGAAAATTAAACATAAGATCCTGGAATAGATCTTTTAACCAAAAGAAGCTAAAAAACACCCCATCAAAAAAGAGTCCGTGCAGCATAAATAAAATGATCATGATCTTAACCGGGAAGGTCACATACCAGCGAACTCTTAAGAAAGCTAACAAAAAGCTTATTCCAATAAAGAAAACGAATATAAATGTATTTGCCGTATCGGTAAATGCTTGAAGAGGTCTTAACCATTCCCACAGCAACATAAACGTAAACAAAAAATAAACAAAGGCAAATGTTGTTTTGCTATCAGGCGAGATTTGAATTTTCATGATCCGCTCACCTCTTTGAACTCTTTATCCGATTTTTGAATGCTTAGTACTTTAATGACAATATCAAGCTTTTTTAATCTTTCAATAAGTACCGTTTCTTCTTTCGTGATTCTATCATGATTATTCTTTATCACAAACAGCATGAAGGTTTGTTGCTGTCTTAAAAGAGATTCCAGCTTCCGAACCAAATCCACTGATAGATGACTAGTAACAATCATATTTGTGATATGCTTCAAATCAGCACCTACCAGGTCTTTGCTTATTATCGACGATATAGGCTCTTGACTATCACAGTCAACCTTCGCAAGGTGATAATAGAGACTTCGAACATGCTGCTCATCAGACTGAAGGGAAAAGATTTGTTTGCTGCTTCCAATTGAGACGAGTCCAACACGGGCGCCACTCTTGATAATCGCCTGTATTAAAGAAGCCGTATACGTAACCATTGCCTCAAACATCGGGGACTTAACCCGATCCAATAAGATAACGACATCATGACTTTGCATTTGCTCAAATTCCTTTGTCATAATGGAGTCCCTTCTAGCTGTAGCCTTCCAATCAATCCAAGCAAATTTATCACCAGGCTGATACTCTCTCACACCAACGGCCATTGTTGAATCCTGCCAATACTTTGCTAAGCTTGATGAGGCACCTTGCTCAAATTGTTTCCGTCTTGGATGATAGACTAAATCAACAACTAAAGGATAAACGAGAAAATAATTTTCAACTTCAAAGAATGTTTCTTTTTCAATTAAACCAAAGAGGTCTCCCGTTTTCAGACGAATTGACGTAAAGTGATGTTCACCTCTCGGCATTTGATTTAAAACATAGCTAAAGGAAAGTGTTTTTTTAAACCATGGGAAAAAGAGTTTCTTTGGTTCCTCTATCTTTTCGATGGCATGAAGCCGTTCAGAAAGAACATCCTCTACTAAGAGATAACATAAAGGAAATGGGAATTTTCGTTTAATCGTTACTGTTGCAACAAGTTTTTGACCTACAGTAAATTGCTCTTGATTGACCGTTCTAGTAATCTTAAATGAACGAATCGGATAGATCACTAGCATAAGTGAGTAAATAGCAAAAGGAAAAAAGCTATAAAAGAGAAACCAGCTGACAAAGCCGCCTTGAAACATGGCATAACTGAATGACGCTAACGTGAGTATTAAGAGGAAAACCAGCTTCCAACCTACATGAAATCTCTTAAAAAGGTTCTTCATTAACGACTTAACGACCTTTGCACAGGCACAGGTGTCCTATCTATGATTTCACCAACAAGTTGTTCAGCGCTTTTCCCCTCAAACTTTGCTTCAGACCGTAAGATTAATCGATGTGGAAGTGCATATAAGGCTAAATATTGAATATCATCAGGAATAATATAGTCGCGGCCGGTAATAAAGGCATAGGCTTGAGCCGCTTTCATTAAGGCAATCGAAGCACGCGGACTGGCACCTAAATAAATAGAAGGATGCCTCCTCGTTTTGCTTGTGATATCAATAATGTAGTGTTTAATCGTTTCATCTACATAAACGTTTTGGATTTCGTATTGAAGTTCAACTAACTCCTCTTTCGTGATGACACTGTCAATTTTATGAATCGGCCTTTCTTTTTCTGCAAGGGATAGCACCTCATATTCCTCAGCCTTTGATGGATAACCCATTCTTAGCTTGAATAAAAAGCGATCAAGCTGTGCCTCAGGCAATGGATAGGTACCCTCGTAATCTACTGGATTTTGGGTGGCCATCACAAAGAAAGGCTTAGAAAGTACCCGAGTTACACCATCTACTGTAATGCTCCCCTCTTCCATCCCTTCCAGCAATGCTGATTGTGTTTTTGGAGACGTCCGATTGATTTCATCTGCAAGGATCACATTCCCAAAAATCGGTCCCTCGCGAAATTCAAATCTCAGCTCCTTAGGATTGTATATAGAAACACCTGTTACATCAGAAGGTAGTAAATCAGGTGTAAACTGAATTCGTTTAAATTCGACCCCGACTGATTTTGCCAGAGCACGTACCATCATCGTTTTCCCAACACCCGGGACATCTTCCAGTAAAACATGACCATTTGCTAATAACGCAACAAGACTTAAGATGCTTACATCTCTTTTCCCTACAATAACATGTTCAATATTTTTAATAACTCGACCGAGTTTTGGATGCATTTCTTCAGTATGGGACATGATTTTCCTCCTAGAATGAGTTTCGATCTTACTTCCTATTATAGTATTCTAAGAAACTTATCAAAACCCTTTTGCATTTACATTTTTTGTTACTTTTCAATTGTATTGTCGATTTTTTGTCATCGAAAATGAGCATAGAAAGGGTACTGCAAACATTATCAGGAAATTTTGTATACTAAGACGGTTTTCAAACTAAAAAAGCCTATTCCCTAAATAACATTTGTCTCCTCTCCTATTAGCATATTTTAGATTTATACTGAAAATCGATAACCTGCTCCCCATACGGTTTCAATAAATTGCGGATTTGCAGGATCAATTTCGATTTTCCCACGAATTTTTCGGATATGGACCGTTACAGTTGTGATATCTCCCGCTAAGTCCTGTCCCCATATTATGTCAAATAGCTCCTCCTTACTAAAAACACGATTAGGATGCTTGGCAAGAAAAGTTAGCAGCTCGAACTCTTTCGCAGTTAGATTCACTTCTTTATCATTTACGTAAACCCTGCGTGATGTTTCTACTATCGTTAATCCTCTGATACTTATTTCTTTTTTATCTACTTGCTTATTTCCACTCAATCGCTCGTAACGAGCTAAATGTGCTTTAACCCTTGCAACAAGCTCACTTGGACTAAAAGGCTTAATGACATAATCATCTGCTCCGAGTCCAAGACCTCTGATCTTGTCGATATCCTCTTTCTTCGCTGATACGATTAAAATCGGAATGTCTTTTACAGCACGAACCTGCCGACAAATCTCAAATCCATCCACGTGAGGTAACATTAGGTCAACTATTATCAAATCGTATTCAATAGTAAGAGCTTGTTCAAGGCCCTCTTTTCCTGATTCAACTAGTTCAACGTCAAAACCATTTATAACAAGATAGTGCCTTTGAAGTTCACCAATACTGGGATCATCCTCAATAATTAAAATCTTTTTCAATATATACACCTCACTTTTTTGCATATCTTAACGTGAAGAATATACTCGTTCCTTTCCCTATTTCACTCGCTGCCCAAATTTCTCCACCATGCTCACTAATAATTTGTTTGGCAATAGCCAGCCCTAGACCACTCCCGCCTGTTACGGTATTTCTAGCACTATCTGCGCGATAAAAGCGATCAAAGATATAAGGGAGAGACGCCGGGTCAATTCCATCACCATAATCGTTTATTTCAATCTCGATATTATGTCCTCTCTCGACTACAGAAAATCGAATAATCTTTTCGCCCTTCTTCATATGCTTTAAGGAATTTTGAATAATATTAACTAGTACCCGTTTTAATTTTTCTCGATCCACGATCACCAACTCATTGGTATCAACATCTACCTTACATTGTACTTTAATATCTTGTTCTTCAAAATCCCAGCTTAGCTCATCAATAAAATACTTAATGTAATGGACGATATCGATTGCCTCAAAGTTAAATTGTATTTTTTTAAATCCAGCTTTAAAAAAGAAATAAATCATCAATAAGAGAATCCATATCGGTTGCTCTTCGATAAATCGTTGAAAGATATTTGTCCATTTTTTCGGGAGTATCAGCAACTCCATCTCTAATCCCTTCCACATATCCTTTAATAGCCGTAATAGGAGTTCTTAAATCATGAGAAATATTAGAAATAAGTTCTTTTCGATTTTCTTCATATTTCAGCTGCAAATCGATTGATTCTTTTAACCTTTGACGCATTTCTTCATATGCCATGCTTAGTTGTCCAATTTCATCCTTTGTTCTTGCTTTCACTTTAAAATTTAAATTCCCATCCCTGATTTTTTCTGTCGCAAGTTTCAAGGAATGCTATGGTTTGACAATACTTCTTGTAACTAAGTAATTAAGAATACCATTTGTTACAATTAATAAAATAATCAACACTCCTATTAAAATAGGAAATAGATTCTTCGATAATGCTGCATATGGACTAACCTTTTTTATAACATAAATACTTCCTATTTCTTGGTCAGCAAAATAAAAATCAAACTTCACATATGAGAAATAATATTTTCCATAGCTAACGTATCCCTAACATGTATATTTGACGGCTCAAAAGATGGGAGGTCGTCTGCACTCTTGATAGAGATTAGAGTGTCAGTTTTATAAATAATTGAGTCCCCTTTTCTGATAACGAGGGCAGAAGGTACATCTTTTAACTTCTCATCAAATAATTTTAGTTTACGCATATCTAATAATTGATCTTGCTGTTTTTTCGCTAAATATTTCAAATCTAAAAATACATTCTCTTCCTGAGAGGTAATGGGTTTGTGTGAATAATGATTTGCATATAAATGTTTGATACTACTTATATCTCCTGTAATAGCTAAAATCATTAACAATCCACAAAGAATAAAAAGACCGATTGTAACAACCAACATAGCTGTATAGGATAACAACATTCTTAAACGAATTGACATCACAACACCTCCTATACAGAAAGTAAATTTCCCAGTACATCTTTGTATAGAACAGAACGAGGCTCATCATATACTAAAAAGGGAACGGAGACTCCGTTCCTCTTTGACTTCGTTCACAGTCCTATTATTTAGTAAATTTTAACTTAAAATCACCATTATAAGGTATGTGTTCAACGGTTATGATGATTTCTTTTCCATCTTTATCTTTACCCTTTCTTTTATAGGTAAATTTATTTTCATTAAGCTCTGTAAGTTCAAGAACTGCACCATACTTCATTCCTTGTGAAACGTGAGCCCTTATCTTATTTCCATTAACAACATCGAAATAGCCATAATCACCGCGGCTTTGACCTGTTTTAGCATCAAAAAATTCATACTTATTTGTTTTATCGTCATATTTTGCAAGACCTAAAAAATTCGAATTATAGCTAGCTACATCGTTACCATTTTCATCAAGCACGACTGTTCCTTGCCATAAGGTGCTAGATAAAATTTTGTCGCCATCAACATCTGTAACGATTTCTCCTGTGCTAGTTTCCAATGATTTCTCAGAATCAGTAAAGGAAAGGTCAGTTTCATTATAAGGAATATGATCAACGAATACCTCTACATCGTTACCATTAGCATCTTTCCCCATTCTTTTGTAGGTAAACATATTTTCATTAAGCTCTGTTATTTCGACTATAGCCTGGTATCCCTTTGATTCTGAAATTAATACGCGAATTTTCCCATCATTCGTAATAAAGAAGGTGCCATAATCCCCACGGCTTTCTTTTGTCGTTTTATCAAAAAATTCATATCTCGCTGTTTCATCGTCATATTTCGCAAGACCAATAAAATTTGCATTTTCTTTGGTTAAATCATTATTATTTTTATCATAAACCTTTGTTCCTTGCCAATTTGTACTGCTAAGAATATTAGCCAATTCCTGCCCTTTCGTTAACTTACCCTCTTTCTTTTCTAGTTCTAGAGATTTATTTTTACTAATTTCCGTTTTTTCCCCGTTTGCATTAATTTCTTTTGCCTGTGATTCTGCTTGACAGGCTGAAACGATTAAAGCCATGCTAGCAATACATAATAACATGATTAGTTTTTTCATCGTATTTCCTCCATATTTTGCATTACTTTTACTGCTATCAATACTTTTAAAATGATCGTCGACGTAATTATATTGTAACTTTAAATGCTTAAATTCCTGTAAACAAACTCTTAACAAAGTCTTAAATATTAATTAAATAAAAAATACACTTTATAGCGTGAATTTTCTCCTGTGCTGCAAATTTATACCTTCTGGTGTATGAAATAATGTAATTACCAATAAGAAACATAAAAAATCCCCAGCGACTTCAAGTAAGATTTAAGTAC
>NZ_CANNCR010000093.1 GCF_947503125.1 uncultured Metabacillus sp.
GAAGTGGCTAAACGCGGCGGACTGTAAATCCGCTCCTTAGGGTTCGGCAGTTCGAATCTGCCCCCCTCCACCATTTAATAGGGGTATAGTTTAATGGTAAAACGAAGGTCTCCAAAACCTTTGATGTGGGTTCGATTCCTACTACCCCTGCCAATTTCATAATGGCGGTTGTGGCGAAGTGGTTAACGCATCGGATTGTGGTTCCGACATTCGTGGGTTCGATTCCCATCAGCCGCCCCATTTTCGTTTTGAATTATGAGTATTACTTTTTATAAGACATATAATTTTATTCTTGCTGAATAGTGTATAAACATAGAGTTTAGTAAACTCCGTTATATATAGACATAAGCCCGTTACACAGTTTTAAGGTGTACTTAGTCGTCGACGATATTTCGTGATATTTCCTGTCAGAAATATCCCAAAATATCCTCTTGCGGTGATTAATCATGTAGCATATTCATGGAAGTATTTCATGAGCTTCTCAATGGGCTATAGCCAAGCGGTAAGGCAACGGACTTTGACTCCGTGATGCGCTGGTTCGAATCCAGCTAGCCCAGCCATTCTTTAAGGCATCATAGCCAAGTGGTAAGGCAGAGGTCTGCAAAACCTTTATCCCCGGTTCAAATCCGGGTGGTGCCTCCAATAATTTATAATAAGCGGGTGTAGTTTAGTGGTAAAACCTCAGCCTTCCAAGCTGATGATGAGGGTTCGATTCCCTTCACCCGCTCCAAATACGGGCCTATAGCTCAGCTGGTTAGAGCGCACGCCTGATAAGCGTGAGGTCGATGGTTCAAGTCCATTTAGGCCCATCCTATACTGTACTTCTTATTCCGCAGTAGCTCAGTGGTAGAGCTATCGGCTGTTAACCGATCGGTCGTAGGTTCGAATCCTACCTGCGGAGCCAATTAGCTTCAAAATTATGTCCCAGTAGCTCAGCTGGATAGAGCAACGGCCTTCTAAGCCGTCGGTCGGGAGTTCGAATCTCTCCTGGGACGCCATTATATCATACATAGTCACCTTTCATTTTGAATGAAAGGTTTTCTTTTTATTCAGTTACCTAATAAATACATGTTGGCATGCTTGTTAAACATATAGAAAGGGCTGTTCATAGGTCATAATGACTTATTGATCAGCCCTTTTTCCATTACAGAACCGATCCTTTATGTCATATAATACGAATTTCACATAAAAACAATGTGGTTGGTCTTCAGCAATATGCGCTTAGGTCGTTAGAAAAGAAATTTTTCGAACAAGATGTTAAAGTGATTTAAATTTTTAGGAAATAAAGGTACTATTAAGATAGATAAGCTATATGTAATCAAGCCTTTTAACCATATAGTGCTCTTTTTGCTTTGAAGTATTTGAGAGGGGAAAATTGATGGAAAAATCAAGTCAATCAAAGAGTGGAACATTTAAAAAGCTTATTTTAAATAATCGATTTGTATTGTTCTTAATGATACTATTATTAATTGGAATAAATATATTAATTTTTCGAGAGGTTTCATTTATCTTTACACCATTAGAGGTATTGTTCAAAACGGTGTTATTACCCATCATGATGGCAACAGTGCTTTACTATTTGCTAAATCCAGTGGTGAACTATCTAGAAAAATTAAAAGTAAAAAGGGTATTTTCCATTCTCTTGCTATATTTGCTTATTATTGGGTTGATCAGCATCCTGATCGTCTCTGTTATACCTTTTTTAAGAGAGCAAATTATGAGTTTGGTCCAAAGCTTTCCGGAATATACAAGAGACGTAGAGGAGTTAATTAAAACGGTAGTTGGAAGCCAGTTTGTGAATGAGGCTCAAAAAACGCTGAATATAAATGTACCAGACTTTGCTAACAATATTTCAAATCAGGTATCAAAATTACTCAATAATACATGGAGTGGAATTGGGGTTTTTGTAGGAGCCGTAAAGGATTTTTTATTGGCATTAATTATTATGCCTTTTATCCTATTTTATTTATTAAAGGATGGAAAGAGACTGCCTTCTTACATTTTAAGTTTGCTTCCAGTGCCATTACGAAGTCAGACTTTTGATGTAATGAAGGAAATTAATACAAGTATTAGTCTTTACATTAGAGGTCAGATTATTGTTAGTTTTTGTATCGGGCTTCTATTATTTGTAGGATTTTTAATCATAGGGCTTGATTATGCGTCATTATTGGCTTTAATTGCTGCCTTTACAAGCATTGTTCCTTATTTGGGACCGGCTATTGCGATTACACCAGCATTAATCATCGCGATTGTGACCTCGCCAATCATGCTTCTTAAACTAATTATTGTTTGGACAATTGTTCAGCTTGTTGAGGGAAAGTTTATTTCACCGCAAATAATGGGAAGAAATCTTCATATTCATCCTATTACAATCATCTTTGTTATTTTAACGGCAGGTAATTTATTTGGTATTCTCGGGATTATTTTAGCTGTCCCTGGATATGCGGTATTAAAGGTTATTATTACCCATCTCTTTGAGTGGTTAAAAGCTAGAAGTGAATTATATAATGATTAAGCAAGTATATAAGAAACACAGAAACTCTGTGTTTTTTTTGTTGTTTTTGAACAGAATAATTTAGAGAATAATCATGCCTAATGTTAAGATTTTGTAAATTTTATTTAAATTTATTGTAAATTCGACAAAATTCACTAAAATAAGACTTTGGGTGAAGAAAAAATAGAAGAATTTTTTGGAGGGTTTCCTAATGGTGTTTGGTTCAAAAAAAGATATGTTTTTTGAGAAATTATTATTGATTGCCAAAAATTTAGAGGAGTCTGCAAAGTACTTAGTAGATCTTAAAGTAAAAAGTGTTAGTGACCTAAAAGAAATCGCTTCGGTCATGAAGGGGTATGAAAGTAAGGGAGATACTTATATACATGAGTTAATTGTAGATTTAAATAAAACATTCATAACTCCGATTGAACGTGAGGACATTCTTCAATTGGCTATGAAAATGGATGATATATTAGATGGCTTAGAGCAATGTGTAGCTTATTATGAGATGTTCTCCTTTACACAATTTGATGAATATATCGATAAATTTGTATTGTATATTCACAACAGTTCAATAGAAGTTACGAAAGCAATGGAGTTATTGTCTAATAAAAAGTTACTTGATATGCGCGTGCATTCAATTGAGATTAAAGATATCGAATCAAAATGTGATGAATTATTGAGAGTGTCAATTAAACAGTTATTTTCTACTGAAAAGGATGCAATTAAAATTATTCAGCGCAAGGAAATTTATGAAATGCTTGAAAAGGTTACGGATAGCTGCCAGGATGTAGCAAATACAATTGAAACCATTATCATGCGTAACGCATAAGGGAGCTTTAAGAATCATATGGATACTATTTTAATACTAACAATATTAGTTGTAATTTGTGCGTTGGCATTTGATTTTATCAATGGGTTCCATGATACTGCAAATGCGATTGCAACATCAGTATCTACCCGGGCATTATCACCTAGAAAAGCGATTATTTTAGCGGCGGTCATGAACTTTATTGGTGCGCTAACCTTTACAGGTGTAGCAAAAACAATTACAAAGGATATTGTCGATCCTTTTGCATTGGAAAACGGTTCTGTTATCATATTGGCCGCTTTAATTGCCGCAATTGCGTGGAATCTTATTACATGGTACTACGGTATCCCGAGCAGTTCATCCCATGCATTAATTGGCTCAATTGCCGGTGCAGCGATTTCAGCTGCTGGCGTTGGGATCCTTAATTGGAACGGCTTTATGAAAATTCTTCAGGCCTTGGTCATTTCACCTTTCTTAGCGTTGGGTGTAGGATTTATCATGATGAGCCTTTTTGCAGTCCTTTTCAGAAAGACAAATTTATATAAATCGAATAAACGTTTTCGAGTGTTTCAAATTGTAACAGCGGCTTTACAATCATTCACCCACGGAACAAACGATGCCCAAAAGGCAATGGGAATTATAACAATGGCACTTATTGCAGCAAATTATCATACCTCTGAAGACATACCTTTGTGGGTCCGAATTTCTGCAGCTTTAGCCATGGGGATCGGAACATCAATTGGCGGCTGGAAAATCATTAAAACGGTTGGCGGCAAAATCATGAAAATCCGTCCAGTAAATGGTGCGGCGGCTGATTTATCTTCAGCATTAATAATTTTTGGTGCAACAACCATTCATCTTCCAGTTAGTACAACCCATGTTATCTCTTCAGCGATTATGGGGGTTGGTTCAGCCCAGCGTGTTAAAGGAGTAAAATGGGGAGTGGCACGAAAAATTATCATAACATGGGTAATTACTTTGCCAATTTCAGCACTTTTAGCGGGAATTACCTACCAAATATTAAATATATTCTTTTAATAAAAACGAAATTCAAAAGGGTCTGATTCCGTATGCATAATATGACTTCGGATTGTTGAAAGTCCTATAAATTGTGTTAGCGGGTCTGACCCTTTGTTTTAGTGCCATAAAAAATACATAAAACGAAAAGAATAAAAACTTTACTTTTTCTAAAAAACATGGTGATAATAATAGTTGGGCATAAATCGGAAAAGCAGATTGGTAAGTGAAGAAATTGGGAACATTATATAGAGAGCGAAAACAGTGAACTTTAAGAATCGTTGGTTCATAAATACATACTAGTAGGATGATGGGGATGAAAAAAGCTAGAATAATCTATAATCCAACTTCAGGGCGTGAGCTTTTTAAAAAGTATTTACCTGAAGTATTGCAAAAATTTGAACAGGCTGGATATGAAACTTCATGTCATGCAACAACTTGTGAAGGTGATGCGATTCAGGCTGCACGGTCAGCAGGTGAACGAGGCTTTGATCTGATTGTAGCAGCTGGTGGAGATGGGACAATTAATGAAGTTGTAAATGGTATTGCAGAGCTTGAAGTAAGGCCGCAGATTGCCGTCATACCTGTTGGAACAACAAATGACTTTGCAAGGGCAATAGGGATCCCATTAAATAATGTCATTCAAGCTGTTGAGATGATCTTAGAAGGAGAACCGCAAAAAATAGATATAGGCCGGGTAAATAAGCAATATTTTATCAATATTGCTGGCGGCGGCCGATTGACAGAGCTTACGTATGAAGTTCCTAGCAAGCTTAAAACAATGGTAGGGCAGCTCGCTTACTATTTAAAAGGGATGGAAATGTTGCCATCAATTCGTCCTACTGAAGTGGAAATTGAATATGATGGAAAGCTGTTTCAAGGTGAAATCATGTTATTCCTTGTTTCGCTTACAAATTCAGTAGGCGGATTTGAAAAGCTCGCACCAGATTCGAAGCTAAACGATGGCATGTTTGATTTATTAATTTTGAAAAAAGCAAATTTAGCGGAATTTATTCGAGTGGCAAGCCTTGCAATAAGAGGTGAGCATATTAATGATGAACATATTCTTTATACGAAAGCCAACCGTGTTAAAGTCACAACACATGATAAAATGCAGCTTAATTTAGATGGTGAATACGGCGGCTTGCTTCCAGGGGAATTCGAAAACTTGTATCAGCATATTGAAGTAAGAATGTCACAGGAAAAAGCAAGACAAATGGAGGAATAAGAGAACTTGGCAGAGTAGGGGCCAAGTTTTTTTTGTGAAGTCCATTATGTTAAAATGAACGAAAGTAGTTTGAATGTAAAGGAAGAACAATATGTCTAAATTACAAGCACCAGTGATGAAAAATGAATACTATAATGTGACCTTTGAGGATCTCACACATGAGGGTGCAGGTGTCGCAAAAATCGAGGGTTTCCCTGTTTTTGTGGAAAATGCGCTTCCAGACGAGCGTGCAAAAATAAAAGTGATTAAGGTAAAAAAGGGTTTTGCCTACGGTCGTTTAATTGAGCTGTATGAAAAAAGTAAAAATCGCGTGGAAGCACCATGCCCTATCTATTCTCAATGCGGAGGATGCCAGCTTCAGCACGTAAGCTACGAAGGGCAGCTTGACTTTAAGAAAAAGCAAGTAGAGCAAGTACTTGCACGGATTGGAAAACTGGATCTGAACAAAGTAAAGGTTCATCCGACACTTGGCATGAACGATCCATGGAATTATCGCAACAAGGCACAGGTGCCAATAGGTGAACGGGAAGGCGGACTTGTCGCAGGCTTTTACCAAAAACGAAGCCACGATATTATTGATATGGAGCGCTGTCTCATTCAGCAAGCAGAAAATGACGAGGTTGTTCAAGCTGTAAAGAAAATCTGCGAGCAGTACGGTATCCGTGCATACAATGAGGAAAAGCATAAAGGCTGGCTTCGTCATATTATGGTACGTTATGGATTGGTTACGCAAGAAATGATGGTTGTGTTTGTAACGAAAACAGCGGACTTCCCTCATAAGAATGACATCATCAATCAAATAACGAAGCAATTTCCCCATGTAAAGTCAATCGTGCAAAACATTAATAATAAACGTACGAATGTCATTTTCGGTGATGAGACAAAGATTCTTTGGGGCGACGAATACATTTATGACAAAATTGGAGAGATAAAATTTGCGATTTCAGCACGGTCCTTTTATCAGGTGAACCCTGAGCAAACAAAGGTCCTGTATGAGAAGGCGTTGAAGTATGCCGGATTAACAGGTGCTGAATCTGTCATTGATGCCTATTGTGGAATCGGAACCATTTCTTTATTTCTTGCTCAAAAAGCGAAAAACGTATTTGGCGTTGAAATTGTGCCTGAAGCAATTGAGGATGCAAAGCGGAATGCAGAGCTTAACGGATTTACAAACGCCGAATTTGCCGTTGGCGAGGCAGAGGTAGTGATCCCCGAGTGGTACAAGCAAGGAAACAAAGCAGATGTTATTGTAGTGGATCCGCCACGTAAAGGCTGTGATGAAGCACTGCTTAAGACGATCTTGGATATGAAGCCGAAGCGGGTGGTTTATGTGTCCTGTAACCCTGGGACACTGGCAAGGGACCTGCAAGTGCTTGAGCAGGGCGGTTATAAGACGGTTGAGGTGCAGCCTGTTGATATGTTTCCGCATACGATGCATTGTGAAGCGGTCGCGTGGTTGGAGTTGGTATAATAGAAAAGCAGTTGATATAGAAAAAATCTATACCATCTGCTTTTTTGTTTATAAAAATACCATTCAGTACCGATAGTTTTTCACAAATTATAAATGTCCAAATGTACCTTGTATTTGATAATAAGTTATTAAGCATGATATAAGTGTAAAAGAGTGGATCATTTGGCTTTATCCACTCTTAACGGGCAGTAAGACCCCCATCTCAAGATGATGAGTTTACAAAGTATCTAGGTGGGGGATCAACTGCCCGTAAAGGTCCGATAAGGGCGACTAACCATCAGTGGGGGATGAAGGAAACCCCCAACTGATGGAAGTCTACTTTATATTTTGTGACCGAGAGTTTGAAGTTGTATCCATAGTGAGAGGATTTGAGTTTGAAATGATAGATAATTTTTGGCGTGATTTACCACGACCATTTTTTGTACTTGCACCAATGGAAGATGTGACAGATGTTGTTTTTCGTCACGTAGTAAGTGAAGCTGGTCGACCGGATGTATTTTTCACAGAGTTTACAAACTCGGATAGCTATTGTCATCCAGAGGGCATGAAAAGTGTGCGTGGCCGTTTGATTTTTACAGAAGATGAACAGCCAATGGTGGCACATATTTGGGGGGATAATCCCAAATATTTCCGTCAAATGAGTATTGGCATGGCAGAGCTAGGATTTAAAGGCATCGATATTAATATGGGCTGCCCTGTACCGAATGTGGCATCGAGAGGGAAAGGTAGTGGCCTTATTCTGCGTCCAGACGTTGCGGCAGAACTTATTCAAGCAGCAAAAGCGGGCGGACTGCCTGTCAGCGTGAAAACACGACTTGGCTATAAGGAGGTTCAGGAGTGGGAGGAGTGGCTAACGCATATTTTAAAACAGGATATTGCGAACCTTTCTATTCATTTACGTACAAGAAAGGAAATGAGCCAAGTAGATGCGCATTGGGAGCTAATTCCGGAAATCAAAAAATTACGTGACCGTATCGCACCAGATACGCTGCTAACAATCAATGGAGACATTCCTGACCGTCAAACTGGGCTGCAGCTTGCTGAACAATATGATATTGATGGAGTTATGATCGGACGAGGTATTTTTAAAAATCCTTTTGCTTTTGAAAAAGAGCCAAAAGAGCATAGCAGTAAAGAATATCTTGATCTTTTAAGACTGCATATTGATCTTCAAGATCAATATGCGGAAGCACTGCCACGTTCAATCACAGGGCTTCATCGCTTTTTCAAAATTTATGTCAAAGGATTCCGTGGAGCTGGTGAATTAAGAAATCAATTGATGAACACGAAATCAACAGATGAAGTGCGTGCATTACTTGATAACTTTGAAAAAGAATGTTAATGGGACGGGGACAGTGAAATGATGTAACTCTCAAAAAGTTAGAGAAAAAATGAATCACAGCAACTCATGTGTACTTATTTTATTCAGTTTCAAGTTCCTTTGCAGCCGGCAACTTTTGTTTCGATAAAGTCTGTTTTCTGAAAGAAAAAGGTCTTTAGAATGTAATAAACCCACCAGCACCCTTGTGTTGCCACATACACTCGGCGCATGTGGAGTGCTGTTCACTACTTGTAAGTAAAGATAAATAAAGATGTAACAGTGAGTAGGGGGCCTTTCCTGAGTGGGGAGGCTCTTATTTATTGTCATGAACTACGGAGACTAATATAACTGACCTCTACGCTGCCAGCGTGGAAAGTAAAATTTTCTATAGTTTTCTAGTGTGGTCCTAAAATGGCTTTATATCTAGGTTTTAAGGGGTATATAAGATTTGAGATTACGAATAATAAAAAACTTAGGGAAGCCAGAGTATGATCAGCTGCAACAAACCGAAAAAGCGATCTTCTCCAATACCGCAACGCGGCATGAGTGTCTACCATAAAAACAGAAAGAGGCAAGATAACGGTTCTCTTGCTTTTTTCTGTTTTTGTTGAGATAGGGCCATGAGAAGCACGTGCTTCACCTGTGCTGAATGTGCTGAATTCATTTGCTCACTATTTCACAAAAATGTTTACCAACTCTCGATATTTTAGTGACTTAAATCACGAGGGAGTTTCAGCAAAAGTTAAAATAAGAGTGTAATCATTAATTAACAAACACAAATTAGGAGTTTAAGTTGTTAAGAGGTTAATTAATCATCCACATGTACAAGAGAAATTCCTTAAGTTTCTCCAAGAACAATAAAAAAAAACAAGGAAAATTTACATAAGACGACTTCAAACTGATTCTATTTAAGTGTCAACTTGGATTGTTGAAGTATGAATGAAAATAGCGAACAGTGGCTGTTACCGTTCGCTAAACAAATCCAAATTTTATTAATATTTTTCCTACAAAAAATCCATTATAAATTTTCCATTAGACGTTTTTTGATTATTTCATAATCGTCCCTAGTAATACCAGGAGCAAATTCTTCAGGTAATTCCTCTAAGTCTGGAATTGGTCCGCCTTCAGGAGTACCAATTTTCACTTCAAGCGGTTGCCCATTTTCCGGATTTGTTCCTTTCCAAATCATTCCGATATCCCTGTATTCTGTTTCGCTCCATGTGAATAGCACATTGCTTAAGCCTTTTTCTATGAACGGTCTGGCATAATCAAATTTTGAGTTATCAAGATTTGGAACTGGAAGCATTTTCGTCAAGTCTACCCCTGTAGCAATTTCGATTGCTTTCGCATAGGCGAGGATATGTGTTCCTCCACGAACAAGTAAATACCCAATCATGGTTCTAGCGACTGGGTTATCAGTCATCTCATAAACTCTCATTTTATGTGTACGTGCACCAATCTCTAGAAAAAAGTTATGTGTTAAATCTAAAACTAGATTTCCACTATTAAAAACATTATCACCAGTCCAAGGTCTTCCCATTGAATCACCTGGTATAGCCGTTTGAGCTGTAGAAATAAAATGGTGGGTGTTTCTCGCATCCTTCCCATTTTGAAGTGGAGTGATATCCGGATTCCCTGGAAAAGTATTACCTACCGATAACAAATTAATCGTATTAGAAACAAGTTCTACATGACCAAATTCTTCTGCTGTAATGCTTGCCACTAACTCATAGAATGGCTTTAGCTTTTTTTTATTTCTGAAGTTAAAAGACTGAAACATATAGTTATTTAAGGTAGACATCTCCCCAAACTTGCCACCCAAGAGCTCTTGTACTGCTGCTGCAGCATTCATATCGCCGTGTGCGGGTATAGGAAGTTCAATTGCCAATTTATTTATTCTTTTAAACATTATTTCCCCTCCACTTCCTTTTTGTTAACCAGGAAAAACCCAAATAATTTGCTGGGTACGAATAAAAAAGGGAGTTCGGTTAGATTCGACAACAATGTGATCTGGCAATACATTTTTCAAGGAGCCACGAACGCTACCTCTTATGGTTTGAACAGTAACCATTTTACCAACAATGGTTGTTAATGTCTGATAAACATATGGATCATAAAAGCTTAACAGGTTGTTGTTTGTCATTTAGATCCTCCTATTCTAAAGTCATTCTTACTGAGTATATGTTTCTCGATATGAAAAAAGACTGAAAAACAACTGTTCAATTTGACTCTTTTTGTTAAATACTATGTAAGCCCGTATTCAAACAACGCATATAAAAACAGCAGCACCTCCTGGTATGATCAACGTATCAATTTAAGGAGGTGCTTTTCATATGCCACAACAAAAACTAACCATCGTCCCCGTTACATTACATTCCGAAAACGAAAATACTTCCGCACCAAATCCAGTAGTGATTTCCTCAAATCCTACTTGCACGATCAAAACCGGCAACGCCGAAATCTCCTTCTTCAACGGCGTAGATGAGCACATCATCCAAACGGTCATGAGGGAGTTGAAAAATCCGTGAAGCACGATTTTACTAGCGTAAAAAATATTTACATCATTTGCGGTAAAACCGACATGAGAAAAGGTATTGACGGACTAGCCACACTGATTCAAGATTCCTTTGAATTGGATCCATACGGTGATTCCATTTTCTTGTTTTCAGGATGGAGTAAAGATCGCTATAAATGCTTATATTTCGACGGTGATGGCTTCGCCATGCTTTATAAACGTTTGGATAACGGCAAACTCCAATGGCCAAAGGATGAAAATGAAGTACGGAATCTTTCTCAAAAGGAGCTCAGATGGCTCCTCGAGGGGTTATCTATCCAGCAGCCAAAGGCGATTCGGCCATCATCAAAAGGTGCCTTCTAAATTCGCTAATGCCCTTTATTTTATCTTTATTCCACTGTTCGAACTGGTTATAATAAAAAGAGTGAATCCGAACGAAAAGTGGTGAATGATGTGGCGAATACTTCTTCTGTGAATGAAAATCAATTTGAAAGAGTAATTCGATTGCTCGAAGAGCAGTTGGCTCATTCGAATCAACAAAACCAGGAGCTATCAAAAAAATTGGATCAATCGTTGAAACAGAACGAAGCGTTAACGCAACAACTTCGGCACTTAACAAAGCTCTTATATGGTTCTAAAACT
>NZ_CANNCR010000094.1 GCF_947503125.1 uncultured Metabacillus sp.
GTAATTATTTTGGATTATTTCCCATTTTATGAGATGGTTGACTAAATGCTAAGATTTTTATGCAAAGCTAGTGATTTGAATAGGGAATTTAGTAAAAGGAGATCATGCTCCGTCTTGTTTCCAAGAGGATTACGATCTCCTTTTATACGGAAGGAGTATAACCCCACCAGCATATTTAATCAATGATGTTGTCATCGAAACCTTTGATAACAAAATCAATTCTTATTTCAGGATCCATTTTTAAGGTTTCTTAAAACCATAGGCATTTCCTTTTCTTCTTTTCCTTTCTTCTCCTTAAGCTTCCTATCAGCTGAATTTGCTGATTGAAATCTTGCAGCGTCCATGCCATCAATAATATTCGTCAACCTAACACCTCCTATTTGCATTTATTATTTCCTTCAATGTGAATATTATCTTGATTATTATTCAATTTCTTCCGATTGTTGAATATCAAACACCATTGATTTCGAATGGATAGGTCCTATTGAAGGCAGCCGTTAGAAAGGAAATCATAACGATTGATAAATTGGTAAATACTATCCAAGAGGTGATAGTATGGATAAGGATAAATTAAAACTCACATCTTCCGAAATAGGAACACTGTGGGGAGGATATATAAACGGAACAATGACAGATGTAGTAAATAGATATATGTTCTCTATAATTGAGGATGAGTCAATAAAAACTATTTTTGAGGATGCGATCAAGACCTTTGAAAAACAAAAGAAACAAATCGTAGCTTTTATGGAGAATGAAGGATTTCCAGTACCAATTGGATTTACAGAATCTGACCTTAATAAAGGTGCAGAAAGATTGTTTTCTGATATATTTTGCTTAAATTATTTACATATCATGACTTTGCATGGCTTGCTGGGACATACCACTGCATTAGGCGTCTCTGTCAGAGAGGATTTACGTTTTTTTTACGACTCATGTAATAATGATGGAAAAAGAATGTACCATCAAACCATTGATTTATTGCTTGAAAAAGGGAATTTTCAGAGAGACCCATTATTTTATCCTGCCAAGAACCCTGAATTTATTACTAGCAAAGATTTCACGGATGGAACTTTTGGAAAAGGGAGGCGGTTATCTGCAACAGAAATCATCAGTATTTTTTTAAACCTAAAAAAAAGTATTATGGCTAAAACTCTTTCTATCGGATTTAGCCAGGTCGCTCAAACAAAAGAAGTAAGAAAATTTTTAGAGGATTCCGAGAAAACCTCAGATAGTCAAATACAAGCCCTTTCAAAAATCATGCACGACGATAACTTGCCAATTCCTAGGTCTTGGGAAACAGAAGTGACAACTTCAACGGAATCTCCTTTTTCGGATAAGTTAATGTTGTATCATATTGGTTTCTTGTATCAAGCAGCACAAAACTATCACGGGACTGGTCTAGCATCAGCCATGCGAACAGACCTTGTAGCGACTTATGAAAGCGTCATTCTAAAAAATCTAATGGTAACAAAACAATGGTTTAATCTTATGGTGCAAAATAAATGGTTAGAACAACCACCACTTGCTCCTAATAGAAAAGAAATTGCAAAAGAAAAATAATAAAATCAATATTTCTTAGGGAATCGCACTTCCTGAACATCACTTCACTACAGGCAGATAAACCATGAAAACAGCAATTTTCATGGTTTATCGTATAATTCTCAGAGATATACTTTATTTGAAACGTAGATATTCTAAACGGCAATTTCCAGCAGTGACATGATGTACCTCTTTTGGAGTGGCCAAAGTATTTAACATTTCAATTATATATCCATTTGCTTTTCCAAAAATTATCTGTTATCATTAAGATGAATTATTTTTGTTCGGTCTGTAAGGAAAGATAAGTATTTAAACTTTTCGCCTTTGATATCTAATTGAGCAAGGATAGTATTAAACAGTGGGTATATTCCACGCAGGAGGCAAAAAACATGCAACAAGGTACAGTAAAATGGTTTAATGCAGAAAAAGGGTTCGGATTTATCGAAGTTGAAGGCGGCAGCGATGTATTCGTTCATTTCTCAGCTATCCAAGGCGATGGGTTTAAATCTTTAGATGAAGGTCAAAAAGTGACTTTTGATGTTGAACAAGGTCAACGTGGACCACAAGCAACGAACGTACACAAAGCATAATGAATGAACAAAGGGACTCTAATTCATTTTAGAGTCCTTTTATTTTTGTGGTTTCGAAAACCCCCGGCATAGCCAGGGGTTTTCGAAACCACAAAAATAAAAATCCCCATTCAATAATGAATGGGGGAGGAAAACATGAAACTGGTATTAAAATGGTTAGGTAAAGCATAACACACTATTTGTAGATTACCTAATTAAAATTAAAAATAAAGTGTGAACTAGCTTTCTTCTCATTTATCTTACGCCCTTTCTGACTATCTTTTTTAATACATGTTTACCCCTACATGATATAAAAAACAATATAAGCAATAGTGAAACCCTCATCTTTCCAGGTCAGGGTTTTGTCTTTATTAAATTTACACTTGATAATACGAACGTTTGTTCCTATAATATTTCTTAAAGGAGCGTGATGTTTATGTATAGTGATCTTGAAAGAAAAATTTTCCGCATTTACTTTAATACGTCAATACATGGTAAGAGTCCTACACTTAAAGAATTAATGAGATGGACTGGAAAATCGGAAGCAGATGTAAAAGAAACTGTGAAGATACTACTGAAAAAAAGCTTATTGGTTAAGGACGAGAAAAATAATTTAATTGCAAATAGGATTAAAGTGAAAGATTTATAAAGTATTTCCATTTAAGTTTAGCCTCCTGCGATTTAATTGTCTTAGGATTAAATAATCATAGGAGGCTTTATTTTGTATGATCGAAATCTTAAGTGGGATATTGGCCAATTTACACATAATAGTAACACTGTTGCTTCAATGATCTCCACATCCTTCCCCATCGTGTACAGGGAATTTACCCGATGTGTTTCTTATTTGTACAATTCCTGCAAATCCATCTTTCCTTCCACTGATTTAGTATTCAACTAAGCTCCCTCCTTAAAAGCTGTAAACCGCCATGTTTAGACAAATTTTTTACAGGTATTTCGAATATTCAGAATCCAATGACATTTTCATTAAAAGTTATGTACAAACAAAAAGTATGTATGTTATACTAACAACTAACAACTATGATAACAAAAATAACAAAATTAAGTGTAAGGGGGAAGGAGATACAATCATTTTTAAAACTGTTTGTGAGGGGATTTTTATTTTTTATGTTTTGTAACCGTTTGCAGTTTGTGTTGGAGACTCAAAAATCGCAAGGGGATCCATGAAAAGGATGGTTCGCTGAACAAAAGGAGGGGGATTGGTTTTGGGGACTTCTATAAGACGGATGGTCAAAAGTAAGACATCCATATTTTATTTGTTTATTTCTCCATGGCTGCTTGGGTTTTTGGTTTTAGCGGCCGGTCCAATGTTGTTTTCGCTCTATATGTCGTTTACCGATTGGAAAATCTTTGGGGGAACAACTTGGGTTGGACTTGAAAACTATAAAACGCTTCTAAACGATCCGCTATTTTGGAAATCATTGTGGAACACGGTTTATTACACGGCGATAGGTGTTCCGCTAGGGCTTGTTGCCGGGTACTTGCTTGCAGTGCTATTAAATCAAAAGGTAAAATTCATGGGTTTTTTCCGCACGATTTTTTATTTGCCGTCCATTGTTCCGGCGGTAGCAAGTTCTCTGTTATGGATTCTTATTTTTCAGCCGGAATTTGGCTTAGCGAATGCAATGTTGGATCAATTTAATCTGCCCACCTCGAAATGGCTGCTTAGTGAGACGATGGTGAAACCAGCTCTCATTATTATGAGCTTATGGGGTGTAGGTGGAGGCATGGTGATCTACCTGGCAGGACTTCAGGGAATACCTACAAGCTTATATGAAGCGGCAGATATCGATGGGGCAGGAAGCTGGAGCAAATTTTGGCATATTACCGTACCGATGTCTTCACATGTCATTTTCTTTAATCTCATCATGGGGATTATTGGCTCGTTTCAAGTTTTTACACAGGCCTATGTGATGAGCAGCGGCGGACCGAACTATGCATCACTATTCTACGTTCTATACCTTTATAATAATGCTTTTGAATATTTCAAAATGGGCTATGCATCTGCACTGGCATGGGTATTGTTTCTTATTGTTCTACTCTTTACATTGCTTCAGTTTAAATTATTTGGAAAAAAAGTCTATTACGAGTTTGATGATTAAAAAGTAGATTTTTAGAAAGGAAGGAGTTATATGGAGAGAGTAGCTGCTGCAACGAATGGCAATGTGGAAATAAAGTATAAAAGCATGTCTAAAACGAAGCGGTTGCAACGTTTTGGAATCTATACTCTATTAATCCTGTTTTCTATTTTATTTATTTTACCGTTTGTTTGGCTGATTAGTACATCGTTAAAGCATGAGGCACAAGCGATTACCTATCCGCCTACGATAATTCCGACTGATTTTGATTGGGCAAATTATAAGGAAGTCTTTCAAGTCGTTGATTTTCTCAGGTTTTATTGGAATACCATTTTTATTACCTTTTTCACTGTCATTGGGACGATCTTATCGAGCGCGATTGTTGGCTATGCCTTTGCGAGAATCAACGGAAAAGGGCGTAACTTTTGGTTCGTGATTTTATTAAGTACGATGATGCTGCCGCAGCAAGTGACGATGATTCCGCAATACATCATTTTTTCTAAGCTGGATTGGGTCAATACCTTTTTGCCATTAATTGTCCCAGCGTTTTTAGGAAATGCCTTTTTTATCTTTCTGCTGAGACAGTTTTTCAAAACGATTCCACGTGAATTAGAGGAGTCTGCCATCTTAGATGGATGTAACACATTTGGTGTCTTTTGGCGCATTGTCCTTCCACTATCGAAGCCGGCGTTGATTACGGTTGCCATTCTAAGTTTTATGTGGACATGGAATGACTTTATGAATCCTTTAATCTATTTGAATGACCCAAATAAATATACGCTGGCACTTGGCATTCAAATGTTTAATGGACAATTGAATATGCTTTGGGGTCCAATGATGGCTGCAAGTACTTTGGTGATACTGCCACTGATTCTCTTATTCTTCTTTGCTCAAAAACATTTTATCGAAGGAATTGCTTTATCGGGCATTAAGGGGTAGTTGGGACTGTCTCCGAAGCCCCATTTTATCAGCGTTCGCCGATAAATTTTGAATTTCGCTGATAAATTAAAAAAAGCGCTGATATATTTTTAAATTCGCCGATAAAAAGATTTTTTCGCTGATAGTTAAATGAATCGGGGTACAGCCCCAAATGAAAAAAGAACATGAAGGGGGAAGTATGGGATGAAATTGAAGAAGCGTTTCACTTTATTTGTAAGCGTTTTACTAGCGTTCGCACTACTGCTGGCAGGGTGCAGTGAGAGCTCTGGCGGGTCTGGAGAATCATCAGATGGGAAGAAAACAACGTTAAGAGTGCTGGTTTGGGGGAATGGGCCGGAAGAATTAAAAGGTGAGGAAGAAATTTATGCGAAGTTTGAAGAGGAAAACCCGAATATTAACGTTGAGTTGATTCATGCTCCTTATGATCAAGTCATGGATAAATTCGTCACCATGTCGGCAGGCGGAGATCAGCCGGATTTAGTTTGGCTGCAGAGTGCCTATTTGCCTGGGTTTGCAGAACAAGGCTTGCTGATGAAATTAGACGATCTTATTGAAAAGGCAGGGATCAATAAAGAAGATTGGCTTCCTGGCGGCGTCGAGATGGGGACTTGGGATGAAACGATCTATGCATTGCCAAGAGATATTATTTCTCACCACATCGTCTACAACAAAGATATGTTTGATAAAGCGGGAGTTCCTTATCCTCAAGATGGCTGGACATGGGATGATTATGTAGAGACAGCCAAAAAATTAACAATCGAAGAGAATGGAAAAATTGTTCAGTTTGGTTCCGCAAGCTACTCTTGGGAAGAAGCATTAGTTGAAAACGGTGCTGCGAAGTTTTCTCAAGATGGTTCAGAAGTATTAGTTGATTCACCTGAAGCAATTGAAGCTATTCAATGGGCAGCAGACTTAAGCAATGTGCACCATGTCTCACCGACTGCAACAGAATCACAAGGTCTGGGCGATTTATTCCTTGCAGGAAAAGCTGCCATGGCCTTTACCGGTCCTTGGAACTGGAGACCTTACACAACGGAAGGCAAGTTTAATTGGGATATCGTTGAAGTTCCAGCAGGAAAAGCAGGAAATAAATCACAATTACTAGGCTTGCCGATTGCGATTGGGGCAAATACGGAGCATCCGGAAGAAGCATGGACGCTGCTTGAATACTTAACACATGGCGGCGGTCAAGAAATCCAGTCAGAAATCGTTGGTGCCTATCCTTCGGTTAAGAGTGCGACTGAAAAATTCTCTGAGGGAGAATATGCTCCGGCAAATGTCGACACGGTGCATCAGGCAATGGAGGAAAATACAGTCGTCACGCCAAACTTCCCAACATACTCGGAAGCGATGAATACACTGCAGCCTGTGATCGATCAAATTATGAATGGGGAAGTAAAGGCAGAAGATGCGCTTCCAAAGGTCGCTGACAAAATACGCAGCCAATTAAATATGAAGTAAATGGAAAGAGAGGAGAACCTTTCGAATAAGGGGGTTCTCCTTTTATTCAAAAGATAAAAAATTTTACTCTATTAAACTATTTCATAACACCTAGGAGGTTACAAATGGGCAGGTCGCTTTTATTTTATGATCAATCGTTTCCATATGCAGGGGTAAGACCCAGCAATGAGGTTTTTATGAACTTATCCAAACAATTCACAATCGTCTCTGCAAATGAGCTGAAGGAGCATTTAGATTCTAGCAAGTTTGATTGCTTGATTCATCTTCATGGTGCTTATTTTCCAAAAGAATCTTGGAGTGCGATTCTATCTTTTTTAAAAAAAGGCGGGAATCTCCTTCATATTGGTGGTGCTCCCTTTAAACATCCGGTCTATCAGGAAAATGAAAGATGGGTGGTAGAGCAGGCGCAAACAACCTATCATCAAAAGCTTTTGATACATGAAGCTTTACCAGTTGATGTAACCGGCATAAAACAACATAAACATCATCTCGATCTTCCATTGTTCGAAGGAAAAGAACATCTTTTCACAATCGAACCTACATATGGGTTTATTCTTCATGTCACAAGACATTGTGATACGCCAAAGGAAATGGGCTCGGCTGGACCAATGGATGCTCACATTTATCCTCTGCTAAAGCTTGTCTCGGATGAAGGACGGGAAGTGGGAGCTCCAGCTGTCTTATTGGAATATACAAAAGGTGATTTTGCCGGGTGCCGGATGATGTTTATCAATCAACCATTACAGGAACAATTTTGGACGAATAATGGAAGTGAAGCATTAATTGAATGGGCAAATTATTGTGCTCAAGGGGTAACAGAGATATGTCTGAAATCCAACTATGCGTCCTATGATGCAGGGGACAGACCGACGATCACGATCCAAACACAGTCATTAAGGAGAAGAGATGGGCTTGCTTCTAAGGAATGGACGTTTGATCTGACCATTAGGAAGAAGGATGCCCCAAATGAATTGGAATGGAAAAAAACGCTACAAATCGAGGCAACGAATCAATTTCAACTAACTCGGATTCCTGTTCCAATTCATGTGGAAAAAGGAATGTATGAGGTAGTTTGTGAGGCTAGGTCCCAAACGGGTGAAAAACGTATCTTTAAACATGGTTTCTGGGGTTTTGATGATCATCTATTGAAGGATGGAAGCCCTTTAAGCTGTGATCACGATTATTTTTGGAAGGATCATCGCCCAATGCCTATTGTCGGTATGACATATATGACGTCTGATGTAGCAAGGAAATTTTTATTCCTACCGAACCCGGCTGTCTGGGACAGAGATATGGCGCAAATGAAAAAGGCTGGGATCAATTTCATCCGCACAGGGATCTGGACAGGCTGGAGAAATATCATGTTCGAGGATGGTCATGTCCATGAAGAAATCCTGCGCGCGATTGATGCCTTTATTTTAACAGCGAAGAAACATGAGCTTGAAGTAACGTTTACCTTTTTTGCGTTTACCCCGGAAAGCTGGGAAGGGGCAAATCCATATTTGGATCCAAGAAGTGTCGAAGCGCAGAAACGATTTATTACGACTATTGTATCGAAGCATAAAGAGACAACAAATGTCCATTGGGATTTAATTAATGAACCATCGATGTTTGACCCTAATCGCATCTTTTCCGGCCCGCGGTCTGCTGGTGATCGGTTTGAGAAGGCTGCTTATTGTAAGTGGCTAAAGAATCGCCATGGGACGATCCGGAATCTTCAAGAAAAATGGAATATGACACCTGATGAATTACCAAGCTTTGAGGCAGCAGTCCCACCGGAGCCGAGTGAGATTAATTTTCATATTCAGGATATGGGAACGGAAAAGAAGGGAACAAGGTGGCTCGACTACTCCCTATTTACGATGGACATGCATAATCATTGGGCAGCGGAGCTTACAGCAGCCATTAAAGCGATGAATCCGAATCAGCTTGTAACGGTTGGGCAGGATGAAGGACTTGCAGGTGGGCGCCCATCGCCGTTCTTTTATGAGGAGGTCGTTGATTACACAACGGTTCATTCCTGGTGGCATATGGATGCCCTTGTTTGGGACGGTATTTTTACGAAAGCGCCTAACAAACCAAATTTGGTGCAGGAAACAGGCATTATGTATGTCGAAACGCCGGATGGACGTGCGAAAAGGTCTGAAACAGAGTTGCGAAATATATTGGAGCGCAAGTATGCCTATGCTTTTGCAACAGGCGGAGCCGGAGCCGTTCAGTGGATTTGGAATACAAACATTTATATGGATAATATTAACGAATCAAATATCGGGGCCTTACGAGCAGATGGAACGGAAAAGCCGGAAGCGAACGTTTCCTATGATTTTGGCAAGTTTATCGAGGGAATTCGCGACTTGTTTGTCGGGAGAGAGCTTGAAGATGTGGCCGTCATTTTTCCTTATTCCAATGATTTTTCGAATCGAAAATTAGCCTATGACGCCACAACCACCTTAACGAGAATTCTCACATATGAGATGAAGGTACCATTCCGTGCACTTGGTGAATACCATGTCGATTCTCTATGGACAAATCCACCTAAACTCCTTATTCTTCCTAGTGCCCATAATGTGAGTGATCAGGCATTTAAGAAAATCGTAGAGGCTGTAAAAGAGAAGGGAATCACCTTACTGATGACAGGACCTCTTGGGCTTAACGAGTATTGGCAGCCGACTAGCCGTCTCATTGATGAGCTTGGTCAACGAACGATCTCCAATGTAGTTCGTGAAGAAATGCTAAGACTTGAGGGGGAGCTGCTCCCGGTTTCATTTGGTGCCAGCAGAATTGCCGAACTGAATAAGGAAGTAGTGATGGATGAGAACGGACATCCTTCACAAGTAACGGATATCCATGAAATCCAAATTGGAACAGGATCGCTCATTTGGTGTCCGTTGCCAATTGAGTTGAATGAACGGAAGGACACGATGAGAAAAATGTATGACTATGCCTTAACAAAGGCGAACATTCATCGTCCATTAAAGTGGCATGTTGGTGGTGATTTGCCGGGAATCTATGGACGAAAAATGTCCTTCAGAGACGGAGCCCTCTTTGTCTTTACATCTGAATGCGCATGTGATAGCGAGATCGAGGTAACAGATACAGCGACAAACATGACGTACTCCTTTACACTGGAGAGTGAAAGGTCAATCCTGTTTGCGGCAGATCGATCAGGAAGAATTGTCGGAACCTATCGTCCAAATGAGGTCACGATTCAATCTTCCCCATATGTACTTGCATAATCAAAGCGACAATCTAGATAACCATTTTGTTAGGTTTGATTGAATGGTATAATAACAACGATTAGTTTCAAAAACGGATAAAATCCCCTTGGTTGGAGGTGGTAGAATGGCACGCAAAGTAACCATGCAGCAAATTGCAGATTACTTGGGGGTATCAAAATATGTCGTTTCAAGAGCACTTTCAGGTAAGAGTGGTGTCAGCCATTCAACCAAGGAGAAAGTGTTTCAAGCCGCATCACAATTAGGTTATTTCGCTCAAAAAAACATGAGTGTTAATTTTGATCATCTGGAGAAGGAAACAGCTTCAGAAATCGAGGAGCAAAAAGAGACCGTATTAGTGTTAATGCCGAATATACGTCATCAAACGAAAGAATCTTCCTATTGGGGCAGAATTGTTGACGGAATCTCTGCGGAGTTAGAGCGTAATAGATTTGGATTAGTAATTATTACAGAAAATACGGTCAAAAGCATCGCAACGATGATAAACCCAAACGGTTTGCTTGGCGTCATCGGAGTAGGGGTTGTATCGACTTCGCTTCTATTAGAGGTTCATCAATTAAACATCCCAATTATCTTAGTGGATCATGAGGATCCTCTCATTCCAACAGATACAATTTTTAATAATAATTTTGATTGCAGTGCCATGCTGACAAATTATTTAATCGGACTGGGCCACGAAAACCTATGCTTTGTAGGGGATATCGACTATTCCCGAAGCTTTTTTGACCGCTGGCTTGGATTTAGGAGTGTATTAGAAGCAAATGGTATTTTTTATCATCATCCTGACCTGTTAACCTCAGTAAAATTTTCCGCAAACGAGGATATTAAGCAGCAGATAACAGAGTGGATACAGGGAAAACAAGTGGATCAATTACCGACAGCCTTTGTTTGTGCGAATGATTCGATTGCGATAAGTATCATTTCTGCTTTGGATGAACTGGGGATAAAAGTACCTGAGCAAATCTCGGTTACCGGATTTGATAATATTAAGGAGTCCTACCAAACGAGCCCGAATTTAACAACCGTAAATGTAGCGAAAGAAGAGCTTGGAAAACGGGCGGTTGCGATGCTGATAAGCCGGCAAAAAAGCAAGGACTCCCCAACGGAAAAAATATTATTGTCCGGTGTGATCATGCATCGTGAAACATGTGCTCCGGTAAGAACGGGCGAGGGTGTAAAACACAAAAAGTGAATGAATAGGTGAGAAAATGGAGGTTGCTGTTGAAAGCACTCCGTTTTTTTATAATATCAGAATTTATATGTTGCCCCTTTTTTGTAATATCAGAATTTATATGTTGCCCCTTTTTTGTAA
>NZ_CANNCR010000095.1 GCF_947503125.1 uncultured Metabacillus sp.
GCGGCGGTCAACAAGTTCACTTCGGTGTTAATTAAAACTAAAACGTTGTTTTTTCATAGAACTTTTGACACTACCTAAGCGGTCTTAATACTTACTAATTCGGTCCTTTTACCTCAACCATTTTATCCCTTCAATAACTAGAAACAACTCTTTGTTGTTTACGCTTTCATTATCCTATAGATGATTTTTGATTAATAGAAGGTGAAAGTGATATATCTTGTGTTTTAACAACTACTTTTGAAGCGCTTTTAACTGTCTTGTTTTTCTAATACTATCAACCATAAAAAATAATTTTGATAATATAAAAAAAGAATGACCAACGATTTCTCATCGACCATTCTTTTCCCACCTTTTTGCTTTAAGATCTCAATTTATATTCCTGCGGGGTTATTCCCAAGGATTTTTTAAACACATGAGTAAAATGAGCTGGGTCATTATAACCAACTTGTTCACAAACTTCGTAAATTTTTAATGCAGGGTTTCTCAACAATTGCTTTGCTTTTTCAATTCGCAGTTTGATAAGATAGCTGGAAAAACTCTCTCCTGTTTCCTCTTTAAAAATTCTTCCAAGATAAGTCGGATTCAAATAAACCTCTTCTGCCAATACTTTTAACGTTATATCCTCGGATAGCTTGGTTCTCATTTTCTCAAGTACAATTTCAATAACACGACGGTTCTTTTTTCCCTCATATTTTTTTTCGAGATGTTTAACTTCATCTGTATTTTGCTTTATATCTCCATAAAAGGCAACAAAAGAAAAATCAGTTTTTCGAGCATCTTCCATAGCATAAATACTTTCTCTATAATGAACATGTAGCTCCGTTAATTTACGGCAAGGGAAGCCAAATCCTATAATCAGCTCTATTTTTAACAATGCTTGAATCGTTTCATAAAGACGACCCAACATTTCCTTATAAACCAGACTTTTTTCTTCTGTATCATTCAAGAAAACGATAACGGCAAGATGCTGCTCCTGAACAGTGACATACGCTTTTCCAAAGGGGAGAAACCATTCTTCAATAATATTTTTTATGGCTGAATAAGCATGAATCTCCACCCATCCTTTTGGAAGTAAACTAGCATCCTTTAAACAACAGGTAAAGACCAATATTTCATGAAATTTCGGGATTAATTCATCGTCATAATATGGGTAAGGTAAGCCAAAAAGCAAATCATCTAATCGTTTTTCAAGAATGTCTCTTTCTCTTTTCTTTGTTAATCTATATATATTTTTCTCTTTCAAAATACAGTTTTCAATTCTTTCAATCGATTCAAACAGAGATTCAAAAGAAGTTGGTTTTAAAAGATAATCGACTACTCCGTATCGGAGAGCTTGCTGAGCATATCCAAAATCCTTGTATCCGGTTAATAAGATAACTTTAACGGTAGAAAAATTCTCTTCAATATATTTACTTAATTCCAAACCGTCTACGGCAGGCATACGAATGTCCGATATAACTAAATCAACTTCATGCTTCTTTAGCACCGTAATTGCTTCTTCACCATCCTCAACAGCAGCTGTTATCTCCCAGCTACTTTTCGCACCTTGAATCATTTCTTTAAGCGTTCGTAAGGCGAATGGTTCATCATCTACAAGCAATATTTTCATTCTATCCCTCCTCTGTTATCTAGTTGGAAAGGAATCACAAGCTGAACTTTTAGTCCTCCCAAAGAGCTATGACTTAACTCGAGTCCATAGTTATGACCGTATATCAATTTGACTCGATGATGCAGATTGGAAAGTCCTATTCCTGAATGCATCATTTTATCAGTCTCAATTTCTAGATCTTCGTTATATTCCAGAGCAGTTTCCATATCCTCTTGGTTCATCCCTTTTCCATTATCCTCTACAATGAATTTAACCATGGTGCCTTCCTTTGTAATGGAAATATTGATCAACCAATGCCTTCTTTTTATATTCTCTAACCCATGGGTAATGGCATTTTCTACTAGAGGCTGCAGCAACAGTTTCATTACTGGATATTCAAAAAGTTCTTCATCCACATACATGTTAATCTGCAGCTTTTCCTCATAGCGATAACGTTGTAGTTCAATATAATGGTTTAATTGCTTTAAATCTTCTTTTAGTGCAACAAATTCAGAACCGGGTTGTATACTGTACCGCAGAAGTTCGCTTAATGACAATACCATCTCTGCCAGCTTGTTTTGCTTTTCACTTATCGCATAATAATAGATTGTATTGAGTGAATTATATAAAAAATGCGGCTGAAATTGGGCTTTCATCGCGATTAGTTGTGCCTGTTTTTCTCTTATCTGCCTATAAGACAAAGTCCTTATTGTTTCATCTAAATTTTCGATCATATGGTTAAAACTATCGTAAAGAACAGCAACTTCCCAATTATTCATTGTTCCTGTATAGGGCTTTAATTTCCCACTTTTTAGATTAGACATGCGGTATGCCAGATGCCTGATTGGCCTGGATAATGACCATGAGAAAAAGAAAGCTAATATCAAAGCAGCAACAATTCCAAGAATCACGATAACAAGAGCACTATTTTTCATTGCTTCCAATTCCATTATGGCTTCATCAACATCGATATAAGTAACTACTGTCCAGTTACTATAGGGAGATGTGTAGGATGAGATATACACAGATTTTCCATCCATTCCCTCTTGTGAGATATTTCCATTATTCCTGCTATCATGTACTTTATCCAATAAAGAATCGTCCACTGTATGTCCAAACTCACTTGAGTCCGTCGAATACAAAATATGCCCAGTTGAATCGATAACTTGAAGTTTATTCGAAGGGTCCGTTAGGAAGTTTCCAACAACATTTTCAGTCGCTTCAACCGGAATCACTGTAAGCATATACCCAATGTTTTGAGATGGATGAGAATAATCTTTAATCTCTCTTACACCTAAAATGCCATGAACCAAATCTTTCGTTTCTATGTCATATAATAGATTATTCCTTGTCCAGAACATCCCTCCATCTGAATCAAGAAATGGATACCAATTCATCTGTTTAATATTAAAGGGACTATAGAAGCCTCCTATTCCTTGATTGCCAACTAGTTCTACATGAAAATCATTTCCGAGGTAGGCCTGTTCATGCGTGATCACTTTTTGTACATTATAATCACTAACCTTTTGACCCAATGGCTTTTTATTTTTATTCTTTAAATATTTTTGTGTATCGGGATGTAAGGCGATCCTCAACGAAAGACGATCATATTCCTCTAACATACGATCTATTTTCCCACTCATTTGAATAACCGACTCTAGTAAGTATTGTGATGTTTTATTCATTACAACCTTAGAGGAAAACCGATAGGAAAAGTAACTGCTAATTGAAATGGCTAAAATCAATATGATGGAAAATCCAATAATCATTTGTAATAATATCGTTGGTTTTTGTTTCATATGGCTCCTCCAGCTATTGCATTGAATAATATGAAAATAATCCTTATCGTCCTGGAAAGGGTTGATAAGGATTAAACGTAAAACAAGAATACTACTTTTTTAAAATTGTCTTTTCATAATTAATAATGTGGATTATCCATTCAAGGTCAAGCTTATATCATATGAGATCATGCAACCTTTCCTTGATACATGTCTACACTTGTATCGTCATAATAATGATCAGGAAATCGCTTACAAAATCTATAAAATGAATAATTTTTACTTATTTTATAATAGCCCTTATAGAGGAGTCAATTTCCTATTGTTGGTCTGAGAATATCTTCTACTGCTTCTAATACTGTATTTATTAGCATCCCTTACGCTTCCTTAATTAGTAGTTTAAAAATCATGTTGTACGGATTCTTTTATAATTAATACCTAATAACCTAATTGTTCATTAAACTAAAACACTTTTTACGGAATCTTTCCATCCTTGATAATATTGATCTCTCAACTCACTTGAAATAACTGATTGATAATGTTTGCTTTCCTGATTTAGCTGTTTTATATCATCAATCGAGTTCCATATCCCAACAGCTAATCCTGCTAAATACACGGATCCTAATGCAGAAAGTTCTGCAATCAATGAAACAACTACGTCATTTCCAAGAATGTCAGCTTGGTATTGCATTAAAAAAGCATTACTTGTCGCACCACCATCTACTTTTAACTCTTTTATCGCAATATTTGATTCGGTTTTCATTAATTCAATGGCGTCTTTTACTTGATAAGTGATACTCTCTAATGCTGCACGAATGATATGAGATTTTCCTGAATTTCGATTCATACCTAAGATAGCAGCGCGTGCATATGGATTCCAATAAGGGGCACCTAACCCAACAAATGCGGGAACTAAGTATACACCTTGATTATCTGGGATAGACGTTGCGATTGATTCAATCTCTGTGAAATCACGAAATAACTCAAGATCCTCTTTTACCCACTTAAGAACATCCCCCGTACTATTGATAATCCCTTCAAGCGCATAGCTCACTTCACCATCAATTCCCCATGCAATGGACGAAACTAAACCATTTTGTGCATTTACTAAACTACCAGTATGCATCATGACAGAAGTACCGGTACCATAAGTTGCTTTTGCCATCCCTTTTTCAAAGCACTTTTGTCCAAATAGAGCACCCTGTGAATCACCAATAATTCCTGAGATTGGTAATCCTATAACAGGAAGCGCAGGGTCATTTATGATACCAAAAATATCATTTGAGCTTCTTACCTCTGGCAGCATTGTTTTCGGAATACCGAATATCTCTAATAATTCATCGTCCCATGTAAGCGTTTGAATATTAAATAAAAGCGTTCTACTAGCATTTGTATAGTCAGTTGCATGAACACTCCCACCCGTTAACTTCCATATTAACCAACTATCAATTGTTCCAAGCAACAACTTGCCTTCGTTTGCTCGATCTTTTGCACCTTCTACATGATCTAAAATCCATCTTATCTTTGACGCAGAAAAATAAGGGTCAATCGTTAATCCTGTTTTCGCTTGGACTTTATCTTCATATCCTTTTTCTTTTAGGCCCTTACAAAAGTCAGATGTTCTTCTACATTGCCAAACGATTGCATGATAAACCGGAATTCCTGTTTCTTTATCCCAAACGACAATGGTTTCCCTTTGGTTAGTTATGGCTAACACTTTATATTGATTAAGAGAAACAGAGGCTAAATGAACAACCTCTGTTATCACTTTTTTTACATTTTCATAGATTTCTATTGGATCATGCTCAACCCAGCCTGATTCTGGATAGTATTGTTCATGAGCTAAAGCTGTTTTATGGGTAATTTTCCCTTCTGAGTTTACAACTAAAGCTTTCGTACCAGATGTGCTTTGATCGATTGCAAGAATATAGTTTGGTGTCATAGCCATCCCTCGATTAGTTATTTATCATTTGCAAAGCGATTTTTTTCACATTGCTCACACTTATCCCATAATGCACAAAGACCTCAGCAGTATTCCCTGTAATAGGAGGTTCGTCTGGTATTCCAATGATTTTCACCGGAACTGGTTGATGTTGAATGACCACTTCAGCAACTGCTGCACCTAAACCGCCATATACACTGTGCTCTTCGATGGTAATAATTTTTCCAGTCTCACGTGATGCCTTGATAATGGCTTCTTCATCTAAAGGCTTAATTGTATGCATGTTGATTACTCTACAATTAAGTCCTTCTTGTGCTAGTGCTTCCGCGGAGTCTAATGCTACACGAACAGTTTCTCCACTAGCGATGATCGTTAAATCAGTGCCATCCCTCATCGTAACAGCTTTACCGATTTCAAATTCGTAGTCATCTGATACATAGGAATCTTCCACTGGATTACGTCCAATTCTTACATAGACAGGTCGGTCATATTCAACCAATGCTTCAATCATTTTCTTTGCTTCATGACGATCTGCAGGCATCATGACATCAAGACCTGGTATTGCACGTGTTACTGCTAAATCTTGTAGGGAGTGATGTGACATACCGAGGGCACCGTAGCTAACGCCTCCACTTATCCCTATTAACTTTACATTTGTCTGTGAATAAGCAACATCTACTTTAATTTGTTCGATACTTCTCATACTTAAGAAACAAGCTGGTGAAGCAATAAATGGCCTTTTACCAGAATGCGCCAATCCAGCTGCCATCCCAACAATATTTTGCTCAGCAATTCCAACTTCAACAATTTGTTCCGGCAATTCTTTTCCAAACTGTACCATTGAAGCTGAGCCTCTTGAATCACTAGTAAGCACTAATAAATCTTTATCCTTTTTTCCCAATTCTAACAAGGTATCACTAATCACTTGACGATTTGCGATTTTATTTCCGATTGTAGGTTTTAAAGCTACATTTCTCATACCAAAACCTCCAGTTGTTTAGAAAGTTCTTCCATAGCTAAATCGTACTCATCTTTTGATGGTACACGATGATGCCATGCCCCTACATTCTCTGCAAATGAAATTCCTTTCCCCTTTACTGTATTAGCTATAATCATTGTAGGTTTTCCACCTGCTTTTGGCGTTTTCGAGAATACATCTACCAGCTGTTCAACGTCATTGCCATCTACTTCAACAACTTCCCAGCCAAAACTTCTCCATTTATCTCCTAATGGTTCTAATGCCATTACAGCTTCTGTACTTCCTGTTATTTGTAATTTATTTCGATCAATGATTGCTACGAGATTATCAAGCTTATATTGCGCAGCAGCCATTGCTCCTTCCCAAACTGAACCTTCAGCTTGTTCTCCATCACCCATAAGCGTATAAACTTTATATGATTTCCCGTCCATTTTTCCAGCTAATGCCATACCTACTGCAATTGGTAAGCCATGACCTAAAGCACCCGTATTCATTTCAATGCCTGGTACTTTATTATTTGGATGTCCTATTAATCTAGATCCAAATTGAGAAAATGTCTTTAATTCTTCTTTAGGGAAAAAGCCTTTATCTGCTAATATCGCCCATAGAGATTCAACTGAATGTCCTTTACTTTGAACATAGCGATCTCGATCTTCCCATTTGGGATTACTTGGATCAATGTTCATAATCTTATAGTAAAGAACTGTTAAAATATCCGTATTTGATAATGAGCCTCCTGTATGTCCTGTTCGAGCATTGTAAATCATTGTTAATAATTCCATGCGAATTTCAGCTGCTTTTCTTTTTAAAAACGTAATCTCTTCCATAAAGAAATCCTCCTTTAATAAATCAAACTTATTACTTGTTTAAATCACTTCCACGGAGCCATGCCTTTATTTCTTCTACCGTTGGATCAACCGGGTCAGGTGTTAATCCAGGAATATACTCACATGCCTCAAATAGCACCGGGATTACGTTTGCATGTATTCCTACTGAATGATGAATATACGGACCTTTAACTAATTTTTCTTCCCATAAAGGCCAGTCATTTACCTCAACCCACACATATGACCCTCTAGTAAATGGCCCTTCAATCCCTTTTGCTTTTCCAAGGAAGATTGAATACTCACCATGGTCTCCATCAAAGCGGGCTAAAGTCATTTCTCCACCTTTAATTTCACCTTCATGAGTTCCTGGTGAATGGTCATCAAATAAGAAGTGTTTGTTTAATTTTGGTTTTTCCTCTTTACTCAGAGATACGGGGAAGTTTCCGCAATGAAACAATAATTCACCATTTGGATTCTCAGGATGACGAACAGTGATGTCTGCAAAAAAAGTTGGATGTGTATTTAATGTTGCTGCTTGAACCATAATCGATGTAATTGCTCCATGGATATCTGTTTCACAGGTAACTGGAATTTGTTCATCTGTTAGGATTGCATTTGCTAAGCAAGGCATGATCCCAATAATATCTTGCAGCGTTGACCAACATTGGATCGCAATCGCTGTACTTCTTGTTTCTTCAGCTAACTGTTTCATTGCTACCTTCAATGATGCAATTCGTCTAACATCCTCTTCAGTCACTGAGCTCCAATCAAGCTTTTCCTTGATATAATTTACAGCCTCATCTAATTCCGGGCTATCCGTCTTTTCTATTTTTAAAGTTGTTTTCTTTAACTCATCCAGTGTTATCGGATGAATTTGAATACCAAATGTCTCTAATAATTCACCCTCATTACAAATAACGGACCAAAAATCAGATGGTCGAGTTGAAATCTGTAAAATTCTTAAACTATTAAAATGCTTGACTACATTTGCAGCCCCAATGAAATTTTTAAAACCTCTTTCAAAGATTGGATCATCAACGCGGCAGTTCGTAATGTAAGTGAACTTAACGTTAAACCGTCTTAGAACCTTTCCTGTTGCAAAGATTCCACATTGTGAATCACGAAGGCGCATGCCGTCTTCTAATGGCGCTTCATCTCTAGGACCCCAAAGCAATACCGGTTTCCCAATTGCTTTTGCCACACGAGCAACAATATCTTCAGTTCCAAAGTTACAGTGTGGGAAAAATAACGCATCCACCTCGGTATCTCTAAAACGTTTAATAATAGAAGGCTCTTCAAGTCGTTCATGTAATAGTCCTTCCTCGTTAATCCCCTCTAAATCAACGATCTCAATATCCAATCCAAAGCTTTCAATTTTTTCTCTAATTAAGTTTTTGTATTTAAGTGCATCTTCTTTACTAAAAACAAATCGACGTGTTGGTGCAAAACCTAATTTAAACTTTTGCATAGGTGTACTTACCTCCTGAAAAACATAAGAATTAGTCTGAAATTTTATTAATCAAGTTTTGAAGCGCATACATAAACTAAAATAACTAAACTAATTTAGTTTTGTTTAACTTATTATAGATTTATAATAAATGAATTTTTAAAACTAGTCAATAAACACAGCTGCTATTTTTTAGTTATTTTTATTTATTATATAAATAAATTTATTAAAAACTAACGAGATATCAGTCGATACCCTTTTAAAATCAGCTGTAAACCCCAGCTTTCATTGAACTAAATGATTACACATTGTGTTTTATATCTGTTATAATTCAATAAAAAAGTTTAGTTTTTTTATATAAAATTAAATTAGGTAGGAGTCATTTAGATGAAAATAGGTGATATCGCTAAATTGGCAAGTGTTTCAAAATCGGCTGTTTCTTTAGCTTTAAATGGAAAAAATGGGGTTAGTGAAGAAACACGTGAGAGGATAATCAAAATTGCGCAAAAACATGGATATATTCCACGTCCGATTATAAAAGCAGATCAATACTTTCAGACCCGAAATAAATTATTAAGGTTTGTAGCTTGCACAAACTCAGGAATTGTTACAGAACACTATGAATCTCTTCCATTTTTTATGGAGTTAATAAATAATATTGATAAACAAATTAACCCTAGCGGCTACTCTTTATTAGTGTCAGCAGTTGACATTAATATGTTAAAGGAGGAATTAACAAGACTTGAGCAAGAACAAGCATCTTCCGGAATTTTATTATTAGGAACAAACTTAACACCCGAACAAATCAGCATAGTATCAACTATTCAACGAAATTTAGTTGTTCTTGATACTTGCTTTGAAACGTTGAATACCAATTTTGTCGTAATGAATAATGTCCATGGGGCATATTTAGCTGGAAATCATCTTATTGAATTAGGACACAGTGAAATTGGTTATATAGAGTCAAATTCCAGAATGTATAATTTCGCTATGAGAAAAAAAGGCTTTTTACAGTCACTAAGTGAACATGGTTTAACTATTAAGAAAGAGAATGTATTTTCATTGTCCCCAACAATGATTTCGTCCCAAGATGGATTTATAGAAAAGATAAGAAAGCAATCATACAGCCTTCCTACAGCTTTGTTTTGTGAAGCAGACTATATGGCAATTAGCGTCATTAAATCTCTATCTGAGTTAGGAATTCGTGTACCTGATGACATATCAATAATTGGTTTTGATAATATTTTTGAATCCCAAGTCATTACCCCTGAATTAACAACGATTCATGTAAAGAAAGATAGAATGGCTGCAATGGCCGTCGAAAAACTGATAAATCAAATAGAAAATAATGATTTAGATCGAATAAGCATGTTTATAGATACTGAATTAGTAGTAAGAAAATCTAGTACTTTTAATAAAAAAGTAAAAGATACAGTTAAGATTAATCAAAATTCCTTAGTCTTTTAATAAGCTAGGGGTTTTTTTGTTCCGATATGAACCGACAACCTGCCGAATCACGTCGTCACTTATTTTCATCGCTGTTCAGGTTGAATAACGGTATCTCATGAACCGGTACTCCGCTTTCATCAGCTCCCTAAGAAAGCTTTTTCAACCATACTCATCATCTTCACCTGCCGTTAGATCAAGGTCAAATCTACTTGGAATTACTCGTCCACCAGGAAACAATTCAGTTGTTTACTTAAGTATTTCTTCTATGAAAATTCCCTTCAAAGATTATATATAGGCATGTGTGGATAAAAGTAGCGCTGGTTTCACATAAAAATAGGGATATTCTGTAAAAGATAATTCTGAGGTACCTATCTGTCTCTGATAAAAAAATTTTAGGAGATAATTGTTAAAATTTTATACTTCTTACTGTTATTGCCATCCCAAAATGACCAAAAGTTGACGGTATTGCCTGTCCAGAATTAGACGATTATAATGTCCATAT
>NZ_CANNCR010000096.1 GCF_947503125.1 uncultured Metabacillus sp.
GTTGAGTCATCGATCGATGGCTTGTTTTGCTATGCCCATTTTTTAACTGGGTGCCCAGAGTATTCATTTCAGACTTAACACCTACTCAAAAAATTCTTGAAATTCTAGTCACAAATCATATATTGTTAGAATCAACTTGTAAAGTAAAATTTTTAAAATGAAGGTGTGATTTAAATGAAACCTATCATAACTTGCATACAATTAGATATTAAATTTGGTGATCCATCTTTTAATTATCGACAAGTAGAAGAAAAAGTGGCATCGATTATTGAAAAAGAAAAACCATCCATTATTGTTCTTCCTGAGCTTTGGACGACGGGATATGATTTAACGCGTTTAGATGAAATTGCCGATGAAAACGGCGAACAAACGAGAAAATTTATTAGCGAACTTGCGAAAAAATATCGAGTTAACATCGTTGGAGGTTCTGTAGCCAAAAAGGTGGAAGATCAAATAACAAACACGATGTACATATTCGATCATCAAGGGGAATTGGTTAACGAATATAGTAAGCTCCATTTATTTAAATTAATGGATGAACATCATTACTTAACAGCGGGAACTGAAAAAGGTTTGTTTAACATTGCTGACATACATTGTGCTGGTGTAATCTGCTATGATATTCGTTTTCCCGAATGGATTCGCGCCCATACAACAAGAGGTGCAGAAGTATTATTTGTCGTAGCAGAATGGCCGCTGCCGCGACTCCATCACTGGAGAACACTGCTATTAAGCCGTGCAATTGAAAATCAGTGCTATGTTGTAGCCTGTAATCGCGCCGGCTCTGATCCAAATAATGAATTCGCCGGTCATTCTATGATTATTGATCCATGGGGAACAGTGATTGCAGAAGCTGACGAGAAAGCCGGTTCCATCTCCGCAGCGATCGATGCTGAAATGGTTAAAACCGTTAGAAGCAAAATCCCTGTCTTTGATGACAGATTACCTGAATTTTATCATTGATTATTGAAAATATTGTTGACAAATTTAATAAATCATTGGTAAGATGCTAATCAAACGTTCTATTTTTCTTAAAATGTTAAATGTTCTAAAAATAACAAACTTTAAAACATTAACTTCATAATGTTTAACAAGATTGATCTCTTATCAAGAGTTGGCAGAGGGACTTGGCCCAATGAAGCCGCAGCAACCGACCATACTACCATTGCAAAATGGGGTGATATACATTCACCTTGGAGTTTATCCAGTAGGGCACGGTGCTAATTCCATCAGAAAGAATATCTTTCTGACAGATGAGAGGTGCGAAGCGACGTCTTCAAGCCTCTTTCATACGAAAGAGGCTTTTCTTATTTTAGAGAAAAGCCTCCAACAATCAAACTTATTTGGGGGTATTTATTATGTGTGCTGTAAAATCATCCGGCTATGAACCATTAACAGAAAACGGGGCTATTGCCCTAGCAAAGCGTCTTCAATTATTTGATGAAAAAAGCAACCTAACCTGCAATGAGATCGGTGATGGAAACTTAAATCTCGTTTTCAAGGTAAAAGACATCGATACAAACGAAAGTATTATTATCAAACAAGCTCTGCCATATGCAAAGGTTGTCGGTGAAAGCTGGCCATTAACATTGGACCGGGCTCGTATTGAAACTCATGCTCTCTTAAAGCAAGGTGAATTTGTTCCACAATATGTTCCAAAGGTTTTTTACTCTGATGAGAAGCTTGCCATTACGATCATGGAAGACTTGTCACATCTGCAAATTTCCCGAGCTGCGTTAATAGAAGGCAAGGATTTGCCGCTTCTTTCAAAGCATATTGGGGAATTTTTAGCAAAGACATTGTTTTACACATCAGACTATGGGGCAGATCAGCATGTAAAAAAATCATTGGTTAAACAATTCATTAATCCCGATCTTTGTAAAATTACTGAAGACCTTGTCTTTACAGATCCATTTTTTGACCATGACACAAATGAGTATGAACCCGAACTTCAGAAGGATGTTGAACAGATTTGGCAGGATGAGGCGCTTAAGTTAGAAGTAGCAAAGCTGAAACAAAAATTCTTAACGAAAGCTGAAGCCCTTTTACATGGCGATTTACACACAGGCAGTATTTTTGCTGATGAAAAAGAAACAAAAGTGATTGATCCTGAATTTGCATACTTTGGACCTATCGGTTTTGACGTCGGTCAAGTTTTTGGTAATTTTCTATTGAATGCAATCTCACGGCATGGCGAAAAACAGGATGTGCTCCTCAATCATCTCATTACAACGTGGAATGTTTTCGTTGAAGAATTTACAACAGCTTGGAAAAAGGATGGCCTTGAAATCTATACGAAGGTTGATGGCTATTTAGAATATGTATTATCAGAAATTTTCGAAGAGTCGGTTGGTTTTGCAGGCTGCGAAATCATTCGCCGTACAATCGGCCTTGCTCATGTGGCAGACCTAGATACCATTCAGCCATATGATAGAAAAATTGCTACAAAACAATTTGCTCTAACACTCGGAAGCGAACTGATAAAAAATCAAAAAACAATAAAAAGACCTGAGCAATTTATTGATTTTGTCAAAGAAACCGTCAATCAATAATCAGTTTATGAAGGAGTATTACAAATGGCATTAAATGACTTTTCGATTCCTCGTTCTGTTATTTGGAAGGATGAATCTATTTCTCTATTAAACCAACAAAACATCCCTCATGTTACAGAATACCTTGACCTAACTACGGTTGAAGAAGTATGGGATGCTATTCAAACCTTAAAAGTAAGAGGTGCTCCTGCAATCGGAATCACAGCCGCATTTGGTCTGGCATTAGCAGCCCTGCAGGATTCATCAGAGACAATTGAGGAATTTAAACTTACGATTAAGAAAAAACGGGACTATTTAGCAAGCTCAAGACCTACTGCTGTCAACTTGTTTTGGGCATTGGACCGATTGGTGGCATGCATTGCGGATGTCAAATCAATTAACGAAGGAAAAACACGGATTGTCCAAGAGGCCATTCAAATCCAAATTGAAGATGAAAAGGTTTGCCGTTTAATTGGTGAGCATGCACTATCTGTTTTTAATAATGGTGATCGAATTATGACCATCTGTAACGCCGGCTCTATTGCTACAGCAAAATACGGAACAGCTCTTGCCCCTTTTTATTTAGCAAAAGAGCAAAACAAAGAGCTAAAAGTTTTTGCCTGTGAAACACGCCCGGTTCTTCAAGGTTCACGCTTAACCACATGGGAGCTAATGCAAGCTGGCGTAGATGTAACGTTAATAACTGATAATATGGCGGCTCACACGATTAAATCGAAAAATATCTCTGCCATCATCGTTGGTGCTGATCGCATCGCAGCAAACGGTGACACAGCAAATAAAATTGGAACCTTTAATTTAGCTTTATTAGCGAATGCATTTAACATCCCTTTTTACGTAGCTGCACCTTTGTCAACATTTGACCCTTCTATTGCTAATGGTGAGCAAATTCCTATTGAGGAACGAAATCCTAAAGAGGTAACAGAGCTTAACGGAGTTCAAATCTCACCTGAAGGCGTAAAGGTATTTAATCCCGCTTTTGATGTCACTCCTAACAACTTAATCGCGGGAATTATTACGGAGAAAGGCATTATATCAGGTAATTATCAAGAAGAAATTACACAACTATTCAATAGGTAAACAAATAAAACCTTAGTCCGCTATCAGGGCTAAGGTTATTTCGATTCATATCTTGATTCTCGTTTCACTTACTTTTCCCTATTGCTTCCACTTTTCAAGTAATTGGTTTTTCTCAGTCTCTGAAATGATTTGAAGCTTGGAAAATAAGGAAGCATAGAAATACACCTTTTTTGGACGTTTATAAAGCCACATAGAACTTGCCCCTTTCTTTACCGAATGCAACTTTTTTCTCTTACTCAAATAATATGTTGTCGGGTCATAATTGTGACAAGTTAATCATTTTAAGGCTTCCCTTCCTTCGTTGGCTATTGGTTGATAGGAAGTGTAATATGAAAAGTTGTACCTTTCCCTTCTTCACTCTCAACATCTACTGTTCCGCGATGCTCCTCAATAATTTTATAGCTGACCATCAACCCTAAGCCAGTACCGCGTTCCTTTGTTGTATAAAACGGTTGTCCAAGTCTTTTTATTTTATCTTCCGAAATACCTGATCCTCTATCTGTTATCGATACTAATAGATGATCTTTATCTTTCCTTTTTATTGTAGCATCAATTTGTCCGCCCTTAGGCATTACCTCGATTGCATTCTTTAAAATATTGATAAAAACCTGTTTTAATTGATTTGGCTCACAATAAATTAATGGCAAGTCAGGATCTACGTTCAGCTTCATCTGTACATTAACAAGAATGGCTTGTGCATTCAGCAGATCAATCGTTTCCTTCATAATAATGCCAATATCTTTTTTTAAATATTTTATTGCTTGTGGTCTTGCTAAAATTAAAAATTCTGTAATGATTGATTCGATGCGGCTTAATTCAGATGTTATCACATTAAAATACATTGAAAAGTCATCTTTTACACTTCCTTCTAGAAGCTGGATAAACCCTTTTAATGCCGTCATTGGGTTTCTTATTTCATGAGCAATTCCTGCAGCAAGCTCTCCAACAACATTTAAAGTATCCGATTTTCTAAGCTGCTCTTCTAACTCCCTTTTTTCCGTTACATCCCGAAATACTGCCAAATTCATATTTTCATTAATATTGTTTTTTAAGGTAAATTCGAGTATTTTTTCCTCTCCATTTTCGAATCTATACGTAATTTCTTGCAGTGTCTCTTCCCACTCATTCGAATCCTTCTTAATAACTCCGCCTTTTTTCATGTTGGAAAATAACAAATCATATAAATTAAAGGTGATCAAACCTTCAGATGTTAAATTAAGTATTCGCATCGCTGTAGGATTTGCTTCAATAATTTCAAAGTCATTATTAAATAAGACAATTCCGTCCATTGCCCCATCAAAAATTTTGCGGAATTTCTGTTCACTTTCTCTAAGTACCTTTACCATTCGTTTTCGTTCACTGACATTTCGAAAAATCGTTAAGTGGTGCCCTTCAGAAATATCCATTTTTGAGGTGAACTCCAACTCCTTATTTTGCCCATTAGGCATATGAAAAAGCAATTCCTCCCTAATTGCTCCAGTCTGAAAGTATTCTTTTTTTACTTTTGCAAAAGTTAATGAGGATTGATCAATAAAGTCAAGAATATTCCTGGTGACCAGCTCCTCTTCCGGCAATTCAAACGTTCTGCTTGCGACCTGATTTACTCTAAGTATTTGCCCATCCTTCCGCCAAATCATAATAGCATCAATGGCATTTTCAAAAATCTCCCTAAAGCGTTCTTCACTTTTATAAAGCTTCATTTCCATTGAACGCTTTTCCGTAATATCACGCATTATCGCCATATAAAAACCATTGATAATATTTGAAGTAGTTGTGAATTCAAAAATTTTCTTATCTCCATTTTTCAACACAACCGGCAGCTCACCTTTTGCACTGCCATTTTCCTTCAAAAGTTTCCATAACTTTTCTAATTTATTGTTATCTTGTTTATCAATAAAATCATTAAGTACATATGAACTTAATTGAGCTTTGCAAATTTCAAAGCTTGTACAAAATGATCCGTTTGCATCAATAAATGCTCCATTCTGATCAAAAATGACAATCCCATCTACCGCCCGGTGAAACAAATCTTTAAATAGCTGCTCATTTATTGTCCTTTCCCGTTCAAGCATTTTTTTAAATGAAACATCCTTAAGCATAGCTAGGTCATATCCGTTAATTGCATGCTTCCGTATGGAAATTTCTATAAACTTTACTTGTCCATTATCTAGTTTTACAACAAGCTCCTTCCCAAATGTATGGTCATTATATAATTCATCTATCAGCTGATTCATTTCTTTTTTGGGAATGAGTGAAAGAAAGTCATCTAGTTTTCGTTTACATAACTCGTTTTTCTCTAACTGAAACAAATGACAGGCTGAAGTGTTTACATCAATAAATTTCAAGTGTTCATCAAAAATGGCAACAGCATCAAGTGCACCTTCTAAAATACTTTCATGTTGAAGAAGCTTCGCTTTAAGCATTTCATTTTCAGCCGTTAGCTTTGCCACTTTTTCCCTCATCGTAACGATTTCGTTTTCCTCCATCGTCTGCTTCAAATCTTTTCACCCCTAATTACCTCAATCTTCACTATTCAAGTATTCTACAAGGACTATCATAGTCCTTCACATTCCGTCAAAATGCAAAAAAAATGTTTGCTTTTTTTTCGAAAATAATTAAGATAGATGTTGGTGTATGAGAGAATCCATTGATTTTATAACCAATCTTACATTCGGATTACACTTTCGTTACACCCCTAATAAAATATATTTCATTTTACGAATGATAGTTTAATAAAGAACTACTTGGGAATAAAGAGAAGGATGGCTTAGTGGATTGCTTTTGTGGTCAAGGCGCTTCCACTTTTATTCCAATCTCTAAAGAAAAGGTGAAATTATGAAAAATCGTGATAGTTACTTTGATAACGCTAAGTTCTTTTTGATTATTTTAGTTGTCTTTGGACATATCATTCGATCCTTTATTGATGACAGCCAAATGCTTATGAATATATATAAATTCGTTTATACCTTTCATATGCCGGCATTTATCTTAATCTCCGGCTATTTTGCAAAGGGATTTAGAAAAAAGGGTTACATTGAGAAAATAACGAAGAAATTAATTCTTCCATATCTGATCTTTCAAGGGATTTATTCAGTGTATTATTATTTCATTGAAAAAAAAGATGCCCTTGTTCTTGATCCATTGGATCCTCATTGGTCTTTATGGTTCTTAATCAGTTTATTTTTCTGGAATGTTCTTTTATTTGCGGTTACAAAACTTCCTGCAAGTTGGGCACTATTCCTGGCATTTTCGATCGGCTTAGCTGTTGGATATATTGAGTTCATTAGTAATTATTTAAGCTTATCAAGAACATTCGTATTCTTCCCTCTGTTTTTAATAGGCTTTTATTTAAAACGTGAACACTTTACCTTCATAACGAAGGCACCTGTAAGAGGACTTTCAAGCTTTTTATTAATTGTGACATTTATCTCTTACTTTTATCTTGATTTTGATTATGAATGGCTGTTCGGATCAAAGTCATATTCTCACTTTGGCGATCCATCCGTATTTAGTGCGATAATTCGCCTGGGCTTTTATAGTTTAACGTTGATTACTTCGTTGAGCTTTTTATCACTAATTCCAAAAACACATGCATTTTTTACAGAATGGGGCACAAGAACCTTTTACGTCTATTTGCTTCACGGCTTCATCGTACAATATATGAGAAATAGTGAATTATTAGATTGGATGAAAGATTACCAAAGCATTACCTTGCTGATTATTTTATCGATTCTTTTAACATCCACTCTTTCAACAAAAATCGTGAAAGCTATAACACAGCCAATTATCGAATTGCGAGCGTCTACCTTTAATTATTATATAAAGAACTTTACAGCCATGAATTCAAAATCTAATTAGGAAGAGCAAAGCTCTGCCTTGCTCTTCTTTTTTATGTTAATTTTGTTTATATAGATTGGTATGATTCCTGTATATATTTCCATACTATGGATACTCCTCCATTATCAGAAGTTCGTTTTTTCTCTTGATTATGATACAATAAGATTTTGATTGCATGATAAATATGAAAATCTTAAAAATAAATGTTAGAAGTGGTGTTAATCCCAATGAAAACCGTTTTATCAACATTAAATGCAAAATATATCCATACAAGCTTATCAATCCGTTATTTAAAAGCATATGCGGCCCCAGAATATGACATTGAGCTTGCAGAATATACAATTAAGGACCCCTCCATGAATATCGTGACAGATCTGTATCGGAAAGGACCTGAATTATTAGGGTTCAGCTGCTATATTTGGAATATTGAAGAAACGATTAAAGTCATTAAAATGATGAAGAAAATTAATCCTTCTTTATTAATAGTTCTTGGCGGACCTGAGGTCACATATGACACAAAAGAATGGATGGAAAGAATTCCAGAGGTTGATTTTATTATTATTGGTGAAGGAGAACAGTCGTTTAAACAATTATTGGACGAGCTTCACAATGAACAAAATTTTGCCAATGTGAATGGAATTGCTTATCGCGAAAACGGCAGCATTCACATAAAACCTCAACGAAATAAAGTCGACTTAAAGGAATTGCCATCCCCTTTTCGTTTTGAAGAGGATCTGCCCCATCTTTCAAAGAGGGTCACATATATTGAAACTAGTCGCGGCTGCCCATTTAGCTGTCAGTTTTGTTTATCATCAATTGAAGTTGGTGTTAGGTATTTTGACCGCGAAAAGATCAAAGATGATATTCGTTTTCTAATGGAGCATGGCGCAAAAACGATTAAGTTTGTTGACCGTACTTTCAATATCAGCCGCAGCTATGCAATGGAAATGTTTCAATTCCTTATTGATGAGCATAAACCGGGAACTGTGTTTCAATTTGAAATTACTGCAGATATTATGCGCCCTGAAGTTATTCAATTTCTAAATGACAATGCTCCAAAAGGATTGTTCCGTTTTGAAATTGGTGTTCAGTCTACAAACGATGCAACGAATGAACTTGTCATGAGAAAGCAAAATTTTAAAAAGCTTACAAGAACCGTCACCATGGTTAAGGAAGGCAAAAAAATCGACCAGCATTTAGATTTGATTGCAGGACTGCCTGAAGAGGATTATCATTCGTTTAAAAAGACGTTTAATGATGTGTTTGAACTGCGGCCTGAAGAACTTCAGCTTGGCTTCCTAAAAATGTTAAGAGGAACAGGATTACGTCTTCGCGCCGCTGACCATGGTTATGTCTATATGGATCATTCACCATATGAAATTTTAAAGAACAATGTTCTTACATTTGAAGATATTATTAAAATTAAACAAGTTGAGGATGTTTTAGAAAAGTATTGGAATGATCATCGTATGGATGAAACGATCGAATATTTAGTATCACACGTTTTTGCAACACCTTTTGACTTCTTTCAGCAGTTTGGAACCTTCTGGGATGAAAGCGGCTGGTCAAGAATTGGTCACCAATTAGAGGATTTGTATAAGCATCTATACGATTTCCTGCAACATAAAAAAATTGAGGAATTGCACATTGTAAGCGGGTTTATGAAATATGATTACCTCAGAAATCAAAAATATAAGCCCCGTAAACCGTGGTGGCCTGACACATTATCAAAGCAAGATAGAAGCAAGATTTACCATTCGATATTAGATCATCCTCTTATTTTAGGAGATGAATTTGCAGGTAAACAACTATCAGAAAAGGATTTATTTAAACATACGGTTCTTGAAACAATTCCATTTAATATAAAACATTATGTAAAAACAGGTAAGTTGATTGAGGAGGAATCACTCATTCTTGTTCATTATGATCCAATCCAATCATCAACAATTGTTTATACAGCATCTTCAAGTGAACTTGATTCAAAAGTAAGCTAAACGAACCTGTTTCAAGAAGGACAGATCTTTTATAAGGGTCTGTCTTTTTTGAGACAAACCCCTTTTAAACCAACATCTATTTACGGTTTTTTTTATTTTTTCCCTCTTTTTTATCCTTGTTTTTATTTCCTTCAAGGACCCCATATATTTGCGAAGCATTAACATCTCCGAGCTCATGACCAAATTCTTCCTGCAAGAGGTCCATTGGCATTGGTTTTTTATGGTTTTTCATCTCTTTGCTTTTCATATGTTTTTTTGTCATCTTTTTATTTCCCTTGCTTTCCTTTTTTGGAATTGCGATTTGCACCCTTCATTTGATCCTGATCATCATTGATTTCTGCAACCTCTGAATCCGGAAGGCTTTCTGTTGGTGTAAAGTTATGTTTTACTGCTTGATTTCTTGCTGCTTTTCTTTTCATCACAAATCACCTCAAGTCATTATTTAGGATTTACATCTTTACTTTTACCTTGTTTCAATCAGCCTAACACAGGTAGTAAAAGGGAAAAGCTTAATGCTCATTATGCTCATAGGCAATAAGGACAATCTCTTCACCTGTTTCCTCTCGAAGCTTTGACTCCATTTGTTGTAATGTTGCTAATTGTGTTTCTGATAAATTAGCAACCGGAAATTTGCTTTGCTGTTCCATAAGTAAAACTCACCTCTTTTCTTTTTTACTTTTTCATTTTCATATTCAAATTATGTAATGGAATACTAAGAAGGAGGTGAGCACAATGCCAAAAACGAAAAACATGTCGCTTAATGAAACCATGCCACATCAAATAACCTCTCCATCCTGGAAGGATACGGGAATTGACATAAATATTGTCCGTATTGTAAAAACTTTTATATTAAAAAAGTTAATAATCTTTGAATTTAAGGGCTTTAAATGCAAAAAACTTGCCA
>NZ_CANNCR010000097.1 GCF_947503125.1 uncultured Metabacillus sp.
ATATGGACATTATAATCGTCTAATTCTGGACAGGCAATACCGTCAACTTTTGGTCATTTTGGGATGGCAATAACAACTGGTACTGAAGGTGCAGAGAGATTTAATCAACCAATACTCGACTTAGTAGGCGATGATCGGATTTTCCCGTTAGAAAACTGTATTGAGGATATTCTAGGTTATCCAGCACCTTCTTCTGAAAAACCATACCGAGCTTACAGATACATTAATTCAAACTGGGGTGACACTTGGGATGATTGTACAGGGGATTGGAAAACACTTATTGAAAGAATCTTTTCATCCTCATTCGCATTACAAGAACCAGAAAGAAGGGCACATAGGCAGGGTACTGTAATCAGAGGAGCTACTCAGATTCAACAGCAGACAGAGAGAGAAACTCTTCCTCAGTAAGATACTTTAATACAAAGAATATAAAGTTCATTATTATTATTTAATATATTTTGTATCTGTTCATATTGATGATATCTTGTGGAAGAAAATAGACCATCTACTCTGTAATATAAAGGATAAGTGAATGTACCTTTTTATATACAGAGTAGGTGTTTATCATTAATTTCACACATTAAATAAAATTAAGTACAACTACACAGATAAGGGCTACCAATTATAAGTTGGTTGCTAAAAAAAGAAACTACAACACGAAACAGTTATTAAACGCCAAAAACAACGAGTGAAGAAGGGAATTTTCCATATCCAATTCGTAGATATTCCCACATATTAAAAATAAATCATTTATCGAAATAAATCTATGCATAATATGTAATTCTATACACTGGTTTTTGATGGAGCTAAGTGCTTAGTACCACCACCCTATTTGAATACCAAAAAACTTTCTTTTGGTAGGCTCACTGATAGTCACAAACTGTTGAATGCTAACACTGGGATATTTCACCTTTTTTGCTTCTTCTGGTGTTTGAATCCGAATAAACTGACACTTTTCAATTAAAAACTCCTTATATTCCTCGGACAACTCTACCTTTTTTATTTCAAACTTTTTTTGTTCACCATTAATAAGTCGTTCAATAATTTCCTTTTTTAATTCTTCTCTACTTTTCACCTACAATTCCCCTTTGCAGTCAGTGCATAAAATTTTCTTTAGCAACAAAAAGCTATTACTTAGTATAGAGTTATTTATACTTATAAAGTACCTTTTGCGTTCCTTTCTCTCATTCTAAACTAATCCACGATATACCATACCAGAAGATTTAGCAAATCTTCATTAGGCTTAATTGTTGACCTCAAAAAAACCAACAATATCCCCTTTGTTATTTTATGCTTTAAAGCTTCTACTTAGATAAATTAAACTCCTTCTTAACTTAAACTCCCCCCCCCTTTAGCTCAATAAGAAAAGGCTTCATTTTTTTCTGGTCTTTAAGGAAAACCACCCGTTTGGTCAACACTGTCATTTCTTTACTTCCCACTGTTGATAGCATTGAACATCTAAGCCTAATTCACCGTTTTTTAACCATTCAAAAGCTTTAAGAACCAATGGAGACGCATTTTCGACAGATACTTCACTTTCCGAAACCCATAGTGCTCCAAGTGAGTCCTGCCCGTTAAATTGTTTAGGAGTAATAAGATTTCCACCTATCTTACCAACTAAATAGTAAACCCCGATATGATGAACGTGAGAAAACTCTTTCCACACCCAAGGTAACATAAAGTCGATAACACCTAAGTTCTTGATTATCTCTATCTCAATTCCTGTTTCCTCAAAAAATTCCCTTTTCATTGCTTCTGTCAGGCTTTCCGACTCCTCCAAACTGCCACCAGGAAGGTCAAAACGATTAATATATGGACCTCCATTTTTATTTATTACTAACAATTTTCCTTCTTTAAAGTACAGACCGTACACCCCAAACGCACGGTGGAATTTCTTATTATGTTCCACCTGATTACCCCCCACTTGTTGAACTGATCATAATAAATTCTTCATCTGATTTTATATTTTATCAAGCTTACTTCTTCCTTATTTTTATTATCAAAAATGAATCCGTTAGTTTGTCAGTGGCCTTCCTTAACTGATGGTTCTATTAAAATTTAGAACTAATTTAGTTTTTGTTTTAATGCGTGAGCTTTTGCTCGACGTTCTTTTAATTCCATTATGCGAGTTTCATTTACGTTAATTTTTTCTGACTGTAAACGTTCAATCGCTTCATCAATGATTGCAATTTCGTTGTCGTAGTCCTTGAGTTTTCGATATGTCATTGCATACGACTTATATAATGCTGGAGCATTGTAGCCGTTGTGTCTTGCTATATCAAATAATTCAATAGCTCGTTCAAGGTTACCAACTTTTCGTTCCTTATCACCTTTTTCCCAATACGGCATTCCTTCGTCAAAGCTTTTATCCCAGTCGTTTAGGTTCTTTATATCTTTTAGTGGAACTCGATTGTGGATTGGATTAATCGGTATCTTCTCTGACGAATCTATTTCAACTTCACCATACTTTTCTTTTAAAAACTTCCAAACATCAATTAAATGATAAGTTGGTATGTTTCTCCCTAGCTTCTCTAATGCTTGCTCTTGATCTCTTTGATAATTCGTTACGTAATCGTCACCAATATATATCCAAGCAGTAACTGATTTTGCATATTTACTTTTAAGTATTTTGTTGCCGTTTGTTGACAATAATGCTGTTGTTTCACTTTTACACTTGTCTAATTTCCCGTCATAAATAATATTAATTTCATCTCGTATATTTCGAGTTATAAAGACTACTGCTTTTAAATTTTCGTACTTAACATCATCAAATGATCGAGATTTAATTCCAAAGTAATGTTCGTCTATCTCACTTGCATAAAAATATGGAGCTGTTTCAAATTGAAGCTCAGGTGTGTTAGGGCTGCGGTCATATCCGTTATCTCTTTTAGTGAAGAATGGGATTATGCGGTTAGTTAGTCTATCGTTTGTTTCATTTAGTATTCTAGTTATTTCTTTATCCTCTAATTCTATCGCTTGTTCTTCAGTTAACCCTGTTCCAACAAAGTGATAGTCAGTATCATACATTTTACGAATTTTTTCAGCTTCATATGCTCGTTCGTGGAACACTTTATAACGATTGCCACGTCCTTTTCCGACATAGAATATTTCTCCAGTATTTTTGATAAACCATTCATACACATAAAAATCTGTTGCTGTACTACCAGTAGACACACCCACAGGAGATGAAGAAATTGATAGTCTATGGTTTTCGTTTTCATCAGATGAAATATTGAAAGATACACCAAAGCCTATTCCAACATCGTTTGCATTTTCAGATGGTTTATTCTTTTTTTCTCGTTTTAGTAATTCTCTCGTATCTTCGAGATCATTCTGGTCATAATTCTTTTTTTCTTGCTTTTTATTTCCAAAAAATTTGCTGAACAAACCCATTTTCACAACCCCTCCAACTCATTAGATAAGAAATCTTTACCTACATTTTACCAAAGGGTTAAATAGTATGGACTTTGTAATCAATTTATTTATTCAATTTCATCCATCACATCATAAATAATCTCCGATAGTATCTCATTACTTCTGTATGCTTCATCCAAGGTGTTCTCTATCCCTCCTATTTCAATGAGAAGAGAATTTCCGAATAAGTCTTGATTATATGTGTTATTCGTTTCTTTCCCGGAAAAAATTATACCTTTTGAAATTCCAGGATACTTTAATTCTAATTTATTATGAAATAATTCTGCTATTTTTAAATTCTCCTCAAATTTACTACTTACTTCGGAAACTACGAGAGATATTCGTGAAACCCGTTTACCCTTAAAATTAACTGTAGTTTGTTCGTGTTTTGAACTACCTCTATGAATATCGATCATAAGCTTTATGTTTCGATGTTCATCTAGCGTTTCCTGAATCATTTCTCTTGTTACCTCATAAGACATTGCAAAAGTCATCTTTTTATCTTTTACTATCTTTTGAACATCAGCTTTATTATGAATAGATCGTATTCCCTTTCTCTCTAAGGATTTAGATAAAAGGATCATACTTTTTGGAGCGAAAAATTACACCATCAACTCCATCCCAATAATTTTGATGGAAATTCCCTTGTTCATCACAGTACTCAAGTAATTTAACTTCATATCCTACGGTTTCAAACATTTTTACCAAGGTTTTATAATTATGCACGATTTTATGACTAGCTGCTGGATGCTCTTTAGGTCCAGGACCACCTATCTGAACTATATTTTGGTAGGACTCATCTGGAAAATAGCCATCTGGTACTGCACAGCGAATATAGCCCGAAGGTTTAAGGTACTTCAAACACATTTTTGCTACCTTCAAACCTTCTTCGTATGTAAGATGCTCCCAGACGTGTTCAGCTAATATAGCTGTAATTGAGCTTTTATCGAACCTGTTTTGCCACGTATTTTCGTCTAATAAATTTAATTCTTCTTCTTGAGTATGTACCCATCCAGGGTTATTAACATATACTCCTGCTCCGATAACTACCTTAATATCATCTATAATTTTATTCAATTAATGTAGCTCCCTCTTTAATCTTTAATTTAGTTATCATAATTAATATACAAAGCTTTTAATATCCTTGTTAATCTAACCTGTATCAATAGTACAAGAAAATTCAACAAGAATAAGCGTTAATCCTCATTGGATCAACACACCCGTTACTTGAATAAGGATTTGGAATGGAATACCTCCGTTATGTAGTTAACAAGAAAATCTCTATCTTCAGGGAAGGTTAATTCTAAAATTTTTATTTCGTCTAGGGTTTTCCAAGCAACATCATATATGAGATTATCTGGATCTTGAAAATTTCTTTTTCCACCCACAACCTTTACTAAAAAATAATGGGCTTCAGCTGATATATTAAGATGTTCATAAGTCATCCTTTTAATCTTAATTTCTTCAACAATTTCGCCTGTATATCCCGTTTCTTCTTCAATTTCTCTAATACAACATTCTTCGAATGTCTCATCGTATTCTCTTCCTCCAGATGGAATAGACCACGTTTTTTTCTCTTCGGGTCTTCCTTGCAAGACCATTAACAATTGACCGTGTTCATTAATACAAACACCTGAAGAACCAAACCATATTTGCACTTCATAGTGCCCCCTTTATTAATACGAAGTTCTTTCTCCAACAAAACTGCCCCTTTAATAAAACAAAGCTAGACAACTTTTAGAGTTCATAAATAATTCCTTCGTTATCTTTACCATTAAACTCTAGATAAAAAGGTTGAATTCTTTCATTTAAACAATATTCAATCCTCTTCCTAAAATTTTTCCAGTTTACCATTTCTAGTGCTTCTTCTATTGGGAAAAACCCTACTTCTAGGCTCTCAGAACTAGTAGTAGGAACCCCTCCAATTGCTTTTCCTAAAAATAATGTATTACAAATTGAACGATCTACATTTTGAAATATTCCACAAAATTTTGTAATCTCAATATCGATTCCTGATTCTTCCTTTGCTTCCCTGATTGCTGCATCTTTAAGCGATTCCCCTTCTTCTACTTGTCCACCAGGAATTTCCCATCCTCGACGTGGGCCTTTTATTAATAAAATTTCTCCTTGTTCATTCAATACAATCGTGGCTGCTGAAATAATATGCTTTGGCGTACTCATAAACAAACCTCCATTAGACATTTCCCTTATAACTCTCATTACTATCTAACTTCGACATTTGGTTTTATTTTCCTCCTCCAACAGGGATGCCTAACCTAATAAGAAAAGGCTGCCGTAACGACAGCCCCGACCTTCAACTTTTGCACCCGTTAGTTGAAGTACATCCTTTATCCAAACTTATTTTGAATGTACGTCTGATATTTCAACAAAATCATCAACAATAATCCCTTGTTTAACATATTTTATTAATTTGCTCGATTCCATTTCTACTCTTTTCCTACCGTAAGGATACATAAACCAGTTATCAACTTTCGTTGTTTTGTCATTAACTGGACACAGAGAATATTCAATCCAATCAGGCATATATGTTTTAAGTGTTAAATAAAATCTACGAATATGATAAATAGTAGTAACAATTATTACACGTTTAATGTTATTCAAATAAAATTCTCTATCCAAGACTAGCAATGAAGCGAGTACATTTTCTTTCGAATGAAGTGACATATCTTCAACTAAAATATCTTCTTCGGGCACTCCTTGCTCAATAGCCTTATGTTTCAATAAATGTGCCTCTGATAATTTATTTCCTTCCCAAATAACTCCACCTGAAAATAATATCTTTTTTGCTCTACCTTCATTATAAAGTTGTATAGCTTTTGGCAATCGATATTCCACAGCCTTATTACTTCCTGGAACAAAAAATAAATCACCTTTTTCATTATCATCTTCTAAATTTTTATAAAGGAGTTCTGTCATTTGTAAATCAGTAAGTTTATCAGGTTCTAACTGAGATATATTTATTAACATTTTTCACCTCGACAATTAAGTAACCAATTTACTGCATCTAATAAGTTTTCTGCTATGTAATCTGGTTCTACCTTTGCCCAATTCCCATTGTATTCTTGGTGATTGTATTTTTGAATAGATTCCTTTCCTGCACCCGTCTGAACAATAATCTTTATACTACCAACTTCATTTGCAGCCATAATATCTGTCCATCTATCCCCAATTACTACACAATGTTCTAAGTCTAAATTATTATCTTTAGCAGCCTTTGACAGCATTCCTATTGATGGTTTTCTGCAATTACAACCATCGTTATGTTGGTGAGGACAAATATAAACTTTATCAAAACCAAATTCAATCAGTTCCTTTTCAAACTCTTCTCTTTTAGCTTCTCCCTTTGAAATTCCAGGTTGATTGGTAAAAGATAAAACCAACATATTATTATTTTTCAAACGCTGGATAGATTCTGAAGAAAATGGAAAGAGTTTAAATTCACCTGGATATATTACACTGTCACTACCTCCGATGGTACCGTCTCTATCAACAAATACAGCCTGTATAGATTTTTCCATTTTAATCTCCCCTCAACAAATGTTATTAAAGAATTATTCAAGGAAGTAGTTATTAATCCCTCTAAAAACATTTTTATGTAGCTAAACTGCACCTTTACTTAAACAAGACTCTTTGAAAATCCAGTACTTTTCTCTTTATATCCCATATTAATATAGAATTGATGTGCATTTTTTCTTTCTTCTCGTTTGCCACTATTTAATCCGATTGCAATAGCCCCTTGTTCTTTAGCCCAACATTCCGCCTCTTGTATAAGTTTTTTACCTATCCCTTTTCTGCGATGATTAGTGTGAACAACAAAAGCTACAATTCTGACATAAGAACCATCGTATTCATAAAACAAACCTGAACATAATCCTGCCATTCCAACAACTTTTCTATCTAATTCAGCTACTAATGTATGATAGTTTTGATTTCCTGTAATAGCACTAAATCTTAGCTTAAACGTATCGACTGAAGTTGGATAACCAAGTTGGTCCATTAAAGAAGCTAATTCAGGAACATCATTTATTGTAGCCTCTCTTATATTCATAAGCTCTCCTCCATTTTAATAATGTTTCTTTACTTTATTCTAACTATCAAGTTGACATTCCTTCTTCACGAAATCAGAAGCTAGTAAAAAAGCATTTCTACTATTGTAGAAATGCACCCGTTAGTTAAGTAGATTAGTTAATTGTAATCGTGTTTTAAAACCCCATATATTTCAACATCTTCATATTGGTTCCATCTTAAAACATCTTGTTTTAATGTCCCTTCATATGTAAGTCCAGCTTTTTTTAATACCCTACCAGAAGCCTCATTCTTACTCATTATTGGTGCCCATATTCGATTTAAGTTTAGTTCATTAAATCCAAAATCATTTACTTTTTTTACAACTTCAGTTGCATAGCCTTTTCCCCAATACTCTTTCCCTATCCAATAAGCTAACTCACCCTTATTATGTAATTTATCAACTCGGATAGTCATTGTTCCTATAAGTTTCTTTTCACTTTCAAGAGTGACAGCAAAGGGGTAAGCATCTCCGTTTTCAATAAGTTTTGAATGAGTTTTAATCCAATTTTCAGCAACTTCTAATGTATATGGGTAGGGTAAAAATGTAGTCTCCGCCAATTCTTTTACACCAGCTAATTTCTGGGCTCTTGGAGCATCATTTAACTTATAAGGACGTAAAAATAAACGCTCTGTTTGCAATGTATAATACAATATTGAACTTCCTCTCTTATCTTTGTTATCTGTAATATTTCAATACGCCAACCAATAAATCCTTGTTGAAGTAAACTGCACCTTTAGCTCAATAATAAAAGGGACTGCTGGAACAAAGTCCCTATCTAAACTTAAAAAGAATGATATATTTTTTGGATAATTTCTACTAATTCATCCCTTGTTTCTAACAATTTATTTTTCGTACTTTCATTATTTAAAGGCACTTCTAGATAGAAATCAGCAAACGACTGGTGCTTATACCTTGGTACAACGTGCATATGAAAATGAGATAATTCGCTAAAGATGCCTCCATTTTGGCAAATTGTTATCCCATCAGGTTTGTAAAGTGTCTTTATAGCTTTTGAAATTAACCTTGATGCCTGAATTATGTAGTTAGCTGTATCTGCATCAAGTTCATCAACATCTTCAAAATGTTTTTTGGGCAGTATCATAACGTGCCCTTCATTAAATGGGTCGTGGTCTAATATACAACAAATAAAATCGTTCTCATAAACTACATTTACAGGTACAAATTTATTAGCTAAGTTACATCCCAAGCAGTTCAAATTTAATCACTTCCTATAAAATGTGAATATCCTGATATTCAACATAAAGAAGTAAAAGTCCTCTTTGTTCAACTAACCTGATCGTTAGTTCAATAAAAGGTGCAACGTCTCATCGTTGCACCTTTCTTTACTAGCCTTTTTTTATTTTTAACATCGAGTTAGCATTTGCCTGAAATTCATATGGAACTTTCACTTCTTCAACTGTACAGCCATTGTCAGCGAGATAACTTATTAATTTATCTAAATGCTCATATCTTTTTCCCTCTAAATCAACTAAAGGGAAAATACGAACTTCCTCTTTCGTAACCCTCAATAACTCATTTAGCGTATTTATGTGAAATTGATAATCTAATCTATCCGCATACATAAATAAAAAGTGTGCAGAGAGAAGAATATCAAATTCTTCATTCTTAAACGGTAAAGAAGGTAATGTAACGGGAATATACCTTTCACTAGATTCCTTCATATCTTTGGCACAATCTTGTAAGGCACTTAAACGATGGTTTCTAAGACCTTCTATATCTTTAAAATAATTCCATTTATAATTATTTTGGGCTTTTTGCATATGCTCCATCGCGTGTTCAATATCCTGGAGACCTTTATTTTTTAGGTCTTCACCCGAATGATAATAAGCAATATCGCAAGCTGTTACGTCTAAACCTGATTTGTTACCAACAGCAGTAAATGAACAAGCTCCTGCTGGACAATCGAGTATTTTCTTTCCTTGTAGTTCTTCTTCTGAAAGCGAGAACATATCAAAATACTCTTCGAAGGTTCTCCCAATAAAAACAATTCGCTCTAAATCTAACTTTGTACTCTGCTCAACTTTACTCAACTAAACTCACCTCTTCTAAAAGATTACATTCATATTACCACGGAAAAATGGTAATGTTAACCTTTTTTTACTTTTCTTATTTAACAAACCTGCCTCGTTTATTAAAGGAATGCACCTCGTTAGTCATAATAAGAAATTCATTTGGTCAATTCTGCAAGATAAGGATTTATGTAGCTACGATATTCTTTAGTTAATCCTTTTGGTAATAAATTAAGACTAAAGAACTGTATATCAAAAGATTCCCTTTTATCTACCTCTATTTTACCCTCAATGTCGTTTGTTAAATAAACGGCAGTTACTGAATATAATTCATCTCCATTAGAAACCTTAAAGTAATACTCAGGACCAGAAAAAACACCTAATAACTTTAAATCACCAATAAGCAATCCTGTCTCTTCTTTCACTTCTCTTCTGGCGGTATCTTCCAAACTTTCACCTAATTCCATTAAACCTCCAGGTAAACCCCACCCACCATCAGTTCTGTGCTGTATGATTATTGCAGTTGAAATGAGCCACTTATGCGGAGTTTTGAGCCAGTCATTGCGGAGAAAAGAGCCACCCTTTGC
>NZ_CANNCR010000098.1 GCF_947503125.1 uncultured Metabacillus sp.
ACTCGAGAGGTGGATCGCTGGCCTTCCTAGTTATATCAAGGCTTATTTGCCGATCTCACTCTGCGAAAGTTGAGTTACTTATATTAAAAATTTCCGGGGATTGTGAAACAACGTACCTAACCAAGCAGGCTATTTCTATAAGGAAGTATCAATATTTGTTTATCTAACTAGGCACGATCATCAAAGGGTTCCGAGTACACTTTAACGGAGATATACGCTAAACTCAGATTTAAAGCAAGGCTGTATTTTTCGAGAACACTTTTAAAAAACAACCTTAGTCACAAAGGAAGATTGTTTTTATAAAGTCATGGTCTAATTAAAACAATTGCTGTCCCAAGAGCATACTTGAGACTGAAAAGGCACCAGCAGGTGGTAAAACATTAGTATATATGGGAGGTCCCAAACGGGTTGTAAAGGTTGTAGCAATCCAATTTCCGTATTCACCAGCCAGCAAAGAGGGAGGTTTCATTATAAACCGTCCACTTAAAATGAAATGCCGAATGCTTATAGCGGTCTCATCAAATATTGTCAAGTTGCCAAAAAAGGAGGCATATGGTGAATCGAAACTTATTTGTTTAGCGCTTTCGTCCCAATACCCATTAATCGGAATAGGTATACCACGAAAATTAACTGTACCTACTACTTTGTTGTCTACAATGGAATCAATGGTAAGTATACCTCTAATAATGGATCTCCCCGCAATAGAAGCATCAATCCCCCATACGGATGGAAAGGGGATACTAACTTTGGCTGTCTTTGGAATTTTCAAAATTAACCTCTCCTTGATTATTTTATGTATGGATTGAGTTGTATTTAATCATAATCCTGTAGTAATGATACAGTATATGCACAGAGAATCACTTAGGTGTTTTGTTAAGAAAGAAGCATCAATAATCAATCAGCCTACTGTCTAGATGAACAAGAGTTTGCCTGACCCACGAAAAATATGGAACATTAATTGCTGCTCATACATATGGTCTCGCATTTGGAAAATTTCTTAGCTTTAAAATAAATCATCTGATTCAATGAAATGTAATGCCTATCATCACCTATTTTTATATGTATCTCAGACGAATTCCTATACCTCCGTTACTCTTCGATCATATTTTATTTGTACGAGGTGGTGTAAAATGTTTAAATTATATTTAGATCCTGGTCACGGGAGAATGGACCCAGGAGCTATTGGCAATGGGATGCAGGAAAAAGAAATTACCTTAAATATTTCCCATAGCATCCGAAATCTCTTGGAAAACCATTATGAAGGCCTGCAAATTAAAATGAGTAGAACAGCAGATATTACGCGCAGCTTGAAAGAACGTACAGATGATGCGAATGCTTTCGGTACGGGGGCCAAAGGATGGATTTGTGGAAGAAGTGGGAGTCAATGTGGCGTTAATTCGGAAACGAATCAAATCAACCAGCATGGTTTATGAAACGAAAAAAGTAGGCGTTCGCACGAAAACAACCGTTGCAATTCTTTACATGCGTGACATTGTTGATCCTAAGATTGTTCAAGATGTAAAGAATAAATTAGATGATCTTCACATTGACGGAGCGTTTAGCGCCACTCAGCTAGAAGAATTAATGGAACCGACAAAAGCATTGTTTCCTTTGATGGGGTATACAGGCAGAGCAGACTTTACCGTGAACTGTATGCTCAATGGGCGTGTAGCGTTGATTGTGGATGGTACACCGGCTGCGTTGATTGCGCCTGCCAATTTATTTTTGCTTGTGAAAGCACCCGAAGATATCCACTTTACTGCTTTGGCAGCTACATTTGGTCAAACGCTTCGTTTACTTGGCTTGTCCGTATCGCTACTGCTTCCTGCATTTTTTGTTGCCATTCTTTCCTATCATCAAGATCAGCTGCCCTATTATCTACTTGCCACTTTGGGGATTAACCGGTTGGGAATCCCTTTTGATGTGGCAGTTGAAATGTTTATTGCACTTCTCTTCTTAGAAATCCTGCGGGAAGCTGGTATCCGATTGCCTTCTGCGGTCGGCTCCACGGTAACGGTTGTAGGAGGACTTATCCTGGAGGATGCGGCCATTCGTGCTGGATTCTTATCCCCAGGTATCGTTGTCATCGGAGCAATTACACAAATCTTTGGTTCAACTTTATCGAGCCTATCATTGGCTGGAACGATTAGTACCTTACGCTTTTTTCTTTTCATTCTGTCTGCCACGCTTGGCATTTATGGCTTCTTTCTTGGATTATTTATTGTGCTCAGCCATTTAGCCTCATTGCGTTCATGCGGCTTGCCTTACTTGGCCCCAATATCACCTCCATTTAAAGACTTGGCCAACGCTTTGTTTCGATTACCTTGGCCATGGCGAAACACTCGACCGGACATGTTGAAGACACGAGATTCTACAAGGCAAGGGGACAGGCATAAATGAGGAGATATAAAAGTATGGTTGCACTTTTCCTTCTTCTCACCCTTACCGGTTGCTGGAGCAGATATGAAGTGCAAAACATGAACTATGCTACGGCTGTTGGAATAGACTATGTCGATGGCCAATACACCTTGTATGTGCAATTGCTTGATTTCTCGACAGTGGCCAAGCTGGAGGGACAGCAAAAAGCGGAGCAGCCCCCGGTTTGGGTGGGCAAAGGCGAAGGTTCCTCGTTTACGGAGGCGGCAAATGATTTGTACAGTACATCACAACAACGCTTAAACTTGGGACAAATCTCTGCCATTTTGTTCAGCGAGAGATTGATGAAGGAAAACAAAGTCGGAGAAGTGCTGGAATTGATCAACCGTTATCGTGAAATAAGGTACTTGGCCTGGCTGTTTAGCACAAGAGAGCCTCCTGAAGAAATCTTGCTGGCAACCCCATTTTTTAGATTTTCGCCAAATGCATCCATTCTTCACAATCCCGAGCAAAATTTCAGACAGCGTTCTATCCTTGCTCCGGTCCGCCTGCAACAATTTGTACTGGACTCAAACGAAAAGGCCAGAACCAGTTATATACCGGAATTATCGCTTCGCAAAGGTCAATGGCAGGAAAGTAATAAACCAAAAGAGCTGCTTAGATATTCTGGCATACATGTATATGATCTACACAATTATTATGGACGAATGGATCTTAAGGATTTGTCGGGAATGCCCTGGCTAAGTACTCACACGATCCGAGTACCTCTTGATTTGTTTGCCGAAGAAAAGCTTGCGGCTGTTCTTGTCGCAGAAAAACCCAAATATGAAGTGACTCCTATTGTGAAATTGAACAAGGCGTATTTCGATATTTCAGTAAAAGTGAAGGCAGGGATCAATGAATTGCATACGGACCTTACCGAAAAGGAACTCACACAAATGGCTCAGGAAAAAATAGAGGAGCAAATCCGCAAAACGTATCAAACTGCTTTTAAAGAGGGTATAGATATTTACAATTTGGGCGAATCTTTGTATCGCAAACATCCACATCAATGGAAGAGCATAGCCACAGGAAAACAGCAACTCGTTTTAAACCAAGATTCCCCGCGCCATGTAAAGGTTGAGGTGAATATTGTTTACCCTGGAGGATATAAATTACATGAACATGGTGAATCCACCTCGTGATTCTGGCAAGTGAAATTATTAACTCACCTTGCTTCTTCTGCTTAGCGTTGGGGAAGCAAGGTTTTTGTTTCCCAAAAAATAGTTTAACGTTGTAAATCCGTATTTTCCTGACGAAACCCCTTCAGGTTTTTATCAAGTTCCTCAGCTTACCTGCTCTTTATCTGTTTGTTAAGAACGTTTTAAAAATGCCTTTATACTTTTAACACCGGCCTTGTTTGCAAAGGAAAATTATACTTGCAGAATGCAACATATTTATCCGTTTGGAAAGAAAACAAAATTTATTTTGTTAAATGAGACAAATGCCTAGTCTAGGGACATAAGTGAAACATACCATAGAATTGTAAATTGGTTTTAAAAGGTATTTAACCTCATTTTACACGCGATATTGCTTCTTTTTTTAGAAGTGAAAAAATTTAAAAAGGGTGATAAAAAAATGGAAGCCCAAACGGAAAACTATAAATATTTATTGGGATGGTGTACCGACATTTATGTTCATTGGGAAAGTGTGAAACCGAAGTTCTCAAAACTCTTTGACTTAAGAACTTTAGAGGAATGGGAAGAGACATGGCGTAATTTAATGAGTAAATTACAAAAAAATTTAACAGTAGACTCTGAGGACTTTGAGTCAGCTACAAGTCTGTATGAACAGTGGGAGGTGCTATACAAAGAAGCACATCCAAATCTAGAGGGTAATGAATCCGATGAGAGAGAAAATTCGGATCAGGATTTGAAAAGTGAAACATTAATGGCAATAAAGCCTTTTGTTGATTATGGTCTAAAAGAAGTTGCTCTTACTTCCTATGAACATGCGCTAACTGAAATTGCCGCAATGGCCTACCTTCTGGGAAAAGGCTTTGATCAACAAACAGCTTATAAAACCGTTGAATCTTGGGAAGTAAATGAAATGTTCGAAACCGAATATGGAAGATTCAAAATGAATAAATATTAAAATAATTTATTAGACTTTCTTTCTTTTTTTAACACTCTGATGTAAAGATAGAAATTAAACTTTAAACTCTTGTATTTATGATTATTACGAAACGAGGAATCAACTTTTGCAAACTGCACAGAAACTCATGGTTAGTATACCTTTTCCATCAAAATGGGGTATTTCGGCTTCTATAGCCGGTCGACCCATTATTTGGGGAGTACTCATCATTAATTCTATTACAGGTAATAATAAAGTATCTGGTACAATTAATTTTCGTGGTACACCTATTCAAATTAATGGGTATTGGGAAGAAAACACCAAACAAATAAGTTTTGATTCACCATATGCCTCATTTTTTGGTAACTTAACTATATTTGATGATCCCTCAATTAGAATTCGTCATTTCGTTTTAAGTGGACGGTTTATTATGAAACCTCCCTCTTTGCTTGCAGGTGAGTACGGAACTTGGATTGCTACAACTGATACAGCACTCACTGAACCTCCTATATATCAGAACGGCGTTCCTCCTGCCGGAGTCTTTTTAACATCAGATATCCTGTACTAAATCACTACCCTCCCGTTACACTATGGTAAGATATCTTTATATATATCACATATATTAGGCGCACTAGTCCGTTAATCCACTTGAATAAATTATTTTTGTGTCACCCCGAATAATACTCTTTTTTTAGATTATGGTAATGGTTTCACATCAACCGGTTTTTAAATAGTATTTAGGAATGGATTCATTTTGACAATCGATTGTCCCCTTATCCATAAAGCCGATTATTTCTCGTAAGTTGAGGAAAAATCGGCTTTATTCATGACGAATTATGCTTAGCGTATGTTTTAAGCGCTTTTTGTTGGTGGGATCCCTTATATATAAAATAGCCTTATACTCAAAACGGTTGCTATATGCCCAATAAGAGAGAACGTGTCGATTTATTTTTTAGAGTCAAGAACTCTATCCCCAACATGAGAAGCGTCCACAATCCGATGGCATATAAAAAGTGAAAAATCCCTACCTTATTTTCATAAATGGTATTTCCTAAAAAATCTCCAAGCACTAATACAAAAACTAAGTGAAACGGGGTTAACTGAGAGATTGATGTTCTACCGGTTATGATAATGATAAAAAATAAGGTGACAAAACCTACTATGACTTTGATTGTCAGTAAACCCAAAAAAACTTCACCCAAAATTTATTCCTCCATTTTATATTTCACTCGATTTCAAAAATCCTCATGTTTTAAAATATTTATATTACAACATGTAAGCTAATTAAAATCAGAAAGATAAATAATACTGGTTTTTTCAACTTATAATAATGGAGAAAGCACGCGAGCACCCTGTTCAACAATGCGCTCGGTCAGGGATCGTTGCAACAAGTCTTCAATTCTTAATGGTACAGAATCAGTAAGATCCCTCTCGAACTGCTCTGTGAGTTCCCTTGCCACATCAGCACTGTACACGACTTGACACACCTCATAATTCAGGCGAAAACTTCTCATATCATAGTTTGCTGAGCCTACGGCAGCAATCTCCTCATCGATGGTCAACACCTTCGCATGTATCATTCCTTTGTCGTACTGGTAGATTTGAACTCCAGCTTGGACTTTGCCGACTCGAAGCCAAGCCCGCCTACAGTAAAATACCTTAAAGCATCGGCGATTATCGATGCTGAATCACTATATGTATCAGGTAACTTATCAGACTCATTATGAGAAGAGGTCACTCTTTTACGATGAATAAGCTTGGGATTTGATATGCTAAGATATAGTAAGAAACCAATGACAGGCAAAACAAGGACGATTACTATCCAATTCAAAGCTTTGGCTGGCCGACGAACTTCCCAAATTGCTATGAATAACATAAAGAACGTATTTAACAGGTATAGATAAAAAATCCACTCCAACTAAAATTCCCTCCTTAGTTTTTCCATTATCATGTACAAACAATGTACATCATGTAGAAGTTTTATAACAACGAAAAGCAACGGTTTCAAAAAGGGATTATTGCCTTTTGCTTTGGGCATCTTCCAATCCATTCTTTACATTAATTAAGCCACTACCAAATTCGTGATCAGTTCCAGGGATTCCTAAATCATAAGTAGAATTCTTAATAATGTCTATTACTTCTTGGTTCGTTAAATTAGGGTTTACTGAAAGCAAGAGGCCAGCAAGTCCTGCCACATGAGGCGAAGCCATAGAAGTACCTGATAAAGCTGCATACTGCTGGTTAAAATAGGTGCTCGGAATTTGAACTCCGGGAGCTGCAACATCGATATAATCTCCATAATTTGAGAAAGGGGCACGTTGTCCGGTGTAACTTACGGCGGCGACACTTAGAACCTTAGAAAAAGCAGCTGGATAGCTCGGCTGCATAGTATTTTCATTTCCTGCTGCAGCAATCAAGACAACATTTTTACTGTATGCATAATCGATTGCCCCTTTTAAAAGGGAAGAATGCTGATAATTGCCTACTCATATTAATGACATCGGCTCCATGATCCGCTGCCCAATAAATCCCTTTTGCTATATCAAAGGTCGTCCCATGCCCTTCAGCACCCATTGCTTTTATAGGCATTATTTTGTTATACCAAGTGATGCCTGCAACACCTTCATGGTTGTTTGTTTCCGATGCAATGATTCCTGCTACATGGGTGCCATGCCCGTTGTCATCATCAGGGAAATTATTATTCAACAGTACATTATAACCATTTGTAATTCGTCTTCTCAAATCAGGATGGTCCAGATCAACGCCAGTGTCTATAACAGCAATAATGATATGTTCATCCCCTTTGGTGATATCCCAGCCTGCTTCTGCTTGAATTGCCGATAAGTTCCATTGGTATTGTTCTCTATATAGCAAATCATTAGGAAGTCCAATTTGATTTTGCAGATAAAGATAATTGGGTTCAGCAAATTCAACCATAGCCTGTCTGTTAAAATATTCAATAAGTTCCTTGGTCGAAAGCGTATTAGAACGAAACACAATCGTAGAATTTAGCTTTTTAATGATAGTGCCATTTATCTCCTGTGTTATCCTTTTTATTTCCTTTGTTGAGGGAAGAGTCTTGAATGTAACGTTTACTTCTTTCTTAATATAATGACTCTCAGTTTTTTCATTGTGTTTAATTAGAAAAACGGAAGGATCATTTTTTAATTGATTCTTGATGGTTTGACCCATGGAAAGGCTGTTTATTTGAAGAACATTTTTTTCGTTTTTAACATTTTGGACATTGGTTATAGTGGGATTAAATTTGTTTTCGACAGCAACTGTTTTATTTTCGTGATTCTCTTTGTTTCTTGTATTTTGTACTAAGAATAATAACCCTATAGATAAAAGAATAAGTACGGAAACCGTAACCAATAAGGACCTTGATATTTTTGTCATGAGACACCTCTATATAATTTTATTATTAGAAAATGCTTGAATAATCAAATTTCTACTTATCATCCTTGAATCTTGATACATAAAGAACACCGTTTGAGAACAAACGGTGTATAAACTTATTCATCTTTATTATCTGCGTCATTTACATCTTTAGCATCTTCAATTGGATCTTCTGTATTAGTGTTGTCATTATTTTCATCTATATTATCTGGATCTGTTGCGTCTTCAGGATCTTCAACTGATTCTTCTGTATCAGGGGTGACATTATTTTCATCAACAGTATCTGGATCTGTTGCGTCGTTAGGATCTTCAATTGGTTCCTCTGTCCCTGGAGTTACATCCTCAGGTGGTGGATTTTTATCGTCATCTCCATTATTACACCCTAATAACAAGAAAGTTGAAAGAAAAACTGTTGATAAAAGTTTCATCCACTTAAGATTCATCTTACCGCCGCCCTTTCGATTGTTGTAAATTCTAAATTATTTTCTAGGTTGGTTAACAACTAACCAACCTTTTGTCTCGCATAACTATTGTTGTTTTACCTTGAGTTTATTCTTCTTGAACACGTGTTCTTTTATTGTATTACATTACCTCTATATGGATCTTGACTTTGCATGTAGTTAGAAAATTGCTGAACCGATTGTTGAATAGTTTGTGGAGTTTCTTTTTCCAAACCGTACCATCCGTTTTTAAACATTAAGTTATATAGATTGCGGTGACAGTCGTCTGTTTCTTGGGAAACAGACGCTATTGTACGATACAACGATTCATGGCTAGCTTCTTTTAATGCAGTCGAGTATGAGGAAGATATATATTTTTCCGTAGTTAAGGCATCGTTTAGAAAATCTCTATCGTTCATTTGCGGCGTCTTAGGGACTGGTGTTTCAGGATTTTTAATCCTGTTTGGAGTATTATTTTCCACTATAGTTTCCTCCTTATTGATTCATATTTTGTGAAGGTTGATTTACATACTGTTGCATCTGTTGAAGCAGCTGTTGATAGTGTCGATCATGCATTTGTCCAGCTTGTTCAAGTGCTGCTCTTACTTCGGGATTTTGACATTGTTGAGCAAAAAAATGCATTTTCTTCATCGCAAGTAAATTCCAGCTTAACATATCGTTTACATAGAGATGATCCTTTGTTGACATTATTTCAGGCGGTTGTGTCATTAAAGCTTGTGCTTGTTGATTATTCATACCCGTCTGCATTTGTTGCATAATGTTTCCTCCTTGTTAACAATGTTGTAATCACTTTGGTAGATTGCCACACAGCGGTCAAAAATATGCAGGTATTTTAGATTAGTTTTAAAAACCCCCCACCTTTAGATAGCATTAAATACTCCCCACCTATACGCAGGTGGGGAGTATTTGTGGCTAAACTAAATATTAATTTATCCTATTCCAGATTCTGTCTAGGTCCAAGGCAACATATATTTTATCACCATTAATTTCCTTATGTATAATAGGATTGGAAAAATACTGATTTATATTTTTATTAAATTGCTTACACCTTGCTCGTGGTTTTGGTCCATATAAATCGTTTCAGGATAGCCCTTATACATACTCCGTCTACCTCTTTTTTAATTTTATGAAAAATACAAACTGCATCAATACTCCATTTCAAAATAAGCATACCAGTCTTGCTTCGCGAAAAGGAAAATCCCCCTCGAATTGTAAAACAATTGTACTTTAATCAGCTTTTACAAAAGTACAACCGTCAAATTTACCCTATTCTCTCTTCCTTGATTTTTTTTGCCAAGAGTATTTTTTCCGAAAATAATAAAAATATAATTCGAATTTTAAAAACTTTGTATGAATAAATATTTCTATCTTCAAACATTCTAAGAAAGGTTTCAAAAAAAAATAATAGGAGCATTCCTGTAATGAAGAAATTTGAGGATTGAACAAAAAAGAGCCCTCTTGGTATTATACGAGGTGTCCAAAG
>NZ_CANNCR010000099.1 GCF_947503125.1 uncultured Metabacillus sp.
TGAAATTCAAGTATATAAAAAAATACCTATAGATGAAACACTCTTTTTCGAGTGTCCTATCTATAGGTACCATATTACCAGCCTCTCTTTATTATCTTAAAATTTATCTCGTCCTTTTAACCTTTGATGAAAAACGAGTCCTGCCCTTCCTTTTCAAATCATTTGCACTTTTTCTGGATGAGGATTTTGAATCATTTCGTGGTTTTTGTCCTTTTCTCACTGAGCGATGTGAATCTTTTGTTTGTGGGCTTATTTTTACTTCATAATCATCTCGATCAGGAAGACTTACTCCTTCAATTACTCGCTTTTCCAGCGATTGGTTAATCCCTTTTTCAATCATACGAAGAAAGTCGCGATCCTTTGGAGCTACTAAAGTATAGGCCACTCCAACACCACCGGCACGACCTGTTCGGCCAATTCGATGAATATAGCTCTCTACATCATGCGGAATATCGTAATTGTAGACATGTGTCACACCTTCTACATCAAGGCCTCTTGCTGCAACATCTGTTGCAACCAACAATTGGATTTTAGCTTCCCTAAACTGCTTCATCGCTTTTTCTCGTTTGGCTTGTGTTAAATCACCGTGAAGTTCTTCAACCAAATAACCATTTGTGAGAAGGGCTTGGTGGAGTTTTTTGGCACGGATCTTTGTTCTGCAAAAAATAATTCCTAAAAAAGGACGCTCTTCTTGTAATAAATGCAGTAATGTCTCCTGTTTGCGACGATCAGTGGTTTCTATAATAATTTGTTTAATCTCCTCCACAGTAACCTGTTTCGCTTTAATTTGAATGTTCTCTGGCTCGACCATATATTTTTTTGCCAAACTACGAATTTCACTTGGGATGGTTGCAGAAAAAAGCAAGGTTTGACGAGTTGAAAGCGTTTCATAAAAAATTTCGTCTACCTCAGGAAGAAACCCCATATGCAGCATTTGATCAGCCTCATCCAATACAAATACTTCTACTGTTGAAAGATCAATGGTTTGCCTGCGAATATGATCCAACAACCGACCAGGAGTAGCTACAACAATATGCTGTGCTCCTTTTAGTTTTTTCAACTGATGCGCGACATCCTGTCCGCCATAAACGGCAAGCACATTAACTCCTTCCAGATTTTCTTTCATTTTCTTTATTTCTTTCGTTATTTGTTGTGCTAATTCACGTGTTGGCGTCAAAATAAGTGCCTGAATTTCAGATTTATCAACATCAATTTTTTCTAATATCGGCAGAACAAAAGCTAATGTTTTACCAGTTCCTGTTTGTGCTTGGGCAATAAGATCTTTTCCCTCTAACACAGAAGGAATGGCTTTTTCCTGTATTGGGGTAGGCTTTACAAATCCTAATGACTTTAATGTATCATTTAATTCTTTTCGAATTCCTAGTTGTAAAAAATCATGCAATATAATCACATCTCTTTTCCTTAAATAAGTGCCATTTGTTTATTAGAAGGCTTATTTACTATAGCACAAAATAATGGTTAAGCTAGGGAAAATCATTTTTTTTAATCTAATATGCACATTTCCTGTTTCATACATATTATGATCTTTTTGCTGACACTATCCTAATTGTCAAATCGTACACATCCTATTCTAAAGGTAATAATTATGCAAAACGCTGTACTGATTGGTAAAAAACAGGTAAGAGATTTGGCAATATGATGAAATAAAATGAGTCCTCGTAAAGATAGGGTAGAAATGATAAGCCCCTTATCTAATTTACTTAAGGGGCGAATTTCTTTTCATATGTTTTAAGTTGAAGAAGTTTAAGAACCCGTAGAACGATAATGCCTGACACCTATCTGCCACACAAACAAACAAGGCAAAATAAATAAGATCCCTGCTAATGGTGACATCATGTATAAATAACCATTTCCTTCGTGTTTATCAAGAAGATACAATAATGGCAAGTAATTGACACATCCGAAAGGGATGATAAAAGTAAAAAATTTCGTCACCCAATTTTGATAAATATTTAAGGGATACTGAGCCATTTCTCTCCCACCGTCTGTAAATATGTTCGCCACTTCGAGACCTTGAATTGTCCAAAAGCACATAGTAGCAGCAAGCATAAAGATACCTGTAAAGATAAACACCCCACTTATTATCATGAGGAGCAATGTCATTCCTTTTATCACATCCCATTCAATAGAAAGATTGCTTAACGCGATCGATAATACGATTAAACCTTGCATCAATCTGCCGAATCTCGTAAACTCAAACTGCGAACCAAGCACTTGAACAAATGTACTTCTCGGTCTAACCAAGAGTCGATCAAAGTCACCAGCTCTTACCAAACTTGAAAATGAATCAAATCCGCGAGCAAAACACTCACTGATGGAAAATGCCAAATGGATGACAGCAAAGCAGAGTGCTACTTCATAAAAACTCCAGCCTTTAATTTGCCCAAAACGTTCAAATAGAAAATATAAACCAGCAAAGACAGAAAACGGAATAAAGAACTGACCTATTGTTAATAGCCAAAAAGATGTCCGATACTCCATTTGTGATTTAAACAAAATGAGAAGATATTTAAAATAAATCTTCAAGATCGATCACCCTCCTTGTACAACCACTTTTTGCAGTGCCTTATGAAACGCAATTTTGCCAAGTAATACTAATATGGCCAGCCATCCAAGCTGAGATAGAATCCCTGCTATTGCTTCATGATGATGAATATGTCCTGAATAAACCCTAAAAGGAAAATCAGCTGTTAGACGAAATGGCAGCATGTAAGCTATGTTTTGCAGCCATGATGGCATCAGTGGGATGGGAATAATTAAACCGGCAAAAAATTCCCCAATCACTCCAAATATTAACAGTGACCCAACTGGAGACATTGTTACAAAGACAGAAATATAAATAAACATAGAGATTGAAACGAGAAGAAATAAACCAAGAATCAAAGATGTAAGAAATAAGACAAAGGATAGGACATTAGGCGGAGGCGTCATGTTGTACGGCTCCGGTAAAAAGAAAGCGACGAGTAAGATTGGAAAACTTCTAAGGAAAGCACTCGACAACCGTTGCGCCAAAAGCTTAGCATACCAAAATCCGTAGATTCCGCATGGTCTACAGAGTTCATAGGCAATATTTCCAGTTGTTATTAAGTCGAATAATTCATTATCCCGAAACCACAACGCGATGAAGGCAAGAAAGGCCTGCTGCAGCCAAATGTAGATAATTAGTTCCTTTAAAGCGATTGGTGGTGATTCAATGGTATTCAAGTAGAATGCTTCAAAAATCATGATATACATAAATCCCCAAAAAAATTGGGTTGCCACCCCTGCCAAAGCAGCTGCCCGATACTGCATTCCATTAAGCAATCGCAGCTTTAATACAGATACATAAGCTTTCATATTTGGTACTCCTTATAAAGCTTAACAATAATTTCTTCGATTGGCTGTGCTTCAATCGAAACATCAAGTAATTCTACCTCTGCTGATAACTGTGAGATTGTTTCAGAAATCAGGATCTTATCGGTATCTACACTAAGGACTGACCGTTCAGGAGTCCATGAAAGGATGGAAATACCAGGAATATCAAATACGTGTTCCGTTTCACGATAATCTGCGGTAATGGTTTTATGTGATCCAAATCGACTTCTTAGGTCATTCAATTTGCCATCAAATAATAAGCTTCCCTTTCCGATTAAGATCACCCGCTCAGCAAGTGCCTCGATATCATTCATGTCATGAGTGGTGAGGATGATGGTAACGCCTTTCTCTTTATTTATTGTTTTAATAAACTGGCGGACTGCTATTTTAGAAACGGCATCAAGACCTATCGTCGGTTCATCTAAAAATAGTATTTTCGGGCTGTGGAGTAATGAAGCAGCGATTTCACATCGCATTCTTTGCCCTAAGCTTAGTTGTCGAACTGGTAAATGAAGAAGAGTATGTAAATCAAGTGTTTCGGTGAGAAGCCTGAGTGTATTTTGATACTCTTGCTCTGGAGTGTTGTAAATATCTCGAAGAAGTTCGAATGAATCTAACACTGGAACATCCCACCAGAGCTGTGATCGTTGTCCAAAAACAACTCCAATATTCTTTACATAAGAAACCCGTTCCTTCCATGGAGTATAACCCATGATCGAACATGTTCCCTCATCTGGAACCAATATACCGCTCATAATCTTTATCGTTGTCGATTTTCCTGCACCATTCGGACCAATGTACCCGACTATTTCTCCCGGACTTATTGAAAAAGAGATACCTTTTAGCGCTTGAACAACAGTATGCTCCCGATAAAAGAGCGCTTTCATCACCTCCCCCAATCCTGAAGAACGTTTAGCAACTTTAAAGGATTTGCTTAAACCTTCAATCGTTATCATACACCTTTCTCCTCCTAACTTTTTTGAGTCGAAGGAAAAATATAGCATCATATAAAAAGATTGTCAATATCATTTTTTCACTTTTCAGTAAATAAAATCTATAAGGAACCTGATAGCTATATTTTTAGGAAGGGGGATAATTCATAGAGGAGATGTTTTAAGTGATTACGGTTTTAGGAGTAAATAAAATATCTTTTAAACTTTATGAATTATTAAAAACAATGGTACTGCCCCTATAGAGACAGCACCATTAAAACGATTGACCATAACTTATTTATGTGGACGGTTAAGTTTAATAATAGAGGTTATTCACATTCAGAAACTTGTGTTGAAACTTGCCAAGTGACACCATATTTATCTGTAACAGATCCATAAGACGGGCTCCAGAATGTTTCTTGAAGGGGCATAACGACTGTACCGCCGTCTTGTAATTTTTGAAAAACCTCTTTTGATTCTTCAATATCATTGATAATTACCGCAACGTTTAGTTGTGATCCAATTTGATAAGGTTGGCCGGGAAATGTATCGGAAAGCATTAAATCGGTATTACCAACTTTTAAATACGCATGTAAAACTCGATCTTTTGCTTCATCCGGAATCGGGAATTCTGGATTTTCAGGCATCTCCCCAAATGTTTGCATACTAATAAGTTCTGCACCCAATGCTTTTTGATAAAAAGCAACTGCCTCTTGTCCATCACCATTTGTTACTAAATAAGGGTTAACTCCTAAAATCATTATAAACACCTCTTTTTTTGAAATTTGTTTTTACGTTTTAACGTCAATGCAAATAAACAGAACATATGTTCGTTTTAATATTACCACATCCTAAAATGCGTTGCAACAGATCTTTCATTTTAAAACAGAAAATTAAGTATGCACTGGATTATTGTTACATTGACAATTATGTATTCTCTAATAATTTCCATATTCCTGTAAAAATAACTATGATCCCGTTTTTTCTCATCTTTTATTCAAACAAACATTATCTACCTACTTCAGTGTAACTTTTGGCTTTTTCTCCAATTTTAATGTAGTCACAACATAAGATACCAATGTGTCCAATGGGTTTATTATGACTTTATTTGTCTTTTTTTCAACCTGTATAGATGCTTCTACCATTGATAATTGGGCAACGGCAATCACCCTGTTCTGCTCCTGTAAGAGATGAGCTATAAAAATTTCAATTTCCTGGTTATACTTTTCGTTTAATCCTTGCATGAGAAGGTCAAATGAATGGTTAAGCACTTTCACCTCTATATTAAGATCTGTTTGGCTGGTTTTGGTGACATTTTCAAGTCGCTCCATAGTTCCGTTAACTGTCGCAGGATTGGTAAATAGAATTGTTAAGGGTTCCTGAATATTGATAATCGCTTCAAAGAAGGGCTCGTCAATTTTAATAATTGGAATTGACGAAGAAAGCTGGTTTTCGTTTAAAAGAGCAATATAGTTTGTACATGTAATGAGAATCGCATCTACCTTACATTCAGCAATCCATTCAATCTGCTCCTTTACCTTTTTTTGCGCATCAATTTCTTTAAACCCTGTATCTGATGAAACTCGATGCATCAATCCAGGTTCAACAAAATGGATTAGGTCAATATCGTATGATGAAAGTGCGGTTTCAATATATTCTACATTCGAATAATGGGCGTGAAGACATCCTAATTTTTTACTCATTTTCGTTTCTCCTCGTGATACATATATTTTTCTACCTATTCTTGCATTTCCATTTCTCTGACAATAATCCTTTTATCAAAACTTGTCCAGTTACTTATCATGTATTGCCATATTTAATTGAGAACATAATAAACTCGCATAAGCGAAAGAACAAAATATTATCAGCAAAAAAAATTATAAGCGCAGGTGCATGCAACTAACTCCCAGAATATATCACTCATTTATAAGGCCTAAATGGATAACAAAAAGATACATCCAAAATCATATACAGATTTTAAATGAAAATGTTGACAGACTATTAGCTGTTTTTGTTAAATGCCGACAATAAAATGTTTGCTTTTATAAAAACTGATGAATTAGTAATAACAAACCCCCCGCTTTCCCCGCAGGAGGCTTGCTTTGTCTAATTACAGGTTGTTCCCCACGTTCTTTTTAAAATTATTTTTCTAATAGGGATCCATTTCCTTCCCAGAGTTAATGTCAATAACTTTAACCGGATTTTGCGGTGTGACTATAGTCTTACTGTTTGGAGCTTCTTCTTTGTTCTCCACCCAATTGACAAGCAGATCAAAAGCTTGATGGGCATAAGGCAATAAGGGTTGAAGCTCTCTGTCCGGATCTGTTGCTTGATTCCAGACCAGGCTGTCCACATGATTGCCTTTATCGATCATGTATAGACGGTGCAAATGATCTTTTCCTGCTTTTCTCACAAGTTTTCTGTATCCTTCTGCATGAATCGCAGGAAAAATGAGAGAATCCAATGAACCGGTTATGCTGATTAATGGCACGTCAATATCACCAGTATTCGCTATCACTTTAATATTTTCTTTTATACTTTTCGGACGTGATACGTATTTATAATCTTCAAAGATATGATCATAGCTGCGATCTCTTACCCCATTCACAAAATTTAAATAGTTTTTCCAGTCAATTCTTCCAGGCGCGTCAGGATCAAAGTGATCACGGTATATATTTAAGGTTACAAACCAATATATTTGGTCGTGATAGGCCCATAGTTTTTCGGATCCGTGTGGAAGACCTGCTTTGTACATTTCCTTTACTGCTTTGTCCTGTTCTTTCCCGCTGCCGAAAATGGCTTCTTCGGCATTATTGACTACAGTTGTCAAAGAGCTAATTAAGTTCGGAGCCTTGTCTGTCCATAACACCCCTTCCCAATCAACTCCTCCGTCAAAAAGACGCGGCTCTCCTGTTTTTTCCGGTCCATCATTTTCAAGCGCATAACGGACAACATAGCCTCCGTTTGAAATTCCCAGAGCGTATGTAGGCACCTTATGGTCTTCATTTATTAAACGGCTTGCAGGGTTTGCAGCATCATTCGGTTGAATCAGCTTATCAGGATAATGCTTGCTTAAATAGTTTTGAGCCGATTTTGTCACCTGGCGGAAGCGCAGATGCCATTCTGCTACACTGTCATCCGCGCTGATCAGTGCATTCTTTACCTTTGCAAGCGGATCAATCGGATCGCTTTCCCCCTGCGTCCCTTTATCAATCGCTGCAAATGCATACCCTTTTTCTAACACAAAATCACTAAAGATGAGGTCTGTCGAAGTTTCATTCCGGGTGGCAGGTATACCGGAAACGACCAGTTTTCCATTCCAATTCTCTGGTACGCGAATAACGAATTGCGCATCGTCAAAAACTCCAGTTACCTGTGTCCCCTTAATATCTGCAGGCTTATACATCCGATACCAACCGGTACCTTCGCTCAAATTCCCCCAATTATAAGGAGCCAATCCAAGGTTTCCATAAACAACTGCTTTTTGATATTGCTGCGGATTTTTCGTAGTAAGCCAGTTTTCATTTTCCCCATCAAAATAAATTTCAGATACATTATGTGCCCCTGGTATTAGCTCATCCATTTCCGAAGCATATGTTTGGTCCATCATTTTCCCTCCAGGATAAAATGTAAATAGTAAAGACGAAGATAAAGCAAGCAATAACAATTTTCCTTTCAGACAATTCATCCCCTTTATAGAAAATTCACACAATTCCAACAATACTATTTTACTGTTTCTTTCTTCTAATAATCACGGGACTATTGTAACGATTTTCCAGTTAATTTCCTTATCTTTTATTTTTGAGTTGGTTTTCTATTTAATCCAGTGAATTTGAGGTATAAACGAATCACTTGAAGTGTTCTTTTAAGGTCTTCTTGCTTCTATCCTTTGTGGACATTCCCCAGCTTCAACCATATTTAGTACGGTAGAAAATCATACTGTATGTAAAGGTTAGAAAGTGTTAATTTAACCATTATAAAAAAAACAAATTTGCTAAACATGGAAAAGAATTTTAGATGTGATTTTATTATATAAGCATTGGGTTTGGACTTTATAAATTTTGGGAATAATTAGGATGATGTTTACAATAAAATCTTAAAAACCACAATAGATTACTAATCCTATTGTGGTTTTTAATCTACTCTCAGAAAAAAGTTATTTATATATGATTGACAAAAATGTATAGGAGGTTTTTATACATGTCTTTAAGCCAAGTTCTACAAAAACACATTATTTATCATCAATATAAAAACTGGTATGTATTGGATGATGAATTTTATTGGGACATTAAAGAATTATCCAATACTATTTTTAAATACTTAGACTCAAATTTTAATATCCCTGTTATTTTTTGTTCTATTTGTGAAGCGAATAATATCATAAGTGACTTAGGAGATGAAGAAGATGAATATTTACGATTCGCATCAGGGATTTACTGGAGAGAATTAGGGATTATCTTTATTTTTCGCTTCAGTGAATATATCCCATTAATTGAAACTCTTTTTCATGAATTTCGTCATGTTATGCAAGATTTAAATCCTGATTTTAGACATCATTTCGAATGTGATAAAAAATTACCTTATCAAGAACGAATTACTGAAATTGATGCCTTTCAATTTGCAAAAGAAAAAACAAATGAATATCTAACATCTGAATCATTTAAAAAAGTTGTCTTATGATAAGCTCAAAAAAGGAACCATTCCACTCAAGGGAGAATAATCCTTTTCTGGTCGTTCCAATTAGCCAATTTTATAGGGGTCAGACGTCAAGCACGCATTGTATATGTTTAGGTAAATATTGTAAAATATGTATTTTGGTCTATGAATCTATATCAAAAAATGCACTTTATCATATGTGATGCATTGATATAGTCGGCTTATTTATCGGTTCGATGCCCCCTAACAAGCCGACATTTTAATAAATTAGCAGTAATGTTTTAATCATTTACTCAACTTTCGCAGAGTGAGATCGGCAAATAAGCCTTGATATAACTAGGAAGGCCAGCGATCCACCTCTCGAGT
>NZ_CANNCR010000100.1 GCF_947503125.1 uncultured Metabacillus sp.
ATATATGGACATTATAATCGTCTAATTCTGGACAGGCAATACCGTCAACTTTTGGTCATTTTGGGATGGCAATAACACCTTATATCTTTTTAAAAGTTTTTTAGCAATATTGATTGATTTATTTTTTTTAGTTTGGATGGTTTTTAGCTTTTCAATTATTTCTTCCTGCCACAAAGGATCCCCTATCTGACCTGCAAAAAGATACAAATCTAAATAATCATTTACCTCTAGCTGCATTTCATAAAGCTCATAAACATTCTCCTTTCTTATCTGCTGGAATTAGCACCTTACAGAAAAAAACACTGTGGTTGCTGAGGTTTCGCAGGACCAGTTCCTCCACCTCTCTTGATAAGATGATTTTATTTCCAATTATAATAATCGGATTAATTAGAATTGTCAATGGATTTGTTTGCGGTTGCTTTCTTCATTAAAAGGCATACAACAGTTATAAAAATAGTATTAGAACAAGATCATGTATGAATGATGTGAAATCAACGATATGAAAATTCAATAAAATGGTTGATTTTTCTAAACTTTCATCATATGATAAATTAAAACAAATATAACCAATAGGTAATATCGGAATTAACAGAGGCAGAATTACTATTCAATGAATCATAGATAAATGTCGACTAATTTGCTCAACAAATGATGAACGGATAAAAGTTGACTAAATCACTCAACTTTATAGGAGGAGAAAATGAAGGTCTCTAGTAAAGGGGAATATGCATTAAGGGCTTTATTGGTTTTAGGTCAACAACAAGGGCAGGTCATGACGATACAGGAAATTTCTGATAAAACCCTTGTTACGATCAACTATTTAGAGCAAATATTACTGCAATTAAAAAAATTGGATTTTGTAAAAAGCAAAAGGGGAGCTCGGGGAGGATATTTCCTTCATAAAGAGGTTGCACAGATCAACATTGGAGAAGTGATTCGAAAGTTAGAAGGACCATTATCTCCAATGAGCTGTGCATCGATTACAAAATACGAGCCTTGTCCATTAGAAGCAGGATGTCAATTAAAGCCGCTTTGGTCCCTCGTAAGGGATACGATAGCCTATGTTCTTGATCGTACGACTCTTGAAGATCTGCTTTTAAACAAATTGAAATTATTCGAAGGGGATGATTTAATTGGCTGCAAAAACTAAAATAGATCAGGCTGTGATCGATAAAATCGTCAGTTTTCTGGAAAATATCGAATATGGGACTGTACAAATTACCGTTCACGATTCTCAAGTCACACAAATTGAAAAAGGTGAGAAGTACCGATTTGCCATGAAAAAAAGCAATGAGAGAATAAAGAATCTAAATAATAACTAGTCTATTTGACTACGAAAACGAAAAACACGCATCTCTTTTTGCATGAAATCAATTTAACCAAAGAGAAGCGTGTTTTCATTTTTAGATTTGCATAGCAGCAAATTCACTGTAGCACATTAGAACATTCCATTCTCATTAGGGGAATCCTCAGGTATAGGTTGACCGATATCCCACAATTCAACAATTTGATTATCTTGAAAACGAAAGATATGGACAACAGCTCCTCCAAGATCATCTGGATTCTGCTTGACATGGGAGTGAACCGCAACGGTATCTTTCTCCTGAATAGCAAGTTTGACCTCAAGAATCTTGTGAGGGTTTTTTGCTGCATTCTCTTCCATCGCAATCATAAGAGAGTCTGCATCACCACGGAAATAGGGATTGTGGTGACGAAAATCAGGGCTTATGTATCTCTTGTATGCTTCGCGAACGTTTCCTGATGCTACGAGCCCGAGAAAAGACACTGCTTTTTCTTTGAGGGAACTTGTCGAAGTAGGCGACTGTTCTGTACTCATTTAAATCATCCTTTCTTTTCAAAAATTTACATATTAGAATGAATAGAAGTTTATGATAAATAAAATTCTATGTCAATCGCTGGAACAATAATAGGATAAACTAGCTATGGTTGTATGATATACATTTTGAAAAAATGTAAGGAGGAGGTTTATACCTTGAGTATTCAATTTGAAGTGAAAAGATCCATCAAAGTTTCCAAACAAATGGCCTACAATGGTTTACTTGATCTTGATTCTGCGAAGCAGTGGATGCAAGGATTAGTGGGAATAAAGCGATTAGATGAAGGTCCTTTGCAAGTGGGAAGTCAGTGGCTGGAAACTAGAAGAATGTTTGGTCATGAAGCTACTGAGCATTTTGAAGTTGTTGAACTAAATGAGCAAGATAAAATCGTACTACGCTGTGATGGAACGAAAGGAACTACTGGTAAAGGGGAATTCTTGTTTACATACATACTTGCTTCAACTAATGATTCTACAGAGGTTACCTTAAACGGTGAGATAAATGGCCTTACCGGTTTAGCTAAATTTTTTGGAAAAATGATGGCAGGAACCTTTAAAAAAGCCTGTGCGAAAGATTTGGATGCGTTGAAGAGCTATCTGGAGAAATGAGTGTATAGGACAGTCTCTTACGATTCCTGAATAGATTTCCATATTATTCCAATTATAAAGAAGGATTAGCAAGACCAAAGGTAGAAATTACATACGAATGGTTTGAGAATCAAAAAATCTGGTTCGAAAAATAAGGAGGAAATCATGGGAAGATTAGTTCATTTTGAAATTCATGTAGATGACATGGAACGGGCTAAAACGTTTTATGGAGAAGTATTTGGCTGGTCATTTGAAGATTGGAGCGAATACGCTGGAATGCCTTATTTTGGAGCTGTAACGGGTGATGCAAATGTGCCTGGAATTAACGGAGCTTTAATGAAACGACAAGGTCCTCCTCCGGAAAAGAATCAGCCTATGAATGGCTATGCTTGTACAATGAGTGTGGAAGATTACGATTCAATTGAGGCGAAAATATTAAAAAATGGAGGACAGGTTGCCTTGCCTAAATATGCACTGCCTGGAATGGCGTGGCAGGGTTACTATGTTGATACCGAGGGAAATGTTTTTGGCATTCACCAACCAGATGAGAACGCAAAATAGAATCGGAAAGACCTAGATTGCTGTTCCAATTACATACCAAGAATGAAATCCGCTACATTGCTAACTTAATTTTAGTGCCTGCACCTCATAGACCAACAGAGTTAACCGGCAAAGGGGCAGGCACCTTTTATGAAATTTTTTGCTTTATGAATAAAGAAATGATCAAACAGAATTCTCATCATCTGATTTTGCTTTAACAACCGTTTCCATATAATCTTTTCCCCATTCATACATCGATTCCAAGATCGGCATAAGCGTTCGTCCATGCTCCTTTAATGAGTACTCTACTCTTGGCGGAACTACAGGGTAGACTTCTCGATGAATGATTTGGTCTTCTTCCAGTTCTCTTAATTGGTTCGTTAACATTTTTTGCGTAATATTTGGCAAAAGAGCCTTCAATTCACTAAATCTTTTTGTCCCTTCTTTCCCAAGATGCCAGATGATAATCATCTTCCATTTACCGCCAATAACCGAAAGGGTTAATTCCTTTTCACAATTAAATGATTGATTTAAATATTTTTCCATTCGAACTTCCCCCTTGCCATTTTCAAACCATGATCCATCAATATATGTACTATGTCATTATAATCCTTATCCTCTGTCTGTTTCTACTTCGAAAAAATCGATATCTTTTGCTCGAAATGGGTAATATATTAAGATAAATCCAATAAGGCGGTAAAAATGTGGGAGTGTTGAAATGAAAATATCAGGTGGCATTATTTCAGGTGAGTTTGATAAGGATAAGAACGAATTTGCTTTACAAGAAATAAAGTCCTTTTCTACAGAAACAACACTTAAGGGACAACAACTAAATGCTCTATATGAATACTTGAGTATGCATCAGCAGGAAGAGGATGGACAAGTCCTTACACTTTATGATCAAATGCCTGTATTATTTACAAGGCAGGAAATCAAGCAATTATTAGAAGATCTAAATTCAATTAAAGCTTTATACCATTAACTCGCAAAATATTTGTAGCCGGTCAAATAGCCCGGCTATTTTCTTTGTTTTTCTTTAGTATCCTCCAAGTAACCTAGTAACAAAAAAGTAGGTACTTGTTAATTTTATTCATTTATTTCATAATGTCATTAGTTTGTATAAATTAATAATGTTTAGATATGAAAGTAGGTTGAATAAATGAAGTTAAGAGTATCTGCAGTACAATATCAACTTCGTACGATTACATCGTTTGATCAATTTGCAAAGCAAGTTGAACATTATATCAAAACAGCCCAAGAATTTTCAGCTGATTTTATTTTGTTTCCTGAATTTTTTACAACACAGTTAATGTCGATCGAAAATGAGTTTGGCGAAGCATTAACGATCGACCAGCTGCCGAATTTTACAGAGCAATACCGTTCTTTATTTATGACACTTGCGATCAAGACAAAAATGCATATTATTGCGGGTACACATGTCATTAACAAAGACGGGAAATTATATAATGTTGCTCATATGTTTTACCCGGATGGAAGAATTGCTGAACAAGCGAAGCTTCATATTACGCCAACCGAAGTTGAGGAATGGAACATGAGCGCAGGGGATGATCTGCAAGTGTTTGAGACTGAAAAAGGAACAGTTGCTATGTTAACTTGTTACGATATCGAGTTCCCAGAGATTGTAAGAATGGCAAAAGCAAAAGGTGCGGACGTGATTTTTTGTCCATCTTGCACAGATGATCGCCATGGCTTTCACCGTGTTCGTTATACATGCCATGCCAGAGCGATTGAAAACCAGGTATATGTCGTAACGACAGGCACTGTTGGCACGCTTGAAACGGTTGATTTTATGAGAGGGAACTTTGGGCAGGCAGCAGTCATTACACCAAATGATGTTCCATTTCCACCAAAAGGGATTTTAGCAGAAGGGGAAATTAACCAGGATATGATTGTGACTGCAGATCTTGATTTAGAGCTTCTCTATCAGGTTCGTAAACACGGTTCTGTGACAACATGGCGTGACAGACGAACTGACCTTTATCCAGATTGGGAAAAGCAAGAAAGTAAAACGCTCGTCTAAGGAGGACCTTATGTATCGGAAGGAGCTTTTTGTTTTCAAAGATGAGCGGCCGGTTCCTGCCATCATTCGCAATTATAAAACCGATGATTTTCCAGGCTTAATTAAGATTCAGGAGGAAAGCTTTCCACCGCCATTTCCATCTGAATTATGGTGGAATACAGAGCAGCTTTCAAATCATGTAAAGCTGTTTCCAGAAGGTGCATTATGCATGGAAGTGAATGGAGAAATCGTGGCATCAATGACCGGCTTAATGGTCGATTTTGACCCAAGTCATCCTGAGCACTCCTGGGAAGAGATAACAGATAATGGCTATATCTCAAACCATAACCCTAGAGGAAATACATTATATGTTGTCGATATTGGGGTACGTCCTGCTTATCGTAAATACGGACTGGGAAAATGGTTAATGCAGTCTATGTATGAAGTGGTCGTTCATTTAGGCTTGGAAAGATTGCTTGGCGGCGGAAGAATGCCTGGTTATCATAAAGTAGCGCATGAGCTGACAGCACATGACTATATCGATGAAGTGATGAAAGGGAACCTAAAAGATCCCGTCATCACCTTCTTATTGCGTTGCGGACGGACACCTGTAAAGCTTGTCGCTAACTACCTTGAAGATGAGGAGTCTCACAATTATGGGCTCCTTATGGAGTGGAAAAACCCTTACTTTACATCCTTTAAAGGAGATGAATAAGCATGGAATTTGTAAGAATAACAAATATAAAAGATCCATTATTTAAACAAATGCATCAATTAATGCAAGATGTATTCCCGAAGGAAGAAGTTTTAGAGTTTGAACTTTGGAAAGAACCATTAGAGGACCCGGGTATTCGTGTCTTTGTTGCTGTACGTAACGGGAAAGTAGTAGGGGCAACGGAGTATCGTTATTATGAGGATTTTAATGTGGCGATGACAGACTTTACGATTATCGGAGAAGCTGGACTTGGGGTAGGACCATTTTTAGCAGAAAATAGATTAGCAGACTTACAGGAATTAGCTGCGGCTAATGGCAAAGACTTATTTGGGATGTTTGCTGAAATTTATAATCCATATCAAGTTGAGCATCATGATTTTGGCGGAATTAAACCGATGGACCCGTATGTGCGACGTGAAGTGTTATCACATCTTGGCTATAAGCGCATTGATTTTGATTATGTTCATCCTTCATGGGATAATGATGGCACAGCAGTAACCGGTCTAGATCTTTGCTTCCTTCCAATGGAAAAAGGAACAAAGGAACTGCCAACAAAACTAGTTGTTGAATTTTTAACAAGATACTACTCTGTACTTCCTAATAAACCAGATTCCTGGTATTCAATGGTTCGAGATCTAGAATCAAAGAGCAGGATTGCTTTATTGCCTTTGTAAATAGATCCCTAGTCACAATATATATTTAGACAATATCTCAATTGTATAAGGCACATTTTTAGATAAGTAAAAAATTGTGCCTTTTTTAAATTTTCTTATAAAAAGATATCCATAATGAGAAGGTCCATATATTCTATTTTTTTCCCTTAAAAATTTCACATCCTGATGACAACTTTTCCTTTCGTGTGTTCTTCCTCAAAATATCGGAATGTATCTGGAAAATTATGTAGGTGCGAAGTTTGAGTAAGTATTAATAAAAACAGAAGAAAAATAGAAAAAAATAAAGGAAATTATATATTTATGCGTTTTCATTAATGTTGTTCCCGTTTTCAAGGAGAATGTTTTCGTTTTCAGTGACTTTGCCTGGACTATTTCAAACGTGTCATAATTAAGAAAAAATGACAAGGGGATAAACAGATGGCAAAAATGATCACTTTCATCACTGGTGAAAACAAAATGGGAAAAATAGCTGCATATTTCGCTAACGTAAAGGAGAATTACGTAAAAGCGATGGATAGTTATGGAAATGCGATCATAAAAGTAAAAACAAAGTAAAAGGAAGGGTCTAATTGAAAATCTATATTCAATACAAACCGATTCACTAACCGGTTCTCAAAGATAAAAAGAGAATCGGTTTTTTGTTTTTGCACCGAATTGTTAAGACCTAGTTTCCTCCTCCTTATCTTGAAATGACTCTCTTATCTTGGAAAAGCTCCAAACTGCTAAAGGTTGGAAATCTATAGGCATCATTTATACCAAAGCATTACAGTTGACTTAATGAACTGTAAAAATTAAAATTACAGTATAGTTGTGGTAAATGAATGGGGTGGGATAGATCAGATAAGGTAAAATAAACATTCTCGATTAGAATACACTACGTTTTTTTGAAGCTAAACTGTAAGGTTTTTTATTACACTTATTACCCAATGTTGAAGCGGGAGGGTATATAAATATGATATAGGAGTGTGTAAACGTATGGTGACTCTATATACGACACCAAGCTGTACCTCATGCCGAAAAGCAAAAGCTTGGCTTGAGGAACATCAAATTGATTATATTGAAAGAAACATCTTGTCTAATCCCTTGACAATTGATGAGATTAAATCGATTCTTCGCCTGACAGAAGATGGGACGACAGAAATTATTTCAACTAATTCAAAATCGTTTCAGGAATTAAATGTAAATATTGAATCTCTTTCCCTTAATGAATTCTATAAATTAATAATGGAAGATCCCAAAATGCTGCGTCGGCCGATTATCCAGGACGAAAAAAGATTACAGGTTGGATATAACGAGGAAGAAATTCGCAGATTTCTGCCACGTAAACTTCGTACAATTTTAACCATTGAATTGGAAAAAGCGGCAAATTAATGTGTATATGTTCATACAATAGTTATCCTGATTATTAATTTGGAAGGAGGAAGATTGAGATGATCGAAGTATTCATTACAGTTAATTATAAAGATAGATCTTATCAAACAAATGTCATTGTAAATAAAAATATGACATTGGAAAATATTAACCGTTTGGCAGAAGAACAAGTCAAGAAACAATGGAATCTTTAATTGTCTAGCCAAATGATTTAACTTTAGATTTAATTGTTGCAATGATTGTTTATAATTCTAGTATTCATTCGTTTATTATATTTTAATGTTTGACAAGATAATCTGTAATAATTAAGATTACAGTGTATTAATAAATAGTAATAAAGACGCAGATAATTGTTTTCAAAGTAGTAGGATAATTAGCAGTTTTTATTTCATAGGAGGCAGGACATGAATAGTGATTTTACACTTGCCATTCACAGTTTAACTTTTCTGGCACTGCAGCCAGACCGAATGTCAACAAGTGATGCCATTTCGGAGAGTGCTGGCGTCCACCCGGTACGCATTCGTAAAGTGTTGAGTTTGTTAAAAAAACATGGATTTATCCATTCAAAAGAAGGTACTGGCGGGGGATTTATTTTTGCTCTAGATCTTAGTGAAGTAAATCTCTGGGATATTTATAAGATAACCTCTGAAGGTGCTTTGCAACCTAGATGTCCTGAATCAAATGAACGATGCATTGTCGGCGCGAATATGCAAAATGTTCTATTTAACATATTCTTAGGTGCTGAAGAACATTTGGGTGAATATTTAAAGGACTATACAATGAAAGAAGTTGTCGATCTTATCAATCAAGGATAATGAATGGCCGGAATTGATAAATGGCGACAGAATTCTTTTTCATTTAAATGTAATAAAAATAATTACAGTTAGACTGATTTCTGTAACTTAAAAAGTGAAGAAGTTTGAAATTGTTATAAAACCAATAGACTTTCTTTAGAACAATAAATCATGTAAGAAGGTGAAAATGTTGAAGTCCAATAATAATCAAATTTTAAAAACAGGTGATTGGGTTAAGGGAAAATCACTGGATAGTGAATTAATAGTTGGTTATATTGAATCACTTGATATCCCAAAAGGAGTAGTATGGATAGGTTACACTTAGCTGGACAAAAAAATTAAGGGCTAGCAGACTGATAGAGAAATAAGTATATCAATCCTTAGAACGGGAAAGAGTGATACTAGTAACTTTATATGGAGGGGTGGGTATGCTAGCCTGCTAGGCAAGCCAGCGA
>NZ_CANNCR010000101.1 GCF_947503125.1 uncultured Metabacillus sp.
TACGCCGGTGTAGCTCAATTGGTAGAGCAACTGACTTGTAATCAGTAGGTTGGGGGTTCAAGTCCTCTCGCCGGCACTGTTTTATAAATATGGAGGGGTAGCGAAGTGGCTAAACGCGGCGGACTGTAAATCCGCTCCTTAGGGTTCGGCAGTTCGAATCTGCCCCCCTCCACCATTTACATATAAAATGCAGATAAACGAAGGGAAAATGGAACTCCATTTCATCATTTGTTTATCTTTGATTTTGTTTAGAGAGTTTAGTGTGAATATTTCACTAAATAATGTTAATAATAAAGTATCTAATGAACTAACAAGTAAATTTCTATTGGGCTATAGCCAAGCGGTAAGGCAACGGACTTTGACTCCGTCATGCGTTGGTTCGAATCCAGCTAGCCCAGCCATTAGAGCCATTAGCTCAGTTGGTAGAGCATCTGACTTTTAATCAGAGGGTCGAAGGTTCGAGTCCTTCATGGCTCATCATTTGCGGAAGTAGTTCAGTGGTAGAACACCACCTTGCCAAGGTGGGGGTCGCGGGTTCGAATCCCGTCTTCCGCTCCATAAATTTTTATAATTGGGGCCTTAGCTCAGCTGGGAGAGCGCCTGCTTTGCACGCAGGAGGTCAGCGGTTCGATCCCGCTAGGCTCCACCAATACAATATATCAATAAAATGACACAACCATGGACGATTGTTTATGGTTTTTTTATTTTCTTTATTTTTAGTACAATTCACTTAAAATTAGCCCTTTCGTTTATTACTTTTTGACTAATATGAAGATAAATCTTTTTTTTCATTTTCTATTTAAAAACAAATTAATAAAAATTCCCTACTCATCTCCAAAATTTGTTAAAATATTTTTATGTGCAATAAATGAAACCTTATGAAATGCTAATACGTATATAAAGAGACCCGCAGAGTGCGGAGGTATGTGAAAATGGAAACAATAGTAAAGAAGCGGATAAAACAGGTTAAAAAGGGCGACCAAAATGCATTTGCTGAAATCGTGGATTTGTATAAGGATAAGATCTATCAATTATGTTATCGTATGCTGGGAAACGCACATGAAGCAGAAGATATCGCACAGGAAGCCTTCATACGGGCGTATGTTAATATCCATACGTATGATATGAATAAAAAGTTTTCAACATGGTTATATCGAATCGCAACGAATCTTTCGATTGACCGTATACGGAAAAAGAAGCCGGATTATTACCTTGATGCAGAGGTTTCGGGAACAGATGGATTAACCATGTATTCTCAAATTGCTGCAGAGGCAGCTTTGCCTGAGGAAGAGCTGGAAACCATGGAGCTTCAGCAGACAATTCAAGCTGAAATTTTAAAGCTGCCCGATAAATATCGAACGGTTATTGTCTTAAAGTATATAGATGAGCTATCATTAATAGAAATAAGTGAAATCCTTGATATTCCGATAGGTACTGTTAAAACCCGGATTCACAGGGGGAGAGAAGCCCTCCGAAAGCAATTAAGGCATTTATAATGAGGTGAGAAATATGAGCTGTTCTTCTGAAATTGTGCAGCTTTTGCATAAATATTTGGATCATGAACTAACAAGTGATGAAGAAAAACAGGTGAAAGACCATCTTCATACATGCAAGGAGTGCTTTCAACATTTTCATGAACTAGAAAAAGCTATCGCACTAGTCCAAAGTACATCCCATATTGAAGCTCCTAAAGATTTCACCCAAGCCGTTATGAATAGACTTCCAAAAGAAAAGCGAACTGTGTCTTGGAATCGTTGGATGAAGGGTCACCCACTATTAGCAGCGGCATCTTTATTTGTTCTTCTTATGGCAGGAAGTTTATTTTCTGCATGGAATGAAGATCAGCAATTTAGTGTCTCAAAGCACTCAGACTTAGTTGTAGAGAACAGTAAGGTCACTGTACCGAAGGGAGAAGTCATAAAAGGAGATGTCACTGTTAAAAACGGAACATTAGTGATTGAGGGTACAATTGAAGGAAATGTCACTGTCATTAATGGAGAGAAGTACCTCGCATCTGCAGGCCAAGTGACCGGCGAGATAGAGGAAGTGGATCAGATGTTTGAGTGGTTATGGTACCATATAAAAACCCTCTCTAAGGATGTTGTCAATGTTTTTGATTAAACATAAGGTCATCATTATGGTGGCCTTTTTACATTTCTATTCAAGAAATGATATAATACTATCGTTATTAGAATCCTTTATTTCAGTTTAGTTTAGTAAGGGGAAAAACTTCGCTGATGATAAAAATTAAATAAACGAGATTTTACCTATAAAAGAGTGAAATACATGGAGGACGAGTGAATGGGATATGAGGATATACCAATATTGCATTACCTCGGCATAGCTGTTGATATTCTCCTTGTTTGGTATGTTATCTATAAATTGATTATGGTCATAAGGGGAACAAAGGCTGTACAGCTATTAAAAGGAATTACAGTGATAATTGTAGTCCGCATGTTAAGCCAATATCTAGGTTTAAACACCTTGCAGTGGTTAATGGACCAAGCCTTAACATGGGGGTTTTTAGCCATTATTATCATTTTCCAGCCAGAGCTGCGCAGAGCCTTAGAACAGCTAGGAAGAGGACGTTTATTTTCTAGAGGCAGTCTGCCTGGAGAGGACGATCCTGAAATAACCGTTGAGGCAATTGTAAAGGCAACAGACTATATGGCAAAGCGTCGTATTGGTGCGTTAATGTCCATAGAAAAAGAAACAGGCATGAGTGATTACATAGAAACGGGAATAGCCTTAAATTCGATGATTTCTTCTGAATTATTAATCAATATCTTTATCCCGAATACACCGCTTCATGATGGAGCGGTTATTATCCAAAAGAATCAAATTGCTGCAGCCGCTTGCTATCTGCCTCTCTCAGAAAGCCCGTTTATTTCTAAGGAGCTCGGGACGCGGCACAGGGCAGCATTAGGGATAAGTGAGGTTACAGACAGTTTAACCATTATCGTGTCTGAAGAGACTGGAAGTGTCTCTGTAGCACGAAATAGTGAGCTTTATCGAAACTTGACTCAAGATGAATTAAGAGAGATTCTTCAAAAAGAGTTAATGGTTGCATCAAAACCTGCTTCCTCAAACCGCTGGCAATGGAGGGGAAAAAATAATGGATAAGCTAATGAATAACCATTGGGTGATGAGGGTTATTGCTTTATTCATGGCCTTAATGTTATATGCTTCAGTCAATATTGAATCAGGCAATACAGTTAATAATAATTCATCATCTCCTTTGTCCTTTTCGCCTGATGCAGACAAGACGACTGTCACAGATGTCCCTGTTACAACATATTTTGATCAAGAAAACCTTGTTGTTACAGGTGTTCCTGAATCAGTTGAAGTGAATTTAGAAGGAGCAACAGGCACGTTAACGAAGGCGAGTAAGCTTAGGGATTTTGAAGTATATGCAGACTTATCGAAGTTATCAATTGGAACTCATAAAGTGAAGCTAGGTATAAAAAATCTTTCTGAGGACCTGGAGGCAAAAATTGACCCTTCTGTTATTGATGTTTCAATTGAAGAGAAGGTGACGAAGGATTTTCAAGTAGAAGTCGATTTTTTGAATGAAGATAAGCTTGAAGAAGGCTATACACCCGACCAGCCAATTGTCAATCCAAACAGCGTTCGGGTGACAGCATCAAAAGAAGTCATTGAGCAAATTTCAAGTGTAAAAGCAGTCGTAAACTTAGAAGATGCAGAAGAAACCGTTAATGAGGAATCACGAATAACGATCTATGACAGTGATGGAAATGTCATACCTGTAGAAGTAGAACCGACTGTTGTTGATGTAACAGTTCCTATTAAAAGCCCAAGTAAAGTATTGCCATTTAAAATTGTCAGGGAAGGTGAGCTTGAAAAAGGCTTAAGTATTTCAAGTATCGAACCGGAACCTAAGGAAGTTACCGTTTTTGGCCCTAATGATGTATTAGAGGAACTGGAATTCATAGATGGGGTTACAGTCGATCTTAGCAAAATTAAGAAGGATACTGTTTTAGAAGTACCTATTCCAATACCAGAAGGGATTAATAAAGTAAATCCTGAAAAAATCAAAATCAATATAGACGTCGCTGAACAAGAGGAAAAAACCTTTGAAGCTCAATCTGTGAAAGCAGTTGGTTTATCCGAAGGCATGGACGTCGAGATGGTTGATCCGGAGTCAGGAACACTTGATGTTAAGATATTCGGAGCACCGGATGTGATTAAAGATATTAATTCTTCTGATATAGAATTATATATAAACCTTTCAGATCTAAGTGAAGGTGAACATGAAGTACCTGTTGAGGTGAATGGCCCGCAAAATCTAACCTGGTCATTAGAACAAGCAAAAGTAAAAGTGAAAATTTCTCCAGCCTCTTAAGGCGGAATATATAAAGGAGCGAAACCAATGGGAAAGTATTTTGGTACAGACGGAGTACGAGGAGTTGCAAATAGTGAATTAACACCTGAGCTGGCCTTTAAAATCGGACGATGCGGCGGGTATGTTTTAACAAAGGATACAGAAAGACCAAAGGTTTTAATTGGTCGTGACACTCGTATTTCAGGTCATATGCTGGAAGGTGCTCTTGTAGCAGGTCTCCTATCAATTGGTGCTGAAGTTATGCGCTTAGGAGTAATCTCAACTCCAGGTGTCGCTTATTTAACAAAGGCACTGGGAGCTCAAGCAGGAGTCATGATTTCTGCTTCACATAATCCTGTTCAAGATAATGGCATTAAGTATTTTGGCCCAGATGGATTTAAGCTATCAGATGAGCAGGAGTATGAAATTGAAAACTTAATGGACCAAGAGGTTGATACACTGCCAAGACCTGTAGGAGAGCATCTCGGACAAGTTAATGATTATTTCGAAGGTGGACAAAAATACCTTCAATTCCTGAAACAAACAGTTGATGAAGACTTTACGGGAATTCATGTTGCATTGGATTGTGCACATGGGGCAACGTCTTCACTTGCTACACATCTGTTCGCTGACTTGGATGCAGACGTTTCAACGATGGGTACCTCTCCAAATGGATTAAATATCAATGACGGTGTAGGTTCGACACATCCAGAAGCATTAGCTGCTTTTGTTAAGGAGAAAAATGCGGATATCGGCCTTGCGTTTGATGGTGATGGTGATCGTTTGATTGCTGTTGATGAAAATGGGGACATCGTTGATGGTGATCAAATTATGTATATTTGTGCTAAATTCCTAAAAAGTGAAGGAAGACTTAAGAAAAATACAGTTGTTTCTACCGTTATGAGTAACCTCGGCTTTTACAAAGGGCTTGAGGAGCATGAAATTAACAGTATCCCAACTGCTGTTGGTGACCGCTATGTTGTAGAGGAAATGAAGAAAAATGACTATAACCTTGGTGGAGAGCAATCAGGACATATTATTTTTCTTGATTATAATACAACTGGTGACGGATTGCTTACAGGCTTGCAAATAGTCAACATCATGAAGCTAACAGGCAAGAAGCTTTCAGAGCTTGCGAGTGAAATGACAAAGTATCCTCAATTGCTAATCAATGTAAAAGTAACAGATAAACATCATGTAACAGAAAATGAAAAAGTAAAAGAAGTTATTTCTGCAGTGGAGTCAGAAATGAATGGAAATGGCCGCATCCTTGTTCGACCATCAGGTACAGAACCTTTAGTCCGTGTAATGGCTGAAGCACCGACAGAAGAGCTATGCCGTGAATATGTTGAGCGGATTGTAGAGGTTGTAAAACAAGAAATGGGTATGGAGTAATATGACAAGACAGAGGCAGGGAAACCTGCCTTTTTTAATAACATGAAGGCATTTTCATACATAGTATAATTTATACCATTTGATGCAGAATGGTTAGGTTGCAACAAGTTTTTGATTGACGGTTTTTTTCATGTGTTGTATGATTGGTTTTGTATTTTTATTTTGATAGAAAGGAGCATTAAAGAGAATTATTTATTTTTTAAAGCGCCTGAACTAAGCTGGACGAAAAGAGCTTAGTTGACGAGGATGGAGGTTATCGAAAATTCGGCGGATGCCTCCCGGTTGTTTTAGGTTACAGCCGAAAGTTTTTCTTTAAAACAAAGAGGCAACTTTTTGTACAAAGGGAAAAACGTAGCCTTCCAAAAATATATAAAACATGTGTGAGGGGACAGTGAATGTCTCCGAAAAAACGGCTTCCTGTCCCTGGTTACACACTATGGGAGGAAACAAATAATATGTGCGGAATCGTAGGTTATATTGGACAGCAAGATGCAAAGGAAATTTTATTAAAGGGATTAGAAAAACTAGAATACCGTGGATATGACTCTGCTGGTATTGCAGCCATGAACGAAGATGGTGTGCATATCTTTAAAGAAAAAGGCCGTATTGCCGAGCTCCGTGAAAGTGTTGATGAAAAGGTACAAGCATCAACAGGGATTGGTCATACAAGATGGGCAACACATGGTGTACCAAGCCGTGTGAATGCACATCCACATCAAAGCGCAACAAGCAGATTTACACTTGTGCATAATGGCGTTATCGAAAACTATGCAATTTTAAAACGTGAATATTTACAAGATGTTCAATTAAAAAGTGATACAGATACAGAAGTAATCGTTCAAGTAATCGAAAAATTTGTAGCAGAAGGATTAGAGGTTGAACAAGCGTTCCGTCAAACGTTATCAATCTTAAAAGGTTCATATGCAATCGCATTATTAGATGAGCAAAATCCAAATTTAATTTATGTTGCAAAAAACAAAAGCCCGCTTCTAGTTGGATTAGGTGATGGCAGCTTTAACGTTGTTGCATCAGATGCAATGGCAATGCTGCAGGTTACTGATCAGTACGTAGAGATTATGGATAAAGAAATGGTTCTTGTTGAACGTGAATCTGTAACGATTCAAGACTTACAAGGAAACGTGATTGAACGTGCACCTTATAAAGCTGAGCTTGATGCTAGTGATATTGAAAAGGGCACATATCCTCACTACATGTTAAAAGAAATTGATGAACAGCCTTTAGTAACAAGAAGAATTATCGAAAAATACCGCAATGAAGATGGCAACTTAACAATCGACAAGGATATTGTTAATGCTGTGAATGCTGCAGATCGTATTTACATCATTGCTGCAGGAACAAGCTATCATGCTGGATTAATCGGCAAGCAATTTATTGAAAAGTGGGCGAAAACGCCTGTTGAAGTTCACATCGCAAGTGAATTCTCATACAATATGCCATTGCTTTCGGCTAACCCATTATTTATCTTTATTTCACAAAGTGGTGAAACAGCAGATAGCCGTGCCGTTCTTGTTCAAATTAAAGAGCTTGGACATAAAGCATTAACAATCACAAATGTTCCAGGATCAACATTATCTCGTGAAGCAGATTATACTCTGTTATTACACGCTGGTCCTGAAATTGCAGTTGCTTCTACAAAAGCATATACAGCACAATTAGCGGTACTATCTATTCTTGCCGCTGTTGCAGCAAATGCAAAAGGATATTCTTTAGAATTTGATTTAACAAAAGAGCTTGGTATTATTGCAAACGCGATGGAAGTTCTTTGTGATCAAAAAGAAGAAATGGAAGCAATCGCACGCGAATATTTATCAACAACGCGCAACGCCTTCTTTATTGGCCGTTCTGTCGACTACTATGTTGGCCTTGAAGGTGCATTAAAACTAAAAGAAATCTCATACATTCAAGCAGAAGGCTTTGCAGGCGGAGAGCTTAAGCACGGTACAATCGCCTTAATCGAAGATGGTACACCGATCATTGCATTAGCTACTCAAGAGCATGTAAACCTAAGCATTCGCGGTAATGTAAAAGAAGTTGTAGCACGCGGAGCAAACCCATGCATCATCTCCATGAAAGGCCTTGAAGAAGAAGACGACCGTTTCGTCCTTCCAAGCGTTCATGAACAGCTTTCAGCATTAGTTGCAGTCGTTCCGTTACAATTAATTTCTTATTACGCTGCCCTACATCGCGGTTGTGATGTTGATAAGCCAAGAAATCTTGCAAAGAGTGTGACGGTGGAGTAAGAATTTTAAGGAGTTTTATAAAAAGTGTCAAAACAAAATAAAGTTTGCAGAATGAGAAAAAAGTCTGCATAAGAAGAATAAAGTTTGCATAAAGCCCCGTGAGTGTATCCGGTATATGGATATATAAACGGGGTTTTTTATGTGGATTTATGGCCGTATCTGTAAGGAATTCCCTTACGGGAAGAGTAACCCTTGAGTAAGTAGGGTGAAAAGGATGTCCCAATGTCTCTCTAAAGGTATACAGACCCGAAACTAATTTAATGAACGAATGCCCACACCATGTAACGTGTAAAATGCTTCAAGTGGTTTCTCTTATGAAAATAAATATAAATAAATAATAAGGGGTTGGTCATGTAAGAGGAGTCATCAGATATCGGGGGTTCTTGGTATGTCAACACTAAACTAGACACTTTTTTTAAGGTGAATATTTTTATATTCAATGGGACTTAGATAGTCAA
>NZ_CANNCR010000102.1 GCF_947503125.1 uncultured Metabacillus sp.
CTATAGTATTGAAACGAGGTTTACCGCTTCAGATCTGAGAAGTAGTGGATAACTTTCATAGAGCTCCTTGTCAGTTGTTTCTAACTTACATTTTTTTACAATTTTAGTTGATGCTTATTAAGTATACCCAAATTATTAAAAAAAGTAATTGACATAGTACGCTTAAACTTCGAAAAGAAGAGTGTTGACTCAGTCAACACTCCTTGCGACTGCCCGTCGCACAAAAAAATGCCAGAAGGCATCCAAATAAGGCAAGTGAAATTTCTAAATAACATCGTGGAACAGGATCATCGATTCTTTAAGAGAAGAGTTCTTCCTTTGTTAGGGTTCAAGTCTTTTGAAACATCTACATCCATGCTTTTGTGAGTAGAAGCGATGCATATGATTAAAAAAAGAGCAGATTGATTTTCGGGATCAGTCTGTCCAAAATCAGAAAAGATTCATCCATCAATTGTTTGAGCATACAGCATAAGGTACGATCCTGCTAGGAATATATACTCTTTATTTCATCTTTGTACAAGAATCATTTAATTGTTTTAGTATAAAAACAACTACCGATATAAAATGCGGGGCATAAGATATCATTTGAACCGTCTTCTTGAAATATTTCTTATTCACATAATTTAAACTAAGCGCCAGTAAAATTGGAAATGGAAAGCCGATGATAAGCTGATAAAGGCTGAGTCCTATTGTATTTTTTATGACTCTCCAAAATTCGTAAGAATGAAAGAAAGCCTCGATATGTTTAAATCCAACCCACGGACTTCCTAATATTCCTTCCGCAGGATTAAAATCTTTAAATGCGATCGTAATTCCGTACATCGGAATATATTGGAAAATAATAATGTAAGCGAGTGGCAGAAGAAATATTACATATAGCTGCCACGAACTTTTTATTTTCCATGCAGAATTGTTCGTTTTCGTCTTTTTCTTGCTCGTAACATTGGCAGGAAATTCAGTTTTTTTAGAAGTTTTCACAATTTCCAATGTTTACTCCCTCCCTTTGCATGTTCGTTTTTTAAGCGCTTACAAATAACAACAGACTAAGTAAATCTGTGGTTTTAACTTGATAAAAACAGTCAGTATTTCTCTAAACAGTTTAATTATTTCTTCTGAAGGGTTTACTTTCGAATAGCAGATTTTATCACATGATGTTGATGACAATTCTTCGTTGAGGGAACTCTTGAAGTAAAGTAGATATAACTGTAACTACTAGGGTAAATCAATATTTTAAGAGGAAAATCTTCATTTACAGGTGTCGATATTTTTCACGCCTTGAGATCGTAAATCCATCGAACATCTCAAAAATCTTGTAACCTAGGTCGAATTTCAACCTTCAATCTAAATCAAAGTAAAACTTCTCTTAAAAGGTGATGATTCAAACTCAAGCGAGCGGAAGACACCTGCAATTAAATCATTATTGGAGATATGATATTTCAATGTTACCGATAACATTAAAATATCATGAACCGGACCATGTGTCAATCTATATTAAGTGAATTATTATTTTCTGCACATTTGAACAATTTGTTGTAGCTAATATTTATTCACCCCTCCAGCTAAGTACTGCAAAGACGGGTTTGTGATCAGATGCTCTACGATTATCTAACGCTTGTGTGCTGATGACTCGCCATTGATTTCGTCCTCCATACATAATATAATCAATTTTCCCATCTTCTTCGCACGTTGGTTCCGTAATTTTAGCTGTGGCATCATCCCAATTTGTTCTTAATATATCAATTGCAGCAGATTGAGGTGTAGCATTTAAATCACCAGCCAAAATTAAAGGAGTTGTTGTCCCAAATTGATTTTTCAGTTTTTCTGCTTGGGCGATCTGGCACTCCTTCGATTCAAATTCAAGGTGTGTTCCGATAAATGTAAAGGGTGGTAAGTCATTTTCAGGAACAAATTTTCCAACTAACGCGACACGTTGTTCATTGTTAGCTGGATTAGGTAAAGAGATCGTTTCGAATGAGTCTAGCGGAAAGCGATATAATAATGCCTGTCCATATTCACCGCCATCAAAATCAACTGCCTTACCAAAAGCGACATTCATCCCAGTCAACTGACCTAATAAATCGGGCTGATCAACATTTTCTGTTCTTTTTACATTTTTATCTACCTCTTGGATCGCTACAAGGTCAGGTTTAACATTATTGATGATAGCAGCTATGCGATTCAAATCAATAATACCGTCATTTCCTTCTCCGTGATGAATGTTAAAGGTTAGAACCCGTAGCTGAGGCTGATTTGCTATTTCAACTGTCATGCTTTGCATCCCCTTTATGTAAATGTCAAAAAAATTTATCTGTATAATTTACCGAAATAAATTCTATTCATCTTCAATTATTTAACCAATACTTCAATAAAATATGGGGGCTCAAAAGAAAAGCAGCCGTTATTTCACACGTATATTCCATGGATTCATTATTTTTTGATATATTTATGTTGCCGATAACCTAAAAACATGCTTTCAAACTTGCTGTCAATTCCAATTTTTTTGTAAACTGTTAATAGATGCTGTTCAGGAGGAAGGAAGTCTCAGATGGTAACTATTTACGATATAGCACAAAAGGCCAATGTTTCACCAATGACCGTATCAAGAGTGATTAATAAATCCGGTAACATTAGTGAGACTACAAGAAAAAAAGTAGAAGAGATCATAAAAGAAATGGGCTATATACCCAATTCTTCTGCCAGAAAACTGTCAACAAATAAATCGAAAATTCTCGCTTTAGTTATTACTGACATAACGAACCCATTTTTCACAAAAGTAACAAGAGGCGCGGAAGATAAAGCTATGCAAATGGGTTACCAGCTCATTTTATGCAATACGGATGAAAATTTAAAAAAAGAATCTGATTATATTAATATGCTCATCTCATCTGGAGTCGATGGAGTATTAATTACCCCAACTGGAGACCAATCGAAAAAAAATTTACGAACGTTAATCAAACATAATATCCCATTTACCTTACTCGACCGAAAAATAGAAGACATTCAATCCGACGAAGTTAATGGAGACAGCCGTGAAGGAACTAGAAAATTAATAGAACATCTTATTAATCAAGGACATGAAAAAATCGCTTTATTTAACGGGCCGCTGAATACTTCTACGGCACGAGAACGTCAAAAGGCCTATATTGAAACCTTAAAAATTTACGGCCTCGAAGCAAATGAAATTTATCAAAGCCATTATAAACAAGAAAATGCGAACGAAAACGTTAAAAAATTATTATCCCTTTCGATAACAGAACGCCCGACAGCTATTTTTGCAGCAAATAATTTCATTGCAGTTAATACGATTAAAGCGCTTCACCTTCATAATGTAAATGTTCCTGAAGAAATGTCAGTTGTTTGTTTTGATGATTTAGGACCTGTGGATCTTTATCCATTCTTAACCGTTGCATCACAGCCGGCTTACAATTTTGGCTTTACTGGGACCCAGTTATTAATTGATAGAATTGAAAAAAAAGCTCCGCCTGAATATCGAAAAATTGTCCTTCCAGCAGAATTGATCGTTCGAAAATCTTCTATCAATATAAAAGACACCAAAACCCTTTCTTAAACAAACAACCGGGAATCCTTAAATGAGGATCACCCGGTTTTTCGTAATAAATGATTATGCTCCTTTTATTTAGAGTGTCATTCCACGGTTAAAACCTGCTATTTAGCGATGGTGACAACAGCTTCTTGTTTCTGGTGTTCGTTAAGGATCCTGCCTTTTCAATCTCAATTTGTTACAACATCTCCACTTTTCAGGCATTCTTATTTCTCAGGCGGAAGCCATCACAAGATATATTCACTATAAGGCTAATAAACTATTAGTCGAAATCCGTTAACACACCTTTTTTTAAAATAATGTTTGCATAGAGCGCTTTTTCACTAGTAGCAACGATAGCATAGGCCTTTTTTGCCCGCTCATAAAATGAAAACCTATCAAGAATCTCAAAATCGTTTAATGGTCCATTATATTCTTGAATGATTGTTCGATACTCATCCCAGATGACAGGCTTTATTGAATCGCCCGGTACTACCTTCATTAATGCCAACGGCTTTTCCACATATGTATCAAGGGGGAATAATTTCATAACGGCATGTAACAGCACCGGAATTTTGTGACCATCACATCTAACTAACCTTTGTGCACAGCTTGCAGAAGGAAAGTTTCCGTCAGCAAACACAATTTCGTCACCGTGTCCCATTTCTAATAGGATTTTCATAAGGTCAGGCGATAATATAGATGGAATCCCTTTTAGCATAGAAGATCATCCTTTCTGTATGTAGAAATAGGATGGTGTGCAGGTTCATGGAACACATCCTAAGTTCCTTGTAAAGAATTTTATTAGCTAATGCCAATTTGGTTGATGCTAATTACTTATAATCGATAATTTTCGTTTTCATTAAGTTAAAGTTGTAATCAAATTCCATTCCGCCTTAGCCCCTTTCCCGTAACCGAGAGTTGCTCCTCCGTCGACCACTATATGCTCTCCTGTTATAAAGGATGAATCATCGCTTGCAAGGAACAGAGCGACTTTCGCAATCTCTAGAGGCGATGCTGTACGTCGCAACATATGGGAACGATCTTGGGCAACAGAGGCCTCTTTCGGGTCTTTCTGCTGCTTTAACCAGCTTTCTAATAAAGGGGTTTGTACACCAGCAGGACAAATGGCATTTACCCTTACTTCAAACGGCGCCAAATCGATAGCCAGTGCTTTTGTTAAAGCGATAACTGCCCCTTTTGAGGCTGAGTAAGCCGGATTGTTTTGTTGACCAGCTACCCCAGTCATCGAGGCCATATTAATGATCGTTCCTTTATTGTATTTAAGGTGGTCTATGACGTATTTCGCAGTGAGAAACATGCTCCTTACATTAACGTGAAATAAATGATCCCATTCCTCTCCGGTCGTATCTTCCAGTTTTTTCGGCAAAATCGTTCCAGCATTGTTAAACAGAATATCAATTTTGCCATACTGTTCAACTGCTAAAGAGATTAGCCTCTTTACATCGGACTCTTCAGAAACGTTACAATTCACCCCGAAAGCTTCGATACCTTGATCTCGTAAATGCGACACTACACGGGCAATGTTTTCTTCACTAATGTCAGCAATGACCAATTTAGCTCCTTCAGAAGCAAATAATGAAGCAGATGCCTCACCGATTCCACTTGCACCGCCTGTAATAATCGCTGTTTTATTAAGCAATCGCACTGTCATTCCCCCTAGATAATTAAAGTTTTTAACTGTAAGTGATAAAACCGCGCTATAGAAATCGCTTTCATTTCTATTGCTGTTAATTCCTGTGGCATATGGATAATGTCTGCTCTAAACTGTGGAAGCTTTTTTAAAAGAGTAATGATGTGCGGCAAATGCTGAGGATAACTAAAATATCAACAGGCAAATCATTTGCTGCTAAAGAGGAAATTTAACAAAATTTTATTTTGCATAACGATGTAAAGTGTAATGATGAAATCCCCTTTATGTTATCGATAACATAAAAATAACATGATTGATTTCTAGTGTCAACTCACCAATTCGTTTTGATTGGAAAGGGCCTAGTGAGAGCAAAAGAAAATAGCTGAGTCCTAACTCAAGGTAAAGCAAGAGTCAAGTCTCAGCACCACTTATTTTCTTTCAATATCAATTTTAAACTTATATTTATCAGCTCGATAAGACGATCTTACAAGCTCCAACGGTGTTCCGTTTTCTAAATACGTCTCCCGTTGAATCAGTAAAACCGGGACACCTTTTTTTATCTTTAAATGTTTACTATCCCCTTCGTTAACAAGAGCAGCTTCAACCGTTTGAGTAGCGTGCCCGATGTTTAATCGCAATTCATTTTCAATATAGGTGTATAACGATTTCTCTAAAATTTCCGGGGTTAATCCAGGGACAAGCTTGACTGGCAAGAAGCTCGTTTCAAGGGCGATCGGCTCCTCATTTGCCAGGCGAAGCCGCTTTATTTTATAAATAAGTTCGTCATCATCTAATGAAAGACGTTCCTTTATATCAGGATCTGCAGGGTAAATTTCAAAATGCAATAATTTATTTCCCGGCACTAAGTTACGTGCTTTCATGTCCTCTGTAAAACTCGTAAGGCCTTGTAAGTTTTGTTCGAACTTTTGATTTGATACAAAGGTGCCTTTTCCTTTTTCTCTAAAAAGATAGCCTTTATTCACTAGGTTGGTAATGGCTTGTCTTACCGTCATTCGGCTTATTTGATAGCTTTCGGAAAGCTCGCGTTCTGAAGGCAGAGCGTCCCCGGGCCTTAATTGTTCAGATTCGATCGTTTTTTTGATTTGCTCTTCTAACTGATAATACAAAGGTAGAGGAGAATTTTTGTCAATCACCGAAGAATCTCCTTTCAGTTACACTAATCCACACTATTGTCATTATAATCATCTTTCTTCTTTATGAAAAGTATCGTCATGATCGTCTCTAAAGTTAAACAGAAAACTACCTGGTTAACCATCAGGTAGTTTTCATTTTTGATATTTTAGCCTTTACGGATTTTTTCAATTTCATCTGCTACAAATTGAACTTGTGTCCCTACAATTACTTGGATGCTTTGAGGTCCGACAATATTGATGCCAGGTACACCTGTTGACTTAATTTTATTTTGATCAACGGCATCCATGTCTTTTACTTCAATACGCAGACGTGTTACACAGTTATCTACAGATGTTACATTTTCATCTCCGCCTAAGCCTTCATAAATCTTTTCTGCCATCACAGCGAACTTATTATCACCTGTGGTTGCTGTACTCGCTGTATCTTCTTCTGTGTCCTCTTCTCTTCCTGGAGTAGCTAAGTTAAACTTCGTGATTAAGAAGCGGAATAATACATAGTAAATCACAGCAAATACTAAACCTTGAAGAAGCAGCATATATGGCTGATTAGCTAATGGAAGTCTAGAGCTTAAGACAAAGTCAACTAATCCTGCACTGAAGCCAAAGCCTGCAGTCCAATGGAAGAACGCAGCGATTGCTAATGAGATCCCCGTTAAGGCAGCATGAACAACATATAATGCTGGCGCTAAAAACATAAATGAAAATTCAAAAGGCTCAGTAACCCCTGTAAAGAATGAAGCAAAACCTGCTGCTAGCAACAGGGATGCCGCTTGTTTTTTTCTTTTAGTTTTCGCAGTATGATACATCGCTAGAGCTGCTGCTGGAAGTCCAAACATCATGATCGGAAAGAAACCGGCCTGATACATTCCTGTAATTCCCTTTGTTCCAGTTCCTGCCCAGAAATTGCCGATATCGTTAATACCAGCGACATCAAACCAAAATACGGAATTTAAAGCATGATGCAAGCCTGTAGGAATTAATAATCGGTTAAAGAAGCCGTACAATCCTGCACCGATAAAGTCCAATTTACTAATCGCTGTACCGAAAGATACTAAACCTGTAAAAATAACCGGCCATGCAAAGAACAATACAACTGAAGCAACTAACATGGAAACAGCAGACATAATTGGCACTAATCGTTTTCCACTAAAGAATGCCAATGCCGCTGGCAATTGTACTTCACTAAAGCGATTGTACATAATGGATGCTATAATCCCTGAAAGAATCCCAACAAACTGATTCTCAATTTTTACAAAAGCTGGATTTACATTTTCCGCGTCAATCCCTTGAAGCATAGCGACAGAATCTGTTGAAAGCAAGGTTGTTACGACCAAGTAGGCAACCAACCCGCTCAAAGCCGCGGAACCGTCTTTGTTTTTAGACATGCCGAGCGCTACCCCTACGGCAAATAAAATAGACATGTTATCGATAATTGAAGATCCTGCCTTAATTAAAAATGCAGCGATTGGATTACCTGCTCCCCAGCCCGCTGGGTCTATCCAATAACCGATCCCCATTAAGATCGCTGCAGCTGGCAAAACGGCTACTGGCAGCATTAAAGAGCGACCAATTTTTTGTAAGTACTTCATCATGTTATCTTTTCCTCCTATCAGAAAACCCTATTTTCAAGAAAAATAATAAATACAAAATTAGTCCTGAATTATTCACAGATTTTCTAATATAGACTAATATCGCCTATCTAATCAGCTTTCTTGTTACTATTTAATGCATGAAAAAAATGAAAAAAGAATCCATTTCTGAT
>NZ_CANNCR010000103.1 GCF_947503125.1 uncultured Metabacillus sp.
GGACACCTCGTACTATACCAAGAGGGCTCTTTTTGTTTCAATCCTCAAATTTCTTCATTACAGGAATGGCTCCTATTATAGAAAAGGGAACCAAGTTGGTTCCCTTTTCTTTTATGATTTAACCTTTTTTAATCCAGAACTTTAGAACATCACCGTCTTCTGAATCTTTTAGTAATTCATGACCACCTGACTTCGCCCATGCAGCAAGGTCACTTTTTGCCCCTTTATCTGTTGCATGAATTTCTAAAATTTCGCCTAACTCTAGTTCATTGATCGCCTTTTTTGTTTTTACAATAGGCATTGGGCATGCTAAACCTTTTGCGTCTAGTACTTTTGCTATCTTCATGTTAAAAATCCTCCTAATAAATTCTTATTTTCTCCTATCGAACGGCACAACGGTTTGGTCCGATTTCCATTTCACGTTGTTTTTCATCATCTGGACTAATTATACCCATGTTTGTTTCACGGATTTCTTGATATGCATTTGGTTGTGGCGGTAAGTTTTCCGTCACTAATTTTCTAAATTCATTCTCGTCTTCAATGTTTAAACCATGGTTTTTTTCAAAGAGAGTGCCTAATTTTCCAGAAACACTACCGTCTTTATTTAGTTCGTCAATGATCATAAAATGGGCTGGAAGAACAACAAGTTCTTCTGATAGTTCTCTATAACGTGTGTAAAGACTTTCTCTTAAATCGGCTACCCAATCTTCTGCCTTACCAGCCAAATCTGGTCTACCAATGGAATCAATGAATAAGATATCACCTGAAAGTAAATACTTTTCATCGACAACAAAAGACGTTGATCCAATGGTATGGCCCGGAGAATATAAAGCATGAATATTGATTGTTGTATTACCGATAGTTACATCGGTGCCACCTTCTAACGGTTGATACTCAAATGTAACTTCTGTTGCATCCTTCGGAGACAACCAGTAGGTTGCGTTTGTTTTTTCTGCAATTGCTCTACCGCCTGAAATGTGATCCGCATGTAAATGTGTATCAAATACATGTGTAATCGTTACACCAATGTTTTCAGCAAACTTAGTATAGATATCAATCATTCTTGTTGCATCGATAATTGCTGCCTCACCATTTGAAACGACCATGTATGATAGACAACCTTTTCCAATACGAACAAATTGATACATCTCTCCTCCATCTTTTAAGTTCCCCACTTTAATAGGCTCTAAGTGTTCGCTCCATGCCTTCATACCACCTTTTAAGTAGGCCACTTCTAACCCTTCTTCAGAAAGCATATCAGCAATCATGATAGATGAACCCTCTTTTGCACATACAACTAAAATGTCTTTGTCTGAAGGAAGTTTATCTAAAATACCTTCTACACCATCTAATAACTCAAAATATGGTACATTTAAGTAATTAAAGTTTGCACCTTCAATTTTCCAATCATTAAAATCACTTTCATTCCGAACATCTAAAATAAATAATTCTTCTTGATTGATTACTTTTTGTGTCACTTCTCTTGAAGTCATTTCAATTAAAGCCACCTTGAATACCCCCTATAGTATAGTTTTGGCTAAAAAAATATAAATTAATTAAAATGTTAATGTTACATCAGCATCTTTAGCAAATTCTAGGAACGTTACGGCTCCACCAACCTCAATTCCATCAATAAATGCATCTTTCTCTAATCCCATTACATCCATTGTCATTTGACATCCAATGAACGTAACACCCAATTCTTTTGACATTTCCACTAATTCTGGAATGGAAGGTACATTTGCCTTTGAAAAACCTTCTACAAAATGTTCTTTTCCCTCTGGCACTGGAAGTTGTTTATATCCTTCCTTATGAATGAGGTTCAATCCTTCAAAGGTAAAGAAAATTGCCACTTCTTGATCTGTTGCCGCAGCGGCCGTCGCAATGTTAAATACTTTATACGCATCAAACAGTCCACCATTACTTGCAATAATTGCTACTTTTTTTGCCATTACAAACCCTCCTGATTCTTTTTGATATTCTTTTCCCCTTAAATTACTAATCTACTGCTTTTTCAGTTTGACCTTCCCAATTACTCATACCGGGTACAACGTTTACTACTTTCTTAAATCCTTTGTCAGTAAGTTTTTGTGCTGCTAGATCACTTCGATTTCCAGTTCGACACACTACATAAATTGGAGTTTCAGGATTTAATTCATCTAATCGATTCTCTAATTCACCAAGCGGAATCGATTTTGCCTTCGGAATGTGACTAAACACGTACTCAGCATGCTCCCTCACATCTAGCACAATCAAATCCTCTTTGGATGAAAGTTTTTGATCTAATTCATCGTTACTAATGACATGTGGATGTTTCTTTTCTAACTTTTCTTCTCCACTTTTTTTACGAAGATAATGCTTCAACACATCACCCTCTTCTACTGTCCCTAAATATTGATGACCTGAACTTTCTGACCATGCTTTAATATCTGCCTTTGAACCTTTATCCGTTGCTTGAACTTCTAGTACTTGACCAGCCTCTAGATTATTTATTGCTTTTTTAGTTTTTACAATAGGCATTGGACACGCTAATCCCTTTGCATCTAAAACAAAATCAGTTTTTATCATTTCCATGTTAAAACAACCTCCTGATTTAATTTACCCATTAGGGTATTAGTTTCTTTAAAAAATTTTATTCTATTGGACCTTCCCATGTTAGCATTCCACCAGACATGTTGATCACATTAAAACCGTGACTTTCAAGGAACTTTGTTGCTTGGGCACTTCGAGCACCAGAACGACACACAATTATATATTCTTTGGGTTTTTCTAATTCATTCATACGAAATTCCAATAATCCAAGCGGAATGTTTACTGCTCCGGGAATTTTACCTTGTGCAACTTCGTGGGCTTCACGAACATCAATTAGATTTAAACCTTCACCAAGTAAACCCTGAACTTGTGTTGTAGAATATTCTTTCATTAATAAAATCTCCTTATCCTCTCCAAGTACTTACTCCACCTTTTACATTTATTATTTTCTTAAACCCCATCTTCTTTAACATTTTACTAGCCTTTTTACTCCTCACTCCACTTTGGCAAATGACAACAACCTCATGGTTTTTATTCAACATATTTGCCTTCTTTGAGAGTTGTTGTAACGGAATATTTTTAAATCCTTGAATATGGTAACGACTAAATTCTCCTTGTGTACGCACATCAACGAATTGAGGATCCTTATTTTTCAATAACTCTTTTAATTCATTTGTATCAATTTGTTTTACCCCCTTAACCGGGATAAAACGTATAATGATGAATATAACAACCATAGATATAATGATGACATCTACACTAAAGAAATCCATCGAACTCCTCCAAGTCTAATTGTCTATTAGATAAATAGATTGATATTGCCTTCCTCTGCGTCACCAATGTAAGCAGCAACTCCTGCGTAATCGAGTCCATCAATTAACTCATCCTTTTGTAATCCAAGGAGATCCATTGTCATAGTACATGCAATTAACTTCACATCTTGCTCCTGTGCCATTTCAATTAGTTGTGGAAGTGGCATAGCATTGTGCTTTTTCATGACATGTTTTATCATTTTTGGACCGATTCCCGCAAAGTTCATTTTAGAAAGTCCCATGTTATCAGCACCACGTGGCATCATTTTACCAAACATTTTTTCTAAAAATCCTTTTTTCACAAGTACTTGCTGATCTTTCCTAAGTGCGTTTAGTCCCCAGAATGTATGGAAAATGGTTACCTCATGATCATAAGCGGCTGCACCATTGGCGATAATATAGGCTGCCATCGCTTTATCATAATCCCCACTAAATAGAACAATCGTTGTTTTCTTTTTATCTGACATTGTAATTCCTCCTCGTTTATACTCAAAATACCCAAATGGGTATATTTTGTTGTAAAAAAATTTAGCCTTTCTTGATCAAGAAGATAAGTACATCATTCTCTTCTCTATAATCCAGTAATTCATGTCCAGTAGATTTTGCCCAAGCCGTTAAGTCACTTTTAGCACCTTTATCTGTTGTATGAACTTCTAATACTTGGCCTGATTCAATTTCATTTATTGCCTTCTTTGTCTTAACAATAGGCATCGGACACGCTAACCCTTTTGCGTCTAAAACTTTTTCTACTCTCATTAATATTCCTCCTTAAATTCAATCACCTATACCCGTATAGGTATATGGTATTCTAAATAAAAAAGGATGTCAACCTTTTTACTATCTGCTTTTTACAAGCATGTTAACAGCCTCTTTTACCAAATCATCACTATTTTCCCCATTTTCTTCTGCTTTTCTAACACACTCAATCAAATTGGTACTCACTAAAACTCCGATTGTACGGTCAATTGCTGTTCTACTTGCAGACAACTGAGTAATGATATCCTTGCAGTCTTTGCGTTCTTCCATCATCCGTAAGATACCTCTTATTTGACCTTCAATTCTTTTTAAACGATTTTTCGTCTGAACATCATATTCCATAGTGTCACCTCGATTTCTTTATAATATAAGCAAAATCCTTTTATTCATACGTTTCTAGCCATTGTTGAAACTAGGTTTGTGATTTGATAAAATAATTATATACCCTACTAGGTATATTGTCAACAAGGCAATGTTTATTTTTCTACCTAACATCTAAACCTTAACAAAACTGCTCTATGTTATTACGATTGTAACTCTCATCACATATCTCTTCGCATAACGAATAACTTACTACTTTAAATCCTTTTTTGCGTAATATACGAGTTCCAATATTTTTCTCCAAAGCATTTGACGATATTAGGTGGATCGTTTGATGAGGAATGTCCTCATAATATCTATTTAAATAACCAACTGGAATGTTAATTGCTTCTTTTATTGGTTGTTTATAGGTAACGTTATAATCCCTAATATCAATTATTATCCTACTACTATTCTTACTAATATCCCTTATTTCAAGATATGACATACCCAGAACAGGAATGTATCTATTATATAAACCTATCAAGATAGGTATACCTAATAATATAAAAACAAAATTCATCAAGATACTCACACTCTCCCTTATTTGACAAGGAGCAATTAACAAGTCATATTTTATACCCCCTATAGTATATTGTCAAATAAAAAGGAGATATAAACTGGTGTTACATCTCCTTCATTTCAATTTCTTATTTTTATTTCATACGATACTCTTATCAATGCACCCAATTAAACGGTGCTCGATATCCTTGGCAAGTTCCTTTATCTTATCGTCATTCACCATACTCACTAATGCTGTAGGCCTCGGCATACCAATTTTTGTTTTTCCCTGATCAGAATAAACAACAATTTTACAAGGTAGAAAGTACCCAACCATCTGATTTTCACTAAGTATTCGTTGGGCTTCTTGTGGATTACATACTTCTAAGACTTTATAATCCTGATTAAATTCTAATCCCTTTTCTTGTAACTTTCCTTTAATATCAAATTCCCATAGCACACCAAACTTCTCTTCTTTTAAGGTTTCCTCCAATGAAGATATGGCTGTTTGGATATTATCCTTAGTTTCAACAGTATAATCAAATTGCATGACTTTTCCTCCTTATATATTGATAATGGCTCCATAAACGGCTTCACTAAAATGAACAATTGAAGGCTCAACCTCATTTTCAATTAAAATATCTTTCATTTTACCTGAGGAGATCCTTTCATGTAATGGTGGTCCCATTTCCATTTCAATGGCTTCCCATTCAAGAATAAGTAGAGTTCCGTTTGGTCTTAGTATCCTTTTGAATTCTCCAAGAGCCTTTTTTAAATTAGGAATTTCATGTACTACGAAGGCGACAAGGGCCTTAGTGACCTAGAGGATATACGGTTGAATGACGACCTTGTAGTATTGGATATTGCCAATTTTTTCAGAATTAGCATTTTCCCTTAAGAGGTTTAACATTTTTTCCTCAATATCAACAGCATAAACTTCCTGTTCAGTTGCCTTTGCTAATGGAATGGTAAAGAAACCATTACCTGCCCCTAAATCAGCAATTATATTTTCCTTTTTAACCTTTAATTCTTTTACGACTTGTTCAGGTGAAACCAATTCTCTACGTTTAGGATCTAATAACTTATCTGCTTTATCAGGTTTAAACCGATGTCCTGCCAATATCATCATACCTTTCCAAGAAGTATTACAAAGGATTATACATAAAAATAAAACTTTTTATGCTATAATTCACAGTAATCAAATAGGTTTTAACAAGATTAAACATATGGAGTGATAAACCAATGAAGTTCCTAAAAGTCTTTCTAACTGAAAAATGCCCCAATTGCAAAAAGGCGTTAAACACTAAAAAATCAAGCATACTTAGTGCTTCTGTGATTAAATACTGCTCGGAAGGTCATTACCAAAAAGAATATCATCCATCTTTGGAGACATATATTGAAAGTAATAACGCTTCCTAAAATAGGATGTCAGTCCAAATTTTAATTGAAGTACCACCAATTAGTAATGCCAAAATCCATCTAAGGACTTTGGTATTTACTTTTTTCCCTGCTTGTGCACCAAGTGGCGCAGCAACCAAACTTGATATTACCATTATTAAAGCAGGAAAAAATAAGACCTGTCCCGTGGCAACCTTCCCTATAGTTGCCCCAATGGATGAAATAAAAGTTATTGCTAATGAAGATGCAATTGTTACACGTGAAGGTATTTTTAGAATGACCAACATGATTGGAACAAGAAGAAATGCTCCACCAGCCCCAACTATTCCTGCTCCAACTCCGACAATAAAAGCCAAAAAGGATGCTAAACTCTTGTTAACTGGAATTTCATCATCCTTTCCCTCTCTACCTTTAGTGGGAATAAACATTAAAGCAACTGCACTGAGTGCTAAAATCCCATAAATGATATTGATTGCTTGCTCTTCCATCATTCTCGAACCAAAACCACCAATTAAACTTCCTATTAGTACACTGACTCCCATATAAATGATTAGTGACACATGTAAATACCCACTTTTTCTATAGGCTAAAACACCACCAATGGTAGCGAAAAATACCTGTACTCCAGTTATTCCTGTTACTTCATGTGAACTAAACATACCAACGCCAACTAAGGGAGGAATGTATAACAACATTGGGTAATTGATTATAGACCCACCAATACCAGCCACCCCAGATATAAAAGAACCAGTAAACCCGATTAGAAAAAGTGTAATTATCAACTGAACATCCATTGATTTATTCTCCAATTTATTTTGTTTAAGAATCAAATCCCTCTAGCGAATTGCGCAGCGATTTGGCCCTATTTCCATTTCACCCTGTTCCTCTTCTGGACGTTTTAAATTCCCCATATTAAGTTGCCTTATTTCTTCGTAAGAGTTTGGTTGCGGAGGTAAATTTTCTGTGACTGCTCTCCTAAATTCACTTTCGTCTTGTATATTTAATCCATGGTTTACTTGATATAAAACACCTAATTTTTTAGACACACTTCCATCTTCGTTCATTTCATCTACACCCATGTAGTGTGCAGGAAGAACAACTAAATCATCTGCTAGTTCTTTATAAGTACCATACAGGGTATTTCTTAAGTCACCGACCCAGTCCTCTGCTTTACCTGCTAAATCTGGACGCCCAATAGAATCTACAAACAATATGTCTCCGGTCAATAAATATGCATTATCAATAATAAATGAGGTACTTCCAATTGTATGCCCCGGAGAGTATACTGCCTTAACTTTTGAGTTACCAACTGTTATTTCATCCCCATCATTGATTGGGTTAAATTCAAATACTACTTCCCCTGCATCCTTCGGGGGGAGATAGTGGTATGTCAACACTAAACTAGACACTTTTTTTAAGGTGAATATTTTTATATTCAATGGGACTTAGATAGTCAAGCG
>NZ_CANNCR010000104.1 GCF_947503125.1 uncultured Metabacillus sp.
TCTTTTAAAAACTTAGAAATGTAATTAATTTTTGATTAAATGCATGACCTGAGAGAAGGTATGAATAATTCAGGATTATATAAAAAAATTACCTGAGTATATGATTGGTTATGAGAAAAGACCGCAAAAAGCCATTTTTAAGCTAATGCTTCCAGCGGCATGTATCTCAATGTTTATGAATAATACACCCCTAGTTGTGATTCTGACTCCCCTTGTGAGGAAATGGGCCCGAAAAATAGGATTGCCAGAGACAAAGCTGCTCATTCCTTTGTTATACGCAGTAATCTTAGGGGGAATGTGTACGCTGATTGGAACCTCTACGAACATTGTTATTAGCGGTTTATTAATGGATAGGACTGGAACAGGATTTAGCATGTTTGAGCTCGGTCTAATCGGCATTCCATGTGCGATTATAGGTATTCTATATATGACGTTTATTGGCAGCAGCATGCTGCCTAATCATGGTGCAAAAGATTCTTTAAAGGAAAAGAACTGCGGTGAATGTCTGGTACAAGCAAAAATTGCTTCAACTTGTCCGATGGTAGGAAAAACAATAAAAGAGGTAGGATTACTATGGTTAAAACAGGGTTATTTTATAACCATAATAAGGAATGGAAAGAGCATTTTTCCGATTTCTAGCAGCAAGACGTTACAAGAAGATGATTTTCTACTATTAAAGGGAGATGATGAAACGATTGGCGGATTAAGGAGCATTCAAGGCCTTACTCTAGAAGTTGAATCAGAATATAAATCCTCTTATTCACCCGAAGTTGATAAAGAGTCTATTTTCTTGATCAGCATTTTCATCATGATGATTGTATCTGTTGGTTTAGGATGGATAAAAATGATTACAGCTGTTTGTATAGCTGTCGTTATTCTTTTATTTTCAAGATCAATATCGATTGAAGAAGCGAGGAATTCAATAGAATGGAAGCTGCTTATTATGATCGGATCATCCTTTGGTATCGCCAAGGCTTTGGAAAAAACAGGGGTAGCTTCAGCAATGGCCGAATGGATCACAAGCCATGTGATGAACTATGGACCTATTGTTATTCTTTCCGTCATTTTTTTCTTAACCTGGATGACGACAGAACTCTTATCAAACAACGCAGCTGCAACGATGATTTTCCCCATTGCCTATTCCGTAGCAGAGCAGATGGCATTAGACCCCACTCCCTTTGCGATCACCATTGCCATTGCTGCATCCACAAGTTTTGCCACTCCGATCGGCTATCAATCAAATATGATTGTTTATGGAACGGGAGGATATTCATTTAGCGACTTTTTGAAGGTTGGTATTCCGCTTGGATTGATTACTATGCTTGTTTCGATGTTATTGATACCTTTTTTTTGGCCGTTTTAGGCAAGGAATTTAATGACGGAAAAACTTGCAGGAGTGATTAAAGAGGGAAGTGAAATTAAACAATCGTTACTTGGTTATTTTATTACTTTATCTTTAGGAAGAAACTACTAACTTTGCCTTCCTTTTGTGCTAAAAAAGTGAATTTCTTTTTGTTAAGATTTTCATTTTTTTAGTACAAAAGGGGGGAATACCTATGTTTAAAAGGTGCAATCGCCCTTACATAATACCTCTTATTGAATATATATATTGTGAGTTTATATCAAATAATAGGAGGATGAAATTATGGGTTGTTGTGGTAAAAGAAAAGGCCATTCCCATATGAGTACAAGTATGGAAGTAGGTGAGATGACTGATTTGTTAAGTTTATTAAAATCAAAACGTAAGAAGAAGCATTGTAAAAAGAAAAAGGATAATGGTAATGGGGTAGTATGTGATGGTTGTGCGTGTACCTTCCTAGCAAATGCTGAAGAAGGGGATGTATTTAATCTCCTCCTTGAAGGAAATGATAATTTCTTAAATTTAGCAGGTAATGGTGGGAATCGTACTGACTTTGAGTTTCAAGGATTTGAGGATTGTTGTGCAATCTTTACTTTCGAAAGCACAGGTCAAACTGAAGAAACATTTGTGGTAGATTGTCGTTGTATTTGTGCACTTGTACCTGTAAATGATTAGATTTAATTAAGTTTTAAAAGAATTTATGTTTTTTTAATATACTAATTACTTCATATCCTGTTAGATGAGTGAATCCTGTATTTATGGGGATTCACTTTTTAAAATTCTAGATTATTAACTATTTTACAAAAAAAGAAACTAATGCCCTAGCAATCTATCTTTTATTGAATATAAATATAGGGCAAAATAAATTATTTAAATAGGAGGATAAAAGAATGAAGCGTAAGAAAGACTTAAGTCTTGAAATGGGCTCGATGGATGAGTTGTTATCTCAGTTAAAAAGCCGTAAAAAACATACTAAAAAACATGACCATAAAAAATGTGATCATAAAAAAGATGATCATAAAAAACATGATCATAAAAAACATCATAATTGTAAAAAGAATGGAAATGGTAATGGGGTAGTATGTGATGGTTGTGCGTGTACCTTCCTTGCAAACGCTGAAGAAGGGGATTTATTTAATCTTCTCCTTGAAGGAAATGATAATTTTCTAAATTTAGCAGGTAATGGTGGGAATCGTACTGACTTTGAGTTCCAAGGATTTGAGGATTGTTGTGCAATCTTTACTTTCGAAAGCACAGGTCAAACTGAAGAAACATTTGTAGTAGATTGTCGTTGTATTTGTGCACTTGTACCAGTAGAAGATAATGGGAATGGTGGCGGTGGAACTCCACCAGTAACACCACCAACAACACCAGTAATTCCTGTAATTCCTGGTTCCCTCAGAGCACGTCTTTTAGAACTTCTTGGTGAACTAGTTCAAATCGAAGTAGGAAATGAACTATTTAATCCATTAGTAGGTAGAGTTTTAGCAGTTAGAACAGACTATATTGTTCTACTTGAAACTACTGGTAACCAAACACTAGTAAGATTAGACCAAATTGAAACTGTAACTGAACTATAAGGGGGGAAAACGATGTTTAGTGAAATGTTAGCTGCGGAGTTAGCTGGCCGTATTGGAGCAAGAGTTTTAATTGCAACAGATCATGCTGAGGTAACTGGTCATATTTTAAATGTTACTGGAAATTTAATCACTGTAGTGGAGAACAATGGATATGGAGCAGGTACAACAACAAGTATGTCAGCCTTATATGTTAACTTTGTTAGATTTTTACCTCCTGCTGCCTAAATCTTGTTAATAGAGGATTGGGTTCAAAAAGAATCCATCCTTTTTTCGTTGTTTTTCTTCAAAAAAGCCTTTTACCACCGTTTTATGGTACAAGGCTTTTTTAATTGAAAAGAAAACAATTTATGCTTTTCTAGTGAACATTTCTCCTATTATAAAAAGTTTAAACATGTAAAATATGCACGCCCACCCAATAAACCAAAAATGGGCACCAAAACCATGTCATTTCCTAAACAAAAACCTAAACCTATGCATTATATATAAAGAGGAAAGGAGGGTTTTTTGTGTACTATTTGAACACTCCAGTTGAAATGAATACAGAATTTCTTTCATCCTTCATTGATGTAGAAGGGGAAATAACAGCTAAGACCATTCAAGCTTCAGGTGATCTTATTCATATAAAAAATTCCCGTAACGTAAGAATTATCACTTATGATGCAGAACAAATTTCTACTCTAAATACGTCCATTCGAGCAGTCATCACGTTGTTTCTTCAATCAATCCTTTTAGACAGTGAAACAGCCGAATTAATCACTCAGGAAATGAAAAATAAATTTAGCATCAAACAAGCCAATAAAAAGGAAATTTTTATCGAAAATTCGGCAGAAGTGGTGATCGATTTAAGAAATCATGAGGTAGCTTATTCACTTCAATTTTTTATGCATGTACTGATAGCTTTGATTTCTGAATTTATCACCTAAGAAAAATGATAAAGGAGGGGTAATATGGATGATAAAAAGCCTGATCTTATGTCTCCTGAAATGGCAAAAATAATGGTTCAACAAATTCTTAACAAGCATAACGTTTCCAAAGAAAAACTAGCACAAATTTCTGACGAAGATAAGGAACGCTTTAAAGAGCTTGCAAAAACATATAAAGCACATGTCGAAAGTCTTCTTGAAGAACAAAGTTTTACAACAGAAGAACCTTCCTCTAAATCTACTAATGAGAAAAAATCAGAAAATAAGATGACTTTGCGACAAAAACTCCGTAAAAGACGAGGCAAATAATCTAAAAATGGGCAAATCACCTGAGGTAAATACCTTATACAAAAGATACCTTTCCTGCATTTAATGTATTAAACCGAAAGGAGGAAGAATAAATGGAAGCAAAACGTTATAACTGGTGTGCTCTTGGAACTGAAGACCACCCAATGAAAGAAAAATGTCATGATGAAAGAGATGTATTTGGTCATCGTAATGATGATGCAATTTTTGAACAAGATGGACTACAAGTTGCAAATACTGAACAAGAAATTAAAGAGTTAATTTTTATCAAAGATTCTTGCGACATTAAAGTAAAATCAGAACAAGAACAATTTGCTGCTACAATCAATATTGGAATTAACTTAATCATCTCTTTATTAAATATCATCCTTGACGACGATGCAGAACTTGTTACACAAGAATTATTGCAAGTAGCACAAACAACTCAAAAGAGTAAACAAAAAGTAGTTATCATAAATTGTAAGGATATTGAGGTTAACTTAGAAGATCAAAATACAGGTGTAACATTAAATCTATTCCTTAATATCTTTGTTGCCTTGCTTAATATTGTCCTTGACCTAGAAGAGATTGTTTAATTGCCGACTCCAATTCAATAAACAATAAATACTAAAGGCAGGATAATATGTATAGCTGATCTCGATCATGAGATCAGCTACCTTTATTTAAAACAAGTTTCATAAATACATATTCTTCAATTAAGCTCATAAAATATGTAAAGAGAACTCAAAAAAGGGTGTGTGTCATATTGACATGGCTGCAATTAATCATGCTTGCACTTGCCTCATTTCGTTTAACAAGATTGTTTGTCTTTGATAAAATTACTGAATTTATCAGACGACCTTTTCATCAAGAAGTCGAAGAGACTGATAAAAATGGAAATGTTGAGACATACATCGTAATGAAGGGAACCGGTTTAAGAATTTGGATCGGTGAGCTTTTAAGCTGCTACTGGTGTACAGGTGTATGGTGTTCTGCCTTTCTATATGCAGTTTGGCTGCTTTGGCCTTCTGTGGCGGAGCCTTTGCTTGTTATTTTAGCTATCGCAGGATTAGCGGGAATCATCGAAACGGTTATAAATAAATTGTTAGATTAGGCTTATGCTTAGAACGATATAAAGTGATACGCATAAACTGAATTTAGGCAATCAATATTGGGTTTGGCTGATTTTATATAGATTTATTACATTATCAATTAGGAAGGTGGGGATACAAATGAAAAAGAGCAGCATAAATCCTACCGATAAGGAACAAAAAACGCCTTCAGTTGGGCAAAAGAAGGTTAAAAAAAGCGGCTGTGGCTGTGGCAAAAAGAAAAAACGGTCATAGTGTAAAAGTAAATATATGAGGCAGGCTGACGAGAAAATTCGTCAGCCTATTATTTTTTAGGGGATCTATAGCTCTGCAAATCAAAGCAATGGATCATCTGATTTAAGAGCAGTAATAAAGTAACAAAAATACTATATCCTGTGTCGCTTATTGTAAGAAGGAAGGGATCGTAATTTCTGATGCGCTATAAGGTATTATGGTATTCCAAAACAGGAGAACCGCTAAAAAGCCATTATCCCAGAGTATATAAGATGGTATCAAATATACCTGTGAAGCCGAAGAAGAACCTGTACTTGAGTACAAATAGGCATTCATTTTTTTCAGCGAAGATTCTCACATAAAAAAGGTTTTGGTAAGAAATGATAATATATCATAACACAAATTTTTCTTACTAAGCCTTCTTCACATATTTAAGAAGGTAAAAAATCAAAAGAAATGTGAAGGTGACAGGGAAATGCTAGACTGGGTTGAAGTAATCATACGTTCAGTACTTATCATTTTAGGATTATTTTTTATCACCAAACTATTGGGAAAAAAGCAATTATCAAAATTATCTTTTTTCGAGTACATCGTCGGGATTACCGTAGGTGATATCGCTGGAACGATTTCAATGGATATTGAATTAAATGTAGTAAATGGTGTGATTTCATTATTAATATGGGCGCTTTTCCCGGTCATTGTATCAATGGCTTCCTTAAAGAGCATTGTTTTTCGCAAAATAGTGGAAGGGACTCCTACAACATTTATTGAGGGAGGTAAGATCCTGGAGGAGAACTTAAAACATGAGAAATACACAACAGATGAGTTAATGGAGCAATTAAGGAAAAAGGATATTTTTTTTGCTGGAGATGTTGAATTTGCAACGCTTGAAACGAATGGGGAATTAAGTGTTTTATTAAAACGGGAAAAAAAGCCCGTGCTTTGGGAGGATCTATTCGGACAAGGGCAGCAGCTAAAAATACCGCAAACGATTATTATGGACGGAAAATTAAATGAAGAAGCCATTTATGCCAGCGGCTATAGTTTGGATTGGGTTAATGCCCAGCTCAAAAAACATGAAGCAGCTGCAGAGGAAATTTTCCTTGGCCAAGTCGACCACTCAGGGAAATTATACCTAGATTATTACAAGGATGGATTGCTTAAAAAAGGAGAGAAAGATATTGATCATTGAACAGGTTTTCCGTGGGTTGCTGGAGAATGTATATCGCCGGCATGATCATATCCAAAGAAAAGAGGATGCCAATCTTTATCGTAAAGAGCGGGAACTGAACCAAATGGATAGGCTGAGTGATGAATTTGAACAAAGAATGGAGTTAGCTGCTGTAGAAATGGAAAAGTGGCTGATTAAACATAAACCTATAAAAAGAAATTAGAATTCTTATCAAAAACTACCCGCAAACGTCCAAACAAACTGACTCCTAGCTTCATATAGTGAAGTAATGATAGCAGGAGGAGGTGCTTAGCGCATGGGTTACGGCTACGGTGGCTATGGTTATGGCGGCGGCGGCTATTACGGCAGCACGTTTGTTTTAATCGTTGTATTATTTATCCTTTTAATCATTGTTGGTGCTTCTTTCTATAACTAAGACCAAAGTGTCTTAGGGGCATCAAAGAAAATACGAGCGGATAATGCTCGTATTTTTTTTTGAACAGGTAAAAAAGGAATGAATTTTAACATCATGAAGTGAAGGCAAAGAATGCTTTCAATCTCATGAGCGTCTTATTTGTTTCAGGCTGATCAAGACTCTTAGGCTTTTCTTACGGAACTTGAACAAAGAGCTCAGTCTCTTTTTATTCACCTTTTGCCTAGAATGTCATAGGATATATTATCAGGTAAGGAGGCGGGAAAATGGATAATAAATTCTTCAAAAATATCGAAAATAAAACTGGCGTTAACATGAATGATGTTTTTGCTTTAGCAAATTCTTTACAGGGTGCAAACTTCAAAGATGAAAAAACTGTACGCAATGTGATCCGCCGCGTATCACAAATTGCTAACAAACCTGTTTCAAAGCAAATGGAAGATAAAATTGTTAATTCAATTGTTAATGGAAATGAAAAATTAGATTTTAACACCATTTCAAAAATGATTAATAAGAAATAAATTTAAAGACAACCAGGTATTTAAGAGAAGGTGAATCAAAGGGGCAAAGCTCTTTTGATTCACCTTATTTTATTTTGTTAATATATTGTTCATTATTCTTTCACCTTAATTTCACAAATCTCCTTTATAGTGAAGGTGACAGGTAGTGTCAAAAGTTCTATGAAAAAACAACGTTTTAGTTTTAATTAACACCGAAGTGAACTTGTTGACCGCCGCA
>NZ_CANNCR010000105.1 GCF_947503125.1 uncultured Metabacillus sp.
GCTTGACTATCTAAGTCCCATTGAATATAAAAATATTCACCTTAAAAAAAGTGTCTAGTTTAGTGTTGACATACCAGTAAAGGTAACTGTTGTTACAAGTGACAATAAGGAAACGATTGGAAAAACAATTTCATTTTTAACTAAACAGGTTAAGAGACTGCCTGATTCTAAAGTGAAAAACAAGGAACAACTTTTATTTCTAATAGACTTGGCATTATCAACAGGGGATGAAGAATGGTTTATTGAGCTTTCATCTAAGTTAAAGGCAATGAAACAGCTTGTTAATGGAAACTGTTAAACCTTATAGATTAAATGATAGAGAATTTTAAGTGGGCAGCAAAAATCATTTTGGCGAAAATCGAGGAGAAATGAATGGAACTTAAATTATTTGAAGATAAGGACTTCGTGAAATGTACAAAAACATTTTAACTATTAGGGAGTAAACTATAGACCATAAGTTAAGAGAAATGAGGAAGAATATAAAGGTTAGAATGACCAATAGTCGAAATTTTTAAGCCAATCTAAACCCTAAATGAAATGTCATACATTGATCTAATAAAAGGAATTGGTAGTAGCTTCATTTTACATTCTCTATTCTTATAAGTGTATATGTATATATTTTATCATTGCCGTTATTATAAGAAGGTTATACCGAAACAAAAAAGTGTGATGTATTTTCTATTACTCGTACAAAAAGAGGAACTGTCTTTTGTATATGCAATGATTGATATAGAATATAAGATAGATTGTTACAATGAAATAGAGATGGTATAGGAAGGAAGTGCAAACAATGGAATTCGAAGTAGTTATGCGGGAACTGGCAGCGCTTGGTAAGGAACGTATAAAAAAGACATATTTAAGAAATGGTGCACATGAGCCGCTATTTGGGGTGGCTACAGGCGCAATGAAGCCACTCGCAAAGAAAATCAAGAAAAATCAACTTTTAACCGAGCAGCTATACGCCACTGGGAACTACGATGCCATGTATTTTGCCGGCATCATTGCGGACCCGATGATCATGACCGAGGAGGATTTTGAGCGTTGGATGGATGCGGCGTATTTTTATATGTTGTCTGATTATGTGGTTGCAGTAACTTTGGCTGAAACCGATATTGCGCAAACCGTAGCCGATAAATGGATCAAAAGCGGGGAAGAACTTAGAATGTCAGCAGGTTGGAGTTGTTATTGCTGGCTATTGGGTAATCGCCCAGACAGCGAATTTAGTGAAGCTAAGATTGCGAGTATGCTTGATCTGGTAGAAAATACGATTCACGATTCTCCTGATCGTACGAAATCCGCTATGAATAATTTTATTTACACAGTCGGGATTTCCTATTTACCTCTTCATGAAAAGGCGGTTGAAACCGCAAAAGCAGTAGGACCAGTCGAAATCAAGCGGGACAAGAAAAAAAGTAGTATTCTGCTTGCTTCCGAAAATATCCAAAAGGAAATAGATAGAGGGAAGCTTGGTTTCAAACGCAAATATGTTAGATGTTAACATCGTTTGAGTGCAGCTTTACGCACGTAAGACCTTTGTAAATACAAGGGGAAAAATGAGGGTCCTGATACGGAGGGTTATCTGTCCATTTGCTTCAAAAAGTTTCGTAGTTTCCTCAACGATAACAAAAAACCAGCTAATATGATGAAAAAATATTAGCTGGTTTATGCAATGAATATCCAATTGCCAAAAGTACACATTTTTCACTCAAGAAAAGCGACCATTAACAAAAGACTCAATTTCAAGATAATCTTAATAGACATTAATATTGATCTTTCAGTTGCTGTCCCCTTATACAGGTTCTTATCATGGACCGCATGGCACTATGATGTCAATAATTCTCCTAATTCGAATGCTCTTCTTTTATGAATTAGATGTAATAAATTATAATATTTCGATATACCCTTCTGTACCATGCACTCGAATACGTTGCCCATCTTTTATCAGTTTCGTAGCATTCTCCACTCCGACAACTGCTGGTAAGCCATATTCACGTGCGATAACTGCTCCATGGGTCATCAATCCACCAACTTCGGTGACAAGGCCTTTTATGGATACAAACAATGGTGTCCAGCTAGGATCGGTAAAGGAGGTGACCAATATATCTCCATCTTCTAGATCAGCATCTTCCATGTTTAAAATGACACGTGCGCGTCCTTCGATAACTCCAGAAGAAACAGGCAGTCCAACAATCGCTTCGGCGGGGAGATCTTCTCGTTTGTACTCACCTGAGAGTGTTTCACCATCAGACGTGATAACACGCGGTGGAGTTAGTTTTTCATATAATTTATACTCGTCTTTTCGTTTGCTGATGATCTGGTAATCCAGTTTATTTGTGCGTATGACTTCGTGAAGTTCTTCAAAAGTGAGATAGAATATATCTTCTTTTTCTCGTATTACGTTGGCTTGTACAAGCTGTTCGGCTTCTTTCATCAAAGCCTGCTTATAAACGAAGTAGCGATTAACCATGCTGTATTTTGGATATTCCCTAAACCCGATGAAATTCCGGATTAGGTCAATCATTCGTTTTGTTTCTTTTGCCTTTTGTTCACCTTCCGGTAATTGTTTCAATCGGTCTAATAACTCTTGTTCCTTTTCCAAAGCTTCTTGTCGTCCTTGCTCAAATTTCCTAAGGCTAGCATTAGGCTCAAAGTTTTTAATATTATTGAGAATCATAGGGACAAGAGTAATAGGTTTTTCACTCCAACGAGTTCTCGTGATATCGATTTCTCCGGCACATCGCATTCCGTATTTGTTGAGAAATGCATTGATAGCGTTTCTAGCTTCCTGTCCACCATCAAAATTAACTAGTTCATCCAAAAAGTTATCATCTTTTACATGTTGTAAATAATCAATTACTTCTGGATAAGGACGAATCACATCTGAGACATCCAATAGTGCTAGACCCATTTCTGAAGTAATATTATTCGGTACAGATTGAGAAAGCGTGTCCGCCGCGTTTTTTTCACCTAACCACTCGTTCATTTTTTCATTGATCCATGATGAAGCATTTATAGCAGCCATAAATACAGCTGAACTTTGTGGGTCAAATAAAACCTTCTTTAATTCCTGTATATCTTCTAGAATAAAATCAAATAAATCTGAGCGTCTTTTCGTTTGAATGTTTTGTTTTAACTCTTTTATGGATGATTGGCTGCGATTAATCAAATCAGTAACGATTGATGGATTGTTTTCAATTTGTTCCAACATATCTGTATTGCCTTTGCTTGAACTCGGTGCTTTAACATCATTTGGTAACGATTTAATAAAATCTCCACGCTCAATAATTTTCATAAGTGCGTCTTTCATGAGCGGATCGTGTTGGCCCATAGCATTTAATAAAATGTTCCTACTGACAGGTGAAGCAAGTTGATGTGTAACATCAACAAACAACCTACCGCCAGCTTTGCGCATGGGGGCAGGAGTCGTTAACAGCCAAAAAGATATTCCCAATGGCTTCATGGCGTCAGTCATCATTTGTTGATGGCCGACAGATAAGTAAACGTGATTTTCTTCATCATTCGCTTTAGGGATGGGGTATAAAGTAGTGATTGGACGACTCTGAACAATATAAAATGTATCATCAACTAAACACCATTCGATGTCCTGGGGGAATCCAAAATGAGCTTCGATCTGTCTTCCTATACGTGCTAGTTGTAAAATCTGTTGATCAGTAAGTGTTATTGTCTTTTGCTGATCCGGATCGATCTGTCGTGTCTCTGTTCCGCCTTCTTTTCGTCCATAGATAGCCAATTTTTTGATTGCTATCCTCTTATCGATTTCCCCATCCCTTACTTTATAACAATCTGCAGATACCAAGCCAGAGACTAGTGTCTCTCCAAGTCCAAAACTGGCATCAATTGATAGCACCTTTCGGTTAGAAGTAATTGGATCAGCGGTAAATAAAATTCCTGAAGCCTGTGGGAAAACCATCCTTTGAACGATAACGGATAAATAAATTTGTCTGTGGTCAAATCCATTTTGCATACGGTAAATCACGGCACGATCCGTAAATAGGGAAGCCCAACATTTGCTGATATGGTGCAAGATGGCTTCTTTTCCGATGATATTTAAATAGGTGTCTTGCTGACCAGCGAAAGAAGCGTGTGGTAAGTCTTCAGCAGTTGCACTAGAACGCACTGCATAAGGATGTTCATCACCAAACTGGGAAAGATGGTGAGCAACTGCGTACGCAACATCGGAAGGAATCTCTGCTTCCATAATGATTTGCCGAATCTTCCTGCTGATTTCACCAATTTGATCTCGATCCTCTACTTTTAGCAGTATTAGTTGATCCAACAATGCGTGGAACACTTCGTTTTGTTCGAGGACTTTTTGATAGGCTTCTGTCGTAACACAAAATCCTTCGGGCACTTGTATTCCACGAATCTTCGATAGTTCCCCTAAATTCAACCCTTTTCCTCCGACAAGCAAAAGTTGCGCTTTTTCGATCTCCCGAATCTCTAGTACATATGGTTTCATTTCTTTCCCTCCATTTAGCCCTCAAATACTAAGACGAATCATATGACAAAATTCTTTATCTGATCAACCAATCACACTGTTCATTCGTACCTGTTTCTGACGAAGTTCCATGTTCATATCAAATCCTTTCCTTATAAAAATAAAAATAGGGGGTTGACTGAATAGGATTTTATGATGTATAATTATAATAGGTATACTTTACACGAAAATCCCAAGATAGTTTGTATCTATATAAATTTACCACAGCTTCTCATTTTTATCAATGTATTTATCGCTATGATGGTTCATAATTATTGCAAATTAATAGGAAATAAACCTTATTTTATAAAATAAATGACTCACAAAAAATGATATTTAAAAATACGTTATTTTAGTGGTAGTAAAGAAATTCCACTATTAAAAGCCCAATTTCTTAAATTGAGAAATTGGGCTTTTTCGGTTACTCTATTAAAGCGTTCCTGAACAATTTAGCCTGATTGCTGAGAAAATAAAAGAAATCTCCTGATCAAATATATTTGATAAACGTAAAATTTTTGGTCATAAAACCCTTGTTCACTCATAATCAAAAAAAGAGTGGTATTTTCTTTCAGGGGAATACTGCTATCGCAATATATATTCTAGTAAAAAGCGTTGATAAAAAAATGTTTTTTCATTTAGTTTAAGAAAGTAGATACATGGGCGAAATCTTTCTTTTATTGGTGGATAAAGTCGGTTTATGCGCTTGCCCAGGAAATTGAGATTTGAGATGGAAATCGAAGGTTTTCTTCATTCATTTTAATGGGGGAGACATTACGATATTGCGAAGGGGAGTCATCGTATTGAATTTATGATAAAGGGATACGCTGGAAAGTGTTTTAGAAACCGAAAATCACATACTTTACTTGTCCAATAAAATCAAAAAATTTGGCCTAGCAAAGAAAGAAGTGTAGGAGAAACAATGGTTCAAGTAATAAATTTAAACAAACGTTTAATTAAAAGGCTATTTACACTATACATTCATAAGAACGAAGCTTAGTTGAGAACCTTATAAATTTAAACATGAAGTTTGCTTTTAATAGTTTACAAGAATAATATTATGTCAATTAATTAACACAAGAGAATAAGATCGTTGATAACTGGAGTACTTATTATCGCGACATACGCTTAATGGGACAATTGAAAGCTGGGTGTTCACTAAGAAAATCACAGCCAGGAGTTAAAAGCAACTTCTTAAATTTTTGCATACTTGGTTTTCTTTGATTCCAAAATGCTCAAATGTTCGACCTCCTTGCTATCTATTCTATTGTATCGAGTAATGAAGAACTAGCAGTAGCAGTGCCAAATTCGTTTCCTTTCTTCTATTCAGAATTTTCATACTATGTTTTGTGATTAAACAAAAATTCGTTATAATGGGTTGTATAAAATATATACTAAAAAAACAAAAAAATTCAAGGTTAGCAGGTGGGACGATGAAGGAAATTCAAGAGGAAATGAATGTATTAGATCATATTATTTCTGTAAAAGATACGTTGCCAAATAAGCAGAAAATGCTATGTGATTATATATTAGAAAATCACCAAGATATCGGATTGTTTACAGTCAAAGAGTTGGCAAAGAATGCGGGTGTGGGAACAACGACTGTGTTACGATTAGTGAAAACTTTAGGCTACGATAGTTTCTTTGATCTAAAAAAAGAGTTTCATGACATTCAAAAAGAATACTCTGATAAGTGGGAGAGTGTACAGAAATCGTTTGGAAGCAATGATGAAAACGAGGATTACAAGACACTTTCAAATGTTTGGCAAGAAGGAGTCAACTTGTTGGACAAATCATTTAATCCGCAATTAGTTGAGAATTTTAAAGAAGCAATGGACTTAATTGCAAATGCTGACAGAATTAATTTGCTCGGATTACGACCGTATAAAGCAGTTGCTATTTACTTAGAGTTGCTCATAGAGGAATTCCACTCCGTTACGAGGCAGCTCAGTTATGATAGTGAGTCGATGTTTGATCGTATTCTACAATTTGAAAAAAATGAAGTTATTATTCTATTTGGTTTTGCACCATATACACAGCGGACAATTGATGCAGCAAGCGTTGCTCATAAAAAAGGCATTCCAATTGTTTTAATTACGGATCAGCTATCATGCCCAATTGTTAGTTTTGCAAGCGTTACTTTAAAAGTCGAAACTGGAGAAAATCTATTTACGATCATCCCTATAATTGCACTTGTGGAGGCCATAGTGATCGAATTAGGGAAGAGACATTCGAAAACATCCATTCAAAAAATACGGAACTTGGTAGAAACACTGAAAGATAAAAAAGTTATTGTGTATTAATGAATTTTCATAATATTCTTAAAGTGAGACATTGCTAAGATGGTTTCATTAGAAACTAAGGCGATGTCTTTTTTTAAAGAGAAAAGGAACAAATGAACTTTTTTTAAATAAAATGGTTTACAATAAACCGAATTGGTGATAATATACGTTTAAAGCTAAGAAGTTTTTAGACAATTCAAAAAAGGAGGATTTGCAATGACTGTAGTTAAGAGTTTAGAGAATGTAGAACAAAGTAAAAAGGTTGGTTTTCTTTACCTTTCACAAGAGGATTGTATTGAGGCGGGAGGTCTTAATATGGATGGTACATTGGAAGCGATTCAAAAATCTTTTGAATTACACGGTCGCAACGATGTGATCCAACCTTCTAAACCTGTCATTCGATGGGGGGGACCTGAAACCGAAGAGACAAGAGGGAGAATAATGACAATGCCTTCCTATCTTGGTGGTGATATTGATGTAGCGGGAATGAAGTGGATTCCGAGTATGCCTGAAAATCCAAAAAAAATTGGGCAGCCGAGAGCTTCTGCTATTATTATTTTATCCGATCCTCACAATGGTTTTCCCCTTGCCATTATGGATGGAACAATTGTAAGCGCTATGAGAACTGGAGCGGCAACTGGTATAGCGGCAAAATATTTAGCTAATCCAGATTCACGCACAGTAGGTATCATTGGAGCAGGTGTCCAAAGCAGAACACAGTTAATGGCTGTAACTAGTGTGTTTAAAAATCAAATTGAACAAATTAAAGTATTCGACTTGAATGAAGAGAAAACAAGACAATTCGCAAAAGAAATGCAATTAGAGCTAAATGTAAACGTTGTCAATGCAGCAAGTGCCGAAGAAGCCATTAGAGATTCAGATATCGTCATCACAGCGACAATGTCGACTTTCCCATATGTAAAAGGAGCATTCCTGTAATGAAGAAATTTGAGGATTGAACAAAAAAGAGCCCTCTTGGTATTATACGAGGTGTCCAA
>NZ_CANNCR010000106.1 GCF_947503125.1 uncultured Metabacillus sp.
CGATGGCGCCTGGAGCTAGATTCAGAAACGCAAGCTATGTTAAGAAAATATATAAATTCTGATATTATAAGAAAAAAACCTACCGTTTCCTTTTCTTCTATCCAAGCAGATGTTAAAAAATAATCTAGTACAGGTGAGCAGGTTGTATAACTTTTACATCCATTAATCACCCATTTTCCATCTACTTGTTTCGCATTTGTTCCTGGCCGTCCTCCACGAATGGGGCTTCCTGTAGCAACTTCACTCACCGCCCTGTTAATGATGGCGCCATTATTCACTTCATCAGCAAGATAGGCTAACTTTTCTGGATGCCAATTTCGATTTTCAAATAATTCTCCAACCGTCATTAATGTCCAGCCAATAGATAATGCTGTACTCCCATCATAGCTTCCCAGTTTTTCTTGTAAAAGAATGGCATCATATAGAGAAAATCCTGCACCACCGAACTCTGTTGGCAAAGTTAATTTGGTATAACCCATGTTTCGTAATGACTGAATATTTTCATAAGGGAAACTACCCTCCTCGTCAATGAGGGAGGCACGTTCTTTAAAATCCGTTTCTAATGGAGACAGACGTTCAATCCACTCACGTTGTTTACTATTTTTTATAAATAATTCTTGCATACCTTTGGGCCTCCTAACTCTTTTAAATAAAAAAGACTACTCCCCTTAATAATGGAAGTAGCCTTCAGTTGACTGATTAGCTAAGCTCATATGATAAAATTATTTTCCAAATATTATAAATATACTACATATCATAAATAAAACTATTCCCATCTGTCAACTAGGAATTTTAATTTATATCATCAATCAGATGGAGATTTACTGAAAATATTTTATATCGACACCTTCATTTAGTTATTACGTAACGCTAATAAATATCTTGACAACAAAAAAACCCCCTTACAATTAAGGAGGCCCATACATTATATAAAGATTAGGGGGGGATGTACTATCATCATCGCCAGATTACCATTATCTTATACTAGCAATTTTCAATTTATTTGACTTTTTTCTGTAATTCCCTAATAAACCGTTTAAAGCCTTCCTGACCTGACTGATCCCGCTTAAAAACACCAGCATGCTCAAGAATCGTAGCAAAGACTTGGCCAACTTCCTCTAATAATGTTGGATAGGCCGTATTTTGATCTAAGTGCGGATGATTCACTTTTATCTTTTTCGCCCATTCATAATGCTTGGACAGCTCTTCATCTTCCTGAATGCTAGTTAACTCATGTTCATTCACAAGGACTGTTGCTAGTTTTTTCAGTTCGTCTAAGAGTCTGCCTGGCAGCACCGCTAAGCCCATTACCTCAATCAGTCCGATATTTTCTTTTTTAATATGATGGACCTCTTGATGCGGGTGGAAAATACCCAGCGGATGTTCATCACTAGTTCGATTATTTCGCAACACGAGATCTAGCTCAAATAGACTTCCTCTTCTTCTAGCAATCGGTGTGATCGTATTATGCGGAGTTTCGCCAGAAAATGCGAGAATTTCAACCGATTCATCACTATAATTCTTCCACTCCTGCAAGATTTCATCTGCAGCATTGATCAAATCTTCTGGATGTTCTCCTTGCAGCCTTAACACAGACATTGGCCACTTCACAATCCCTAATTCGACGGAAGGATATTTTTCAAGCGTAAAGGCGTATTCTATCTCTGCTACCTCCATTGGAAACGTATGATGTCCGCCTTGGAAGTGATCATGACTTAAAATTGAACCGCCAACGATCGGCAGGTCAGCATTTGAACCAAGAAAATAGTGAGGATAGTGCTTAACAAAATCAAGCAGCTTGACAAACGTTTCCCGTGAAATCTTCATCGGTTTATGTTCACCGGAAAGGACAATCGCATGCTCATTATAATAAACATATGGCGAGAACTGGAGGAACCACTGTTCATCATTTAGTGTTACCGGAATGATCCGATGATTTTGTCTAGCTGGATGATCCAAGCGTCCGGCATATCCGACATTTTCTTTACAAAGCAGACAGGTTGGGTATTCGCTTTTTTGCAGGTTTCTAGCAGCGGCAATGGCTACAGGATCCTTCTCAGGCTTTGACAAATTGATTGTCATTTGCAAATCGCCATACTCTGTGTGAGCCAGCCATTTTTCATTTTTCGCAATGCGATCTGTGCGAATATAATGAACATCTTGTGAAAATTGGTAGAAGGATTCGGTCGCTTTTTTCGGTCCATCTTTCCTTACCGTTTCTTGAAAGCGGCGAATAACCTCTCCCTGTGATGGGACAAAACATCCCATGATCTTTGTATCAAGTAAATCACGATATGTTACCGTGTTTTCAGGCAAAAGGTTATTCACAGCAGCCCAGTCTAATATGTTTTCTAAAATAGCTACCGGTGAAGTAAGCTTCTCTTCTTCTTGGACTGTTACCGCTTTAAAATCATCTAATTGTAAAACCTCTAGTACTTTGTTGCGTGTTAAAGGAACGTCCCACTCAAAAATAAGCTGTTGCTTCAATCCAAATTGCACTAATCGTTCAATTTCTTGATAAATATTGATAGACACGTCATCATCCCCTTGTAGCATTCTCTAGCATGATGTTGCAAGAGGCTGTCTCGTAAGGATCTGACCTTTAAATTTTGAGACAGCCTCTTATTTTTTTGCTGATCTTATTTTTCGTAACCGCGCGGGTTCTTTTGAAACCAATTCCAAGCACTCTCGATAATTGTGTGAAGGTCAGCATATTTTGGTTTCCAGCCAAGCTCATTGATCGCTTTTTCAGATGATGCTACTAAGATTGCCGGATCACCTGCGCGACGAGGAGCTACCTCAGCAGGGATCGGATGGCCGGTTACCTTTCTAGCTGTTTCAATCACCTCTTTTACAGAAAAACCATTGCCATTTCCTAAATTATAGGTTGCGCTTTTGTTTTCTTTGCGCAGTTTATCGATCGCTAAAATGTGGGCATCTGCCAAGTCTGTTACGTGAATATAGTCGCGAATACATGTGCCATCTGGTGTGTTATAATCATCACCGAAAATCATGATTTTTTCGCGGTCGCCAAGCGCTACTTGTAAAATAATCGGAATTAAGTGTGTTTCAGGCTGATGATCTTCACCAAGCTTTCCGTCCATATGAGCTCCAGCTACATTAAAGTAACGAAGCACAACATAGTTCAAGCCATATGCCTGCTCGCTCCACTTCAGCATTTTTTCTACAGCAAGCTTTGTTTCTCCATAAGGATTTGTAGGAACCGTTGGATCTGTTTCTACAATCGGAATATTTTCTGCTTCGCCGTAAGTTGCCGCTGTAGAAGAAAAGACGATTTTATTGACACCGAACTCTGTCATCACCTTTAATAGACACATAGTCCCATATACATTGTTTTCATAATATTGCAGCGGCTTCTCGACACTCTCACCGACAAGTGAATCAGCAGCAAAATGAATAACTGCTTCAATCTCATTCTCTTGAAACACATTTTTTAAAAACGCTTCATCACGCAAATCTCCTGAATAAAGCTTTGCCCCTTCTAAAACTGCCGGTTTGTGACCTTTTTGCAGATTATCAACAACGATAACCTCCTCATTTCGATCCAACAGCTCTGATACTGCGTGACTTCCGATATAACCTGCTCCTCCACATACTAATACTGCCATCTTTTTTACCTCCTATTTATATACTTAGCTAAGCTCTTTCGCACCATCACCAACATTCGCTACATAAAATTCTGCTGTCAGCCCTGTTTTTTCATGATAGCTTTTGCCAACCTCTTCAATAAATGCTTCGAGGTTATCATTTTTTACAATTGATACGGTACATCCGCCAAAGCCGGCCCCCGTCATGCGCGATCCAAGCACACCTTCTTGCTTCATTGCTGCTTCAACTAAAGTATCCAATTCAAAGCCTGTTACCTCATAGTCATCACGTAGTGAGGTGTGAGAATCACACATAAGCTGACCAAAGCTTGCTAAATCACCTTCTTTTAGCTTTTCTACAGCTTCAAGAGTACGTGCATTTTCATATACCGCATGCTTTGCGCGTTTTTGATCAATTTCATTTTGAATCAAGTGACGATGGCTCTCAAATTGCTCTGGAGTTAATTCACCCAATGATTGAATCTGTAACTCCTTTTGCAAATCCTTTAGCGCTCTTTCACATTCAGAACGGCGTTCATTATATTTTGAATCCGCAAGTGTCCGGCGCTTATTTGTATTTGCAATGACAAGGGATGCATCCTTAAGGACAATCGGGCTATACTGATAGTTCAGGCTTTGACAATCCAATAAAATGGCATGGTTTTCCTTGCCCATTCCGATCGCGAACTGATCCATGATTCCACAGCTTACCCCAATAAATTCATTTTCTGCATGCTGACTCATCTTCACAAGGTCAACTCTTGAAAAACTTGTTTCATAGAGGGCTTGCAGGATCACAGCTGTTGCCAGCTCAATCGATGCCGATGATGATAAGCCTGCTCCGTTTGGAATATTTCCATAAAATAATACATCAAATCCCTGACTTATTTCGACACCCTTATCAATAAATTCCTTTAGGACACCCTTCGGATAATTGGTCCAATCATGTTCCTTCTCATATGATAACGGTTTATCAAGTGAGATCGAAATCACACCAACCTCCGGGAAGTTCATTGAATACATTTGAATTGTTTGATCATTTCTTAACGCTGCGAGAGCGTATGTTCCAAATGTTAACGCACAAGGGAAAACATGTCCGCCATTGTAATCTGTATGCTCACCAATTAAATTGACACGACCTGGTGCAAAAAAAGAGCGGATATCGTGACTAGTGTGAAATAGCTTTGTAAATTGCTCCATCATTTGTTCTCTCATTGAAATCACCCTTCATTATAGCTTATTTTGGTTATCACTATCTTTTTTTGTAAGAGAAATTCTATTTGTTACTTAAATTGTAAGTTTCAAAACCGAACGTTACAATGGTAAAATTACAAAGAGAAAATAGCACATATTTGCTTTAATTCTAAGTACATTAAACGTTAACTTAGTGTTTATTTAGCCTTATAGATTAAAAACGAAAGACAAATTCATCCCTTTTTTGCTTTTACACTCAGAAAAAGGGTATAAAAAGGGGGTTATTTTGCTATGGATAAAAAAACTGGAGCGATTGCTTTCCGTTTTACAGAGCATCATGTAAATCATGTAGCCCAAATTTGGTCTGTCGGATGGGATGAGCAGCACTCTTCTATTTATAATTGGAGCGGAACAGAACGTAAGGATCAGGATAAGTGCATTTTTCAATATACAATATCCGGCCATGGGGAAATCAATATTGATGGAAACGTGCATAAAGTAAAGGCTGGACATGCTTTCATTGTCAGCAGTCCGAGTAATTATCATTATTATTTGCCGAAGGATTCATTAAAATGGGAGTTTATCTATTTAACTCTATATGGAAACGAAGCGAAACGTTGCTGGGATTATGTCAAATCAACAGGCAACCAGGTTGTCCGCTTTCATCCAGAATCGGCTCCAATTAAGCTTGTGAAGGAAATTTATGACGAGGCGAGAGGCAAAAAAATCACCAATGCCTATGAAGGGTCAAGTATTGCTTACAAGTTTATTATGGAGCTTTATGTCCATCTTGCTAATATTGATAAACTGATGGAGGATTGGTCAGAAGGAATTATAAGCGCTGCCCTATTTGCCAAAAATTATTATCAAGATGATATAAGTGCCGAGGAAATGGCTGAGGCTTCACAATTGTCCAAATATCACTTCACACGGCTATTCAAAAAAGAAACCGGCGTGACACCAATTCAATACTTAACAACTATTCGTTTGCAAAAGGCGACCGAGCTTTTACAAAATACGAAATACTCAGTTGATGAAATAGCCCAATTGGTTGGTTATAAAAACGCCAACTATTTAAATAAAGTCACTCGAAGGATGCTGGGGAAATCACCTGGGGAGATTAGGCAAGGGAAATGACCCATGCAAAAACGCAGCTGGCTGTCAATGGCAAGCTGCGTTTGTCTTTATTTATTTAAATCAATCTGTATCGATCCCTTTTGGTGCATAATGGTCATCGTTGTTCCGGGGGTCATCATATTTTCTAAAATATCCTTCGCCGCTTGCAGAGCAAATTCAATCCGCTCCAGCTTTTCCTTTTCTTCCTCACTAAGGCTTTTAGGTGTTTCCGAAAATTGTTTTACATACTGATGTGATTTGAGATGATAGCTTTCAATCGTTTCATATACATCATCATACAGTTGTTCAATTTCTTTCTTCATTGCCTCCGTCTCCCCTTTTAAACTCCTTGTCTCCTATGATACAAGACGGATTGGAATAGGTAAAACAATCTTTTTATTCTCCCTTTAAAAGTCGCTTATGTATCCAAATAGCTGCCTGACAGCCATCCGCCATTGCGATTGTGACTTGCTCGGAATGTGCGACAACATCTCCTGCTGCCCATACATTTGTTATATTTGTTTCCTTTGTTCGGGGGTCTACTAGGATATGCTTATTCTCAAGCAGTTCAACACCTAATTGTTTCGCTATTTCCGAGTGAACGACATTGCCGCCAAAGCCGATAAACCCTTTGTCGCCGGAAATGACTTCACCATTTTTCAGCTTAATCCCTTTAAAATCTGATTCATTTTCAGCGATCACCTCATCAATTGGTTCATTTATGACGTTAATGTTTTTTTGCACAAGTTTTGCTTTTACTTCTTCATCAAGTGTTTTTTGATCATGGTTGATGAAGGTTATTCTATTTGTCCAATAGGTTAAGGTTAAAGCAAGGTTTGCGCCTGTGTTGCCGGAGCCTAATAATAAGACATGCTGATCTCTTACCTCATAACCATCACAATCCGGACAAACGTAGATTGATATTCCCAAGCATGGTTCTATATGTTTGATTGGCGGGATCTGGTCCTTTATCCCTGTCGCAATTAAGACCGTCTTAGTTTTGTACTGTTCCCCCAGCTTTGTTTTTAGTTCTATTTGCTTATCCTGTTTTTCCGCTTCGGTGACAAGATCAATCACAAATTCAATTCCAAAGGTTTTTGCTTGTTTATGTCCTAATTCTCTGAGAGTTTGCCCACTTACGCCGTCTGGCCAGCCAAGGATATTATGATAGCCTCTGCAAAGATTTGATCGTCCATTTTGATTATCAATCACCAGCACATCATGCATATATCTTCCCAGCTGAATTGCAGCCTGGAGACCTGCAATACCTGCCCCAATGATAATACATTCAAATGTTTTCTTCGCCATCCGTACACGTCCTTTTTTTATTCGCTCAAATTAGAATGTGTAAATTCGGATGGCATCATGCATCAAATGGGAAAAAGGTTGTGGATATCTCTAGATAAGATGTTTTTGTAAATTATGTTGTGAATAAGTCAAAGTGATGTTTTAAAGTTAATTTTGCAGCCTCCTTTATTTCAACATTCTTTCTAATAATAAGAGGTTTGAGTTTAAAAAACGAGGGTACTTTATAAAAAAAGCGCAAGGCGCCTGCCTATCGGCGACAAGCATAAGGCGAACAGGAATAGAAGGTGTACTTTACCT
>NZ_CANNCR010000107.1 GCF_947503125.1 uncultured Metabacillus sp.
CTTCCGGCCAATAATTCCGTCAGATTATGGACAAAGTATTTCATCAATTTCTTGTCATTATAGAGCGTCAGTAACACCAGTATCCTTATCGTGAATGACAAAAGGGTGCAATCCCATAGCATTAAAGTACTTAACTAGTGAAATTATAGTCGCTTTCCCTCTTGCTTTTACTACGTGCCAGTTATGAAGTATATCTTTTCTTACTTCGTTAGGCATTCTTCTAAGTGTCTCCCTGATAACAATATCTTCAGTATCTCCTTCAACTATTAGAACATTATCTACAAAGAATATTTTTGCCATATGATCGTCAATTCGAACAATCATTTTAACAAAGGTTTTATCTTCATCTGTTAGATTGCGATAGGCTTCTGTAATATTAAACGGGTTTGATTTTACCTTATAAATATCAAATTCATCCCCACGATGAGTCACTGTGAAAGGTATTATAGAAAAATGATTTAAAACTTGCTCAGCTTTTCTTCCCAAATCAATCATAAAAGGTGAGTGTGTGGTACAAACAATTTGATTGTTAGCTGTACTTGCCAATTCATAAATTGTGTCCCGCAATTGATGGGCTGCGTTAGGATGTAGATATATTTCTGGTTCCTCAAATCCAATAATTAGAGGAGGAGATCCTTGTGCATTCTCACGCATATTTCTATACCTTAACATCGCAAAAACTGCCGATCTAATAACACCCGTACCTTGCTTCTCAACCTTTGTGTGAACGTTACTACTCATTTTAACTTCAAAAACGGGTCTAATACTTCTATTTGCATCTGTTAAACTGGCAGCAGCAAGTAATTTAGTATTTGGAAATACACCATCGAGTATATTATTAAGTTGGTTCATCATTCTTCCAAACTCTTTAGTCTCATCGTGAGGATCTAGTTCTTGTTGTAGCAATTCTAGGTGTCTTTGTGCTTCTTGGAAGTTCAGTGAAGCATTTCGTACTTCTTCAAAAAGATTATTTAATGTCTTGACCAATGCACCGCTAGTTCCGGATAATTCATCAATTTTATCTTGAGCAGGTATTAAAAGAAAGTTGGGTAGTCGAGATAAAACATTACCGGGAATACCTCCTGGATTTAAGAACCATTCTTCTAACTCTTCGTTAATATCGTATAATTCATCTAAGGTCAGAATTTGTGATTTTTGTGTTGGTGTTAAATTCTTACTTCTTTCAAGAGTAGGAAACTCTTCATTTATTAACTCTTCGGCTAGTCCATTTTGGATATAATCATCAAGCGTCCGACATTGAGCAAAACGAGGTTTTAAATTTCGCTGTAACTGTTTCATTTCTATTTTTACATTTGCCCCTTTTACAAATGTTTTTCTATAAAAAATCCGATACCCAGTTTCATTCGGGAAATTTGTATTATCATATGTAAAAACTCTTCCCTTGAGCCCCTTCCAGGTTCTTGCTTCTTCGGGACAGTTTCTAAATTCAGCAGTAAGTATAATTTTGTCTGTGATTAATTCATTTTCGTTTAAAGATTCGTTTAGAATACTAAAAAACTCTTCACTATCATCCAATTTTCTAACATCAGTTAACAAATACTCTAATGCTTTAAACACTGTACTTTTGCCTATGTTATTTTGTCCAATCAAGAAAGTGCTAGCACCAAAATTTATTGTGGTATCAAGATGTTTTCTTAATCCCTGAATCCTTAAACTATGAAGTTTCAAATTTTATTCCCCCTTTTAATGAACTATATATCAATTATAAACCTAATAAATTACAAAGTTTAACAATTTTTTGAAAAAAAGAATGATCTAGGTTATTAGTCATAAGTGAATATAAATATTATTAATACTAATGTGTGTATTATAGGTGATTATTTCCATATTTCTTAGTAAAATTGTATTAGAGGAATTAAAAGAAGGGAATTATCATACGTGATTAAAGATGTATTCCAAGATAAAGAAGTACTTAAAAATAAAGTGTTGAGGAGTTTTCTGTTGGTTGCAGCTATGTTGCTTTTGTGCTGGATCCTCTATTACATACTTAATATTGATAATTATGTGAAACAATTCGAAATGTATTCAGCATCAGAAGATTTCTATAACAAAAAAGATTATGTATACGCTCTTGAAGGTTTTGGTGAGATACCTAGCTTTAGAGATTCCAGACAGAAAGCTGAAGAGATCGTAGAAATTATGATGAGAGAGATAGAAGTTTTTTTAGCAAAAGGTAATTTTGAAAAAGCCGATGCTTATGTTCTTGCACTAAAAAATTATTTGTTTCTACCTGAAGAAAAGAAGAACATAGTAGAAACATATGAAAATGAAATTTAAAATATAATAGATGTGAAATTAGCAAAAGAACGGGGAAAATTGAGAAATACTGAGCCATACAATGGTATGGCCGAAGAAAACATTGAATATTCAAGGTGGGGACCTCCTACTGAAATTACTAAGGATCTAAATTATGAATCTTTAAGGCCTGATAGAAGGGTAAAATATTATTATTGGATTGAAAAAGATCCTAATGGTAGATTGAAAAGTTCTAAAACATTGATGGTTAAGGAAGGGTTTGTATGGGGAGAACCGAAGGTTTCTACCTATTATATAGATGGCATAGAATAAATATGGCGAAGGTTTAAATTATTTAAAATTCATTAATTAATAAATACTATATTTATTATAGGAGATTAGATATGAAAAAATTTGACTTAAATATAGAGAAAGTCTTGGAACACTGGGCAGTCCCTCACGCTTTAAGAGAAATTATAGCAAATGCATTGGATGAATCGAATTTAACAAATACTGAGGAGCCGAAAATTTTTAAAGATCAAGAAGGAAAATGGCATATTAAAGATTTTGGAAGGGGATTAAAATATGAACATTTAACGCAAAATGAAAATTTAGAGAAGGTTAAAAATCCAAACCAAGTAATAGGAAAATTCGGTGTTGGTTTAAAAGATGCATTAGCAACATTCGATAGAAGGAAAATTGGGATTTTTATTAAATCAAAATTTAGTGACATCACCATAGAAAAATTACCAAAAGAGGACTTCGATGATGTTATTACCTTGCACGCGATAGTCAATAAACCATCTGAGCCTAATATGGTTGGTACAGATTTTATTTTTACAGGTCTTAAAGATGAAGATATTGAGAAGGCAAAAGATTTCTTTTTAATGTATTCTGGTGAAAAGAAAATCGAAGAGACTAAGTATGGATCTCTTATTGAAAATAAAAAGAAACGCTCAAGGATTTATGTAAACGGAATTTGTGTAGCAGAAGAAGATAATATGTTGTTTTCTTATAATATAACGTCCTTAACGAAGAAGTTGCTACAATCCTTGAACCGAGAAAGAACAAATGTGGGAAGAAGTGCTTATACTGATCGGATAAAATCAATACTATTAGAATGCTCTAGTTCCACTTTTGCAAGTAAATTGGTAGTCGATCTGCAAAAAATTCAAACAGGAAGTTCGCACGATGAATTACAGTGGATTGATGTTCAGCTCCACGCTTGTAAAATATTAAGTAGTCAAGAAAAGGTGTTGTTCGCAACGGCATATGATTTAATGGAAGGTGGAAAATACCTAAATTATGCTAAAGATGAAGGGATAAGAATAATAACTGTACCGGATTCGTTAGCTAGTAAACTTGGAAATAGTACAGATTTAAATGGAAATAGCTTTAGAAATATAGATATTTATGCTGAAGAGTGGAATGAAAAATTTGAATTTGATATTGTAGATGTGAAAAATTTAAGCAAAAAAGAGAAAGAAATATTTGCATATAAAGATACAATTCTCGAATGGTTTCCTAAAACAAAAAATGTTGTACATAGTATTGTGGTTTCTGAAACAATGCGACCCGATAATTATACAGGTAATGACGCAGCGGGATTGTGGGAACTCTCAAACAGAAGAATTATTATTAAACGAAGTGAGTTGAGAAATATTCAATCTTTTGCTGGAACGCTAGTACACGAACTAGTTCACGCACATACAGGTACGGATGATAATACAATAGAGTTTGAAAGTGAATTAACAGATACGATAGGTAATTTATCTAAATTACTTTTAGAAAACTCAAAGAATAAAAGGGGATTAAGAAGTTTGTTTAAGATATGAAAAGTATAAGGTTTGGAACAGAATAACATATGAAAATGATTATTTTAGTGAGAAATTAGAATGAAATCAACCGTAAAGGAGCATATCTAGTGGAATCAATGTAATAAAAAAGAAACATTTATCTCTTTATTTATTGAATAAATGAATAGAGCTTTGTCCAAAATTGAATTAATTAATTTTGGAGGAGCCTAGATATGAATGGATCGGATAGTAGGAGCCGTCTTTTTAACATTGAACCAGAAGGTATGAATACACCGTACATAGAATCACTTACTAGCTATATAAACAGACTTGCAAATAGACATACGGTACTTGTCGGAACGATTGTGAAAAAGATATTGACACAAGAGTTAGATAAAACTTATTTGAAAAATATTGCAATTAAAGGAGGAGATGGTTTTTATAAATCCTCCAATGCAATAAATGGAGTCGGCCAGATGGCAAATGACTTTGTAAGTGTTATGGAAAGGCTAACTACCAGAAATGATTTAGAGAATACTACTTTACTAAGCCTTGCTGAAGTGTTTCCTACAAGAGGACTTTCAAGAAACAAAAAAGCTTGGTGTCCTGATTGTTTAGAAGAAATGAAATTGCAAGGAGAGATATATGAACCTTTAATATGGAGCATTCAAGCAGTTAAAGTTTGCCCAAGACATAAAGTGAATTTAATAGAACAATGTCCATTTTGTAAGACTAATCCTTATTTTCTAGACAGATCCTCAAATCCTGGTTACTGTTCCAAATGTCTAAATTGGTTAGGTGAAAGTAACCAGAACAAACTTTTAGAAGGAGAACAAGTGAATCAGTCATTAGATACAGTTATTTTAATTAGGGATCTTCTTAATTGGGTAATTAGAGATGAAGTCATTCTTCTTAAGCGGGAAAATTGTATCTCTTCATTAAATTGGGCAGTACATAATTTTTTTAGAGGTAGTACTTCGGCAGCAGCAAACACGTTAGGATTTAGTAATACCACCTTTAGGTATTGGTTAAATGGAATCAATCGTCCCACAATAAATGCTATCTTAGATATTTGTATAATTTTAGGATTATCAATGGAAGAATTCTTTTTGAAAAGAGGAAAAATGACCGAATTGTTCTATGGAAGGGAAAATAACATCGTTAAAATGAATAAGAAGCAACTTAATTATCAGGAGATAGGGGGATTTTTATCTTTAATTATTAATAATGGTTATAATATTTCAATTAAAGAAATTGCTCAAATTGTTGGCTGTGATCGAAAATTGCTATCCAAGGTTTTTCCTGAGCAATGCCAAGCAATCATTTCTCATAATAAAGAACATATCGCAAATAAGAAAAATAGCCGGTTCCTTGATATATCTGGGAAAATTGAACAAACATTTTTTTCCCTTATCCAAGAAAATCAGTATCCAAGTTATCGCAAAATAGAGGCGATAATGGGTGAGAGGGTATTACAAGAAAAGGAAATTAGGAATCGATATATCGAGTTAAAAAAGGTAATAGATGAATTTAATAACCTACTAACGTAAAGATTTATTTTTAGTTAAAAGGTCTTTTTCTATACCTTCTTCCTTTATTAGTTGCTCTCTTGCTATGAGACAATTGCTGCATAGGGTAATTAAGTTGTTAGAGTTAAAACTACCATCATTGGTTTTAGGATTAATATGAGTCACTTCTATTGGGATATTAGGTGCTTGGGCACCACAAATTTGACAAGTTCCATTATATTTTAAGAGTGCTTTATATCTATCGATTGGTGAAATTTCTAGTTCTTTTTTATAATCCGGTATATACCCTGCAAGTTTTAATAGTTTTTCCTGTTCATAACACAATGCATCCGCAATTTTTTTTGTGGTTTTTCGTGATGGAATATGCTCCCCTCTCTCTATTTTGGCTATTTGGGAAAAACTTACACCCGATAAATTGCCAAGTTCTTTTAGGGTAAGTTTTTTTTCTTTTCGGAGAGCTCTGACAATTGTTCCTAACGTATTTTTCATTTATCTTTCCTCCTTTATTATATTTTTTGATATTTTTAAGATTATTAAAAAAACCTATTTTTATCAATAAAAATATTTTTATTTATTGGGACATTTTATTATTTTACAAGGTATATTAACTTGGCTTATAATGAAATTGAATTTTTAGACTATTAGGCATAAAAATTGGATATACGACAATGATGATAAAAAATACATCAATAACTTTGCGTTAAAATTGTCGTTTGATTACAATTTTTTAAAAAAACAACAATCGAGGTGGACATAAATGATAAAACATTTTAAACATTGGGCTGACCGGAAGAAGCTAAGCAGCAGTGCAATAGAAATAATCGGGGAAATTCGTAATGGTGATCCATCCCGAAAGGTTGATAGCCGTAAAAAAAACGTTTCGGGTTTTTATCCCAGCAGAAAAATGGGTGTGACGATCCAGTTTGAAAGTCACACCGTCGAATTGGCCGGGATATATGAAAATGAATTAGATGAGAATGTTATTGAATATTATGATCAGCCACCTTCATTTGAAATTACATATAAAGGAAAGAAGAGCAAGAAGACACATCAATATACACCAGACTTTTTTGTGATAAAGAATGATTGGATTGGTTGGGAAGAATGGAAAACTGAAAATGAGTTAATTGATTTGGAGAAAAAGAATCCAGAACGATATTACAAAGATGAAAATAATTTTTGGAGATGTCCACCTGCCGAAACATATGCAAAAGAGCTTGGACTGTCCTTTAGAGTTCGTTCTGACCGGGAAATTATTTGGGAGAGACTTAATAATATCAAGTTCTTGGAGGACTACCTAAACGACCCAAAAGGTAAAGTCCCTGATGAAGCGAAGGAAGTAATATTTTGTGAAATTAAAAAAAATCCAGGAATCTCAATTTATGATTTAATCCTTTCACTTCCTAAAAATATCACATCTGATAATGTTTACTACCTTATTGTTACGAACGAGATCTTTTGTGATTTGGATAATTTCGAGATTACTGACTTTAAGAAGTTCCTTCTTTATCCCGATAAATTGACTCAGGAAGTATACTCGAATATCAAAAGAAATATTACCCGTGAGGATTTATTAGAAATTGAAACTCTCGAATTGTGTGAAGGTAGCAGTCTTAGGTGGGGGAATAATATCTACGAAATCATAAACAGTGATGAGGAAAATATTTGGTTAATGGGCCAAACTGGTACCCCAAAGAAATTAAGCGTGTTTATTGCAAAATAAAAGTACAGAGTTCTGCAGCAAAAATGTGCAGAGCCTGACTGCATAAAAAAAAGGCTTGCC
>NZ_CANNCR010000108.1 GCF_947503125.1 uncultured Metabacillus sp.
TGTCGGTAGCAATTAAACTTTGTCACCGACACTTACGTTTCCGAATTCACCGTCATTAATAATGACTCCTGACAAAAAAGCATGAAATATTAGTAAAACTTTAAAATGGTTACAATGCCCTTTTGCTTTTCGAGAAAAAAAGTTATACTTTCCAAGAGTAAAGAGAGTTAATGGAGGGATTACTATGGTTCGATTTGGAATAATTGGGACGAACTGGATTACAGAAAGCTTTATTCAAGCCGCTAGTAAAGTAGAGGATTTTTCACTTACAGCTGTTTATTCAAGAACGAATGAAAAGGCAGAAGAATTTGCAAAAAAATTTAACATAGAGCATACGTTTACAGATTTAGAGGAATTTGTAAGCAGTGACGTGTTTGATGCGGTTTATCTTGCAAGCCCTAATTCATTGCATGCCAAGCAGGCGATCTTGTGCATGAATAATGGGAAACATGTTCTTTGTGAAAAGCCAATTGCTTCAAATACAAGAGAAGTAAGCGAAATGATGAAGGCGGCAAATGATCATTCTGTTGTGTTAATGGAAGCACTAAAAACCAGCTTTTTGCCCAATTTTTTAGCGATTAAAGAAAATTTGCACAAAATTGGAAAAGTCCGCCGTTATTTTGCAAGCTATTGTCAATATTCTTCCCGCTATGACAAATATAAAGAAGGTATTGTATTAAATGCATTCAAACCGGAATTTTCTAATGGCTCACTTATGGATATCGGCATTTACTGTGTTTACCCTGCAGTCGTTTTATTTGGAGAGCCAAAGCAAATAAAGGCTTCAAGCTATATGCTTGAGTCAGGCGTTGATGGTGAAGGCAGTCTTTTGCTTACATATGATGAAATGGATGCGGTTATTATGTATTCCAAAATTACAAACTCTTATGTGCCTTCAGAAATTCAAGGGGAAAACGGCAGCATCATTATTGATAAGATTCACACTCCGGAAAATGTAAAAATTCATTACAAGGATGGACGGATTGAAGATCTTACACAACCCCAGGATTCTGCCAGCATGTATTATGAAACAAAGGAATTTATAGAATTAGTGAAAAACAAAAATTACCAATCACAACTAAACTCGCACTCAAACTCTTTAACTACAGCGAAAATCTTAGAGGATGCCAGAAAGCAGATTGGTTTAATCTATCCAGCGGATAAGTGATTGTTTTTGGGACAGTCCCTCACTGCTTTAAAGCAATGGGGGACTGCCCAGAAGTTTTTGTATGAATTCTTCATTCGTTTTCCTCCAAGTAAGTACACCATTTTCCACCAAAATAAATTGGAATGATTTTTATAAAATTGCAAAAAATATCTCTGTATTAAATAAATTAGGAGGAAACAGCATGGCATTAGTACCATACGAACCATTTAGACAACTTGCAGGTTTGTCAAAAGAATTTGATCACTTTTTTTCAGACTTTTCTACCGCTTTAGGAAATGAACATAATCTGGCTGGCATCAGAGTCGATGTTCATGAAACTAATAACGAAATCATTGCTACATGTGATATTCCTGGACTTGAAAAGAAAGAAGATGTCAATATTGATATTGAAAATAATATGTTAAGGATCAGCGGTTCAATTAATCGAACAAATGAAATAAAGAAGGAAAATATGCATCGTAAGGAACGATATGTTGGCAGTTTCCATCGCTCTGTTTCTCTTCCTAGTCCTGTTTCTGATGAAGGAGTCAAAGCAACTTATAAAAATGGAGTGCTGGAGGTAAGAATGCCGAAGCTAATGAAGGACAACAAAAAGAAGATTGACGTCGACTTTCATTAATAGAAAGGAGAACAGATAATGGCCGAAAGAGATAGTCACAAAAATCAACAAAAGAAAATGAAAAAAGCAAGTGATGCCATCAATACTGATAAAGACTTTGGCAATGATTTAGCCGAAACAAAGCATAACGAGAAAAAATCTCGTAAATAAACACTATATAGCTTGAGTTCGTTTTCGACATATTGGAACGAATTCAAGCTTTTTAGTTTTAAAATATGAATTATCATACAATTTCACATAAAAAGCGTAAAAATCCACTAATTTATGATTGTACGTTATAATGAAAGGACAATCATAATATACGGTAAAGAGATTAGGGGGTCTTTTATGACAGAAATTCCAGTTGAATTACAAAAGGAAATTAAACGACATCAAGGTTTAACGAAAACGAAAATATTGAAAAGAATTTTGTTTATCTTTATCGGTGCTGTTTTAATGGCAGTCGGCTTAGAGATTTTTTTAGTTCCCAACAAGGTTATTGATGGGGGAATTGTCGGAATCTCGATTATTCTCTCTCATATATTAGGATGGAAGCTAGGACTATTTATTTTCCTATTAAATATTCCTTTTTTCTTCATTGGATATAAACAAATAGGGAAAACATTTGCGCTTTCAACCTTGTTCGGTATTATCGTTTTATCCATTGCTACTTCTTTGCTGCATCCTGTACCCGCATTTACTGAGGATTTGCTTTTGGCCACCGTATTTGGCGGAATTATTTTAGGTGTCGGTGTCGGGATTGTGATTCGGTATGGCGGATCATTAGATGGTACTGAAATTTTAGCGATTCTTGCTAATAAGAAGCTTCCTTTTTCTGTTGGTGAAATTATCATGTTTTTTAATATTTTTATTCTAGGAAGCGCGGGTTTTGTCTTTGGCTGGAACAGGGCCATGTATTCATTGATTGCTTATTTCGTAGCATTTAAGACCATAGATGTTGTTCTTGAAGGACTTGACGAATCAAAGTCTGCATGGATTATAAGTGACCAATACCGGGAAATCGGAGATGCCATTTTAGCCCGGCTGGGACGCGGTGTTACATACCTTAACGGCGAGGGAGCTTACACAGGAGATGATAAGAAGGTTATTTTCTGTATCATTACCCGTTTAGAGGAAGCAAAATTAAAATCGATCGTGGAAGACCATGATCCATCCGCCTTTTTAGCCGTGGCCAATATCGCAGAGGTTCGCGGCGGAAGATTCAAGAAAAAGGATATTCACTAATTTGTCCTTAAATTTACCCATAAAGTTTTGGCGAAAAGGGTTATTTTCTTCCATTCCTTCATACGTATATAGGGACAAGAGATGCTTGGACTATTAGGGTAAGGGTGTGAACGAATGGAGGAAGCGATTCTCGATCTATTAGAATGGCTGACAAGCCTAGGGTATTTGGGCATAGCCATTGGATTAATGCTTGAGGTTATACCGAGTGAAATCGTTCTTGGATATGGCGGGTACTTAATTGTCATGGGAAGAGTCGGCTTTTTAGGCGCATTTGCAGCAGGTGTGATTGGCGGAACAATTGCTCAGCTTTTATTATATTGGCTAGGCAGTTATGGAGGAAGGCCATTTCTTGAAAAATACGGAAAATTCCTGTTTATAAATAAGCATCATTTGGATGTTGCTGAATCATGGTTTGAGAAATATGGATCAGGGGTTATCTTCGGGGCAAGATTTATTCCAGTGGTTAGACATGCAATAAGTATTCCTGCCGGAATTGCCAAAATGCCATTATGGAAATTTACCGTTTACACTGTTGCTGCAATGATTCCTTGGACGATTTGCTTTTTATATTTAGGGATCGAATTAGGCTCAAATTGGATGTATATAAAAGAAGTTGCCCGGCCATACCTGATTCCGATCATGAGCTTTGCTGTGCTCATGGCCATTGTTTATTATTTAGTGAAGAGGTTTAAAACACCTCGACCCAACTGAATGACATAAAAGTTCAAAGAACCTTCTACTACTTTAGAAGGTTCTTTTTGTAGAGGATTTTATTTATAGATTAAAGCATTTCCTCATAAATTTCTATTCTAAGGTAAAAATGTAAACAACCGCAAATAGAAAGGATTGAGAAAAATGGATCAAAAAGAAGAAGACTTCTATAACAATGAAGTTTTTGCCCAAGCTGAAGTTGTTCCGCACCCAAAGGATCAAAACCGCTCGGCATTAATCTTAACGCAATCCTTCCATCTTTTATCAGATGAAGATGTACCTTTAAAAGAGACATCAACTGAAGGTGAACAATAACATAAGATTTTAGGGTAAACGGCCCTAAATAACAAGAGCCTGATCTATTTTTCGATCAGGCTCTCTTGCTATTAATGATTCGCTATTTTAGCATTTGCTTTGTCATAAACAGCGAGTTTTTTGACGAGGGTTAAACTGTCTTTATTTAATCCAACAATCCTCACATCAGTGCCATTTTGTTTGAATTTGAAAACAATTTTATCAATTGCTCCAACGGCTGAATCATCCCATAAATGTGCTTGGCTAAAATCAATAACCACATGCTGAATATCTTCTTTAAAGTCAAAGCTTGTAACCAAATCTGAAACAGAAGCAAAAAATAATTGCCCTTTTACAATATAGGTTTTTTGATTGCTTTCATCAAGTTTTGTGTCCACATGGACCTTTGAAATTTTAGCGGCAAAGAAAACCGCACTAAGGATGACACCTGCAATGACTCCCTTAGATAAATCATGTGTATAGACGACAGTGACAACTGTTACGATCATCACAGTTGAGTCCGTAATTGGCATAACATGCAGCTTTCTCAGTGAAGACCAATCAAATGTACCGACTGATACCATGATCATAACGCCGACTAAAGCGGCCATTGGTATTTGCACAAGAATATCGTTTAACAAAAGGATTAAGATCATAAGGAAAACACCAGCAACCAGTGTAGATAAACGGCCGCGCCCGCCAGATTTAACGTTAATACCAGATTGGCCGATCATCGCGCAGCCTGCCATTCCACCAAAAAATCCCGCGACAATATTGGCGATTCCTTGTCCTCTTGCTTCTTTGTTTTTATCACTTTCCGTATCTGTCAGATCATCAACAATTTGGGCCGTTAAAAGTGATTCCAATAGGCCGACAAGTGCTAATGCGATAGAATAAGGAAGGATAATTTGCAACGTCTCAAAATTAAACGGGATTTGCGGAATTAAGAACATTGGTAAAGCCTGTGTTAATTCTCCCATATCTCCGACAGTACGAACCGAAACCCCAGACATAATAGCAAAAATCGTCATCACGATAATCGCTACAAGTGGTGAGGGAACAACTTTTGTAAACCTAGGCAAAATGTATATAATGGCTAATGAACCTGCAACCATTGCGTACATAACCCATGATTCACCAACAAAGTGGGGAAGTTGTGCCATGAAAATTAAGATGGCTAAGGAGTTAACAAATCCAACCATAACCGAACGTGGAATAAACTTCATCAATCTGCCTATTTTAAGAATGCCGAGAACGATTTGAATTATTCCAGTTAAAATCGTTGCGGCAAGGAGATATTGGAGCCCGTGTTCAGCTACTAACGTAACCATTACTAAAGCCATTGCACCTGTGGCTGCAGAAATCATTGCCGGTCTTCCGCCTACGAAGGCAATGACGACTGCGATACAAAATGAGGCATATAACCCAACCATCGGGTCAACACCTGCAATAATCGAAAACGCAATCGCTTCAGGAATAAGTGCTAAGGCAACAACGATGCCTGAAAGGATGTCCCCACGGATATTTCCGAACCACTGTTGTTTTAATGTTTGTGTATTCAATACAGCACCTCTTTTTCTTATTAAATTTTTAGGTGACTTTCAACTCTCATGAAAGTCGGGGCCGTTGTTAACGGGGAATATTATAGCATCATTCATTGAAAATATGTATTTATATGTAAGCGTATACTTGTATAGATTTCTTTGATTAACTCAAATTCCCTCCAGTTTAAGCAGAAATTTGTAGAATTAAATTTATATTAAAGAGGTAAGTGATGCTGTAAAATAGTAGTAAAGCAAACTGGGGGAGAATGGATGTTTAAAAACATTTTGTTGGCAACTGATGGATCAGAGCATGCTTTTCGAGCTGCAATAAAGGCCGCTGAAGTGGCAAAATTAAGTGATGATGCCAATATTACGATCATCTATGTTGTAGATGGTTCAACCTCAAAATCTGATGTATTATCAGATGGAAGCAAGGAGGCAGTATATGAAAGGCGGTTACGGAAGATTAGACCTACTGAAGAAATTTTAAAGCAGAAGCAGATAAACTATACTTTAGAAATACTTAAGGGCGAGCCAGGTCCAGAAATTGTAAGGTATGCCAACAAGCAACATTTTGATATAGTCGTAATTGGCAGCCGAGGTTTAAATAAATTACAGGAAATGGTTTTAGGCAGTGTGAGTCATAAGGTTGCGAAACGTGTAGAGTGCCCGGTTATGATTGTTAAATAATCATGCTCCTGGAATTTGTTTGAAAAGGCTGACCATCAAATGATTTTTCTTGTGCCAGCTAAGCAAAGAGTTAATCCAATCTCTTTAATTGCTTTACATATTTACCTCACTTTTATCATTCTTTTATCACATAATTTATCAATTGAATTCGTTTAAAAGGTTCTTACCGCAAAAATAATGATTTCAAACGAAATTCAAAAAATGTTGAAATTTGTATCAGGCTCCTGATGAAAAAATCATTTTTTGATATTTATTGTAAATATTCTGAGATTTTTAGTACTTTTGTTATGTTTACTTTTTGTTTAGTCTTTTTCATAATGGATATAAGCTTTCTTAGGAGGGATATCTTATGGGAAAAGGTAGAATCCGAGTGGAAGAACGTATTAAAGAAGAAACAGACGAAGAAATTTTTGAAGCTAAGCTTTTAGAAGAAAAGGTTAGAGATAGAGATACAGACAAGTAGAAAAAGGGAAGGGGAGCGATCACAGGTCGCTCCCTTTTGTTTAAGTTTAAGAAAGTATAAAATTTTGAACTTAGTTTTAGTGTCTAGCTCGAGCCGATAGGCGGGCGCCTTGCGCTTTTCTTATAATATCAGAATTTATATGTTGCCCCTTTTTTGTAATATCAGAATTTATATGTTGCCCCTTT
>NZ_CANNCR010000109.1 GCF_947503125.1 uncultured Metabacillus sp.
ACTACCATAATTGATATAACCTAAATTCAATACAACCAACGAGTAACACTCATTTTCTTTGTGCGAAAGTTGAGTTAATAAAAATGAGATTTTTCCTTAAAAAAATTAAAATGAATGAAAAACGAATTTGGTTAAATCGGTAACATGACCGTAAACTCTGTGCCCTCTCCCTCTTTGGAAACAACTTTTATGCTTCCTCCATGAGAATCCACAATTTGTTTTGCGATTGATAAACCTAATCCAGTTCCCCCAGTTTCACGATTTCTTGCTTTATCCACTCGATAGAAGCGATCAAATATATGTGCAATATCTTCTTTCGGTATGCCGATGCCGTAATCTTTCACAGTAAAAAAAACGTCATTCTCCTCATATCCAACATTTAGCTCAATAGGTGATGTGCTATATTTTAACGCATTATCAAGCAAAATAAATAATAGTTGCTTCATTTTTTGCCTATCTGCATTTCCTAAAACACGATCGAATGGAGAATAAACAGAAATATGTTGACCATAAGCATTTTTCATCAGTTTGCTTGTCTCTTTACTAAGTGAAACAAAGTCCACCTTTTTTATATCTAAGTTCCATTCTGCATCATGATTTGCAAGCATGAGCATTTGCTTGGTCATTTCTTGCATTCTGACGGCTTCTGAATAGATTGCATCTACAGATTCTTCTAATAGAGCCGGATCTTTCATCCCCCATCGTTTCAGCATGCTTGCATTGCTTTCAATAACAGTTAGCGGTGTTTTTAATTCATGGGAAGCATCAGAAACGAATTGCTGCTGTTTTTCAAAGTTTTTGGCTAAAATATCCATCATCTTATTAAACGTACTACCTAATTTGTATAATTCATCTTTTGATTGTGATTTTAACTCAAGCTTTTTAAATATGCTCTTTCGTTGAATTTCCTCCATTGTTTCAATCATTGAATTGATTGGTTTTAACATAATGTTACTTAGCATTCGGCCTGCTAAATATGAAGGGATCAAAACAATAAGTAAAGCGACAGTTAACACAAGCTTCAAAATTTTTAAACTTTCATATGAGGATGCCAAGCTTGCTGTAACTTCTATCATCATAATATTTCCGTTATGCCATATGATTGGCAAATTCGAAACAGCATATTGAATTCCATTCATTGATTTTAACTCAACTTTTTGTGAGTTAGTAAATGCTGGTTTAAAATTTGTTAATTGTTCATCCTCTGTAACAGTAATAATGGCATGTGAATTTTCATTCACAACACGAATCATTCCATTTAATGGTAACCTGGAATTTAAAATATCATGTATATATCTTTCGTTAGAAACAGGCTTCAATACTGCAGCAATATTTTCAGCCTGTAAACGAACATGATTTAATTTATCGTTCGTAGTTATTGAGTAAAATAGAAAATAAATAGACGTATTAATGACAATGCTGATCAATAGAAACGAAACTGTTAAACACAAGTGGATTTTACTTCGGATATTCATAAAATATTACTCCTTTATGACATAACCAACTCCACGCACTGTATGAATAAGCGAAGAATGAAAGCAATCATCAATTTTCTTGCGCAAGTAACTAATATATACATCTACGACGTTAGTCTCCCCGTAGTAATCAAAACCCCAAACTCGCGTTAAAATCTGCTCTCGTTCCAGTACTTGGTTTTGATGCTGCATCAAATAAACCAATAAATCGAATTCTCGAGGAGTTAATTCAATATTTTTATTTTCGCGAGTTACAATACGTGTTTTTTTATCTACTTTTAAATCTCCAATCGTTAATAGTTGTTCGTCTAATTTTATCTCCATCATTTGGTTTATTCGTAAACAAGCACGAATTCTGGCCAACAACTCTTCAATTTGAAACGGCTTCGTTATATAATCGTTCGCACCATGATCAAGCCCGCTCACTTTTTCAGGAATAGAATCCCTTGCTGTCAATAATATAATAGGTGTCATGTCTCCTGATGCCCTAATTCTTCGAAGGACTTCCATCCCGTTTAACTTTGGTATCATAATATCCAGCAAAACAAGATTCCAATAGCCGTTGCTAAATTTTTCAAGACCTGTTATACCGTTTTCGGCTATTTCAACCTTGTATCCTTCATGTTCAAGCTCTAATTTAATGATTCTTGCAATATTTCCTTCATCTTCAATTATTAATACTTTTTTAGGTTCGGGTTCAACATCTACTATCATTTTCTTTGAAATAGTAAGATCTTTTGAATTTGACATGTCTATTCCTCCTTTCTTTTTTAATTCCTTAGATTTTGCTATATTTTCTAACTTTAATAGATTAATATTTTGAAAATTCTTCTTAATAGGAACAAAATGCTGCTTAAATTCTTTTGGCAAAAGGAGAATCGTACTACTAGTAAATGGTAAGAAAAAATGATGTCTTAGTTGGTAAACTTGATACTCTTTTTCCTTGCTAGATTGTGGTTTCTTTTTCTTAGTGGAGAGTAAAACTTATTTATTGAATAATCAACATCTGTCTATAATTATAAAAAGATCCAATATACTTGCAATCAACAAATATAGAAAATATGTTGATTAGTGAACAAATTAATCACTTTTGTTAATTAACTTTAAGAAAATTGGCTAAAGTAGATAGAGAATGACTAATAACCAAAAACAATAAAATGAGACTTCCATCAGTGGGGTTTATCTTCATCCCCCACTGGTGGTTAGCGAAACTTATCACGCACAATTCGCCACATCGTGTGGCTTAGCCTGACTCGGACGTCAATCGCTCGTCGGATCTTTACGAGCAGTTATCTCCCACTTATCTTCTTTGTTTTTTTCGAATCTTGAAGTGGAGGTCTACTACCCGTTAAAAATGGGATAAAAAAACTATTATCATACTAAAGTCCGAAAAATGGTGATATTATGATGAAGGTATTTCCAACTGTATGTTAACTAAAGATCTATCTACCTTCATTACATGAATAAATATGATCTAATTTTTCATAATAAATGATCCAGAAAATCTTCTTTCAAGTATGCGTTTATTGCTAACATTTCTATCCTAAATAGTGTATGGAAATCTATTCAGACAAAAAAGAGTGCATCCTGAAAAAATATGCGGGATTCACACAGCCGTTTCACTCAAAGTACCATTAACCCCTACTGACTGTCGCGATGGCCTTTAGCCGAGGGTCAATCTGCGCAGCGCTGATCGCAAACCCGCGAAAGGTGAGGATAGCAGACTCATTCACACGAAAATTCGGATAATCAGAACATCTTCTTCTGTGTTATAAGCCTCCATATTGCCTCCTCTGTTATTTATTCTAGCGTGCTTTTCGAGTATAGCAAATGCTTATATCTTATATCAAGATATGCTTGATGAGCATTTCTAAAACATTTATAAACTGGCATAATGGTTTGGAAACAATGCAAACTGTTAGGACCATGAATTTTCATCTCAAATACAATTTCATTACAAAGAGGGCATAATTTTTTAAATACGGACCAACTATTTTATAGCTTTAGTAATTTCTACATTCTCTTCTTACCATAATGCAAGTGGCTGTTTCATGCTAGGTTTTGGATAGATTGAGTCTAATTGCTCCAAATCTTGATGTGTTAATTGAATCTCAGCAGCTTTCACATTTTCTCTCACATAAGCGGTATTACTAGATTGTGGTATAGCAATTGTTTGTCCATTTCGAATACACCATGCTAATAAAATTTGAAAACTATCTGAATGATGTTTTTTAGCAATTTCCTTTAAAACTTTTTGTTTAGTTAGATTAGTACCAAAGCTATCACCTCTAGCAACTGGGGCATAGGCGATTAATGGCATTTCAAGTTTGTTCATCATAGGTACTAAATCGAATTCAATCCCTCGATCTCCCAAATTATAACGTACTTGATTTGTTGCACATTTTATTCCATCAGGTAATATCATTATTTTTTCTAAGTCATCAACATCTAAATTAGAAACACCCCATGACTTAATTTTCCCCTGACGTTTTACTTTTTCCAAGGCTTCAATAGTCTCTTCAATAGGAATATTCCCTTTCCAATGGAGTAAGTATAAATCTAAATAATCTGTATTTAATCTTTTTAAGCTATTTTCTAAACTAATCGGTAATTGCTTTTTTGATGCATTTGAAGGGAGAACTTTTGAAATGAGAAATAATTCTTCACGGTTGTAAGGCTTAATAGCATGTGCAACTAATCTCTCTGCATTTCCATCACCATACATTTCAGCAGTATCAATAACTTGAATGCCATTATCAAGACCAACTCTTATCGCTTCTACTTCTTGTTCAAATTTATCTGCTTTGTCTCCCATATTCCAAGTGCCTAAGCCTATGGGAAAAACTTTCCTTCCTGCAATTTTTACTTTATTCATTTTCCTCACCTATAAAAATGTATAAGAGCCCAGAAATAACTTTTACTGACCGCTGTATGCTTCCTCAAGAGCTCTCCATGCTTCACGGTTTCCTTCGAAGTAACGATCCTCGTCACCGAAATTCTTCTATGGTTGTGGACTGTGAATAATCATCATATCAATATAATCAAGTCCCATCGCCTTCAGTGATTGATCGATCGATGAAACGGCTTCTTCATATGACTTTATTTCTGCGGCAAGTTTTGTAGTTATAAACAATTCCTCGCTCTTCACGCCACAAGCTCTAATCCCATCTCCAACACCACTTTCATTACCGTATGCCTGTGCTGTATCAATATGACGATATCCGATTTTCACAGCATCTACCACTGCATGTACGACATCCTCATTATTTATCATCCATGTTCCAAGACTTAATTTAGGAATCTCAATTCCATTAGATAGATAATAATTTTCTTTTAAAATCATCTATAACATCACCTTTTTTATTGGTTGATTGCAGATACATCTTTTTTAAAAAATTCAATTAAGTACATATTCATGAATATGTACTTAATTAAAATTACTTACTATGAGTATATCCTAGTACCTAGAGTTAACTTTAAGTCAAGACCTCTTTTCTAAAATAATTACAAAATAAATTCGTATTTAATTTATGACAACTGGCAGGCTGTCCATTGGGAGGGTATGACCCCTATAGTTTAATTCATAATTGGAAGCAATAAAACCGCCCCTATGCTTCTGCTTAATTAGAAGCAAAAGATCCTTCTCTATGCTTTTCTGCTTGTCTTGAAGCGTTAAACATATTGTTTCTTAGCAGGATAAAAGCAAGGCTTAGGATTAAGGATAGGATTCCTACTAATACGACGTATGGTGTGCCCATTTGTGATATCAATAACCCGCCTGCAGCTGAGCCAACTGTTGTTCCTACGTTACATGCTGATATAAATAAACCATTGGCAAAATCAGGAGCTTCAGGAGCTGAAGATGAAATCAAATATTGATTAATATTAGCCATGATTCCTCCAGCCAATATTCCCCAAAGGAAAGTGATTATTACCACCGGTACGGTAATCTCTCCAGTAAAGAATAAAAGAATGTAAACTACACTCAATAACAAAGGAAAAGTTAAGATGGACTTAATAGGACTATTAGTGAGTATCCTCCCTGCAACGATGTTTCCAATAATATTAGCTCCACCGAAAACGAATAACGTTAAACTGATGGTATTCGGAGACATTTGGGTAACAGTTTCCAGGTACTCAGCAATATAACTATATACCCCGAATACGGATGCATTTAATAAAATTACAGCTACTATAGAAACCCATATAATAGGTTTTTTTAATACAGCAATTTGTTCACCGTAAGATTGTCTTTCTTCAACAGGCATAGATGGCACAAAAATCAATGTAGCAACCAATACAAATGTATTTACTATAGCAAAGAACGCCATCGCCATTTCATACGAAAAGGCACTATCAATAAAACTTGCGATCGGTACTCCGGCTACCATACCGGCAGATATTCCTATAAATACTTTAGAAACAGCTTTTGGAGCTTCTTCAGGTTTTACTGAGGAAGCGGCTACGGTAAATGCCATGGAACAATAAACCGGATGGAATAGAGCTAGCGCGATACGAATTATTAATAGAAGGGTAAAGTTAGTTACAAATACGGATGCGATGTTTCCCACAACGAATACACTTAATACAAGTAACATGACCTTCTTACGATTGATCCCGGAAAACAATAACGGCATCGTTGGTCCGGATACAGCAATAGCAAGAGCAAAAAGACTCACCGTCAATCCTGCTTGAGATATGCTGACATTAAAGAGATCAGCAATGGAAGGCAATAACCCAATAACCCCCATCTCCGTATTTAAGATGCCGAAAACACCCACTGCTAATATAAAAATCAACAACTTATTTTGTTTAGCCAAAATAAAAACAACTCCTATCTCCAAAAAATGTGTCCTAAAACTTTGGGAACTGTTTACTTGCTCGTTATTTATTTTATCTACGTTCCTCTCTTATAACAAATACTTATTTCTCATAACAAGATATGCTTAATTAGTATTTCTAGGAGAGGATGTGGAACACTACTGTGCTTCCCCATGCATTAGTTTATATTTTTATACCTATCTCAGGCATATAATGAGATTTGATGTGAGTATTTATCATAATAAAGAGGCTAGTTGGGATAACTATAGTGTGAAAAGTCGATTTGCCAGAAATTTTTTGCGAACAATTTTTCAGAATCAAAAGGAAAAAAGTATGGAACAGCAAAAATAAATTTTTCTATTTTCCCATCCAATGAAGTTAGCATGTGGCAAATAATAGATGACCTTTCCAATGTTATCATCCCTATGGCAATAAAATACTGCCCCAAAGTTCATAAATGGGGCAGTAAAACAAAGAATATTGTTATTGCCATCCCAAAATGACCAAAAGTTGACGGTATTGCCTGTCCAGAATTAGACGATTATAATGTCCATAT
>NZ_CANNCR010000110.1 GCF_947503125.1 uncultured Metabacillus sp.
CGCTCGAGGTACAAAACTTATTTCATTACGTTTTGTGCCTTGAGCGAAGCGAAAGGAATGGGTATAAAGATGAAAAAGTGGTTGGTAAGTATAGCAGCAATAACAGTTATGTGTTTTCTCACAGCTTGCGGAAATGATCAGGTTAATGGTGATGGAAAGGAGAAAATCCAGGTAACAACAACGACAGGTCAAGTTGCTGATGTTGTCAAAAACATTGGTAAAGACAAAGTAGAGGTTGTTTCGTTAATGGGACCTGGAGTTGATCCGCATCTTTATCAAGCTTCACAGGGAGACATCCAAAAATTAAATCAAGCCGATCTTATTTTTTATAATGGCCTTCATTTGGAAGGAAAAATGAATGAAATCTTTGAAAAAATGTCTAAAGATAAACAAACGGTTGCAGTAGCTGATTCAATTCCTGAAACGATGTTATTACGTACAAAAGATTCAAACGCACATGATCCCCATGTTTGGTTTGATATTCAAGCATGGATTCATACGATCGATTCTGTTGAAAAAGAGCTGACAAAGATATCACCAGAGAATGAGTCATTTTTTAAAGAAAATGCACTTGCCTATGAAAAAGAGCTCCAAGAATTGGATCAATATGCGAAAGAACAAATTGAAACCATTCCTGAAGAAAGCAGGGTTCTAGTAACAGCACATGATGCATTTGGCTATTTTGGCCATGCATATGGACTTGAGGTAATGGGATTACAAGGATTAAGCACAGATTCTGAATATGGTCTAAAGGATGTTCAAGGTTTAGTAGATATATTGGTTGAAAGAAACATAAAAGCGGTCTTTATCGAAAGCAGTATCTCAGAAAAGTCAATTCAAGCCGTTGTCGAGGGAGCTAAAAAGCAAAAGCATGAAGTGGTGATAGGCGGTGAACTCTTCTCTGATGCAATGGGTGAGGAAGGAACTGAAGAAGGAACATATGCAGGCATGTTTAAGCACAATGTTGATACAATCGTTTCAGCGTTAAAATAAGGCTTTGTCTTAATAATTACTTAGTATGAACAAACTGCCAAAATAAAACAAGGTTGGTGTTAAAGAATGATTCCTGTTCAAGTTGAAAATTTAACCATTGCTTACCATCATAAGCCGGTGCTTCAAGAAGTAAGCTTTGAAGTGCCTGAAGGAAAACTAATTGGCATTATTGGTCCGAACGGTGCGGGAAAATCAACTCTAATTAAAGGAATTTTAGGGTTAATTACAACTGCTTCAGGTGAAGTCCAGATTTTTGGTGAGCCATATAAAAAGCAGCGCAAGCGTGTTGGTTATGTTCCTCAACGCGGCTCTGTTGATTGGGATTTTCCAACAAATGCATTGGATGTTGTGTTAATGGGCAGATACGGCCATATTGGCTGGTTTAGGCGGCCACGTAAAAAAGATGTAGAGGTTGCAAAGGAATGTCTCGATAAAGTGGGGATGCTTGAGTATGCAAACCGGCAAATCAGTGAGCTTTCTGGAGGGCAGCAGCAACGTGTTTTCCTGGCAAGAGCCCTTGCACAGGAAGCAGATGTCTATTTTATGGATGAACCCTTTGTTGGTGTTGATGCTGCAACAGAAAAAGCGATTATCGCCTTGCTAACTGAACTTAAAGCAAATGGTAAAACCGTGCTGGTTGTTCATCATGACTTACAAACGGTTGAGGAGTATTTTGATTGGGTGCTTCTATTAAACATGCGAAAAATCGCATATGGACCTACAAAGGAAACCTTTACGATTGAAAACTTACAAAAAACATATGGTGGAAAGCTAACTTTTTTGCAAGACCGATCTATGTTGGTTGTGGGGAAGGGAAAGGGGTGAAATGATATGCTTGAAGCGATACTTTACCAGCTTCAAAACCCTAATACACAATGGGTATTAATTGGCACAATGTTGCTTGGGATAGCAAGCGGTGTTGTCGGAAGCTTTACTTTGCTTAAAAAACAAAGCTTAATAGGGGATGCGATGGCCCATTCAGCATTACCAGGTGTTTGTATAGCGTTTCTTTTGTATGGGTCTAAGTCGTTAATTTGGTTTTTAGTAGGTGCTGCCATTGCCGGTTTAATTTCAGCCTTTTTTATTCAAGGAATTATTCAGCACTCACGTATCAAGGAAGACTCGGCTTTAGGAATTATTATTTCTGTCTTTTTTGGATTTGGAATTGTTCTTTTAACCTATATACAGCATAATGGCGCGGGGAACCAAAGCGGATTGGATGATTTCATTTTCGGCCAGGCAGCATCAATGGTTTCTTCAGATGTTCAGCTAATCGCAGTTATTGCACTGATTCTGCTTTTCATAACAGTGTTATTTTATAAGGAATTTAAAATATTGACCTTTGATCCTCAGTTTGCAAAAGGGCTTGGGCTGCCTGTTCCATTTATTAATGGCTTGCTGCTTTTGCTTATTGTTTGCTCTGTCGTAATTGGTCTTCAGACAGTCGGGGTAGTATTAATGGCAGCCATGCTTATCACTCCAGCTATAAGTGCAAGGTATTGGACCGATAAATTAAGCCATATGATGATCATTTCCGGAATTATTGGCGGTTTTTCGGGTATGACGGGTACTATGTTAAGCACAATCACTGAAGGGATGGCAACTGGTCCGCTTATTATTATTGCAGCAACAGTATTGTTTCTCGTCTCACTCATCTTCGCACCGAAACGAGGGTTACTTTCAAAGATGTTAAAACAAATCACTTTGCGGAAAAAAACAGCGATTGAACATTTGTTATTAAGTTTTTATGAAATTGCCGAAGAGGGAAATCTTGAAAGGATTACAGAAGGTGAGCTACTAAAAAGAAGAAGAATATCAAAGCGGCTATTTCATTATGCAATACAGGTATTGAAAAGAAATGAACAGATTGCTCAAACAGGTGAACAATCATGGAAGCTAACTGATAAAGGAATTGAGAAGGGCTATGAGCTTGTCCTAAAACAACGATTATATGACATGTATCTAATGCATGAGATGGAATTTGCATATTTAGAGCTCGAATCAAAGGATGATCTAAATCTTGCCAGAATTTCTTCAGAAGCAAGGACTCAGCTCTTGTCCTTATTACAAGTACATCAGCGTGTACCATTGCTGCTTCCGAAATCTGCAGCTTACAGTGACAAGGGGATGATAATGAATGACATATGATATGTGGATTATCGTTACAGGTTCATTAGTTGGGATAACATGTGCAATGGTCGGCTGCTTTTTGGTTTTACGCAAGATGGCAATGTTGGCTGATGCGATTTCACATACTGTATTATTAGGAATTGTAGGGGGTTTTTTAGTAAGTCAGAGCTTGGATGGCCCCTCGTTACTGATTGGAGCTGTTGTTGTTGGACTGTTAACGGCCCTGCTTGTGCAAGTGTTAAGCGGAAAGGGCGTACAGGCAGATGCTGCCATTGGGGTTGTTTTTACATCGCTTTTTGCCATTGGTGTCATTCTCTTATCGGTCTTTGCGGGAAATATCCACTTAGATGTAGATCATGCGTTAATGGGAGAAATCACCTTTATTCCTTGGGATACGGTTGTATGGAACGGAATGGAATTAGGTCCGAAGGCTGTCTGGCTTTTATCCTTTGTATTTCTGGTCAATCTGCTCATTATTTTCTTATTATATAAGGAGTTCAAAATTAGCACATTCGACCCTGCCTTAGCTACAGCGATTGGAATTCCTGTTTTGTTTATCCATTATTTGCAAATGGGCATGCTTTCCATTACCACAGTAGCTTCTTTTGACAGTGTTGGTGCGATTTTAGTCGTTGCGATGCTGATTGTGCCGGCTTCGGCTGCCTATCTGTTAACAGATAAGCTGTTAGCAATGCTAATTATCAGTGCAGGCATTGGTGTATTCTCAGCGATTAGCGGTTATTACATGGCAACCTTGTTAAATGTCTCCATTTCAGGTGCAATGGCAACTTCAACAGGGATCGTGTTTGGGCTTGCATTTTTCTTTTCACCAAAGCATGGGCTGCTTGCAAAAAAACGAGCACAGCAAAAGCTTTCAATGAATGGAAGAGGCTGATCAAAAATCAGCCTCAATGGTTTTTTTGTTTTGCTATTCCATTAACCCATACTCGATTGCGCGATCAGCTACAAGCTCATCCACATCATGTGGAAGGTTATCCAATGATCCAAACTCATAATCCCATAGATTAGTAAAGGAATCAACGAACATTGGAAATGACTCAGCACTTGAGTTTTTCACCTCATTGCGAAATGAATTAAGTAAGCTTTCCTTCAACATGATTACCCCCTTAGGATTTTCTCCTAGTAGTTTGTGAAAAATGAGAAAAAATATGTAACTTAATGAATAAAAATGAAAATCATTATCAATAATACAATAGAAAGGAACAAGCAGTTGCAGCTGCTTGTCCCGTTCTTGATCTTCAATCTTAAAGGTCAGATGGTGTAAATGTTTTGCAATCTGTTTCTTCACTGTTGTCAGCTTTTTTACCAGCATGACTGACTACATAGATTGCATCAGCACTGCATTTATTTCCCTTTGCCCAGTATTGACAGTTGGTTACTTCACAAAGTACGTCTTGTGCCATTGTTATTGACCTCCTTTGTAATAATGAAACACATAAATAGTCTTCCATTTCTGACGTGTTTCATACCTGCTTCATCAATAAAAAGCCCAATGTTTGCGTTTTTAACATTAGTTTTGCCTTAAATATCGCTTGTCCTTCATAAACAGCTTCCAAAAGTAAATAAATCCCGGAAATAGAATGAGGAAACCAACAATATATGTGGCGAATAACGCCCGAAAAGCAGTTGGATGAGTGAAACCGGATTCAATTGTGACATCAGGGTAAATCATATAAGGCAAATGTGCACGGCCATATGCATAGCTTGCTACTAAATATTGAATGGTTACAGCAATGACAGCCAACCTTGGGCGTCCAATCCGCTGCTTATGCTTTGCAGATGGTATAAATAAGGCTGAACCAGCAAGAAGAAATAGCACAACAGAGCCGATAAGAAAGGGCAGATAGTCCAACATTCTTGTGTAAAGCCAATTTGCTTCGATTCTTAATGTTAACATGATGAAAAAAGCCATAAGCAGTGAAATCGGTCCTAAAATAAGGGCATCACGCCGGTAAATCCGATATGCATCTAATTCATCAGCAACATTTGAATAATCTGCAAGCAATAAGGATGATAAAAACAGTGTGCTGCTAATAGCGAATCCCACAAATGCATATATATTCGGGCTTGTAAAAAGAGCTGCAAAGTTGAGCTGATGCACACCATTAACAACTTCAATATAGCCGCCGTGTGTAATTGGGAGAACGAGCATTAATAACGCAGGAATAATAAAGCCGGAAATTCCAGACACATATGTGAGTGCCTTTTCATAATCCTTTGCGACATGTGAGAAAACTAAAAATCCGCTCCTTAAAGCAAGCAAAATTAAAATAAAACTTCCCGGCAATAGCAGCACAGTGCCGAGAATATATGTCGCTCCAGGGAAAAAGCTGACAAGGGCAATGACGATTGCAACGATAAACACATTTGTTACCTCCCATGTTGGTGAGAGATAGCGATTTGCGATATTGGTTGCATTAGTTTTTTCTTTCTTAATATAAATCATTGACCAAAAGCCTGCGCCAAAATCCATTGTAGCCATTACGGCATAGATAAACACAAATCCCCATAAAACAGTGATCGCAAGCAGTGAATCTGCTGTCATATTCGATCATCCTTTCTAAGCTTTAGTAGATGCTGATACTCCCTCTAGATGCTTCGGTCTCAAGCTCATTCTCAACGGGATGTCTTTTAAAGTAATATTTTAAAACGAGCAAGACAGCTACCGCCAAGATCACATAAATGAGTGTAAACAATATAAATAGAAGACCAATCTGAGATGATCCTGTTACAACCTCGGCAGTGGTCAATACGCGGTAAATCACCCAAGGCTGTCTTCCGGTACAAGCAAAGATCCAGCCAAATTCGATTGAAAGCAATGCTAATGGTCCGGCAATTACAAAGGCGTACATAAAAGGCTTAGGGAAATTCGGTTTTTTCAACAGCTTATTCCATACAAAGCCAGCCATGGATAAAAAAATCAGAAAGCTGCCGATTAAAACCATTCCATTAAAGAGGGTATGAACAAATAATGGCGGCCAATATTCTTCTGGAAAATCATTTAATCCGACAACAACGGTTTCAAAGCTATTTCCAGCTAGAAAGCTAAGGGCCCACGGAATTTCAATGGCGTATTTAATTTCCTGTGTTTCCTTATCTGTAAAACCGCCAATTGCAAGCGGTGCGTAATCCTGTGTTTCGAATAATCCTTCTGCCGCTGCAAGCTTTTCAGGCTGATATTCATGAAGCATTTGTGCGGATTCATGGCCATTTAATGCCGTTAGTAATGAGAAAATGCCTCCGATTGCGAGGCTTAACATAAGGGCCTTGCGGTGGAACCGAAGAACACGTTGATTTTTGCGGTGCTTAAGCATGTTAAAGGCGGATATGCTGCAGATCATAAAGGCTCCGGTCATATAGGCTGATACAGCAACATGTGCTGCCGAAATAAAGAAACTCGGATTAAAGAATGCGGCCCAAGGGTCAACATCTGCGATTTCACCATTTTCAATTCTAAACCCTGCTGGTGTTCCTTCAAAAGCATGAACATTCGTAATTAATACTGCTGAGGCACTTGCACCTAATAACACAAGGGATACACTTAAAATCCTCATTTTTGGAGAAATGCGATCTGCAGCATATACATAGATTGACATAAACAGAGCCTCGATAAAGTCTGAAATGAATACTCTGGGCACCCAGTTAAAAAATGGGCATAGCAAAACAAGCCATCGATGATGACTCAACT
>NZ_CANNCR010000111.1 GCF_947503125.1 uncultured Metabacillus sp.
CCGGCCAATAATTCCGTCAGATTATGGACAAAGTATTTCATCAATTTCTTGTCATTATAGAGCGTCAGTAACAATAAATTCATGACAAAAAAGTACTTTACTTCATTTTGGTGGAAATTAAGAATGGTTCCTGATATTAACCAATTGTAGATACATCATTGTTATAACTACTATTCCTTTATGTCAATATTATTTTTTTTCAAATTGAAAAGGTGAAACTCCAATGTTTTTAAAGTTTAAAATTGACTTTAGTAAAAATATTATTATTACTAATATCGAAAGTAGTGGCAATAACTCCAAAAAAGTTTGCAAAATTAAGTATAGTAATATAATTAGTAAATGGTGAGCTTTTGAATATTTCTTAACCTTTAAAAAGTTTAATATACCTAAATGTAATAAAGCTTTAAAAATATAAGAACCTACTATCCATTCACTAACAATTACTATCGAAATTAACCATATTGATAATGAAGACTTCACCAAAAGAATAACAAAATGTGGTAAAAGCAATACTAAAATAAACCAAAATGTCACACGATAAAATCCGTTAACATGATTGTTTGCCGACATTGGAAGCACTTTGAATTGTAATGTATCTAATCTATTTTTAAATATTCCATATAGTAAATACATACCAATTAAAGTTGGAATAGCTAAATTTAAACCTGAAGAAATATTAGTACTTAGACTTAAAAAAAGTAAGATCGCGACACAATTCCCAATAATATTAAAAGGAATAGTTTTATTATGAATCAGATATCGCTTCCAATATACAGAAACGATTGCAGATAATTCATAAGGAATATTATCTACTTTATTCACTTTTGTTAATGCAGGAAGTCGAACTCTATTGGGGACGATATTAAAACCTACTCCGGTTATTAATTTAACTATCAATAAATTCCAAGTTTTATCATCTCCGATTGGAATTACCTGATTCCAGTTAACTTTACTTGTCAATTTCCTCTTAAATTGAATGATTGACATTAATAAAAGCACTATATTATAAATAAAAAATACTAAAACTGAAAAATCCCTTAGGAAGTTTATATATATAAACATGAATAAAAATATTAAAATTATAGTGTATGTAATTTTAGTGATTATGCCCTTTAGATTCCTTTGAAATAATTTCCATTGAGTTAGACCTGAAAACAAATCACTGATAGCAAATGAAATTATAAGCAAAAACATGGATTCAAAAGATAATACTCTTAAGAAGTAGAAAACAGTTATGATAGTTGAAAAGATGATTAACCTTTTTATTTGTTCTTGGAGAATAATTATTTTAATAATTTTTTCTAAATCGTAGGTAATTAAACTCAAATGAAAATCTGAGCTAGTTACTTTATAACGAGGGTCGAAATAACTTTTTGATAAATAAAACAGAAATAAAAATAAAGTAAAATAAATAATTACAGAATAATTATTTTGATTTAAAATATAAAAGTATTGAGTATAGTTTTGAATTGATTCCTTAAAAAGAATTAATCCTCCTACAAAAAATGGAACTAAATATAATATAGTTACTTTATCGAAAAGAATTGAAAAGGCTAATATATACTGTTTTTTAATTTTTGTTAGGCGTCGTTTGTAAATAAACAGATATGCATTTAATTCACCATATTTCTTCATGTAGAAATCCTTCTTTCTATTTGAAACAGATGATCTATTTTCCCTCTTCTTGCTATTTCTCCATTTCTAAGCATAATAAAAGAATGACAAAATTTTTTCACACGCTCTATTACATGTGATGTTAATAAAATTGTGGTTCCTTGTTTTGATTTTTTTTTAATTTCATTTTCTAAGAAATTAGCTGAGTTTTCATCTAAACCAATAAAAGGCTCATCTATAATTAATAAAGGAGTATCTGTGATTAGGTTACTTATAATATTAACTTTTTGTCGCATTCCCTTTGATAGATTATCAGGGAATTCATCTAGCTTCCCATTTAATTCAAACTCGTTTACATAATAATTAACTCTTTCATTAAATAACTTTTCGGGTACTCCATAACTTGTTCCATATAACTGAAAGTGTTGAAAAACTGTTAATTCAGTAAATAACATTGGTTCTTCAGGTATATAAGAATATTGTGATTTATACTTTAGGTAATCTAAATCAATATTAATATTGTTTAGATATATATTACCTTTATCCTTTTCCTGTATCCCCATTATTGTTTTCATTGTAACAGTTTTTCCTGCCCCATTGTGACCAACTAAAGCACAAATTTCTCCTTTATTTAATATGAAATTTAAATTATGTATTATCTTCTCATCGTTTATGCTAACTTCAACATCCTCTAGTTCTAATAAACTATTATTGTTCATTCACTGGCCTCCTATAAAGAGAAAAAAGGAGCATTAAAGGCCCCTTTCAATATTTAATTAATCTTAGTAAATCGGGTTTCATCATTTAATTGTTCCTTCCAACTTTTCTCCATCTTTTCTTCAAAAAATCTTGATATAGAATAGCATATAGAAAATTTCTCAACTGGTTTGATTCCTATTTGGGCAATTGTAAGGTAAAGAAAATTAAGAACAAGTCGTTTAACTTGGAAATTTGTGGTTTTCTTTATTTTATCATATATTGGTATGGAATTTAAATAGCCATGAAACTCACTTATTTGGCCCTCATAACCGGTATCCCAATTGTTTTCTTTAACAATTTTCATATAGGTTTCTGCTTCTGGCATTAATAGTTCTCCTTTTGCTATTAACGGTTCATTTTCTTTTATTAAATCTTGAAATACATTTCTCCATTTGTGAAAGAACTTTTCTTCCTCTAGTAACACATCTACTAATGTTTTTATACTTTCTTGATTAATTTTATATACCTTCTCAAATTGTTCTCTTAGTTTATCTTCTTTATCAAAGCGGTTTAAAAAAGCTTCTGCATGGGATCGAAAACTCAACTGATGGTGTTCAGGCTTTCCAATTGCGTGAATGGCTGCCATCATCATACTCAAAGTGTTTTTATATTTGTTAACAGCAGGCTCTCTAATCATGTTCATAACAAGTTCATTTGTATTAATATAGTATTTCCTTATTGATTGAACACCGTTTTCACCCCAAATATCTACTCTTAGAGTAGAATCTAACAGTTTAATAGTAGCGTCATCTTCAATAGGAAATAAATCTCCCACTTCCATTTCAAAGTTTTTTAACAACATATACTTTTCTTCAAGTTCTGATTGAGAAAGAGTATCGGCTGCGGAATATTTCCCTATATTTTCAGTTAGTTTATTTTTTAGCCAGAGTAAATTTTCGTTACTAAAATTCTTATCTATTTGAATATGCCATTGAATATGAGGACCCTTTCTCCAATGTCGCAAAATAAAATTATTAAGAGGCTTTTTAAATGATAACTCCTTTTGAAGTGGTATAATTTGTTCAACAATAAATTGATTATGCCTACTTGTATCATGCAAATATATATTCATTGATTTACTAATCATTTTTTCACTCCTCTTATATTTAAAGAATGACTTAATAAAAAGGTAAGTTCAGCTTCCGTTAAAGGAGATAGTCCTATCCGATTCAAAAACATATGAATCCATGACCAATAGAGTTGAATTTTAGCCATTGAGTAAACATCTAATTTTTCTAAAGAATTTATTCTAATTTCATTAAAGGAGAATTCATCTTGGCGTACACTTTTTATTATTTCATTAGTAAAAGATGTATATTGATTGATAATAAGGTTTGAATTTTCGGACCAATATTTTTTTACTGCAATACTTAAATTACTTTCTTGCAGTTTTAATTGGTATGTTTTTAAATATCTTTCTATATCTTCTGGCACATAGCTTTGTAGCGTTGCAATACAGTAAGATCTAAGAAAATCAATTTCCTGTTGTTCTGAAAGATTCATACTTCTAGTCATATAAGATAATAGATAAAGACCATGATTATACTTCCTTTGTAAGTCAGGAACAGTTGATTCCAAAAATTCAAAAACATATCGAGATGAAAACTCAAACTGTAATTCACTTAATTGCATCATCTTTTCCCCATTATATCTTTCTATTTCTTGAGTATATGGTATTTCTTGAATTGAATGATTAGGAAACCATAACAAATCTTCTTGATTAATGGTTAACATTTTATATTGTTTATAAAACTCATTTTTTTTAAATTCTCTTTCACTAGGAAATTTATCAAAAAAGTAATAAATACTATTTACTAATTTATCTTTTTGAAATTCTTCCATGTCTTTAATCCTTAAACGAATGTGAGGACCACCTTCCCAATAACGAATAAAGAAAAGAGAAGGAATTTTGTGATTATAAATTGTTTTTAATTGTTTATATATATAAATAAGGAGCTGATCCCATCGGCTCTGGTCATGGTAAAAAATATGAAAACTATCCCAACCCATGAACTACACCTCAGTCTCATAGGTTTCTAGCAATAATTCAACCATATGCCTTTGTCCATTAACATTTAACTGTACTTGATCCACATTTGGAAGTGCTTCTTCAATGATAAAACCTTTTTCCATAATATTTATTTGATTAAAGAATACTTGACATAAGTGAAAACTATCTGTATCAATATATTGAGGTTTTCTCATCCCATCCTGATAATGAGTTGTTTCGTTTTGATTTGATAATTGTAGAGATAAATTTGCTTTTAAATAAAACTGGTTAGGTATAGAATTTTTATGTAGCCATTGTCTTAACATCCTAAATTTTTTCAAATGGTCATTTTCTTGTGTATTTTCCTCAAAAAAGTAGTTTTTGTTAATCCACCATTGTCTCCTTTTTAAAGTTATTTTCCCTACCTTTATTCTTGGGAAATGAACAATTCCTTTGTTAGAAGAATTACTGATATTAAAATATGATTCATTTATAGATATATCAGGATTACATAATTGAGAAAAATATAACAAAAAACGAAAAAGTGGTGGTACAAGTTTAAGATTTAAAAACTGCAAATATAGTATGTCAATTTTTTTATTATAGGATTTCGAATATAATTCAATTCCATTATCTTCGTTACTAATTCTTACAAAAATATCATCTAATCCAATTTTATTATTTTTTTCACTCTTAACCCCAGGATAATCGATTTCATAATCAGTAATGTAGGGGTGTACATTTGCATTAAATCCAAAAACTCCGTTAAGTTCTGCAATTATATTATTTTCAATATTGGACTTTTTAATAAATTCTTTTGTATTTTTGGCAATATCTGGGCCAACATGTTGTAATAATCCTTGCATAAATCGACTCATAAATTTTCCATTTCCATCGGAAATCTTATTAATCACAAACTCTCCATCGTTCAAAGGTTGAATAAAATATGACCAAGATTTGGGCTGCATAGATTTTATTTCTTTTGGAATTTCCTTTGATAGACTGTATAAAAAGTCCTTATCTATTAATACTTCTTCTTTCCTCTGACTTATATAGGAGTTTATTTGACTGAAAAATTCTTTCCTAATCCTAAGCCAATCTTTATAAACAACACTATCTGAAATTTCCTCTATTATATAAGATAATATATCATCACCAGATTTCGTTATAATCCCTTGAATAGTTTGTTGAAAATGCAAAATGTTCACACTTTCATCTTTTCTGTATAGCTCTTTAAATTTTTGAATTATAAAAATTTTAAATGGAATCTGAGGATCAAATAGGACATACAACGGCTGTAGATATTGAATATCTTCTGAAAAAACATCTAAGGTACTCTTTGGAATATTTAATTCTTGCTTAATATAACAATCTTCATAAATCATAGGCTCTATTTTCTCTGTTGTTTGAACTATATCATCGAATAGTTTAGTTAGCTTTTCAAATTGGAGTTGTATATTTGTAAATATGGTTTCTAAATTATAATTTGTAGACTTAGAGATAAGAGATTGGAGTTCAGTGATACAAAGACATAATTGTTTGTAAACTTCATTAGACTCTAAATTCTGATGATTTATATCACTTAGTAATTTACGTATTTTTTCTAGGTAGTTAGTATCCTGTTCATTATATGGTGTTTCAAAATTAATAAGTTTAATATTAAGTAACATTTGGATAAATTGTTTAGTTTTCTCTTTATCATTATTTTCAGATAAATTCCCAACTAGTTTTTTGATAGAAATTCCTTTATTTAGCTTTAGATATTTATATAATGAATAAACTTGTTCATTATACGGAATCTTAACTCTTTGCTCTGTTTGTGATAAAAATTTTGAGGTTGCTCTTCTTCTATCAATTTTAATAAATTCTATCTTCTTAGGATTACCATCAATTACTCTTAAATATGGACTAGTTTCTAAAGGTAAATATATCGACAAAGGACTATTTGTTATCAATTCCCACAGATAAATAGAAACCATATTATTTATATTTATATCCGATTTCCAAGATAGTCCATCTAAATTCCATTCTGAAGTGTCTTGAGATATTTTTGCATGACCAATCAATGTAAGAGAACTGAAAGGACTAGTTTTTGCAATCATTCTTGTTAAATAAAGTAAAATAGATCTTTCTATTTTTCTTGTTTTTTTGTTTTGTTGAGTGACAGGCGTGTTTAAATATTTATTCCATTTCTCATGTAAACTTTGACTTGAAAGAAATGTAGTCCTTTTTAAACTATTAAAATTCGCCATTTCTTGTAAAATTACTCTTTTTTCTATAATTTCCTCTTCAAAAACTTGCTGGACTTTTTTTTCTAAAATTCTTACTTCCTCTTTTTGGTTTAACCACATATGAATCTTTTCAATAATATTTTCATGAGAAATATTGTCCGCTGCCATTTTCAATGGCAGTGTTTTTTGTTGTTTTAGGAAAATTTTATGTCGGTACTTTTGGAGGGATATA
>NZ_CANNCR010000112.1 GCF_947503125.1 uncultured Metabacillus sp.
CATGGAATAGAGTACAAGCTATCGGATATTCGCTAGACAAAAAAGGACCGGGCGGTTTTTGCCCGGTTTTTCTTATTTTAGACTACCAGAAAGTATAAGATTTTATGGATGATTGAATAAACTGCTAAATAACATAGAATTGTTCTTTAAAAGATCCATTTAATGGAAGGGAGGATTGCGAAATATCCCACTTTTTTAACACTTTAAAAAAGTATAAATTGGTAGCGAAGAAGGGAATTCAACGTAGTGGCTAATTTTAAGTATAAGGTTTCAGCGCAACTACTCATCACGCTTCGTGCCAGTCGGCGAGTTTTCTTTATTTAATTCCACTTAACTGTATGGTAATATTTTCTTGTTAGGAGGCGGAGGATATGGCTAATTATGTACAAGAATTAAGGAAATCTATAGGGACCAAACCTATTATTTTGGTTGGATCTACGATTGTTGTATTTAATGAAAAACAGGAGATATTACTTCAACACCGTTCTGATACAAATGATTGGGGATTACCTGGGGGAGCCATGGAGTTAGGAGAATCCTTAGAGGAAACTGCCAAACGAGAATTATACGAAGAGACAGGATTAACAGCAAAGGTTTTTGAGTTCATCGATGTACTTTCTGGAAAGGATCTATATTATCAATATCCTCATGGAGACGAAGTTTACAATGTTATCGCTCTATATAAGGCTAAAGAAGTTACAGGGAAACTTCTTATGGAGGACGGGGAAAGTTTAGATTTAAGGTATTTCTCTCTAAATGACCTCCCTTTTCCACTAGAGGATAGAGCCAAGATTATTCTAAAAAGATACTTCATTGAATCGTGATTATTATAAGGAAAGCAACGATAAAAGATATTCCTGAATTAGTTATTTTGATGGAACAACTTGGTTATCCAACTTCAGTCGATAAGATGAAACTTAGATTTAATGCTATAAATAACAATCCAAGCTATCATACATTAGTCGCTGATTTGGAAGGGAAAGTTGTTGGAATGACAGGATTAAATACTGGATTGTTTTATGAATATGATGGTTCTTATGTTTGGATTGTAGCTTTTATTGTAGACACAAATTATCGAAGAAAAGGGATAGGCAAAAAGCTAATACAAGAGGCAGAATGTTGGGCAAGAGAACAAGGAGCTATTGCAATAGCTTTAAACAGCGGAAATCGTGAAGAGAGAAAAGATGCACATCAATTCTATTTAAGTATGGGATATAAAGCTAAAAGTATTGGATTTGGCAAGAGTCTTATTTAACAGGTACATTACTAGAACTATGGTAATGCTCTTTTTTTAGGGCAGGTTTAGTTAGATTTTAGCGAAATGTCCTTTCAGGAGGGATTAATTTGGAATACAGTGCGTTCACGAATTTGGAAACTGAATCGACTTGGTATAAGAGCATGTGTTCACTTCACGACAGCATTTTCACAACACAAAGCTCTGATTCTATTAGGGAAGAATTATCAACGAGACCGCAATTCCTAATATTAGTCGCCGTTCATGATGACCGTGTTGTTGGATATAAAATAGGATATCAAGACCGTAAGAGTAGATTCTATAGTTGGTTAGGTGGCGTGTATCCAGAGTATCGTAGTCAAGGGATTGCATCGGAACTAATGCTCAAGCAGCACGAATGGTGTAAGGTGCAGGAATACACTGTTGTTCGTACCCAAACTAAAAACAAGTGGCGTAGTATGCTCATTTTGAATTTACGTCATGGGTTCGATATAGTTGGAACGTACACTGACGAAAAAGGAGAACCGAAAATCATCTTGGAGAAACGTCTTTAATACAAACATTCATTATTTAGATACAGGAGTTAGAGTGGAAGAGTCAGCTGCCATACTTGGTGGCTTATTTTTATTGCATTAAGGGCTTCCTGTTTATTCAAGAAAAAGGCCATATTCTGGAATAAGAAAGAGCGTGGCAGTCTACAATCAAATATCGATACAATAATGGGGGGAAAATAGTAGAATATGGGTAATGTCATGATGAAAAACAATATTTCGATTGGAGGAGTTAATAAATGATTCAATCCATTGTTCATATCGCTATAGTTGTAAGAGATTATGATGAGGCATTAGAGTTTTATACAAAAAAGCTAAATTTTACTTTAGTTGAAGATACATACCAGCCAGAGCAAGATAAACGATGGGTAGTAGTATCTCCTCCAGGCTCGGCTGGCACTACAATTTTACTTGCAAGAGCATCGAAACCTGAACAAGAACCATTTATTGGTAACCAAACGGGTGGTAGGGTGTTTCTCTTTCTAAGTACCGATGACTTTTGGAGAGATTATAATGAAATGGTCTCAAGAGGAATAGAATTTGTTAGAAAACCCAAAGAGCAATCATATGGAATGGTTGCTGTATTTAAAGATTTATACGGTAATTTGTGGGACCTTCTGGAGTTTAATGAAGATCATCCAATTTCCAGACGAATTAAGTAGATCATTTAGTGCTACATTAGTCATCACTTATTTTCACTTGACCCTAATTTAATGAGATTATCTCGAGAACGTCTGGATCGCTAAAGTATTCGGAAGTGTATCGATCGATACATGCTGCAGCCGGTTCCTAATGATCTAAGAGTTGTTTATAATCTAACTGGAAAGGAAGAGAATGCTTAATGTATATTACACCACAAGAAGAATCACTGATTAAGGCTTTCCGTGAAACTGACTTCCCCCCTTTATATGTGCTCATACGAGTCAGAAATGATATTGCAAACGATATTGGAAATATCGAAGAGAGCCAAAGAGATGTTATTGTTAAAACATTAGAAAAATACATCGGCCCACTATGGGAAGACTATCATGATGGGAAATCCCGAAAAAGTCTTTAAAGATTATAAAAAGTACAATAGAAATTAATACTTGAATAGTCGTCGGATTTGAACTAATGGGTTGCTAGAGTTCAATAAGTATGAGCCACCTTCAGCAGCCTTTGATTTCAAAAAACATCTTAGAGGCTAATTTTTTATTCCGATAGGGCGCTTTAATGGCATAAGGATCACAGAAATGATCAAACTTTATTTCATTAACTATACTAAAAAGGCGTACATTATGTTCAATATGTACGCCTTTTTAGTGAAAATTCAACATCTTTTACACATAACATTAACCGTACCAAATAAATTATGTCTACTATGTATGATATATGAGCGTTAGCGATCCTTTTACTTTGAAGAAGTGTCGTGTAAGCTTGATAGGTGTTGGAGCTGGGGTAACCTGATCCTTATCTAAGAGAAACACGACACTGCAAGGTTCAAAGTCAAGGGCATATATTATACATGTCTAATATAATAAAACCCTATAAAATCAAGGGATTTTCACCTTTAGTCTAGATAAATTCAAAAGCAACAGGATGTAAACTAGAAAAATGGCCAGACAAAAAACGCAACCAATTAAAGATTGCGTTTTACAATTCCATTTATATGTGAGTGACTTTTATGAATTGAAGCCATCATACTCTTTAATCCGAATAGTAATTACTCTCTAAATCCTATATAAAATGAATCTTTGTGTAAAATTCGATTATATGCATACCATGCTGCAAGCCAGCGCCCATGAGTATTGTTTGCATCTCTGGGAATGTATCGTACAGAAAACCTGCCATCACCCTTGCCAGCTCCTTCATATGTGCTGGCAAATGGAAATTCATCACATTCATATCCTTCCGGTTTATTAAGATTCTTACATGCTTGATTTTTGGCATTGGTATTCTTGTTATATTGTTCTCTGTCATATGCAGAATAAATTCGAGTGAGTGGAGGCTTAGGCTCCTTCCCTGGGATTAAGCTTCCTTCTGAGGTCAAGGCGTCTTTATGATGCTGAAAAGCTTCTTTCATAATATTAAAGTAGGGATCATTCATATCATAGGTAAAGGTCGGAATGAAATTCGCAAAGATAGCCCCTTCTCTTTTAGAAAAGCCAGGAGTAAACAGATAATCGGCTGAGTCCATTCGAATGGTTTCTTTTGGACCATCATTTGTGAGTGGAGGATATTTTTGGCTAGGTGGATCTACAGTTATTCTTGGCCACATATCCATGTAACTTACCTGATCCTTATTATTATTCGTAATGGGTGGGGCTTCAGATGTAATATAAAACTGGTAATGACTGCTTGATTCCCAATTTGCCAATGTTCTTGTGACATTTTCATCCGCACCAATACAATCACGGGTTTCTGAAATACCGTCACATTCCGTGCTGAGGGTAACTTTGGAACCTCGCCGCCATCCCTTGCTGTCAAAGTCTGAATCAATATCGTCTATTGTATAATTGTAAGTAACTCCCCGAAATCCGTTATATCCATTTGCAATAACGGTTACTCGAAAGGCAACCCAGTCACAACCAAATGGAAACCAACTTGGACCACATCCGGCTGGATCGCTATACACAACGTAGCTCGACCAACATTGAGAATAACGGTTTTTAATCCAACCTGATGCTGCCTTTTCATTCTCCACACAGGAATCAAATGTTATATCATCGTACTGAAATGAAGGGGGGGTCCAATCATCTCCATCTGAAGCAGTAATGGAATTCGCCATAACGGAATCTTTTCCCTTATCTGTCCTTTCCTCCATTATCGTAACCGCATTTTTCTTAACCTCTGAATTCATTTGCTCCAGCGTTTGGTCTCTTGGGCTGTGCTTTTGACTTGATATTAGCCCTAATGTTTCCGGAGATTTTCCTTGTTTCAGTTGGCTAATAACTTCATCTGCTTTTTCGGGATCACTCGTTGGAATAAAATATAATTCTGGTTTTGCTTGATTGATTTCATTTTTTTCTTTTTCCGTAACTTCTGACGAGGAATTTACTTTAGCCTCCATTTCAACTGGAGCAGCAAAAAACATGCATAACGTGAAAAGTAAGGCTACAAATTTGTAGTACTTCTTCATTATCCTTCCTCCATTTCTTATTTCCAAAAAAATTTCAGTATGAATCCTCGCACTATGCTAAATAACTTTTTTCATTACTCCAAAACAGGAATACCATTGATTTCATTATCTTTTGCGTTTTTTTGCATTAACACTTTCATTAAATACAAGTACTGTAATAACCTAAATTAATAATTTCCACTTTTTATCACTCTACCCCCTGAAGGAAAAATATTACAAAATTATCATATTATATATAAAATAATTTCATAAGGGGATAAATTACTGAATATTCCTAATTTATTTTTCCATATCAGAACTTTCTTCATATCACAATTCGCTTAGAGTTTGTTTTCCACCAAAAATTGTTGATTTGAAATAAAGTCGTGATGTTTATAAAAAAGTTGCGAAGCTTTTCCCTGCATCGTTTTGAAATAATCGAACTGTTTGTAAATGTTTGATCAATAAACCTGTATTGCAGGATTTTTTTTATTCAGCAAACGGGCCTAGATAATGGAATAAGGGTTTGAAGAAATCTGTTTAGTTTAAGTTAAAAGACAGAGGATGATTAATTTATTAAATATATTTATAGTCATTATTCGACGTCACTCAGTAGAGATTATATTTTATAATTGAAGAATATAACAAAAACTGAGAAGGTGTTAGGTTTATGGAAGATTGGATAATACTTGTCTTTATCGTTCTTTTAGCTTCATTATTACAAACAAGTACTGGCTACGGCTTTTCTATTGTTGGTACACCTTTTTTGTTATTAATCTATCCGGGTCATACAGCTATACAAATTAATATTATACTTTCACTTTGTCTTTCTATTTTCATGATTTTTAAAATTGGAAAAGAAGTAGACAAACCTTTGTTAATTAGACTGATTAAAGGAAGTATTATGGGGCTAGTTTTAGGGATCTTTATTTATCTTTATTTAGATATTCAATTGTTAAAGATTGTAGTTGGCGGGTTTATCCTCATTTCAACGGTATTGCTTATTTTAAAACTAACTATACGTGAAACAAAAAACAGAGACTTTTTGACTGGGGGAATCTCAGGGCTGTTAACTACGAGTATAGGTGTACCTGGACCACCTCTACTGCTGTATTTTTCCGGTGTTGGAACTGATAAAGCAATTCTTCGAAGTACTACCTTAGCCTACTATCTCTTTGTATATTTCATCAGCTTATTCATGCAAATATTGTTTGGTGGTACTAGTAAAGAGGCTTGGATTTCATCCCTTGTTGCAGTACCTTCCCTTTTTGTTGGAATATTGCTCGGGCAGTTATTATTCAAATGCATTAGCCAAAAAGTTTTTCGATTAATAACGTACATAATCCTTCTTTTTACAGGGGGCTATTTGTTGGTAACTAGCTTTTAATTATCTTGCAAACCTTTTAACGGTACTTAGTAACCAGCTTTTTTATCATGAAAATTGTGCGTTTAGTAAGATCAGGGTAAAAAAGTAAATAACTATTATTTTGAAGCTTTATAATTCCGGCTGGAAAAAGCGACTTTACGTCGTTGAAAGTAAAGGGCTTTTTTAGAGAAATCACTTAAAAGGGTGAGGTAAAACTGGGAAATTTTAATTTCACTAATAGAATGTTACACTAGCTTTGCATTAAATAAATTCCTCTTTGTCAATAGTTTTTTTAAAAAAAGTCTGTTAGAACACAAAAAAAC
>NZ_CANNCR010000113.1 GCF_947503125.1 uncultured Metabacillus sp.
GTTGAGTCATCGATCGATGGCTTGTTTTGCTATGCCCATTTTTTAACTGGGTGCCCAGAGTATTCATTTCAGACTTTTCTCCTCTTTTTACAATTTTCTATAATTCTAGAAAATTATAATTTATTAACAATAACTTAACAATGATGGAATTTTTACCAAATAATATCTTCAATATAGAAACGGTGCTCTTTGCTTCAATTGGAAAAGCCATACATCCTTATTCATGTATGGCAACGTAAGTTTCAGTATTTTTCTTTCCTTCGAGACTTTTTTAAACTACCTAATAGTGGAAGAGTAATGTTAAACGTCAACGATCTTTTTTTAGGTTTGCTTTCATTAATAATGAAATCTGCTGCTCATCTGTATTTGAGCTTTGTTCCAGTTGATTAATAATTAACTCTTGTCTCTGTAATGGATGGTTTTGGCTTAACTTTGCTTTCCCTTCTATTTTGTTAATGTTTATTTTGAATCCTTGTATTCCTTTATTCATACCTGTGAGAAACTCAGCATCTATATCTTGCAAACGGTATGAACTGTCAGATGCTTCGTACTTCAAAACCATATCTTGTAAGGAGCTCATTAACTCATCTTCGTCCTCTACTAGTTCGACTTCTCCGTAAACATGAACGGTCACATAATTCCATGTTGGAACTGCCTTTTTTGTCTCATACCAAGATGGGGAGATATAACAATGTGGTCCATGAAAAATAGCTAAGACTGTTTGATTTTTGATTTCTTTCCACTGTGGATTAGGGCGAGCAAAATGTCCATATAAGGATGAATGACCCTTGTTCAAAATTAACGGTAAATGAGTCGCAAAAGGCATTCCATTATGTTGCGAAATAAGCGTCGCAAAACTATGTTCCTTTATAATATCGAATGCAAATGTTTCATCTTTCATGTTAAAATGTGCGGGAATATACATACTTTTTCTCCTCTCAGCATCTTTCTTATTAGTAAATTTATCGCTTTTATAAGGCTACGAACCTCTTTTTCTTTTCTTTCCTGTTCATATAAAATGATATAGCAATCTCAATTGAACATGCAGTTAGTTTTTCAATGGTACAGATCTTTTTTTCGTTACCGGAGCATTTTTGCCTATTATAACGGAAAAGAGAACAATCACTGCTGTGACAAGAGTGAATAATGTGATGGATTCATCTAGAAATATGGTCGCAAAAAGAATCATTAAAAATGGTTGTAAGTATTGTATCTGACTAACTCTTGCGATACCGCCAATAGCCATTCCACTATACCAAGCAACATATGCTAGAAATTGACTAACCACTGCAAGATAAATAAAACTAATCCAGGCTTGTAATGGGGCATGGAGCATTTCTGTTGTAAGGTTTAGCCCAACTGGAATAATGAAAAATGGAGCACCGATTATAATTGCCCAAGCAATCACTTGCCAGCTGCCTAATTCTTTCGCTAACCTACCACCTTCAGCGTAACTAAGTCCAAGGATAAACATTGCTGCCAATAATGCTAAATCGGCAAATTGCAATTGACCGAATCCAAGGTGAAGTGCATACATGATAACAGCTAAACAGCCGATGATACTTGAAATCCAGAATTTGAGAGAAGGGATTTCACTGGCTCTTAACATAGCAAATCCGGCGGTTGCTAATGGTAACAAGGCCAATTCCACAGCACCATGAGAAACAGGCAAGGATTCCATTGCCCAAGTAGTAAGGAGCGGAAATCCTAAAACTGCCCCAACAGCAACAATAAGGAGACTTTTGAATTGTTGGGGAGATGGACGTTTTTCTTTTCGAATAATCAATACCAAAGCTACTAAAATAGCGGCAACAACTGTTCTTCCTAAACCGACGACCGTGGTTCCAAAATACTCGACGGCAATACTTGTAGAAGGAAGCGTTAAGCTAAAACAAATGACACCTACTAATCCCAATAATAATCCAAATTTCTCGCTGGTTTCTTTTTGCATCTTATCCTACCCCTGTCGTTTAATTTTGTATCATATCTGTACCATTTTCGCCTTTCTAAAGTACAGTTCTGATATATAATTAAAACAATATAGGGTACACGGAATATTATAAATCATTTTTTTACCCATCTGTACGGGTACAGTTAAGAGGGATTTATTGATGAGCTCAAAATATATCAAGGTAATGGAAGAAATTAAGCTACAGCTTGCAGATGGATCGCTTGATGCAGGTAGTAAGCTCCCTTCTGTTCGACAGTTATCTGAGTATTTTTCTTGCAGCAAAAATACGGTCATTAAAGCATACGAAGAACTTGAAAAAGAGCACTTAATTTATTCTGTTCCTAAAAGTGGCTTCTTCGTTGTATTTTAGGCATGGTTTCGGTTGGAACAAAGGCCGAACTGATAAATGGCAGGAAAATCAGCGGGTACGAGTAGGCTGTCGCCCCTTCCATAGACTTCGCTGTCAATCCGGGAATGACCGCCAGCCATGTCAGCGCCAGCGTAAACAGTCCGAGTATCCCAGTTACCGCGAGCCAATCAAGGATATCAGCGCTGGAACGGAAGCCCATCAAAAGCGCGACGAGGATAACCACCATGACAGTAAGCGCATTGGAAACAAGCGAGGTCAACACGTGAGCCCACAATACTGACGAGCGCTTGATAGGCATGGTAATGAAACGTGCCATCAGCCCGCTCTTTATATCCGTAAACAGCCGCAGTGAAGTGTAAGCGACGCCGGATGCGATAGACTCAGCAAGATTCCCGGCAATAAATAATTGACGTAGTTGTCCGTTCCTGTCTCTATGGCGCCGCCAAATACGTAGACAAACAGCAGCATCATCATAATTGGCGTAATCGCCACCGTGATAATCGTATCCGGGCTGCGCATGATGTTGTACATTAAACGCCCTAGTAATACCCCTGTTTTGCTTTTCATTTACATCTCCTCCTTTTTGCCGATGATCGCGAGGAAAATTTCCTCCAATGTCGGCTGCTTTTCGATGTACTCCACTTTCGCTGGCGGGAACATCTCTTTGAGTTCGGTAAGGGTACCAGTCGTAATGATTGTTCCGCCATGCAGGATGGCAATACGGTCTGCCAGTTGTTCGGCTTCCTCCAGGTACTGGGTCGTCAGCAAGATGGTCGTGCCGCCGCCGGCAAGCTCCTTGACGGTATCCCAGACTTCAATCCGCGCTTCGGGGTCAAGCCCTGTCGTCGGTTCGTCGAGAAAAATGACTGCTGGCGTCCCAATCAGGCTCATGGCGATGTCAAGCCGGCGCTTCATCCCGCCGGAATATTTGTCTGCTCGGCGGTTGGCCGCATCGGTCAGGCTGAATCTTGCAAGCAGATTGTCGGCGACTTGCGCGGGATTGGAAACTCCCCGCAACTTGGCGATCATCATCAGGTTTTCCCGCCCGGTGAGCATGCCATCTAAAGCTGCGAACTGCCCTGTCAGGCTGATGCTCTGGCGAACATGATCCGGTTGACGCTGGACGTCAAAGCCGCAAATACCTGCTTCACCGCCATCGGGCTTCATCAGCGTCGAGAGGATGTTGACCGTCGTCGTCTTGCCCGCTCCATTTGAGCCGAGCAGTGCGAAAATTTCGCCACGACGCACCTCAAAATCCACCCCCTTTAAGACTTCCTTGTCTTTAAAGGATTTTTTTAACCCTTTTACAGAAATCGCTGCATTATTCATACTTTTTTCCTCCTTATAAAAAGCGCAGCAAGGCCGTTTGCTAGATCCGGAAATCACGGAGCTTTGTCTGATAAGCGAGCAGGTTGCTCACGTTCAGACAAAGTGGAATAATTATCCGGTTGAGCGCCTTGCGGAGCTAGAATGTCTATACTCTGCTATTTAGTCTGACTGATAATCTGTATAACTTAGTACCAGGTTGAAAAATAACTGAATAACGAAGGATGCAATTCACATTTGTAACCAGCTATTCAGTCGGTATGATCTATTGAATTTATTTTTTTCCCAATCGCTTCATGATACTCTGATTCAGATCTTCACGATACTTGGCGACATAGGTTTTAGCGTTTGCCACTAGTTCGTCGGCAAAGGACGCCACGTCATCTCCAGTGATTTCCAGCACTTGTCTGCCTTCCGCCGCCCCGGCTTCGAACAACTCGATTAATTCATACTGCATGTGAAGCATATCCATCCCGTTGCCCGCTGAGAAATTCCACATGTAGTTTTGAATTTTCTTAAATACAAACTGGTAGTCCTCTGGAAGGGCTTCAACCCGTGCCATCATCATCTTATATTCTTTTTTATCACCAATCATTTTTTTGAACATTTCCATCATGTTATTTTTCCTCCTTTTTTATAAAGCTGAACAAGACACTCAAAAAATATCAGACGGAATATCTTATGAAGCTAGATTGACTTTAAGACATTGATTTTTGATGATACAAAATCCCATTTTTTCCAAAACAATTCAAGTTCCTGGCGGCCAGCCTCATTAAGTGAGTAAAACTTGCGGGGCGGCCCCATATCTGACGGTTTCTTTTCTACGTTCACCAGTTTTTTCTTTTCTAATCGCACGAGGATGGTGTAGACCGTCCCTTCCACGACTTCGGTAAACCCAAGCTCGTTCAGGCGGCGGGTAATCTCATAGCCATAGGTTTCATGGCGGCTGATGATTTCCAACACGCAGCCTTCCAGCGAACCCTTCAGCATTTCAGTTAAATTTTCCATATTCAGTGCCTCCTCTATATTGTCTGACTTATATTCAGTATAACTTAGTACTGAGGAAAATTTATACTGAATAGCTTTTGGGAATATCGCTATTCAGTATTACTTATTACATGTACATTGTAACACCGAGTAGTAGGGGTGTCAACTATCTTTCATAAAAATGTTTTTGCAATCTCACTAACGCATTCTTACGAGAAATGCGCCTGATAGCTGTAATAAAAGAGCACAATTCTTTTTGTCGAATCGCGCCCAACTGTTAATCCTATACATAATCGAAAAAAACAAGGAAAAACACAACAAAAAATACAGAGAGTAATAATGCGTAAAGCTTATGCACATGATGAAGTCTTATCATTGGAAACATAATGATGACAAACAGAAAAGACCACCCAAAATGCCAGCCATTATGATAGGTTAATAGTCCAAAGTATTCGCCTAACCACTCTAATAATAAAAAAGTTAAAATCCACTTAAGTGTGTATGTAATTTGATTCACCATTTTATTTGGATAGTTAGATAAATAAACAAAGGATATCAATGGATTAATAATCAAATTATGTAGAAAATGGACATTCATTACATTTAAATAATCATTTTCTTCAAGTTCCCACAAATGGAAATGGCTATGTGAAATAAACTCATATAAAAAAGTAGCTAAAGCTACGTATAACATTGTAGGATAGTATGTCTCCCATTTTCTCCAATCACCTTTTAATAAGGAAAAAATTATGACCATGATGACCAGAATTAAGTGCATCTAATCTTCTCCTTGGTATAATTGAATTTTAATACTTATGAAAATAAGATGTATCATGGCGATAATTTTTTATAAATGTATCCTTGATCGAACATCCATAATATTTAACATATTTCCTTATAGTTTGCTAGGAAGCCTTTGATTAGCTGAAGTAATTATGAATTCAAAAGCTCCACATCTGAAGCTTTGACTAACTCAACATTAAAACTTGAAGTTTCATTTATTTCGATAAAACCTGAATGATAGATGTGTATGATTATATAAATTTTACCGTTGTATTTGACCCTATCCCCTGGAGACAATTTTCATCAGAACCTTTCAAGACTAGGACAGTTTCTACCATAAAAGAAGTTGTCCACCATGTTAGAATTCGCCTAGTCGATTGACCATAAAGTTTGTATAGTGCTTTGTATAATATGATTTATATTTACGTAATCTATAAAAAATAGCCTTTCTATCTATATTTCGACATGTTGGAAGATCGTTTAATGTTCAAAAGGTAACCCCTCTGCATGAACAGTGTTTGACTCTGTATCATTTGCGATAAAGCCAAATTGAGCTAGTATGAACCCTATGATTAGAATGCCTTTTAATAAAATTTTCATTTAGTATCCACCCTTACCTGCATGATTTACTTAATCCTAAAATTTTTAAGATTTTGCTGCATTTTTGATAAGAGCTAATTTCCTTTAAGAAACTACTTCAAAACGTAATCATTGTTAGATATACTAAAAAATTATAAAATTTTTTATATTTTGGTGAGATTATGATTGAGTTGAATACGAAAGCACTTGGTATGGAAATTAAAAGACTAAGAAAAGTAAATAATCTATCTCAGTCTCAATTAGCAGAAGGAATTTGTACACAAGCGACGATAGTGGAATTGAAGCTGGAAAAGGCTACCCTAGTGTAGATATACTTTATCCTGAATTATTCACAGATTTTCTAATATAGGCTAATATCGCCTATCTAATCAGCTTTCTTGTTACTATTTAA
>NZ_CANNCR010000114.1 GCF_947503125.1 uncultured Metabacillus sp.
GGTAATGCCTTTGAAGTCATATGTGGTAAGGGGTGAACGTGATTCCGCGCTTCTGCAAACTTTATTCTAATTTAACAAAAAGAGTGAGTTTAAAATAAAGTCGCGACGTTTGTAAAAAAGTTACGAAGCTTTACCCCTTTGGATATGATTATCTAAAGGGGTGTTTTTTGTGTCTAAAAGAAAATCAAAAATTGAGAAGTGGATTCAAGCAGGGCGAGACTCAGGAATTGGTGTAGCTTATAAATCATGGCTAAAGATTCAAGAAGTATCCTCAAAAGGTCGCTCTACGTATTTTGTTTCTCTGCTAATTGCATTAATGCACCAAAATATTGTGATGCTGTTGTGAAACAAATAAAAGCAATCAGCTCACTTATTTCTGCATCTGTTAAATACTCTTTTAAAACTTCTGTTACATTTGGAGAAGTTTGTCCTTTGCTTATGAGAAAGGCTTCAGCAAACCCGGTACATATCGCCGTTTTTTCATCGTAATCAATCGGATTTGGTTTTCCTTTTGCTTTGCAATAAAGGCAGCCATTTTTTTGTGCAAGTGTACGTCGAACTTCTTCTTTTAGCTTCGCTGATAGTTGTCCATCTTTTTCCAGCTCATCACCAAGATTATTCCAGTATTTTAGAATTAACTCATTATATCCTAGTAATTGTTGAAATGGTGTGTCTCCTCTTTCATGAAATGGAATCAGTGTCATTATCATCCCTCCCACGAATATTGTAAAATAAAGAAAAAATGTTTTACATATCGGATGAAAGGTATTTATAGTGAATTAATTTCAGATTAGAAAGGGATTTTAGTAAATGGACTTCATTGATGAAATGATTGTAAAAGAATTGATAGAAGATAGTCGCTTATCGATGAGTGAATTGGGGAGACGTATTCATTTATCTGCACCAGCTACAAGAGAACGTGTTCGACAATTAGAAGATCAAGGAATCATCAAACGTTATTCGATTGAACTCAATGTGAAAAAATTAGGATTTCCAATTGAAGCAATAATCGAGGCAACAATCAAAAATAATCTGTATGAGGATTTTAAAAAGAAAATATGTCACAACTCAAATGTTGAATTTTGTTATCGAATTGCTGGTAATGCATGCTTTATGTTAAAAGTTCATTTCCAATCATTTGACCATGCCGAGCAATTTATTGATGGATTACAGTCGTTAGCACATACAAAAACAAATTTTATATTTTCAAAAATTATTTAAAAACAAGAGCGCTTAAATGTTGTTTCAAGAGAAAAAACTACGGAATCGAATACCAGATTAACGTTTGAAATTGGTGAAAAAATGTTAAGAGTAACTTTTAATAAAAAGGAGGAAATTTACAAAAAATAAAGAATATTATAATAAGTTTAATTTCGATAGTAGATTCCAAGATTCTGTATTCTAATCTTTACTTCGTTTTATTATGTTATTGGATTAGGGGGAGAAGATATGCGATTCATTAGGCAAACTGGGGTATATGAAAATATACAAAAAAAACGGTGGGAGTACTGGGTTGTATATGACGATAACATACTAATTATGGTATCTTGGTTAAGTTGGAATGCTAGTACAAAAGATTATAAAATATGGCAATCACAATTTATGAGTAATGCAAGTTGATGCCGAGAGCACCCCTTCTAGCGATGAGAGTCGATAAGGAGCGGGTGAATCGGCTTTTTTTATTTGCTGTGATTGCAGATACGGAGGGGAAATTAAAGTAATTTGTACTGAATTCTGCATTGTTTTCGCGAGGAGACCAGTTATATGTACCATAGAAAAAAAGTTGTTTACATTGTAAAAAAGTTCTTGTTATGGGATAATAACGGATTTTTCCTATTTTTTGATTCTTATTCGCGGAGGTGACTTATGGCAAAAAGAAAATATGGTTAGACAGAAAACAAAATCACCGTTGCATTACAAGAAATGGTGGAAATCCAATATATATTAGAAATTCACGTCCAGATCAACGTTCTCTCACTACTTTAATTGTAGAGTTTGACAAAATAGAAAATCGCAAAAAAAAAAAATGAAGAACAGATTCAGCGATTACTAACTGAACTAGTATTTAACAGTGGAAATTGGCGGAAGTATCAACTTAATAAAGTACGCAATGTTAAGTTAAAGCAACACTAGTAAAAGCACAATGCAATGGGCAGAATGAATAGCTAGAGCAATTAAAATCTTTTTGGATAATAAGTAATAATGACATAAATTTATGAAAGGCTATTGAACTAAAATATTTGATGAATCCAAAAATTTACAATAATTTTTACTAAAAATTAACAAATAAAAGGAAAATTATGTTACTATATATCTATCGAATAGCAATATTCGATGGAGCCTTTGATCCTAAATAAAATTATGAGGTGATAATTGTGGAATTAAAATTAGATTTCAATGTGTTAGAAAATCTTGAAGATGAAATGTCATTTGATGAGGTTAAAGCTCTTGATCTAGGGGGAACTACAGGAGCTGCTGAAGGGGCATCTTCTGTTGGTTCAACTATGCCTATTTTCCCTTATTTTTGGTTTACTTGCTCTGCATAAGGTTAATAAGAATATTAAAATTTCACACCTTAGAACTACATAATATTTAGTGAATTCAAATGGGATCAAAGGCTCCTTTTCAATTTTTTTAATAGTTTTAATAAAAAACCGGAAGGTACGATCTAATTTGAAAAATGTTTATTTTTTAGTAAACAACTCTGATTTTAATAGACAATTAAAAAAACTTACTAGATTTCCTATTATAAACAATTTAAATGAAATAAAAGAAAAAAATGCTACTTTGGTAATTTTTTATGAAGCCTTTGAAAATAAATGGTTTTTTGAGCAAGTTCTAACTGCCGGAACTTTTAACCATGTAATATTAATTGAACAAAGTGAATCTGGTTTAAGGGTTTCCTCATTTTCCGCTAATAAAATAGGTTGTCCAAAATGTATGGATTTTTATGAAGATAAGTTGCCCTTATCAAATAAAAATCTCCTTAATATAAACATTTTAGACGAGATTATATTAAAAATATTAAAAGTTAGCAGTAATAAAAATTTTCAGTATGTCCTAGAAATATCAAAGAATATGAAGGTGAATCTACTAAAGTTGTTACCTTCGTTTTTTTGTATTAACTGTAAAGAGCTTTACAGGCGTAAATTTCCAATACATAAGAGTACATCTTTAAAACAGGAAGGTATTCGAAAATTTAATGATGAAATGGTTAATAACCTAGTATTAAGTATCCCAGTGGGTGATTATAGTCTTTTCGATTCACCTGAAATTTACCAATTTAAGGAAATTTATATAAGTCGAGTAAAAATTAAAGGCTCATACAATTCATATGGTATAGGGCGAAGCTTTACAAAAGAAAATGCAGTAAATGTATCCTTACTTGAATCGCTAGAAAGACTTTCCTTAAACGGAAATATTGGTACGTCAAATAATATAATGAAACCATACAAAGACTTAACATATGCAATTCATCCATCCAAACTGATCAAAACCAATTATGTTTTTGATGAAAGTTTATATTATCGATGGGTAACTGGATTGGAATTATCGACAAGAGAAAATGTGATGATTCCTGAACAACTTGTTTTAATAGAAAATGATATAACATTAAAAAATAAAGGTGAGAATAGATTCTATTCTACAACTTCAAATGGTACAGCTATAGGTGGGAGTATTGAGGAAGCAACTTTCTTCGCTATAAAAGAATATCTTGAGAGAGATTATGGATTAAAGGCATGGTATTTAAAAGAAAATTTAAAAAGATGGTCTTTACAATTTTTTTATAAAAATAAAAAAATAATGAGCCTTATTCAATTTTTCAAAGAAAATTATTGTGATTTACATATTATATCTACAAGTAATATAAAAATCATAACTACAGTTTGGGTCCATCTCTCTTGGAAGAATGGACAACTAAATTCTTTAGGATCAGGATTTTCACCTGAAAATGCAGTTGAAAGTGCTTTATTGGAGTTATTTACTGGTTTTTTAAATTTTAAAAAATTAAATCAACAACAAGAACAAAGAATTTACCATTTAAATAAAACTAATCAATTTGAAAATATGGAAGATCATGTTCTTTATTATTTACAAAAGAAAGTAAGAGGTCAGTTTTCTTTTATAAAAAGTATTCCTTATGAGAATGAATCAAAATACAATGCTCTTGAAAAGTGGATAGAAGAAAAACAAAGTGAAGGTTTGAGCAGCCTATTTTATAGTCTAGTAGAAGAGATGAAGAAATTAGACAGAAAAATTTATATGGTAGATTTAACACCTTCCATATTAAAAGAAATAGATTCTAATCTATCAGTTGCAAAGGTTTTTATGACAAACTCATATCATTTTAATTTTGGTTTTTATGATAATAATCACAATCACCATCCATTTTTGTAAACATTTGAAAGGTTGATATATTTATGATTAAGGTGTTTCCAAATATTATAACTAGAATATCTCCAATATCAATAAGTAGCTTAAATAATTTAAGAATGAACAAAACATTAAACATAATGGAAGATTTAAAAGATAGGAATTTTTCCTTTGAGAGCCTTACCGATGAAATTAGTAATGATTTGTATAATCAAATTCAAAAAGTAGATGATGAACAATTAAGAAGAAACTTATTAAACTTAAAGCGAGATATTTATAATAAAAGGAACATTTCAAAAGATTTTCAAAATATTTTGTCAGGAGTCATTATTAATGACGGTGAATTCGGAAACGTAAGTGTCGGTGACAAAGTTTAATTGCTACCGACA
>NZ_CANNCR010000115.1 GCF_947503125.1 uncultured Metabacillus sp.
AGTACGTTGTTTGTTAATCGAAATTAACGTTGGCACGCTTGGTTTTGTTTAGTTTTCAAAGAACTTTTATCACTTTCATTAAGAAGCGACTTAAATATATTAACATATATTTTTAATTTAAGTCAACAGCTTTTTCAAAAAAATATAAAGGGAAAATCCCTCGTCATCAGCGACGTATAATAATATATCACCTATGAATTTACATGTCAACAAAAAATGAAACAAATGAATTGATCCATTTGTTTCAACCAATGATCATTGTTTTAATAACAATTAAAGCGACCAATCCAGGAATACCCAATATTCCAGAAACACTAGAAGTAATTAAATTTATAGGTATATGAAGATCGAAGCTCGTACCAAATGCATTTACAAAAAACAGCAGCAACGCTCCGATGATGATCTTTATACATAGTTGTCCGATAAATCTAAGAGGACTGATGGGAGCCCCAACAAACAAAAGGACTAGAATTAACCCTCCGAGTACTGAAAAAACAACAATTGGATCCATGTAATCACTCTCTTTCATTTCTCTTTAGTAAAAGATATGAAAAGAGTAAAAAAATAGAACAAGCTATTTAAGCGCAATATTAAGATAAGCTTACATACGACCTATCTTAATATTGCGTTTCTTAGCTTCTTTTAATAAGAAAAAATATTTTGCTTCAGCAACCTTTAATTCGTAGAGAACTTGTGAAGAAGGTTCTACACTTTTTTCAATGAGTTGCTTTTGCCGATTCCACTCTTGTTTTAGATCGAGTAAATTTTGTATTAATTGCTGGTCATACTGATTTCTTAACCAACCTTTTCGGCGAAAAAGCATAGTTGTCCTCCTTTATTCACATAAACTGTTGTATGATCATAATTCGATCAAAAAATGTAAAAAAGCAGTCTAAAGGAATGTCAAATGTCCACTCTTTATAACTCTCTTCTTCCTTCTAATGCCTTCGATAAGGTAACCTCATCCGCATATTCCAAATCGCCGCCTACAGGTAAACCATGTGCAATTCTCGTTATTTTAATACCAGAAGGTTTTAATAATCTTGAAATATACATAGCTGTTGCTTCACCCTCAATATTAGGGTTCGTAGCTAGAATGACTTCTTGGATTACATCATCCTGAAGTCTCTTTAATAGTTCAGGAATTTTAATATCCTCAGGTCCAATTCCATCCATCGGGGATATTGAGCCATGTAAGACATGATATAGACCGTTATATTCTTTCATTTTTTCCATAGCAATGACATCTTTGGGATCTTGCACAACACAAACCACACTTTTATCTCGTCGGTCATCCTCACATATATAGCAAGGGTCTTGATCTGTTATGTGACCACAAACCGAGCAATAGGTTAGGTTCCTTTTCGCATTAACTAATGCTTTTGCAAAATCCAACACGACATCTTCTTTCATATTCAAGACAAAAAAAGCCAGTCGAACGGCCGTTTTTGGTCCGATTCCTGGCAATTTCATAAAGCTATCAATCAGCTTTGATATTGGTTCAGGATAATGCATAATAAATCCTCCTAGAACATCCCCGGTAAGTTCATTCCTTTTGTAAATTGACCCATTGTTTCGTTTGTCAGATCATCAATTTTTTTCAACGCATCGTTTGTTGCTGCCAATACTAAGTCTTGCAGCATTTCAATATCTTCCGGATCTACAACTTCTTCTTTAATATTTACTTCAACTAACTCCTTTTGTCCGTTAACAATAACCGTTACCATACCGCCGCCGGCAGTACCCTCAACTGTTTTTGTCGAAAGCTCTTCTTGCGCTTTCGCCATATCCTTTTGCATTTTTTGCATTTGCTTCATCATTTTTTGCATATTGCCCATACCGCCACGCATCATATCTCATTCCTCCAATTGTTATTCTTTTATTTCGATTAAATCATTACCTACTAATTTTCTTGCTTCAGCGATAAGAGGGTCTTCCTCTTCTTCTTGCTGGTTTACATTTTCATCTTTGTGATCCCTTAGGAATTCTTCTCTTATTTTAACCCAATCATGCTCAGGAACGCCAACCATTTCCAAACTTTTGCCCGTAATTTCTTGTAAAATTAATTCCATATTGGATCGAACATTGTTGTTATTTTCAGCCACCATTTTGCAGTGAATTTCAAATTTAAACTTCAAAACAAATGCAGATTCTGAAGCCGCTACCGGCTCACTATCATTGAGTAATGCCGCATGAGATACTTTATTTTGCCTTTTTAGCAATTCCAAAAGTTCTCCCCAGCGACTTTTCACAATTTCTAAATCTTTTCTAGTTGCAACTTTGAGAATCTCATGAATTCTGCCTTCAGGGGTTTTATAGCCGCTTTTTATTGATCTTTGTTTTGGCTCATTAGCTGCTGATTGTTGTTGAGGTGCAGTTAGACCTTGCTGCTTTAATCTGTTTAATTCTGATTGCAAACTAGTGATCTTTTCCATTAAGGAATTATACCCTTCGTTGTCAAAATGGGAAGCCGCTGCTGGTTGTTGACATAACTTTACAAGGGCAATTTCCAAGAAAATCCTTGGGTGGTTTGTAAATTTCATCTCTTGTTGGCTTTTACTTAACATTTCGATCGTTTCATAAATCTCATTAGATGGTATTTCATTTGATAACTCAATAAACTGTTCATCAACAGTTACCCGTTCCAACACATCCTCAAGTGTTGGGGCTGTTTGGTATAAGAGCATATCTCTATAGTAAAAGATAACATCCTCTATAAACCGCGCTGGATCCTTCCCTTGATACATTAACTGATCAAGAGCTTGTAATGCAGTTGTCACATCCTTTTCGTGTATAGCGGATGCAATTTTTCCGATAAAGTCTTGTGAAACAGACCCGGTAATTAGCAATGCCTCGTCCAGTCTGACAAGATCATCGCTATATGAGATTGCTTGGTCAAGAAGGCTTAAAGCATCCCTCATCCCGCCATCAGCTGCCTTAGCAATAACATCTAACGCCGCTTCTTCAATATTCACCTGTTGTTTATGTACGATTTCTTTCATTCTTCTAACGATGTCAGAAGCCGTTATTCGCCTGAAGTCAAAACGTTGACATCGGGAGATAATCGTTAATGGAATTTTGTGCGGTTCTGTTGTAGCCAATATGAAGATAACATGCTTTGGCGGTTCTTCTAATGTTTTTAAGAGAGCATTAAAAGCACCAATCGATAACATATGAACCTCATCCACAATATAGACCTTATATTGGACAGATGATGGGGCATATTTGACTTTGTCGCGTATATCTCTAATTTCATCAACACCATTGTTAGAGGCAGCATCTATTTCAATGACATCAGATATTGTCCCGGTTGTAATTCCTTTGCATGTTGGACACTCATTACATGGTTCAGCTGTTGGAGCCTTTTCACAGTTTACCGCTTTTGCAAATATTTTTGCTGCACTTGTTTTCCCGGTACCTCTAGGCCCCGAGAAAAGATAAGCATGTGAAAATTTATTTTGTAACAGGGCATTTTGTAACGTTTTAGTGATATGTTCTTGTCCGACCACATCATGAAATTGCTGAGGTCGATAAACACGATATAAAGCTTGATATCCCACAAAAATGCCCCCTTTATCTTCTTCTATATTATTATAACAACCAACTTCCGTTTTACAAAGGTTTACCTATTAAGAAAATATAATTGAAAACAAACAAAAACTCACCCTTTAACAGAGTGAGTCGTTATTTTTAAATAAACTGCCGTGCACCTTCCTTCGATTAACACCCATAGGCGTTACTCAAGCAGTTAGCTCGACCCAGGCGACCCTGCGGCACATGAGAGCTTCCACTTAATGCTGCTTCCTTCCGGACCTGACATGGTTCATGGATTCCCATTGCGCAGGACCCAGGCGTCAACACCACTTACTTGAGGCAGCCCTACAGTATGTTAACCTCTAGAAGGAATTCGGCCTCGCTAGAGCGGATTGCGAGTACAGGGCACCGCTACCTCCCCGCTTAGCACGGCAAAATTGATACCATATTTAGTTGCGCCGTTAAGTACGACGCATGTATAAGTATATAACCTTCTTCGTAAAATTGCAATGGCTACTCACTGTAAGTTTTTTCCGTTGGCTTTCGATTGCTTTTTTCGCTGCCTGAGTTCACGAAAAAAATCGCTTAACAATGTACTGCATACCTCTTCCTCAACACCCATTGCCACTTCCACTTGATGATTAAATCTTTGCTCTTGCAGCAAATTCATTAAGGTTCCTGCACAACCGCCCTTCGGATCAGCAGCTCCGTATACGACACGTTTTATTCTTGATAAGACAATGGCTCCTGCACACATTGGACACGGCTCTAAAGTGACATAAAGCGTTGCCTCCTCTAATCTCCATGTCCCCAGGGCTTTACACGCTTCATCAATCGCTAAAATTTCTGCATGTGCAATCGAACGCTGATCCTTTTCCCGCAAGTTATAGGCAGAGGCAATAACGTTCCCATCAAGCACAATCACTGCTCCAATTGGAACTTCACCAATTTCTTGCGCCTTTTTTGCTTCTTCTATTGCTAACTTCATAAAATATTGATCGTTAAACATGCAAATGCCCCTTATATATTTTACGTATTGTAAAAACTTTTATATTAAAAAAGTTAATAATCTTTGAATTTAAGGGCTTTAAATGCAAAAAACTTGCCAC
>NZ_CANNCR010000116.1 GCF_947503125.1 uncultured Metabacillus sp.
CTTGACTATCTAAGTCCCATTGAATATAAAAATATTCACCTTAAAAAAAGTGTCTAGTTTAGTGTTGACATACCACTTAAAACATTTTTAAGTGTTTTTCTTTTTAGCGGTCCAATGACACTTATTGAGAATTGGCTTGAGAAAAATACCAATTTGGTAAGATATAATAAGGGCTGGAATAGCTATATTACTTTTGCAGTTCTCTCATTTACTTTTGTGCTTGTTAAGGGATGCATTGAGGGTATTCGTTTTTTAGATAGAAAAATAACCATTCAACGCTTTAAGACAGTATGATTAGCGGAGGAAGTGGATGATGGAGGATGGACACAACTATGGTAATTTGTGAACTAAAATATATTATGGCAAACCCAGAAAATTAAATAAATCTATTCTGTATTAGAATACACATGACAATTATTTTTGTCTATAAAAAATAACTCATAATTCTACAAGGGTATGTTGTTTACTGACATATCTTGAATCCCTCTAAATATTGGGGATTTGGTTGAATTTAGCAAATAAAAAAGGCCCCAACCAAATCGGTTCAGAGCCTCAAAGGTATAAAAGCAAATCAAGCTTCTTGTATACTAAATCTTTCTTTAATCCTTTCTAAATGTGCTTCTACTTCCGATTTATCTTGGGGATACTTTTCGAGATATCTAGCACAATCTTCTTTTAAATATCTAAAGAAGGTCGAGTAATCTAAAATAATTTCTTCGTCTTCTTCTACTGCGGGGCGATCAATGTAATAGGCTATTCCTTCTTTACCAAAATAATCCTCTTCCCACTCTTCATAGTAATCAGCAAACACGAACCTCGCATATTCTGTACCATATCCTTCACCATTCGCATAACTTTCTAAGATCCTTAAAAATTTACTGTCACCCATATGGTGATAGAAGTATCTTATTAACTCTCTCTCCTTATCTTTCACGATGGTTCAACTCCTTTTCTCCAAGATAGGGAAGAAATTCGTTATTTCTCCTGATTCATCAATAAAACCTTTAAAATGAAGCCCGTTAGAGGAAACTCCTGTAATCTCTCTTCCATCAACCGTACCATTTTTCATTGCTTCTTCTCCCCATTTTATCATTTGTTCGTCTGAAATGATGTTTGGATCGTAAACGGTTTTTGGTTGGGAAACGTTCTTTAGCTCACCAGGTATGATCTTTCCTTCCATGTCTTGTTTTGGGATTCCATATTCGATTTCATACACTCCCTCAATAGTTGGGTGCTCCCTTTTTGAAATGATACATTCGTCTATATCCCAACCTTGGTCTTTAAATGCCTTTTCAAAATGTTTGAGATTATGCCCCCCAACTATACCCTTTCCTTTTTTCCTAACAACATCTATGACTTCCACTAAATGTTTTTTATATCCTGGTTTGAACGTAATATTAGTATCCGGTTCCTCAGTTTCATTAGAATCACCATCCTTACTATTATCGTTGTCATTCTGAGTATCCTCTTCCTCGTTTTCTTTCTTTCCAGTAGAATTCTGATCATCGTTTTTGTTATGACCATTTTTCTTTCCAGTGAACATTTCCAAGATCTTGTTTAAATAAGGTTTTAGTTTCGATGAAACAGAGTCACCTAGTTTTACAAGGGCTTTCCCAAAAGGAATTCGACTTAATAATGCACCAATTCCCATTGCAAGAAACGTTTCTGGCGTAAGGTATTTCTTAGGATTACGGATCGCGTCTGCAATCTGACTACCACCTGCTGCTATTCCGATTCCAGTCGATACAGCACCTATTGCCGACCAGAACCCTAATAATGGGAACATTAAAGCAAATGCTCCAAGTACAATCAAACTTTTTTCCAATCCGGACAAACCATTCCACCAATTTTGCAGATTGTCAAATAAACAGGCAAAACAAGCCTCTGGGCCATTAGCTGTCATTCCCCATTCAAATAGAAACATAGCTGAGAATAATGCTACAAAGACGATGTTTAATGCCTTGTAGTATTTCTGAATATTTGCTTCTATGCCTGATAAAAGTTCCCTGGCTTCTGTTTTACCGTGTAACAATGTAAATCCAAGTTCTCTCCGTTCCCGATAAAATAGCAGCAAGTATCCAAAACGCTTTCTTTCATCAAAAGCAGATCTGAATAGATTCCACAATTCAGAAATGGGATTGATTATAATTTCCCTATCCAACATGGGAATCTTGTCTCTTACTCGGTTTAATTCCCAATAATCGATGAATAACGCAGCAGCGAGCATTATTAAAAATAACGGTTTTGCGGCATAACCGCTTCCTAATAAATCATGAATCCACGTTAACCAATCCGGAGCATTATAACCGGCATTCCATATGGCATGATCAAAAATAGCCCAAACTAATAGGATAACAGGAAAAATAGATGTAGATCGTTTTAATTTACTTTTATACCTCACTGCTAACCCGATTCCTAACGTTACCATAGCTGTTAACACCGCGTGTCCAGCAGACATTTTGTCAGGCAAAATACCCTCTTCAAAGTATCCTGGAAATAGAGTGAATAAATCCCAATGAAGCACTTTCCCTGAAAGTAGTGTGACGCCATAACTACCTCCTGAAATCAATCGACGAGTGGCTTCCTCCATAAATTGAAAACCTGCCCCTGTGGCCGCACCAATAAGGGCATAATCACTTAAACTTAATGTAGAAGCACGTCGTGATAAAAATAGATAAACTCCAAGTGGGATCAGTTTTAATAATTCTTCAGCAATAGGGGTTAAAAATGCTTGACTCCATACATCTTGTTCCCTCCCACCGAAAATAGCCGTAATGGAACTGACGATAATAGAATTCAACAGTGTAATTAACCATGCCCCTGCCAAAAAGAAATAGGTGTACTTCTTCCAAGATAACGTTTTGCTGCGGCAGAGCAGCCAAAATTGTAAAATAACATAAAATGACCATAAAAACTGGACAAACATTTTTCGGGAATCTTCCATAAAAATTAAGCTTAGAACGAACGCACATATCGATATCCAAGAAAAAATCGTATAGATTCGTAAAATGAATGGGTGGTTCTGTATCCATTCATTCCAAAAGTGAAAGATAGACTCTAGCTTCTCCCTTAAACTCACTCTAAATTTTTCAACATGACTCATCATATTGCACCACTCCGATGCACTATTATTTTCATTCCAGCATGATTTTATTATTTACAATTCCATACTATACTCCAACACTTCCATAATTAGAATAGGTCGAATTTTTCAAATATTTTCAAGAACAGTATCATTATTCCTATATAAAAGGTCAAGAACCAATAATGCGAATGGCAACTAATTTTTTAGGGAGAATTTGACTAGTAAAAAATAGAACTATTATATGAAAAATATCCTTTACTTGTATGATAAAGTAAAATATTAGAAAAATAACTCGAAGGATGTGGTATCTTGAAGTTACATGTAAAAATTTCGTTTGTTGTTGTTATTTGCTTCATGTTTTTATTACCAAATTCAATCTTTGGCCAAGAATTATTAAACAAAGGAAGTCAAGGACAAGCAGTTTATGACTTGCAAGAGGAATTAAAGAAAATGGGTTATTTTCCTAGTCAGCCGACTGGGTATTATGGTTCTATTACAGATCATGCGGTTAGACAATTTCAGCTAGATACAAGTCTATCACCAGATGGAGTCGTTGGATTTCAAACCAAGCAAAAATTAAATAGTATCGAAATGATGGCAAGAGTTGTTCATGGGGAAGCACGCGGTGAGTCTTATGAAGGAAAAGTAGCCGTAGCAGCTGTTATTATGAACCGATTGTCAACGCCAGGCTTTCCTAAAAATACATACGATGTTATTTTTCAGACGAATGCTTTTACAGCAGTACATGATGGTCAATATAATTTGACCCCTAATAGCTATTCTTATCAAGCAGTAATTGATGCTTTAAAAGGCTGGGATCCTACATACGGTTCGGTATATTATTATAATCCAACGATAGCAACAGATGATTGGATCTTCACAAGGGATACTGTACTTAGAATAGGAAACCATTTATTTGCAAAGTAAAAGCTAACCTACAAAACAGGTTAGGCAACTACAGTCTGGTTCCTATGCTGATTAAGAAAAGAGCAAGCGCCTTGCTTAGCCTAGGGCAAATAAGCCGCTCATGAATAGAAGGCGTTCTTTGACTTCAATTCATGAGTGGCTAGACCCTAGAGGGGCTAGGCGCTAGAGCTAGACACTAAAACTAAGTTCAAATTTTATACTTTTTTACCTTTCAAAAAAAGAATGATGTAGTTACCTGCAGGAGAAAAGGCTATTGTTGTGACTGCTAGAATAAAGTAGACAGTTTTCGCTAGATAAAATGAAACACTTATTTACCCAAATATACCAATCAAAA
>NZ_CANNCR010000117.1 GCF_947503125.1 uncultured Metabacillus sp.
TTGACTATCTAAGTCCCATTGAATATAAAAATATTCACCTTAAAAAAAGTGTCTAGTTTAGTGTTGACATACCACTAAGTAACGGAAATTTCTCCCTAATTTTATTATAATTCAATCTTTTTTTTAGCTCTGCTAGTGAGGGTGGTGGATATTCATTTAAAAATGAACACTCCAATTGTTTTTCTATTTGAACATAGTCCCTTTCAACAGCCGACTTTTTCCTAAGAATCTTTTTATGAGGTATTTTTTTATTTTCAACAGAAGAGTATTCTATTCGATTTAATAAAAAATCAACTACTTTAATATTTGTTGCTTCACAAATATCTATTAGTGATTCGAATTCCGGATATCTTTTACCATTCTTCCATAACCATATCAAGTCCCTCGACTTATTAATTAATTCTGCAAACTCTTTATTATTCCCTTTAGTGGCTTTTTCCATTATCCTAATTATGGATACAGTAATGTCCTCTTTTTCAATCGTTTTACTTTGAACATTATTATGACTTAATAATTCTCCAACCGCGTTTGAAAGCATTAATTGTCTTTCTAATTCAATTCCGACAATCTCTTTAAAAGGGATTTCTTCTCCTAACCACTTTTCACAATGGGGACAATATCCAGGTCTATATCTGGGTGAGAACGATTTAGGAGACTTACAACAATGGGGACATACCGAGGAAAGCTCAATTTTATGTTTAGGGCACATATTTATACAATATATTGTCCAAATTAGCGGCTCATAGATATCTTGGTTGTTATCCCTAAGTTCCATTAAGCATTTTGTACACCATTTTAGATGTTGATGGAAAATACCATTGCGATTTGGAAATGCATTTTTCCATTTTCTCAACGTCAAATATCCCAAATCTGTTCTTTTAGTAAGTTCCTCTAGCACAGAAACAAGATTTTCGGTGAATGGCCCAAACTTATTAATTTGGCTTCTGTTTGAGTAAAACTCGTATTCGGTTATGCCTAGCTTTTCTACGATTTCATACTTCAGTAAATCTCCAACTCGAACCGTATGTCCTATAGCTAATCTCCCAATATAGCTTCTCAAAGATTCGACGGAGGAGGTACCAATACCAATAGGCTCTATGTTAAAGAGCCTAGATCTTGTTGAAGAAGAATTTTCTCTATTATTTTTGCTGATTATTAAATGCTGAATTTTAATCACCCCATCTTTTAGTCTATCGCTCTTTTTAAACCATCGAATCCGACTGGTGTCTCAACACTATCTCTCTTTGGATTTCTTCTAAAAGGCTTTCCGGTTGAATTCTCTTTACCACTTTTGTTATCTCGGCCTTCTTCTACGGTTTTTTCTATGTTTTTATAATCCCCATCCTTGCTCTTTGTCGCTTCATTATCTTCCTTTTGTTCTTCATTATCTTCCTTTTGTTCTTCATTATCTTCCTTTTGTTCTTCATTTTCATCTTCTAACATTCCAAGTTTCCTAAAGAGGGAATGCTCCGACATTTTAACGGCCTCGAGTTTTTCTCCTTGCACAATTTCTTCCAAGACTTTTTCACATTGATCAAGTGTCAAGGCATATTTTTCAAAATCACGAACCTCTAATGTCTCTAGGTGTGGGTTTTCCATAAGCTTTCCTCTTAATGTCCGAGAAAATAATAACTTGAGTTGTCCAATGCAACCTAAAGTTCTAGAATAAAAATATTTGTAATGCTCTACAAGTGAAGGTTCTTCTTTCAGAGGGAGTAATTGCTGAAAACTATACAAACAACGTATAAAATTCATTCTCTCCACTTCTATTTCGTAATTGTACCGGGTAAGATGATTGTGCATACCCCTAGAAGCTAGTTGTCCGCTTTGGTCCTTGAAGAGCTGTAAATCATAGGTGCCGAGCATTACGATTGGTATCTTTGTTTTATTTGCAAGAGTTTTTATTACATCCATCTGATCTTTAAGGGTATCTCCTCTTAATCGTTTTGCCATATGGTGTGCTTCGTCGATGATCAGTACCTTTGTTTGTCTACTTTTTAATGCATTTATTAAAGCCAAATTTAAAACCGCAGTTTTCCTGTATTCTCTTGCTTTCTTATAGCCCCCCTTTGGTAGTTCTGGAACAGCTTTATGATCTATCAATACATCTTCAAGTTTCTCTAATGCTGAGATATAAAACGCCTGCCAATCAAATTGACCTTTTTCTGGTGATGCCGCTTCTACTTCTACCACTGGGATTACACCTTTATTTTGTTCCTTTTCCTTTTTGTATTTATTCTCTATTGCTTGAAAAAGCTTTTCTGCTAAAAAGCTTTTGCCGACCCTTGTCGGGCCATAGACCAGTATAACCGAATCATTTCCTCGTGAAACCTCAATTTGAGTCATTATATTATTGAAAGCAGTATTAAATAAAGGGTGATCTAACGGATAGGCCTGGAAAAACTCCCATTTTTCTTCAACTGTACCTTTTAAAAGTTCTTCCGGAAACAACCTATCCTCCATAGTTAAACCTCCCAAAACCTTCTAAATTCTTAAGTTCTTTTAAAGTATCTTTATTGAAATCGTCTTTTTTACTTGCTGTTTGCGAAATCTCTTTAGGAGCTTCCATTTTAATACTATTAGAATACCCCACAGCAATTTCTTCGTTACCATCAATAGCTCTGAGTACAGCTTTATTTGCTCGATCTCTTTTCCTTTGTTTCTCAGTAAGCTCTCTACCTTCTTTTGATTGCATAAACTCAGCTATATCCTCAAGATTACTGTCTTTGTAAATTCCATTCAACGTATTCCTTCTCTTTAATTCTGTAGATAACATCTTCCTTTCTTTTTCGGATATCCCTCTAAATATTTCTTTATAATCCGAATCCAATTTAACCCATTGATTGTTCAAATAAGCATAAGCAACACTGATATCAAAAGGATCGTATCGCACCATCACACTCTTCCCAGCGAACTTTGGGTTTCTTAAGATGTCATTCCAATAACGAAAGGTATTAATATGCACAAACCCTACTGGTTGAATCTTTGCTGTTCCTTTTCTTGTCGATGGAAGGGTTAACATTTTAAACAACTCAAAATCAGTAATAAAAGTTTGCTTTCTGATCCCACTCATTTTTAATCCCTGATTAAATACCTCCTTTGGAGAATTGTTCAAGGTTGTATGATGAGTTTTATCGTAGATTTCATATACAAATTCTTTCATAGCTTCGTAAAGTAACTCCAATGTCCACACAGCATTCTTTTTTGGGTTTACCTGGGACGTAACCAATCTCACATTTTTTTTGGTAGCTTGAGTATTTCCGAGAAGATTGTATATAAATGTGGTATTAATTGTTCCAAATAATCTTGCGATAGGCGAGCCAAACTTCGGATCTGCCTTCGGTCTTACTTTTTTAATTACCTTATTTATTGCAAGTAACGTATCAAAATAAATACTTTGAAAATCGGAACCTTTATCAACTACAATTGTGTATGGCATCCGTTTGAATCTCCTTACCAGTTCCCTCAATACCATCATATTTGATTTATAGCTTGGTTTATCAAAAGTTAGATAAAACGCAAGGATTCTTCTAGAGAAAGCATCTACTGCAAAAGTCACCCAGGGCCTTCCTAATTCTTTTCCTGTTTCAGAGCATATTAACTCAATATCCAATTCAGTATGATCTATATGCACAATTTCAAAAGGTCTTTTTCCGTGCCGAGGTGTTCTTTTACAATCCAGGTTCCAATAAAATTCCTCATATGCATAAGCTGCCCGTTTTCCTTCTCTGGCAAGAATCAAGTTATAAATCGGCCTCATTCTTATGTATTTTCTGAATGTCTTGTATGAGACCGGTTTGATGTGTTTTTCATTAGATTTATTCTTGTAAATCCTATGAACATTTAACATATTCTTTTTAATGCTATTTTCATAGTGCTCACTAATGATCTCTTCCATTAATCCCCTTTGTTCATTCGTTATTTTTGGCAAACGGTTTCCACATTTTTTTGTTTGGGGAACTAATCCTAGAAAACCTGAGTTATAAAGCATTTCTCCATTCTCATACTTCTTTCTCCACCTTCGGAGTGTTCTTTCTGGAACATCTTTTGGGTATTCTCTTGTAATTAAGAATTTACTTACTATATTAAACTTTTCTAAAGCCTTACTCATATCTTTTTTATTCAGGGTATTTACCATTTCCCTCATTTCTTGTTCTTCAAGGGTTAAATGGCGTTTACCATTCCCTTTAATCTCACCTTTTTCAACCAACTGATACAATACATCAACGCTTAATGTTTTTTGCAAGCGAAAAGTGCAGAAAGTTGCAGCGAAAAATACATAGGCTTGCAGCTCATCATTTAATTCAAATT
>NZ_CANNCR010000118.1 GCF_947503125.1 uncultured Metabacillus sp.
TGGCAAGTTTTTTGCATTTAAAGCCCTTTAAATCAAGGAATTATTAACTTTTTAATATATAAGTTTTGACAATACGGTATAGGCAAAAGGGGTGAGAAAATGAGTAGATGAATAAAACATACTTCACGTGATGTGGAGGAGTTAGCGAGGCTCATGCTTGCGGAAGCGACGGGTGAAGGAGCGCAAGGGATGAACATGGTAGGATCTGTCGTGGCCAATCGGGTCGAAGCTGACTGTGCTCCTGATTTCAAAGGGTTGCGCAATATAAGACATGCGATCTATCAAACCATTCCTGGAACTGGAATTCCTCACTTCGATCCCGTCTTAAATGGAACATTATATACACAACGTCCCAATGAAGCTGACCTCCAGAGGGCTAGGAATTTGCTGCATGGTGATAGGGATCCTCGAGCGAGAATGAATTTGTGGTTTTTTAACCCTAGTCCGGGGAAAAAATACCGAGCTCCTTGTACCCCCACGATGCCAAGATCCCCGATGACGCAGTTCGATTTTTCACACAAGAATCATTGTTTCTATGTTGCTGTACCGGGTTATTGCCCAGAGTTTTATCGATAAATTAAAAAGGAGCTGATCTTCTCATGACTTATGGATACTCTAGTTATTATCCAATCCATTATTATCCTTGTTTTTACCCATCTTCACGGTGCGGGCCAGTGCCGCACAACAACAATAGCAACAACAACAAGGCGGTTTTATGCATTCTGGACCCACATTTGCCGCACCAGTGGTTCCGTTGGGGACTGGGCAGCAAATGCAACTCCCGGCAGGCACGATGGAAGAATCATTTATTGAAAATATCCTGCGTTTCAACAAAGGTAAGATCGGGACATTCTACTTTACTTACCAAGGTAACAACAAATGGAATGCGATGGTTTACCGCGGACGCGTAGAAACGGCTGGTCGTGATCACCTCATCATCAGCGACCCGTCCAGCGGCAAACGCTACCTGCTTATGATGGCAAATCTCGACTGGGTAGAATTCGGGGAACAAATTAACTATCCTCAAGCGCAAATCAGTCCGCAAGTCGAGGCGTCCTTGACGACATCGGAGTGAGCTTGCAGAACACTAAAAACCCGCTTACTTCCTTTTGGGAAAATGAGAGGGTTTTTATTCGTTCTGACTACAGGAATGGATAAGCAGTAATCATTATAAATACTGTTGTTATGTTAGGTGTAAGTGCAGTATCAAGCAAATCAGTAAACACAATATAGGAAAAGCCTGATTTTAGTCGTCTAGCTCCGCTTACAGCACCGAGAAATGAGGCTTTATTTTATTTAGATTTGCCCTCATGCTGTCAAACGGTTTCTTTAAACAATTTGATTGTTATAAAAAGCTCTTTTCGTAAGGAATATTGTTTTTAGCAAGTAACAAATTTGAACAAAAGTTGACTGTAGCGGATAGGTGAGAGGCTTGTAGTGAATATTTGGTTTCCTGAATAGAAATAGTTGATTTGTCCTATATCATTTTGTTCACTTAAGTCAGTATTCCTGTTTTTGCTGGGAATCACCCTTTATTTATGTACGAAACTCACAATCTATGATATTGGTAAATAGTAGAAAATCCAAAATCGTCTCCTTACATGCAGAAAAAGGGACCGAAAAACCCATAAGTAGGTGCCAATGACAATGGTGAAAATAGTAGAGACAAAAACACTCTTACATACAATGGAAGCTAGGTCACAAGAGTATAAAAATCTCAGAGATCAGCTGGAACAGGTAAAAAGGAAATGCAATGACATCGTCAATTTAGGTGATCAGTTCCAAGGAAAGGGAGCTGACGCGATCAAAGGCTTTTACCAGGCACAAATTGATGTGGCAGAAGCCTGGCTCCGGCTGATTGATCGGCACATCGCTTTTTTAAACGGAATTAATGGCAGTACGGAAGAAAAGGATCTTGCGAATTCAGTGGTACACCTTCCGTTTTTAGAGGATGAGCTGGTGCACCATATCAGGAATCAGAAAGAAATGGTCGCAAGCCAGCAGGATGAGCTGCGAAAAATTTTCAATCGAATTGATGATCTCATCTCCCTCGACGCCTTCTCAACGAGCCGATTTGATGAACAAATCGAACATGCTGATAAAGATCGAAAAGCGACGGTTGATGCTGTGAATCAGCTAGATGAAGAGTTAAACTCAGAATATCGGTTATCAGAAGGTGACGAACAATTTGTCATCGCCTTATTTCAGCAATTAATGGAAGCATCACGCCAGGGAAATACCATCTCGCCGATCCAATTTAACTTGGATGCCTATCAAGCAAGTGAGGTATATAAATTAAAAGGACAGGCTGAGCAGCAAACAAAAGATTACCTTTCATTCAAGAACGAACAGGAAGCATTTAGGGCACAGCTCAAGCGTCAAGAGGAGCTCGAAAACCGGCCATGGTACGAAAAGGCATGGGATGGAATCAAGACCTTTACTGGCGAATTTACAGGATACTATGATTACATACGTGCCTCAGAAGGTGTTGACCCTGTCACCGGCGAAAAGCTAACAGCCGGACAGCGCGTTGCCGCCGGAGCAATGGCAGCAGCAGGATTTATTCCAATCGTCGGCTGGGCAGGAAGAATTGTCAAAGGCGGAGGAGCCATCTACAAAACGGCCAAAGGCATGAATGCTGCTGATCAGGCACTTGACGTTTATAGGACGACAAAAACCTTTTCTAATCTCGAGAAAGCAGAGATGGGCCTTTACGGACTCGTGTCTGCCAATGGTTTTAGCGAGTATATCACCGGTAAAGATATGTTCGGAAATGAATTAACGGAAGAGCAAAGACAGGCAAGTCTCCTACAAAGTATCATTGGTTCAACCCTAATCGCAGCTCCATTTGTGCCACAGCTTGTTAAAAATGGTAAACTGATTCGTGAGGAGACGATTAGTAGGGCGCATGAACTGGCTGCAAGGACAAAGGCTGATTTACGTTTTGTAATGGATGAGGTTAGAGGCGGATTTCATGTGTTGCGGAATGGGATGTATCCTAATAATTTAGCTTTTGCAATAAGTTCGAATGTGCAGAAGGTTCCACTAAATGTGATGGAAACTAAGTCGGTTAAGAAGGAATTAGATGAGGTTTTGTCGAATTTTTCTATTAATGTTGTTGGAAAAGGTACGGGTAAAATTCTTGACACTGTACCTTCTGTAAGAAATGGAGAATTTAGAAACTGGTTTAATTCTTTGACTACTGAAGAATTTGATATAGTATGGTCAGATCCTAAGCTAAGAGAGTCAATTAAAGACCGATTGCGCCATCCAGGTGGATTACACGAATGGCACTTGGTTTCCCGTGCTAATACTTTCAAATACTGGGGGGTAATTGCCGAACAAATTATAGAAATGAGAACACTAATAAGTGAGACGAAGTTTGTTAATCCAACTGGAAAACACGGTGGAAAAGGATCAACAAAAGCTCATAATGAGTTACTACAAATTATTGATACATCAATAGATTATGATATGTTTAAAAGGCGTTTACAAAATTGGGCCGATTATCGTTTTGAAGGTGGTTCAGATGCATTGCCTGATGGATTGAAACCAAATAGGAGGTAACTTATGCAAAAAGATGGATTTGTATCATTGTGGGTAGGGAATATTAACTCGTCAGAGGAATTGGACGATATACTTAATATTTCTTATACAGAGGATGGGGATTTTATACCATCCAAGTTCGCTCGGAGTTTTGATATTGAGAGATATGACGATGCAGTAAGAGAAGCGGAGTTTTATGATGAAGCCGATAACTTACTTAGTCAATTATTAGAGGGATTCTCTTATGACGATGTTATTATTCCTAAATTTTCGTCGGTTTGTGGTGAACAGTTGCAAAGTAATTATAATGTTGTAATTCTACTCTACAATTTTAAATATGAGGGAATTAAAAAGGAAACCAAACTTAATACAAGTATTTTAGAGTTTTTAGGAGCAGTAGAATACTTATAATTTAGAAAAAACCTTGATTTTGTAATCGAGGTTTTTTTAATATTTACTGTTTACTTAAAAGAAGATTCCTACTTAAAAGTTGGAATCTCCTTTGTTAATCAGATAAATTTTTGTAATTCTTTTTTTATAATACGGAATCTTTTTTTACTATCAGAATCCTTAGGGTCAACTTTTAAATATACTCTACCTACCATATACTTTCTAGATAATGTGGTATGTCAACACTAAACTAGACACTTTTTTTAAGGTGAATATTTTTATATTCAATGGGACTTAGATAGTCA
>NZ_CANNCR010000119.1 GCF_947503125.1 uncultured Metabacillus sp.
CGCTCGAGGTACAAAACTTATTTCATTACGTTTTGTGCCTTGAGCGAAGCGAAAGGAATGGGTATAAAAATGAAAAAGTTAATCATCTTTGCTCTAATTGGTTTATTGGCACAATTTATTGATGGTGCTTTAGGAATGGCCTATGGCGTAACATCATCTTCGCTATTGCTGGCATTCGGCATTGCCCCTGCAGTTGCTTCTGCTTCTGTTCATTTTGCCGAGGTAGTGACGACTGCAGCTTCTGGTGCTTCCCATATTAAATTTGGAAATGTTGACAAACAAACCGTTTATCGACTTATCATCCCGGGATCAATCGGTGCATTTTTGGGGGCAACCTTTTTAAGTAATTTACCAGGAGATTTGGCAAAACCCTATATTTCTATTTTTCTGTTATTATTAGGTGTTTATGTACTTATAAGATTTCTTTTTAAGTTTCGTCAAATTGAAGGAAAAGAAAGAGTTACCTTAACACGAAAAAAATCAATTCCATTAGGATTAATTGCAGGCTTTGCCGATGCAACAGGAGGGGGAGGATGGGGTCCGATCGCCACACCTGTCTTATTATCACAAAAAGGAATGAGTCCCCGCAAAGTCGTTGGCACAGTTGATACAAGTGAATTTGCTATTGCAGTTTCTGCGACACTAGGCTTTTTGATTTCCTTAGGGTGGGAAGAAGTCAATTGGTTATGGGTTGGTGCCTTAATGGTGGGCGGCATTATTGCTGCTCCGATTGCAGCATGGCTCGTTCAAAAAATACACGCTCAATTAATGGGTGTCCTTGTCGGCGGATTTATCATTTTAGTAAATGCAAGAACAATCTTACAAACATGGGTTGAAAATACTGCCGTTTATCCAGCAGTTTATATAGGAATTACGATTCTCTGGATTATAGGAATTGTATATGTGTTATTAAAAATAGGAAACGGTAAAAAAGATCAAAAAATCGAATTAGATTCATAAGCCGACTAGAAAGCTAGAGGATCTCAGATTATGTGATTCCTATTACGTAAAATGGGAGTCTTTTTGCAGATGCTTTTTGTGATATAGAAAGGAAAACTACTTAAACTATATAAAAAGGAGAGGATTTAATTGGCAAAAGTAGCTATCATTACAGGTGCACCTAATGATCATTCACGTTTAAATGGCATATTAAATTTTGCAATTACTAAACTTGGAAAAGAAAAAATTTCCTTTGATATTATTAAGGTTCATACATTGTCAGCAGATGATTTATTAACCGCTAAATTTGATAGTGAGGCAATAATTAATGCTAATAGGATAGTAGAGAAAGCGGAAGGAGTTATTGTTTTAACACCAGTATACAAAGCATCGTATTCCGGGATCTTAAAAACCTATCTTGATTTACTTCCTCAGAAAGGTTTTGAAAATAAGATTGTTCTCCCCCTTGTTTTAGGAGGATCATTTGGTCACCTCTTGGTAATTGAATATGCATTAAATCCCGTCCTATCCTCATTAGGAGCTAAACACATCGTAAATGGCGTATATACAATTGATCATCAAATAGAACGTGTCGATAAAAATCAATTCTCACTTCATGAAGAAGCACAACAAAGATTAAACAAAGGTCTGGAGTCATTTATCAATACGATAAAAAAAGATGAGATTGTTTATTAACGATATGTTTAGTTATTTTTTGTAAATGATACATGGAACTAAACCAACTGGATAACTAGAGGTTAAATGTACTGTAAGTCTCTTTGATTTAAGAAATACGAATATTAAGGGGAGGTACAATCAATGAGCCAGTTGCGCGAAGCAGTTTTTCGCAGAAAAGAGAAATTAATTCAAAAGCTATTAGCGTTAGGAATTTATAAAAAGGAAGAACACCATTTATATGAATTAACATTATCTGAAATTGAAACGGAATACCTCAATGAAATAAAAAGGAAAAAGCCGAACTGATAACAAAAGAGCTTGGTTAGAATCATTAAATAAAGTTATGTACATTCTCTCATTATATAACTTGGATGGATAAGCAGGTCGTTTTCAAGTGGACATGGAAGATCATTTAACCGGGAGCAACGGCTACTTTAACTACCTAATAAATCCGCGAAGGAGGATATTTTTATATGGCAAAAAATAATTTAAGCATATTTGATATACCTCAGGACAAAAGGAAAAAGAGCTTGCTAGAAAATGAGTATTTGAATTTGCCTGATTTAAGCTTTTATAACAGATGCAAACAGCAATTTCATATAAATAAAGGCGTATACAACACAATTGATAACTGGTTTTATGAATACGGCATTATACATGTCGTTTATAGACGAATTTACATTTTAGCTTTTTTGGGATTTGTAAAAGAAAACAGTCCTGAGTTAGACCCCCATAAATTTATTAGATTTGGCCATGGCGGGCTGACTATGAAACTAAAGGAGTTTACATCCGCATATTTCCGTTATAAAGAAAATGGTTATACAGATATTTTTTCTATAAAATGATGTGACTTGATGACTAAGGATAGGGCTAAAACAACAATCGAAAGAGGGAAAATAAAACGAGAAACTTTATTAAGGATCCGCTGCAATAGACCATTTTCAAGGATAGAAAGTATGTCCTTGGAAAAATAAATCATCTCAAAATTCCGACTAAATTGATAAGATAAGTCAATGTTATTTAGATGATGATGGTGATGAACAAGCTTATTTCTTATATGTCGAGTTATTTGGAGAAAGGAACTAGAAAATTAAATAATTTCGTTAAAATGAAGCGGCTGTCTCAAAAGGATTAATCTTTTTGAGACAACCTCTCTCTTTGGTGGAGAATGTTGTACTATCCAAAAAAAGTTGTTCAAAAGAATTTAAAGGAAATTTTTTGTTTTTTGTGGTTGATTTATCCATTAATACATAATATGATTATTGAAAAACCGATATATCCCATCGTAATGCTTGGTTTTATGTTGTTGCAAACATACTCAAATATGTTTCATTATATCATTCTATTATCCATAACAATTTATTAAAAATAATTTAAGGTTGATCTAGTTACTCGACATTAAAAGGAAAATGAAATCAATATTGATGAGGTGATACGTAACTATGAAGGTCCATTATTACAAAATATAAACCATGTCTGTTAGAACAAGGCATTAATACCACTTTGGTCTTTAGTTAGAAATACCATGGCATATGTACTCGAACACACAACGCTTGAAGATTTACTTCTAAACCATATTTTTTTATTGGAAGGGGAGAACCTCATTGTCTACAAAAAATAAGATCGATCAAGAAATCATCGATAAAATTATTTCGCTATTGGAAAATATTGAATATGGTACGGTACAAATCACTGTCCATGATTCACAGGTAACACAAATCGAGAAAGGCGAGAAATATCGATTTGCCTTAAAGAAAGGCAGTGAGAAGCTAAAACGCATAAATGGTCATTAGTTTTTTACGTGTTTACACATCAGATGTATTTTTCCTTCGAAAGACTAACTTAAATAAAACCAATTATTTGAGTTAGTCTTGTTCCTCTTAAACTATATTTTCTTACATAAAATTATTTTTCCAAACCCTCACTGAAAAATAAAACGTGACAGTTTTAAAAGGCCATCATCAAACTAAACGAAGAACCGTTTTGTTCATAAAATCATACTATACCTATATGATTAATCAATATACGCTGAATAGGTGATAAATATGGGTAGAGAATTTATTGAACTTTTTGATGAATGGTCAACATCGTATGACAATTCAGTCACAGGAAATGAAATTGAATATCGGGAAGTATTTAAAGACTACGAGCACATTCTTGAGAGAGTTGCAGAGCTTTCGTATGGCCATGTATTAGAGTTTGGTGCAGGGACAGGAAACCTGACGAAAAAATTATTTGCATTAGGATGTAAGGTTACAGCGATTGAACCGTCACACGCAATGAGAATGATAGCTAATGATAAATTAAATGGAAAGGTAAAAATAGTTGATGGTGATTTTTTGCATTTTCCAAAGCCTGAATATGTTGATTCCATTGTAAGTACGTACGCATTTCACCATTTAACAAATGAAGAAAAAGCAAAAGCAATTGATGCATTTCAAAGACTATTAAAACCAGGTGGGAAATTGGTATTTGCGGATACGATCTTTACGACTAGTGAGTATTGCGGACAGATTGAGCCATCAGTGCGGAGATTTGAGCCACTATTTGCGGTCAACTGAGCCATTAAGTGCG
>NZ_CANNCR010000120.1 GCF_947503125.1 uncultured Metabacillus sp.
AGGGTTGATATACTTATTTCTCTATCAGTCTGCTAGCCCTTAATTTTTTTGTCCAGCTAAGTGTAACCTATCCAATGTGATAAATAGTTTTCCTGTTGATGTTTATGAAATAAACTCTATGAAAAATACTTGGTCTTATTCCCATATCCTGATTGCAGATTGCTTTTAACATAGGAATGTATTTGAAGTCAGATGTTTTACATTTTAGAGTAAATCTATGTGTTTTATATGTTCCATTTTCATTATCTTCTGGAAAAATATAAGGAATAGTTTTATGGCTTAACCTATACAAGTCTGATTTCTCTTTAACATACGTAGAAAAGGTCTTCAATTTATGCTTAAAACCATCCGCAAAATCGTCTACGTCAACTACGATATAAATAACATCGTTTTGAGAATGCAAGAACTTAAATAAAGTAATTGCCCTTTTATAAACCCCTTGTAAATATGGACTATTTTCATAAGCATAATCACTATCATAGTCCACCCCTAGTTCAAAACGTATACCAATTTCCCAACTATAAAACAAAGGTGGTCTAAGTTCTAAGTTCGGGAAATTTTTATTCATATAGTGGTTTAAAAACATATCGGCACCTCTTTTATTTCTTTCATTACACCATTCGTTCTTTAACTATTTTGCCCGTTTTAGTGCAATAAAGAAGGATCGCCGCAGCCATCCCAATCTTTAACTCTTGCACCCCTTTAGTTGAATAATATCAATTCAGAAATTCTAATTTTTGAGAAATCATAATAACTAATAACCATAATCCAAATCCAATTCCTAGAGAAACGCCAAGTGTAGTTCCTTTCTTTATACACAACACTGTTATCCCCAAAAATATAACAGTTGGTACTATTCCTAATAGTACACTGATAAGGAATTTTGAGATTACAACTTCATTACTCTTTTCATACGATAACCAAGCAATAGAAAGCATACTTGTTATTGGAAACGCAGCAATAAGTCCAGCAAGTAAAGAATTTTTCTTTGCTATTCCACTAACCAATGCAATAATAATAGCTGAAACCAACACTTTAATAAAAAACATCTAACTCATCTCACCTTTCTCTTCTGCTCTCAACTAAACTCATCTCAAATTATTAATATTCAATAAAATATTCTAAATACCTTCTTTAACCTATCCTGCCCGTTAATTGAACAGCATAGAAATCCAATAACGATCATTAATATTGAGTAAACTTAAACATTAGAAGCAATTTCTTCATAATCTTCCTCTGTTTTTGCGTGTTCATAATCAAACCATATGCCATCTTCATCCTCTGATTTGGCACCCAATCTATACCGTATGTTTATATCGTGGGCAGTAACTTTGCTGGGTAAGATATGTTCTCCCCAATGCAACAACTAGCCAATTCAACTACAAACGAACCGCCCCATTTGTTAAATTGAAAAGTGATTAAATTTATATTTTCTTCATTCTTGCGTCTAAAGTGTAGTTTTTTGAAATAAATTACCGTTAATGAAACAACATTAAACTAAACCTATTAAAGACAAAGCAATTATTATCAAAAAGGTAGTTGAACCAATCCAACTAAAGATGTATTCTTTATTTTCCTTATCATACTTCCATTCTTGAATACCCCTTATTAACCAAATAAAAGTTAGAAGTGCCCACGTAAATATAAAAGGATCATTAACAAATTGAATAAAAATATTACTTATTAGCAAAACAAGAAATATAATGAATGTATACTTTTCAGCAAGTGCATAGTTTTTATTAAAATGTTCATATTTCCCAAAAAATCCTTTATGTTTTACTCTTAAAAGTTTCCTTAGTAAAAAATCAACTATAAACATAGTCAATATAATCCATATTAAAGCCATAATTTAGTCTTCTCTTTCCTAATATTATAGAACTATATATTAAAACCATACTTTTTATTAAACTGCACTCAATAAGAAAAGCCGCCAAAAATGGCAACTGGATCTTTAATTTACGTACCTCGTTAGTTTTAAAGCCAACCTATATACATACAAAGCTGATTTTGATCAAAATATCCAGTTAAAGAATGTGTAAACTCCAATTAATGTAAAGATAATTATTAAAATTATTATTGATAAACAACCAAATGTAACTAATTTATCTTCAAATGAATCTTCGGGTTTTTCCATCAATTTTTCTTTCACTTTATTTTGTGTAGAGGTAATTGCCTGGTCTAATTCTAGTCGTTTTAAGATTTCAGTATTACCTTTATATTTTAAAGCTCTTGCTATTCTAATAGGATCATTTCCCATTGATTTTTCAAACTCAATACATGCTTTTACCATTTCTGGTGTTTTGTTTTCTTCTAAATACCAGTATCGACCAGCCATAGAAGGATGTTTTAATTCAAAATATATCTCGCCTAACTTTTTACGGAGTTCCAAATCATTAGGATAGGTTGATATTAACCCGTGTAGTCTATCCCTTGCTTTTCCTAAATCATTTTTTAAAATGTCTTCTTCTATTTTTTTTAGGGTATTAACAGGCATCTTTTCTATGAAAAACACCTCATTTTATTTTTTTCTTCACCTTTATTTCTCGATTGTTCATATTAATTCCTTCTTCAACAAAACTGCATAGTTAATCAAATAAGAAAAAGGCCACATTTGAACGCCAAATATTTAAATTCAAAACCCCCTTTTTAATTAAGGGGTTTTATTTTACAATAAAACAAGAACAAATGTTCCAAATCTGTCTTTTTGGTATCTCAAAAAAAATACCCAAAAACCTTCGATAATTAATCAATAATTATAATAAGGTAATTTCATGCGTACAGCTATCTACATTAGGGTTAGTACTGATGAACAGGCGAAGGAAGGTTATTCATTCGAGCGCAAACTGATAGATTAAAAGCCTACTGTGTGTCTCTAAAGTGGATTTTTTTATTGATGATGGTATTAGTACAAGTTATGAAAAGACCTGAATTAAAAAAACTCATACAATTTATGAAGAGTATAAAGTCTTATCAACTATACACCCCCGTTTGACGAATAAAAAAATGCATTGCTCCTTATGAAGCAAAGCACCCGTTTGTTGAGTAACAAAATAAATTTCTACTTAAGAATTGAACATACTTATGATAGGCTTCTACGTTACTGGTTTAATTGCGGTATTATTAATTTTATAAATTATAACAATATTAATTTAATCACATAAAATTAATGACGATCCTGTTTTACTTAGTTATTTTCCAATTTAATCTGAGGAAGCATACTACTTGCTATAAATTGCGAATCATTTCCTTTATTTCATCACGTTTTTGAATGGTTGTATCTTTTTCATTAGGGAAAATCGCTGTGGCACCACCGTCATTTTCAACATCAACTAGTAAATCGTCTAAAAAAGTCGAAAGTGGTATATTGAACGCTTCGTATAACTCATCTAAATTGGCAGCCTCCATTTCAGCAAAGCTTCTACTTGGCCAAACAGGTAGTAAAAATGGATAGTCTCCATCATCTTCTAATAGTAATAAGTCGCCATTTTTGTCGCGTAGTAACCACACCTGTTCATCCGTTGCAACCATAGCATAAAAATAAGCAAGTCGCTTTTCAGCAGGACGGTTTAAAATAAATCGTTTAATTAATTTCATATTGGTCATTCCTTTACGATAATTATTAAAAAATATACCAAATAAAATAGAAAGTTACTACATTTATTTTATTTCTAAGCATCGTTAATGCATGATGCATTCTGACTTATATAATTGAAAAACACGTCATGATGAATAACCAAAATACCTTATTCTACTAAACTCCGTTAGGTAAAGATAAAATATGTGTATCTTTAAGAAATTAATTACAAAATAAAAATTTCTATCCTGAATTATTCACAGATTTTCTAATATAGGCTAATATCGCCTATCTAATCAGCTTTCTTGTTACTATTTAATG
>NZ_CANNCR010000121.1 GCF_947503125.1 uncultured Metabacillus sp.
GATGGTAGTTGGGGGTCTCCCCCTGTGAGAGTAGGACGTTGCCAGGTAAGAAGATGAAAAGATCAGTAGAGATACTGGTCTTTTTTGATATTTAGAGTAATAAAAACCGTAAGGTTTATTTGAAAAAGCAGAAACCAAAGTAACCCTGCTAGCCCGAGGCTTGGGAGAAGCAAGAAGGTCGAGGAAGCGCAGAGAGAGAAGACCGGAATGTGCGTTCTTCGGGCACATGAGGATCTGAACGAACAAGCTAGACGAAGAGATTCGCCGCTTATCGCAAGCCGAAATCCGAACACGGAAGTTAAGCTCTCGGGCGCCGATGGTAGTTGGGGGTTTCCTCCTGTGAGAGTAGGACGTTGCCAGGTAAGAGGAAAAAAGATCAGTAGAGATACTGGTCTTTTTTGATATTTAGAGTAATAAAAACCGTAAGGTTTATTAGAAAAAGCAGAAATCAAAGTAAACACTACTAGCCTGGATAATATCTGGAAAAGGACAAAAAGATCAGTAGAAAGATACTGGTCTTTTTTATAATACCAGAATTTATATATTTTCTTAACATAGCTTGCGTTTCTGAATCTAGCTCCAGGCGCCATCGGCTCGAGGTCATAAGGTGAACAGGAATTGAAGGTAAAGAACACCTTCTATTCCTGTTCACCTTATGCTTGTCGCCGATAGGCAGGCGCCTTGCGCTTTTTTTATTTCTAGAATAAACGAACTTTCAGGTATTTTTCTCCTGTTTATGCAAATGTTAATAGTAAATTACATGTAATGCTCTTTATTTTGAGGTGTAAATGGTGTCTTTTAGATATGTTATGACTGAAAAGAAGTTATTTATTTTAGCATTTATCATGATCGGTATATACTTATCACCACTTTATATTTTAGGGGAAAATGCTCACATTAGAGTCCATGATAATCTTGATTCAAATATAGCTTGGTATAAGGTGCTAAGTGAAAGTGGGAAATTACTTGCACCTGTTGATTCAACAGTTCCTCAAATAATTAATGGGCTGCCCAGAAATGCATACGGGACAGAATTTAGCCTGATTGTTTGGTTATATGCTATTTTTCCAACTATGTTTGCTTATGCATTAAGTCAAACAATTACTAGAGTTTTTGCCTTTATTGGCATGTACATTCTACTTAGGGATCATTTTATACAAAATAAAGATTATATTGTCATCAATGTTGGAGTTGCATTAGCTTTTTCTTTGACACCATTTTGGCCATCCGGAATGCTGAGTACTTTAGGGATGCCATTAGCTCTATGGGCATTCTTACATATTAGAAATGGACAAAGAACGTGGAAACAATATCTTGTTTTAACATTACTGCCTTTTTATTCGAGTATTGTATTGGGCTTTTTCTTTTTCTTATTTGCTATAGGGGTATTTTGGTTAGTTGACTTTTTAAGAGGGAAGCGGAACTTGCACTTTTTATTAGCTCTTATCTATATGTCACTGTTATATGTAGTTGTTGAGTATCGATTATTTTATTCTTTTTTGTTTGATGATGAACCTAATAGTAGAGATGAATACTTCCATGCGAGACTTCCTTTATGGAGGGTCATTCGTTTAACATTTAAAAATTTCATTTTAGGTCATAACCATGTGATGACAGTTCACAGTCTTTTTATTATGACGGTGCTTTTATTGGGACTTTATCTGGTCATAACAAAAAAATTATGGAAACAGGAAAAAGCATTTACTTTCCTTTTAGTTTTTAACTTTATATTGTCTGCGTGGTATGCATTTTGGTTTTATAAAGGTTGGCTTCCACTAACTCAGAAATTTCATTTTTTGGATACGTTTAATTTTGCAAGGTTTCATTTTCTTCGTCCGTTAGTTATTTATGTTGGTTTTGCATTAGGATTAAAAATTATATGGGATCATCGAAAAGGATGGAAACATTATGCGATTAGTCTATTAATTGCTCAGATTCTTTTATTATTTTGTTTTAATGATGAGGTCATCTATCGAAAGAAACCTTCTGTAGCTGAATTTTATTCAGTAGAGCTTTTTGAGGATATTAAGTCATATATTGGTTTGTCTATAGAGGATTATCGTGTTGCCAGTATTGGGATCCATCCTGCTATTGCTCAATATAATGGATTTTACACCCTTGATACATATAACAATTTTTACCCTCTCACATACAAGTATAAGTTTAGAAAAATTATTGAAAAAGAGCTATTTAAAAACAAAACGATTAGAACTTACTTTGATGAGTGGGGAGGACGTTGTTATATTTTTACTGATGAGTTGGGAAAGCATTATATGTTTAAGAAAAATTCCAAAAAAACGTTAAAAAATCTAGAGTTGAATATGGATGCCTTCAAAGAGTTGGGCGGTATATACATTTTTTCAGCAGTTCCAATCGAAAATGCAAAGGAAAATCAGCTCCTATTAGAACGAACGTTTAAATCCGATTTATCGGTATGGAAAATCTATTTATATAAAGTCTTGTGATCCTGGAGGTTATGTAATGGTTGAACCTATTCTTACAATTGTAGTTCCGTGTTATAACGAAGAGGATGTTTTAGCAGAGACAATACATCAGCTTAATGAGAAAATAGACTATTTAATTGATGAAAAGTTGATTTCTGCCCAGAGTAAAATCTTATTTGTTGATGATGGAAGCAAAGATAGAACTTGGTCAATTATTTATAAAGAAAGTTTAAACAATCAGAAAGTACATGGACTTAAGCTGGCAAGAAATGTCGGACATCAAAATGCCCTATTTGCTGGACTGGTAACTGCAAAAAACACATCTGATTGTGTAGTTTCTATAGATGCTGATCTTCAAGATGATGTAAATAGTATTAGAGAGTTTATTTTAAAGTACAAAGAAGGATTTGATATTGTTTATGGGGTTCGGAAAAAGCGGGATACTGATGGTCTATTCAAAAGAACCACAGCGGAATCTTTTTATAAACTAATGCAAAAAATGGGTGTTAATCTAATCTATAACCATGCTGATTACCGTTTAATGAGCAAGAGAGCAATTGAGGAATTGGAACGGTTTGAAGAAGTGAATTTGTTTTTAAGAGGAATCGTACCATTAATAGGATTTGCTTCAACGTCAGTATATTATGACCGTAAAGAGCGCTTTGCTGGAGATTCAAAATATCCTTTGAAAAAAATGCTGTCCTTTGCATTTGAAGGTATTACCTCATTTTCGGTTACTCCAATTCGTTTTGTCTTATTGCTTGGATTCTTATCATTTTTTACAAGTTTATTATTTGGCTCTTATTTTATTACATTAAAGTTTATTGGAGAAACGGAAACAGGATGGACCTCATTAATCACATCAATCTGGTTAATTGGCGGATTACAATTAATTGCAATCGGCCTGATCGGAGAGTATATAGGCAAAATATATAAAGAATCAAAGCGTCGCCCCAAATATTCTGTAGATATTAATACGTATAGTCTTACCCAACAGTTGATTGAAAGGGACATGCAAACTATTTCAGATGTTCAAGGTAATAGAGAGTTGCATTAGCATTTAAAACTTCTTCTATAAAATACCAGTTGTAAAATGATGAATTAATTGTTATGATAGTTAACAGTCAATAACACTTAGGCAATAACGTTTGACAATTTATTTTATTATTGTTAAGATTAGTATCTGTCATTTTTAAAGTTGAAATAATTTATTGTAAAAAAGTTGTTGACATGTTATTGAGAAAATAGTATTATTAAATTCCGGCCTTATGAGGTGCTGGGCAAGAGACAATGATCTTTGAAAACTAAACAAAACCAAGCGTGCCAACGTTAATTTCGATTAACAAACAACGTACTAAAATAGTACATTATTATGAGCTATA
>NZ_CANNCR010000122.1 GCF_947503125.1 uncultured Metabacillus sp.
TTGAGTCATCGATCGATGGCTTGTTTTGCTATGCCCATTTTTTAACTGGGTGCCCAGAGTATTCATTTCAGACTTATTCTTTATTTTAACAAGGTTTAAGTATTTCATATAAAGAAAGTATCACCTGGTACTTTCTTCCTATTTTCTCTTATCCATGTTTTTATCACAATAAGACGGGTATGTTCAAAGTAACAACGAAAGGGAGATGAAAAAATCATGAAAACTTATGTTGTTGAAAATGGTGTACAAGCTACAGAAGCAATTCAAAATCTTGAAACTCAAGGCTATAACAGAGATGACATTTATTTATTCGCACATGATTTAAAACGCTCCAAGCATTTAACAGAAAATACAGAGACAAACAATATTGGTTTGAAAGAAGAAGGGCTTTTTGAAATAATGGCAAATGCGTTTCGCTCACGCGGTGACGAACTTCGCGCCAGGATGTCATCATTAGGCGTTTCCGAAACAGAAGCGGCACAGCTTGAAAGAGAATTGGACGAGGGGAAAGTTGTAATAATTGCTCAATAGTAACAAAAGTGAAAGCACCTTGCTCAGTCGCTTTCGTTTTCTATCCGATAAACGGAACTAGACACTAATAATAGTTAAACTTTAAAACAACCTAATGGGGCTGCCCTATTGGCAGCCCCATCTTTTATATCCAATGCTTTGGATATTGTCTTGATTGAAATAAATTATTATAAAACAATGAGATCAGGACTAATAAAAGACTACTTGCGACCATACATGGGATAAATCCCCAGCCTGCCCCGGAATTAATCGCAACGATGGCACTAGCTGCTGCTGGAGGATGAATGGTGTTTGTGATGACCATAAGAATAATCACGATCGCTAAAGTTATCCCAATAGTCAGAAAACTACGCCCGAAAAGTTCCCAAATAGTTAGTGAAGCAAAGGTTGCCAGAAAATGACCGCCAATGATTTGTCTCGGTTGTGAAAACGGCCCATTATGAGCACCAAAAATTAATAAACAGCTGGCTCCAATTGGTCCAAGCGCCATCGGATAACCGATCGAAATGGCAAGGATACTGATGAGGCTCATCGCAATCAAACAACCGATTGCTGAAATCATTAAATCCACATAGTTTAAGTTAGTTTTATATTTTGCCTCACCTCTCATTTTCTTTATATAAGTACCGAACCCAATTGGGAAAGAACCAACCTCAGCTCTTCTCACTTTCTCTATATTCATCTGTTCCCCCTGCTTTATAAAATCGCCACTAGTTTGTCAGTTTTTCTCACAGATAAATTTTATTTTAATCGATTATTCTGACAAAATAAAGAGAAAATTTGAGATTTTCTGTACGCCTATTCGTTTTCTTGCAACTTATTTATCCTTTCTACATCCATCCATACTACAGCAAGTATACTTTTTCTAATTTGGAGAAGAATTGTTCAATGAAGATGGATAGTACCCAATATATGAGCGATAATGCAAGGTAAGTTTCTAGTGAATGAGAATTAAAGTTATTTGAAATAATAAGACTGGCCTTTCCCATAATATCAACCAAACCAATGGTATAGGCTAAAGAACCTTCTTTCATTAATTCAAGCAAGCTATTTCCGAAGTTTGGTAATGCTACTACAAATGCTTGTGGTAAAACAATTCTCCTAAATGCCTGTGTGGGACTAAGCCCTACACTAACCGCTGCCTCATATTGACCTTGGTCAATCGCTTCATAAGCTGTTCTCATCACTTCTGACATTAATGCACCAATTTGAAGGGAAAAGGTGATCACAACAAAGACAGCAGTATGAAGATTATTCAAGTCTGTACCAAAATTACCGGCTATGGCCGGAAGTCCGTAATAAACCAAAAATAAGAGAACAATTGAAGGTGTACATCTTAATATTGTGGTATAACCATTGGCTATTTTTTTTGCAATCTTACTTGTTCCCAGCTTCATTACGACTAAGATAAAACCTAAAACTGTTCCGAACAAAACTGATAGTCCTGAAACCATAAATGTTACTTTTAAAAATGGAATAAGCTGTGGTATGGCTTCCCAAATGTAGGTAATATCAAAATACTCTTGCATAAGCCACCTCCATTTTTGATTCCCCTTGTGTGGAAATCATAAATTTTCATAGTTTAGGAGCCCAATGTACAAAAACTTGGAATACATTTACCTTTTGACGGTATCCAATAGGTTAAATAAATCATGATTATAGAACTTAACCATCAGTTCGTTTGTTTTCTTTTCCTCTTTTATTTTTTTGATTGCTTGATCATAGGCATCAGCAAATTCTTGTTCTTTTTTGTTGAATAAGGGCCAAGTTTTAATGACGGCAAACTCATTGTAAACAACGTCATTAACTAAATTATGATATGGACCATCCTTTGCAAGAACTTGCTTTTCATAAGCGGCCCCTATATAAATGCCACCATCTACACGTCCTTCATTTACCCATTGAGCAACATCCACTGAGAACGCATCTCCAGCTTCTAGTTTTACTTTATTGTCAGGATTAGCTTGGTTATATTCATCCACAATGGTATATTGGGCATTGCTAGCAGCAATGGGAGCCAAAGAAAGATCAGCTTTAGCAAAATCCGATAAATCCTTTATGTCTTTATTTTCCTTTTTTAACAAAAGACCAACGCCGCTCAGGCCAAGGAATTCTTTAGGAAAAATAAAATTCTTCTTTCTTTCCTCTGTGAACCAGGCATTTTTTACACCTACTTGATATTTCCCTTGTTGGACTCCTATCAATAAGTCCTCACTTGAGGTTGGCACATATTCGAATTCATATTCCGGCAGTGCTTGATCAACCAATTTTAAGACTTCAATTTCATATCCTGTTGGATTTCCATCCTCATCTATGTATCCTATTGGGTTTCCTCCTTGGTCAAATGCAACTTTTACTTTTCTAACTTCTTTCCCAGCCGCTGCTGAATCTGATTTTACTCTGGTTGTCGTATTTGAGCCGCACCCTGAGATTATGGTTACTAAGGCAATTCCTGCAGCTGCGATTTTTAAAAATTTATTCATTTTCATGGTCTTTTCCTCCCCTATTGTTGAATAGCTGTTTGCGCTAATTTTGATATGGTTAGATCATCCATTGGCGGATTATGCAATCCTGCTCTTACATCTCTGTAGTAACGTTGCAATGGATTTGACAATTGTAAGCTTTTTGCTCCGACTATTCGCATGGCTTTGTCGACAACAGTAATCGCTGCATTTGTCACAATATGTTTGGTAACAAGCACTCCGTTGGTCATTTTTTTAATACGCTGCTCATCAAGGTAAGCTTCTGCAGCACCATATAGTGCAAATCTTGCTTTGTATAACTCCAAGTCTATCTCGCCTATTAATGCTTGCACATTCGGCAGCCCGGCAATGGTGCCCTCTATACTATTTGGTGAATGAGTATTAGCAAATTGCACGGCATAGTCCCTGGCTGCCTGAGAAATTCCTAAATAGGTTGCCGAAATTAGGAGACCCCATCCATTAAGTTTGAAGCCAGTCTGATAACTTGGAATTTCTACTAAGTCAGACTCATCAACTGCTACGTTCTCTAATACTAGATCATGGCTGCCTGTACCACGCATAGCGATTACATTCCAATTTTCTTGGATTGATAGACCTTCAGCTTCTTTCGGAATAAAAAAAGCGCAAGGCGCCTGCCTATCGGCGACAAGCATAAGGCGAACAGGAATAGAAGGTGTACTTTACCTTC
>NZ_CANNCR010000123.1 GCF_947503125.1 uncultured Metabacillus sp.
AAGGTAAAGTACACCTTCTATTCCTGTTCGCCTTATGCTTGTCGCCGATAGGCAGGCGCCTTGCGCTTTTTTTATACCTACATTTACAGAAAGGAAGGCGGCAACAATGGCATATTATGAGAGGGTAGAGCAAGAGACTATCTGTCTATTCGATGCGCTCGAGAAAACATGGAGCATCTATACGACATTCCCTCCGCATATCAAAAAACTATTAAGTAACTGCGGATCAGATCGCATTAAGCTAATGGAAGTAGATGCGGACGGGCTTACAATAGCAACGAAGTTAAGCTGGATCGAGCAAGTCAGATTCGATTCTATCTCTAAAAAAGTAGGGACTACTCGGAGTTTTTTCGGTAAGAAATTTAGTCGGAGTATTATTAGTCTACTATGTACCAAAAACGAAAAAACCCGACCCTATACGAGTAGGGAGCTGCGATCAATGCGGCTCTTCCTCCTTGTGGTCAGATAAGAATATCCTTGTAGGACTTATTTGCGGACTGTTTTAGCTAGGAGTCTTCGGCTTTATCTGTAGAAAATAATTAGTGAATAACAATCAAGGCAGCTTAACCAACTGCTGCCCTTTTTAAATTAGTTCTCTTCTTGAAGATCATTAACGTAAGCCCGAAATATAAAAAATAAGCGTACCTTCTGGTACGCGTCACAAATAGCCGTAAATTCTGATATTTTTAATCGAATTACGGCTTATTTCATTTATTTACTACATTCTGCCTGAATCATTTTTGACCATGGCATGTATTGATCTAAAATTTCAGGGTTTTGATGGAATTCGAGATTCGGTAGATCTGTCAAAAGTTTCTTTATATATTCATAGAAATCAATGCCGTTACTTTTGGCAGTTTCTGCGATACTCAAACAGATGGCATTCGCTTTTGCACCGGCTTCACTAACACTAAAAAGCCAATTTTTTCTTCCTATAACGTTGGGACGGATGGCATTTTCGGCTGGATTATTATCAATTTCAACGCGTCCATCGTTCAGAAATGCTCTGAGCCCATTTGCCCTGTTCAATGTGTATTCGGCTGCTTTCGCGAGGGCATTTTTCCCGTAGAAAGGTGATGATTCAACCCATTCAAAGAATTTATCTACAATCGGCTTCGAGTATTTTTGGCGTTTTTTTCTACGCTTACTTGGAGACAAATGTTTAAATTTCCTTTCGAGTCGATATAACTCATCGCAATAGCTCAAACCGATTCGCCCATGTTTGCTGTCAACTTTTAGCCAATAGCGACGAACATGCGCCCAACAATTTGCGAAGGTAATGCCTTCTAACTTATCGTAGGCAGAATAACCATCGCAAACAATCGTTCCAGAAAAACCTTTAATGAAACCTTCAAGGACAGATCTAGCCCGTGATAATGCGCTATGAAAGAGAGTTATTGGTGGTCCTTGGTATGGAACACTTCGACACACCCAATTATAAGCATTGGTTTGACCAGATTTCCCATCGGATCGGTAGAGGATTTGTCCATACGTTTCATCGATATGTAAAAGCGATTTATCCATCATCAAATCTTTCAATCTCTCGTAAATAGGCAATAACCAATCGTGAGATGCACGAATGACCCAATTCGAAAGGTTCTTATCATTGGTATTAAGGCCATAACGATCCCATTCCTTTACCTGACGGTAAAGGGGCAAGTATTGTGAAAATTTATCATATATTACTTTGGCAAGTACGCTAGGACTAGCGATACTACATTTCTCGTAAGTTGAGGAAAAATCGGCTTTATTCATGACGAATTATGCTTAGCGTATGTTTTAAGCGCTTTTTGTTGGTGGGATCCCTTATATATAAAATAGCCTTATACTCAAAACGGTTGCTATATTTCATTGCTAAAAACTTTTATTGATTCCAAATTCTCTTTAAATCCAATGGAACGAATACCTTATTCCCATGTATCTCCCTATGTATGATAGGATTTGAAAAGCATTGATCTAAACATAACCCTTCTTTTTTATGCCTAGCTCTTATAAAGTCTTCGGGTAATCGCATAACACTTGCTCCTTTTATATTTTTTATAAAACAACTCTTGGTAAGAAAGCTTAGTTTTTATTCGCTCTCTGTAATATACCAAGAATGTTGCGACATAAAGCTTAGAATTGTAATTTTTACGAACGTGTGCTTCAGTTATTTTTTTTTTATGAGACTGGGCTTGTTTGTTTTGTTGTCTTACTTGTTGTTCATTATTTTTGCTTGTAAACTCATTTCCTTATTGATTTTGTGCTCCTTGCGTACTGCCTTGGGAAGCTTGGCTTCCATCTTGGGCTTATTGCGGTTCTTCTTGTTCGATTTGTTGAACGCGTGGTTCAACGCTGTGTAGAACGGATTGAGTGTGTAGCCTCTTGGTAAAGCTGCTTAGCTTGTTGATTGCAAATGTTTCGAAGCTAGCCCTGTCTTTACGTCATTTTTTACTGTTATAAATAACGCCGCCTTTAATTTTTACTTTATTAGAATGATGTATAAGAATATTTTTTATAACTTCCAATTTTATCCTGATTTTAAATGACCAAAAACCCACAGTTATGTAATTATATTTGATAAATGGCACCATTTTTTTGATAGAAGCCTCTTTTCCTCTGTACTACATTTTTTATCTTCAATTCCTGACACCTAGGCCGCTACTGTTTGGTGATCAAGGACCTTAATTTTATTGATGTTAAGTTAAAATGTTCGTATAAAAAAGTGGAAGGAGAAGATAATATTAAAAGTAAACAACCAATAGAGAGGACGATAAAAATGAATCTAAAGTGGTTAAGGCTATTAACAGCAGTTTTTCTATCTGCCATCATGTTATTGGGGTGTAATAATGTAGAAGAGGATAAGGATCCACCACCACCTGAAGTGGATGTAGATCCTGACACAGAAGAACCCATTGAAGATCCTGAAGATGCAAATGACCCAGATAATATAGATGAAAATGATGTGGACCCAGATACAGAAGAGCCAATTGAAGATCCTAAAGATGTAAATGACCCAGATAATATAGATGAAAATAAAGATGATGAAGCTGATTTAGTCCCTGATGCAGAAGAACCCATTGAAGATCCTAAAGATGTAAACGATCCAGATAATATAGATGAATAAATATTAACAGCAATAAGGCACACCGTTTGTTTTCAAACGGTGTGCCTTATTGCTCTAAATTTAACTGTTATGATAAAGCTCAATTGTTGTTTTTTTAACCAATAGTACAAAAATACATTTAAACATTTCAACTCTACTAGTTTTCCTTTATAAGCATGGAACATATCAACTATTTTTAAAACATTTTATTAATTTCCCAAGATTCAACCGTTAAATAAACGGTCTATGCCAATTAAATAGGTTATTGCAGCACTTCCTTCAGCTCAGGGTATTGCGAAAACTGGCTGGAATATTGAGGATGATAATAAGACATGTAATTATGATATTGTATAATTTTTATAACTCCCCTTTCTTAAATTGAATATATTTAGTTTTATCTTATTTTCCTAATTATCTTAGGACTAGACATTTGCCTACATACCCAAATGTGACCGTCAAGTAAAATGACACAATTTCTGCTCATTAATTTGAAACACTTTGTTGCCCAAATATGGTAGAACGATGTTTCATACGATAACTATCTTC
>NZ_CANNCR010000124.1 GCF_947503125.1 uncultured Metabacillus sp.
GGCGGTCAACAAGTTCACTTCGGTGTTAATTAAAACTAAAACGTTGTTTTTTCATAGAACTTTTGACACTACCTACTCTACAAGTCTTTTAATTACATAAAGCATTTTTCACATCTGCAGGATCTTTCGACTGTAGCATTTTCTCAACGACTTCATCGTTCCCTAATTTCCTTGCAAATAGTGATAATAATTTTAGATGTTGTTGTGCTCCATCATTTTCTTTTCCAACAGCAAAAAGAATGATTCCCTTTACACCTTTCCCGTCGAGTGTCTCCCATGGGATTTCTTCCTGCGTAATCCCAATCGCTACTCCTATTTTTTTTACAGAATGACTATTACCATGAGGAATCGCAATATAATTTCCGATTCCAGTTTGTCCCACTGCTTCCCTAGCATAAATATCTTTTAAAAACGCTTTAATTTCTGTAATGTATTCATTTTGTAGCAACACCTCTGCTAATTCTTGAATGGCTTCTTCCTTACTTTTAGCACTCATGTTGGTTTTGATTGTGTTTAAATCTACAATATCTTTGACTTCCATCATTTTCCTCTCCTTGCTTAAATTATTTCTTTTGACTTACAACCTCTGCCGCTTTTTCAATTAATTTATTTGGTGATTTAACAGCTATTTCTGTCGTAACTTGGATGATTCTCTTCCCTTCAAAACGTTCCCTTCCGGCGATTTTAACATCTGCAGCTAAGATAACGATGTCTGCTTCATCGATCTGTTTTTGAGTCAGTTCATTCTCTGTTCCAATCGTTCCTTGTGTTTCAATATGAATTTCATGGCCTGCTTTCTTTCCGGCATTCTCTAATTTCTCCTGTGCGATATATGTATGTGCGATCCCAACTGTGCATGCTGCAACTCCTACTATTTTCATCATTATTCCTCCTAATTTTTTAAAATTTCTTTAATAAAATTTTCTTTTTCACGACTATTCAATAATCGGTTTACATACTCTTCATCTGCTAAAGCTCGGGTGAATAAGGATATTTTCTTTTTCAATTGAACGCTTTCATTTTCCTTTAATAAAATAACAATCAATAAACAAATATCCTTTGTCTGGCAATCCCATGATCGGATTGGATTTGCTAAACGGATAAATAGAATTTGACTCTTCTTTATTTGATTGCTTTCGATATGAGGCAACATCACATGTTCAGCGATTAATGTGCTGCCTACTTTTTCTCTTTTATTTAATTGATTGATAACTTCCTCTTTTTGCGAAGGATTATCCTGACATACGATTTCAGAAATAAAAGAGTGTACTTCTTCTTTTGTTTTTAACTCACAATTAAAATAAACTTGATAGATTGAATTAATCTCCATGATAAATTTCCTCTATCTTTCCCTGAAGTCTCTTCTGGTCATCAATTGTAAACATCGCACTCACTAATAAATAAGGAATGGGTACTTCTTCCTTAATATGAACAGTACTCAGGATCAATTCAGCATCTGAGTATTTCTCTTTTAACATTTGTGTATTTCGTGATGCTACTACATCAACAATTTCTAACTCGGGAAATTTCTTTGAAACTTTTGCTTTTAAAAGTTCTGAAGTTCCAATTCCTGTCGTACACATGATTAGTGTTTTTATTGGGCGTTGATGTTGGCCAGTTTCAATAGCTTTTGCAAAATAGAGGGTGATAAACCCATTCTCATCGTCATTTATGGCTGGTAAGTTGAATTTTTTACTTACCAATTCAGATACGTTTGTTACGCCCAAAAATACTTCTTCATACGTTACCTTAATCTGACTTAACAAGCTGTTTTTAATTCGAATTTTATGCTCTAATCGATTAAGCATCGGTTTAATATGGTTGGCTAAATCAATAAAAATAGACTGACTGTCTATATCAATTCCTAAGCTAGTACTCATTCCTTCAATATATGCTTTCGTTACTTGGATAACTTCTGATGAAAAAGTGGAAGTTTTAGCAAGAGATCCCTGCATTCTTGATGACACTAAATACTGATAAAGAAAATAAATCTCAATATCTGGCAAAGAACTGTTCAAATATTTTTCAATATTTTGGACAATAACTTTTGCAACTGGATACAAAATATCTCTTTTCATGTTTTCCATTTCTTCATTAGAAATCTTATCAGTAAACAGTCTGGTAGGAACTTTTCTTGAGCGGCTTAGTAGTATATATAAATGCGAGAAAATGTTTACATTATATGGATAGGGAATCGTTATATCTAAATCTTCTTCGATCTTTCTTAATTGATCCAGTATAAACAAAACATCGTACTGATTGAAATTAAGTTGTTGATTCCTTTTTAAATCATCAATATCAATCATATTAAAGATTTCAATAATATCTTTAATGGCCTTCCGAATATTAGCTTCTTCCCCTAGTATGGCTAGTGTTCTGTTTTTTCGCTCTAGAACTAAATTGTACTTCTTAAGCTCTTCGCTCATTATTTGTTCGTCATTAAAAGTAACGGAGTCTCCTACATAATAGCGACTAAATAAGTGGTAAACATTTATAGGTTTAGGCGAAGACAACAATAATTCTTCCATAATTCGTTTACGTCTCTCGTTAGGAGAAAATTGTATTTCTTTGTATTTAAAATTGCTTTTTTGATAATTAATAAATTTTTCGTAATCTAGTTTATACCCTCTCCCTCTTTCAGATATAATTAAAGGGCCGTCCTCGTCCTCGTACTCGTTGTTAATTTTATTTATTAAACGATATACTGTTTTTTGAGAAACATTTAGTACTTCTAGGAGATCCTTCGAAGTAACATAACCTTGATTTTTCGAAAGAAAGAGTAACAGATCTTGTTCATGGTTACTTTTTGAGCTCATCTCCTTGCCTCCCTGATATTATATTAACTGATAATATAATAAACGGTTCGCTAGAAAATGACCGTTGCAACGGTCACTTTTTTTGACATCCTATAAGGTTTTTCCAAGGTTACCTCTATTAAAACGTTAATAGAGGCAAGAAACAGTTTTCTTGCCTCTCTATAAGTACGTAAGAGCCATAATTAACTTGACATTTATATCAGATAGGAAAATCACGGCTAAAACGATAGCTAAATAAACAAATCATCATCTATTAAAATATCCCGAGGAATCAAAAGAAATACGCTGGCTATCCAACTTATCCAAAGAAATTTGAAAACAGAATGACCCGCATTTTTAATAATGACTGATTTAAATCATGAACTGCAGCCTCACTCACTCCGCCACAGTCATACATCTATATTGGCCGAACTTGGATTTGATTTAATAGAAATTATGGACCGCTTAGGTCATACCAAAGAGGAAACAACTGTGAATATGTATCTCCATGTAACAAAAGGAAAGAAAAAAGAGACCGCCAACAAGTTCAGTGAACTTATTAGAGGTCTCCGTTAAACAAATGTTAAATTTTAAGTTTTAAGGACTAACAGAAACTTTGTTTTTTGCAAGCGAAAAGTGCAGAAAGTTGCAGCGAAAAATACATAGGCTTGCAGCTCATCATTTAATTCAAAT
>NZ_CANNCR010000125.1 GCF_947503125.1 uncultured Metabacillus sp.
GCCGATGGCGCCTGGAGCTAGATTCAGAAACGCAAGCTATGTTAAGAAAATATATAAATTCTGATATTACAAAAAAAAGCGCCCTCACTAAGAGAGCTCCTTAATGTCGTTTGACTTCTGTTACGTGTGCTTTTGGATATGCATCTCGGATGATCTGCGCTGCTTCTCCATGTGATCCAGCTTGCAGTCGCTACTCGAATGCGCTGCTTTCAGTTTAGTCTGAACGTTACTTGATATGTCAACTGCTGCCTCCTCCTTCGCTGTTAGCTTGTCGGACGTAAGAGACGTATGTCCAAGTCCACAAAAAGAGCGCCCTCGAATGAAAGCGCCTGCTTCGTGTTATTGTTCTATATATGCTTCTTTTAGCTTCTTATAGATCGTAGCTTTTTCGGTTCTCTCGTCGACTTCTGCTAGTACGTCGACTTTAGAACTCATAGCCTCGTTATAAAAGAGCTGGAGTTCCTCCGCTTTTATTGCATCGAGATTCCATTCGCTTAAATCGACTTGTAACGAATCATCTGCATAATGTAATAATTCCTCGTCTTTGTCGATGATTTGTTTACCTTCTCCGTTATTATACATTCTCATAATATCGTAAAACCTCCTTTATGTTTGTTTGTAGTTAGATCGCATCGAACTCCCTCGGCTTCAAACGAAGCCTACTCGATACAATGGCATTTGTTTAGAGTCCCGTCGATACGATCCCACTCGAAGGAGCCGAAGCTCCCTCGTTCGTTATTTCTTTACGTAAAATCCGTATACTGTAATCGTTAAAGATTCCGCAGATACTCCGTTATTAGTTCCGTTTACTTTTAAAGACGACTGCATAGAGATGAGTCCTCCATATTGAGCCTCTGTATCAGTTACGGAGTCCTAATACGTGCGCATCGTTTCCGTCGATTGTAATGCTGTTTACTGCGGTATTAGAGCCTTTCGTAATTGTAAAGCTATTAATCTGTACTAGCTTTCCATCGGTTACGTTTAAGACTCTTCTCCTGTAGCTCCTGCTGCTATTGATACAGTAGCCTCGCCTTTAAACGGTAGTAAAGGATACGTTTCTTTAATCGGTACTCCGTTTTCATCATAAAAAAATGCTGACATGTGTAAAAACCTCCTTTTATATTTAAAGCGCCTTAAGCGCCTCTCTTACGTTGTTACGTACTACTTATGCTCGCATCTGACCCAGTAGAGCTACGAGCGATCCTTCGTCTGTCTCGATGATTACCCGATCTGTAAAAAGTATCTCGGAAGGCTCCCGACTAACTACTCGCCCTAGATACTTGAGGTGCTCTTCTGGTAGACATTCGGCTGCTGCGATCTTCTGTCGAGCTGCTTCGGGACTCGATGCCTCCGCATATTGCGGATATAAGTACGGCTCTCCAGCGATAAAAAAAGCGAAGAGCATCTTTAAGACTCCTCGCCTTTGTAGATATCCTTAAAAGCCTCCTGTTGAGCTTCGTACATGCGTTTCATCTGACCATAACGAATAATATCAGACTGGCGCTGCGACTTCTTCGCTGTTTCGAATGCAGCCCAGAGATCCTCCTCTGAGATAAGCTGCTTTTTTGCTTCGGCTTCCTTTCGCTGCTCCTCTGTGAGTTCCGCCTGCTTCTTTTGATGCTGGCGCTTTAGGTTTACATACAGTAAACGAACGTCTTCCCGACCTGTCGCTTTTGTGATCGCAGTAGATTGCTTAAGGTCTGCTTCGGTGATCTCCTCGTTACCCGTTATTGGCGCAGTCGTTGTATAGGAGCCGTCTTTTTTTGTCCTTTTACATTTCCTTACGTGCTTCGGTGATCTGCTCGTCTAGCTTCCGCTTAAACTCGAGAAGCTCGTCCAGTTCTTTGATAGATGGTCCTCTCTTAAGAACGAACTTCCCATAATTAAGAAAAAAGTCGATAGCTTCCTTTAGCTCCATACTTTCGATATCTGGTAGCTTCGGCATGTCTACACTCTTAACGACTTGAGAGGCGAGAAGCTCCGATGCTTTTCTTTTACGTCGTTTGAAAACAGATTTACATATGTCTTAACGATCTCCAGCGATGCATGCCCGAGTATCGCTTGCAGCTCGAAGATTCCTGCTCCGTTCCTCTACTGCCATGCGAGCGAAAGTATGTCGGAAAGTATGCGGACTGCATCTTACGTCTTTAATGCCTGCGGATTTACCGTATTTTCTCACGATATTTTGTAGCTGGCGCTTCGATAAAGGCTCGTTTTCCAGAGTAACGAAAAGAGCATCTGTCTCGACGAAGCCTCGCAGCGAGATATACTTCTTTAACTGCTTCTTCATAGTCGAAGTTATAGGTACGATGCGCTCTCGATAGCCTTTCGCATTCCTAATATGTATCGAGCCTTCATCAATACTCAAGTCGCTTAACGTGATTCCTACGAACTCATTCGCTCGGATGCCTGTCTCGAGTAGAAGTAGCATGATTGTATAATCACGAATCCCTGTAAACGTTCTTAAGTCGGGTTGCTTTAACAATAGATCGAGCTGCTTCCGACTGAATGTATTAACGATATGCTTTCGATCTTTCAATAACTTCATGCCTGCGACTGGATTCGTCCCGATGTAATGCTGCTCGTATAAGAAGTTAAAGAAAGCTCGGACGGCTCGGAGCCTAGTATTAATTGTTACGACCTTAAGTCCTTCCTTGCGCATGTATCCGATTATATAGCGCTTAATATGCTCCGACGTTATAGCCGAAGGATCGCTCGTTATTTCCTGCGCCTTTAGATGTTTTAAGGCAGCAGTAAGCTCGTTACGGTAGTATCTTACGGTATGCTCACGTAGATTACGAAGCTCGCAGTCTCTTAAGAAGATGGTTAAGGCTTCGAGCCAGTCTGTCACATACGACCTTGAATCTTTCTTTATTGTTGCGAGTTGATATTCAGTTAATTCGTTACGTCTGCGACTCATGAATACGACTCCCTTCGTACGATTTTCGGATTAAAAGTCGTATTCCATGAAACATAAAAAAAGCGCAAGGCGCCTGCCTATCGGCGACAAGCATAAGGCGAACAGGAATAGAAGGTGTACTTTACCTTCAATTCCTGTTTGACTTATGACCTCGAGCCGATGGCGCCTGGAGCTAGATTCAAAAACGCAAGCTATGTTAAGAAAATATATAAATTCTGATATTACAAAAAAGCGACCTAGCATATGCGCTAGATCGCCTTTATTTCGCTTATTATTCGTAATTTCAGATACCAGTGGTCGGGGTCGAACCGACACTCCCGAAGGAACACGATTTTGAGTCGTGCGCGTCTGCCAATTCCGCCACACTGGCATGTCAAAATCAATTATACATATGGTGCCGAGGACCGGAATCGAACCGGTACGGTAGTCACCTACCGCAGGATTTTAAGTCCTGTGCGTCTGCCAGTTC
>NZ_CANNCR010000126.1 GCF_947503125.1 uncultured Metabacillus sp.
GCAAGTTTTTTGCATTTAAAGCCCTTAAATTCAAAGATTATTAACTTTTTTAATATAAAAGTTTTTACAATACGAAAGAAATAAAAGGGGTGGTTTTATGAAAAGATTAATGATCTTAGCAATTACTATGTTGCTATTATTTTTTGTATCTGCTTGTGGGAATTCAGAAAAAACTATAGGATCAAACAAAGGTGATATTATTGTAGATATCAAAAATAATGCTGATTTTGATATCTATTCTATAGAAATTGGTGTATATAAAAACGAGGAGTTGAAAGCAACACAAGGCAGTATGAATGCTGATGGTTCTAAATTAAAAAAAGGTGAATCACTAAGGTTCGAACTCACAGGAAATGACTTTAATTTAGACGGAGAAATCAATTTAGAAGTTGTGATAGAAAAAATTAATAACGAAAGACCCAAAGAAATGAGCTTTAAACTTGAAAATGCTCAACAAAAAGAATACTTCCTTGAAATCGTTGGTGATTCAATAACAAATCCCGATATAAAGGTAGTAAAATAATTGGGCTATCTATAAGACTGTTATCGAAAAAATTAAAGAAAAGATTTAACTTAATTTAACTCAATATCGGGTGCGTTGGGATTAATGCACCTTTTCGTTGAATTTATTCAACTAAGGATTGTTAATTAGTTGGCAAAATGAGAGGAATGGACTAAATGACTAAAGAAATGTTTGTGCAATTAAGTCATTGTAATTTATATGCTAAATTAGTGGGAGAAAATATCGGAAAACCAACAATTGTAATGGACGCTGGATATGGAGATTTTTCCAAGGCTTGGGATTCAGTAATTGAGGATATTTCAATGCTCACTAACGTTTTAATTTATGATAGAGCAGGACTTGGGAAAAGTGAAAAAAGTTCGAATCCCAGAACCAGTCGTGAGATGGTAAGAGAATTGAAGGAACTTCTTATTGAAGCCAAGATTAAACCTCCCTACATATTAGTAGGTCATTCATTTGGTGGAGTTAATATGCGAATGTTTGCAACTGAATATGAAAATGAAGTTTGTGGACTTGTCTTGGTTGACTCTACGCCTGAAGATTACAGAGAAAGATTTCTTCCAACGATGTCAAAAGAGTTTCAACAAGCATACAACAAGCAATTCGTTTATGAAGGCAATTATGATGAATTTATGGAAAGCCTAAAGCAGTTAAAAGAAACTAAACTTAAATTAAATGTACCACTAATTGTTCTTTCAGCTGGTAAAAAGGCTCATTATTCAAAGGAATCACAAGAGTTATGGAATGAAATGCAGAGAGCAATTCTTGAAATATCCTCTGATGGTGAATTGGTTATAGCTGAAAACAGTGCTCATTATATACAAAATGATGAACCCGAAGTGGTAGTCAGTGCGATAAAAAAGCTAACTGATAAGATTAGATTGTGAAGTAATGTACTTAAACTAATGGGTGCTTATCCGTAATAAGATAAGCTTTTTTTCTGGAAAAAAAGATTGAGTTGACTGATTGGATTTGAAATAATTGGTATTAAGCAATATAGCAGTTTAGTTGAAGAAAATATTTGAGCTTTAATATTGATTTTATGAGGAAATGGTGGGATTTGAATGGCTGAAACAAATAGTAATTCTATAACTTCCTTAATTCTAGGTATTCTTTCAATCCTAATACCCTTTATTGGGGCAGTTCTTGGTGTAGCAGGAATTGTATTTTCCAGAAAAGCGTTAAAAGAAATTATAAAAACAAATGAAGGTGGCAAAGGAATAGCGAATTCTGGTTTAATTTGCAGTGTGGTTGGAATTATCATTCAACTCTTGGGAGTATTGGGCTATATCACTTTCGCTTCTTTAACGAACGTAGGTTAGTTATTACAGGCTTTTATTTTCACTAAGGGGGCGATTGCTGCAAAAGGTGGTCGCCTCTCTTCTTCTCTTTTATTCCAGAAAAGGGCGCAATTCTCTAATAAAAAGTGCGTTTAATTTACATTTTAGGGCATTATTGCTGTAATTAATTTTAAGGAGGGCTAACATGTATTGTTATTATAGTAGTTATTTAAAAGTGCTAAAGCAAAATTTTCTACTTGCCATAATTGCATTGATGTTATTAATTCCGACCTTTTTTATTTGGGCAGGTATTCCATTCTTTGTCGTTGGTAGTGTTGTGGGAAGTTTAACTACTAGCCCTATTCTAATTTATTTATGCATTTCGCTTTCAGGGGGGGTTCTTTTTTCTTTATACTTTTTACCAATCAATCTAAAAGTTGCGCGAAGTATAGCAGTTGCAAAAAAACGGAGTTCACTCAATTCATTCATGCGCTTAGAAGCAGTTTGGATAGTAGTCGTAGCCATGATTTTTGGAATAGTTTTAACTATCATTGTTCAGTAAACGGGCGCCTATCTTGAATTAAGTAGGCGTCTTTATCCTGTGAAAAATAGTTGAACTGGATCACTTTTTTGAAGTAATTGGTATTAAACAATAGGGGCAGGATAATTGAATAAGATTTGGAAAGAATACACCTTAAAAAAGGGTGCCAGTAATGAAAAAAATAATAATTGTTGTCTTGCTTTTGTTAATTTCTATTGGTCCTGTTGGAAACGCAACTGCTCGTTTTATAAAATCAGCTGATGATACATTAGAAGTCTTTGAGCACCAAGAATTATCAATAAAGCAAGCAATTGATTTAGCTTATCCTTCTGCTTTGGAATGGAATAAAAACGCTCAATTATTAGATGCAGTAAATATAGACCTAGATAAGCCAGGAAAGTCAATTGGCAGTAACGGTAAAAGGAAATTTTGGAATATTGCTTTTGGAGTCCCAGATACTAATAATTTTTTTTTAGTAACCATCCATAATGGGAAAATTGATAAAATAAATGATTTGACAAATAAGGGCGATTCTCCTTACCCCAAAAAAGAGTTTATACAAATGAAAGATATTAAGTATGATTCACCAGATTTGCTTAAAAAAGCTCTGAAAATGGGCAGTATTTATCCAGGTAAGGATTGGGCGAAAGGTTTTAATTTCATGCTCAGAAAAGACACAGAGAGAAATATTAACCTAATATTAGTGATAGGTTGGAATAGTGATCAGACAAAAATGAAGGCAGTTGGCTTTAATGTAAAAACAGGAGAATATATTCCACCACAGTCTTAAATTAGTTATGGTTTTTCGCCTTTGTTCAACTAAAAGGTCAACAAGAAGTATCTGGTTAACCTTATATTACGATCAGGTGCGTTTAGTTGAAGATCATATTAATAATTATCTCGAATTAAAGTCTTCCGTTATAGGGCGCTATTGTTTATTAACATTAGCGTCTTTTTTTATAATATCAGAATTTATATGTTGCCCCTTTTTTGTAATATCAGAATTTATATGTTGCCCCTTTTTTGCGA
>NZ_CANNCR010000127.1 GCF_947503125.1 uncultured Metabacillus sp.
TTTTGTCAGGAGTCATTATTAATGACGGTGAATTCGGAAACGTAAGTGTCGGTGACAAAGTTTAATTGCTACCGACACTTACGTTTCTTTTTTATTTTCGCCATTTTTATTGGCAGTTTATGGTTATAAGTACCATTGATTTCAACTGTAATTTATATTATCCTCAAAAAAGAAAAAGGACCTTCAAGGTCCTTAAAAACGGTAGTCATCGATGACTCTCTCCACAGAGTCTTCATCGACTAGCTTCTGTCTTCTGGAAACAGTGTCTAACAGGCATTCTGTACATAAACGATTGGTCAAGCGCAGAATGCCCCTTGTTTCCTTATATATCATTTTTAATGCTGCTTCAGTGAAGATCTGGTGTTTTTCACCAACCATTTCTAATTGATGATTGATATACTCGCTTAACTCTTCATAATTTAATCCATCAAGATGAAATCTTGTGCTAATTCGTTGTGAAATAGCCTCTAAACTTCTTAAACGTAATTTGTCTCGTAATTCAGGCTGGCCAACTAGGATAAGGGCAAGTGGGGAAAGAGAATCAATTTCAAAGTTTGTTAGAAAGCGAATCTCTTGTAACATCGATGGTGACAATAAATGCGCTTCGTCAATGACCACGACGGGCGTTTTCTTTTTGTTTTCATAGATATCCATCAATGCAGCTTTGAATTGTCTCTTTAGGTCACTAGCCAAAAACATAGGCTCAATTCCAACTTGAAGAAGCATTTCACGATAAAAATCGCGAGGCTTCAAGGCAGAATCAGATAAATAAAGAAAAACGTATTGATTATCTTCGAGTCGATCTTTTAACTTTCTAATGGCAGTTGACTTACCTGATCCTACTTCTCCTGTAATTAGACCAAATGAACGTTGTTGGATCATAAATGTCAATCTAGCTTGTAACTCCTTAAATTGTTTGGTCTGAAATAAATGTTTGGTCTGAACATCTTTTTGAAAGGGTGTATAATTCCACCCAAAATGTTTTGAAATCATCTATTTTTCTTCCTCCATAAGTGATTGATAGCTTAATTTTCCCCGTTTTTCTTTTTGTTTTATTTCATGACTAGGTGCTGATAATTCAAGAAAGTTTAATCCTGATTCTTTATTCGTGTGATTTGATTCTTCAGATGCTGCTTTTTCGTGTTTTGGACGTGAAAGATTTAAAGGAATGGCATTCTCAAATTGCTTTCCGTTTAACCAAACCTCTAATTTTTCAAGGTCATTGGGATCAAAGCGAATCGTGATAGATTCACCCACAAGCTGCGAATCCACCTCATACTTGTTCCCTTGAAAGGAAATACAGCCAGTTTTATCTACCTTTCTTTCATCTTCCCAATAAAAGGCATTTTTTAAATCGTATATTGAGATAGAAACCGAAGGTTGCTCACATTCTTCCCATCTTTGTCTTGGGGTTTGTTTCGTTTCACCATGCTTTCGCTCATGATAGATGGATTCTTTCCAAATATGAAAATATCGATTCAACTGTTCAATAGACTGAATCCTTCCGGATTCAATTAAGTCATATGCTTCGGGCTTGAAGGAAGAATCTACGAATTGGAAGAAACGCTCTATTTTCCCACGCCCTTGGGGTCTTCTAGGGGTAGAATGAGTTAGTTTAATCCCGAGTTTCGCACAGGTCGTTTCTAATGCTTTGGCTCTATAAATGGCTCCATTATCTACATAGATCTGTTCAGGCTTTCCGTTGCTTAATATGGCTTTAAACAAACAATCCTCTAACTGCGCACCTTTTTCATCAAAATAAAATTGGCCATGAACAATGAACCTAGAATAATCATCAATAAAAGCAAATAACTTTGCTACACGCTTCTTATTTGAATCTTTTGGATCCGGCAAATAGAGGGTATGCTGCACATCCCCTTGCCAACAAGCATTCCGATAGGGAAATTCAAATCGACGAAATTGTTTCCCATTTGGTTTCTGTTGTAACTTTTTACGTGTAATTCCTGCTTTACGCAATTGTTTTGATAATGTACTTTCTGAAATAGTCCCTGGGTTTACAATTTTAGCTAGTTCCATAATTCGAATAATCTGTTGAACTGATCGCTCTGGACGTTCTGTCTTCAATTGAATCGCTTTATCCAATAAATCCTTGGTTATAGCTCTAGGGGCATATCCACCCCTTTTTGACGGTTTTAATGCTTCAAATCCACCATTCCGGTAAAGTTGAAGATAGCGTTCTAATGTTCGAAGACCGACTTTTTGCTTCTCACCATATGGATTTAGATGTTCATTTGCTGCAATGTTCCGAAGTTTTTGTGCTTGTTCGCCTTTTGGAATCTCTCTTGTTACAATTTCTGCAATAAGACCAAAACGATATATGGCAATATCATTTCTTAATTTTTCATCCATTTACAGTTCTCCTATCTATATTGAAATACTTTATATGTTCTATTTAATAATGAATATCGATAGAATAGGAGAGCCCATATTATGTGGGAACGTCTGTTTTAAAATGGACAATATAGGGGAAATTGCCCCGAAGGGGCGACAAATTAGGATCGGAAGATTTAAAGGCGGTTAAACTGAATGGGGAATAGTGGATGTGCTGGGTTAAATTTTATTCATTAACTGATTTATCCAGTTAAAGAAGCCATAGAATGGGTAAGTGGTTGTAGAGTGAAAAATTTTCCACACTTTTGGAAGAAGATATAGTAGGGTTTGTTCATCAGTTAATGGTTTTATTTCTCTAAACTCAATCATTATCGGATGAACATCGACCAAATGATACAGAAGGAAATGGATCAGGGATTCCTTGTTACTCCTCCATAAAGAATCCCAGCGTTTAATTGTCTTGTAGGAAATCCCACCAGTTTCATTTGAAAATATAGCAGTGTGAATACGATTGTAACTTTTCTCTCTCATATACCGTAATATCCATGCTTTTTGAAGGATCCATCCACTATGAATAATGTAGGGATAAAGAAAATCTGGTAATAAAGAAAACGTCTTTCCGCAAGATGGGCAGAATCTTCGGTAAATCGGAATCCTTGTAATTACTTTTACAGTGATGACAAATCGAAAGTAGCGACCATGTTTGTATAATTTACGATGGCAATCAGGGCAGCTCTCCTCACACTTAGGAGGTACATCTTGGTAACGTCGTAAATAACCCTTGACCGTCTTTCCTAGATATTTTATGATAATCATAGTTTTTAGTTGAATCTGCCTCAAAGAGACGGCCATCTCTTTGGAGCTTTATTTTTTATCCTCCTCCCGCCAGGGAATGATTTACATTTCTATATTGTCGCATATATCCCTCCAAAAGTACCGACATAAAATTTTCCTAAAACAACAAAAAACACTGCCATTGAAAATGGCAGCGGACA
>NZ_CANNCR010000128.1 GCF_947503125.1 uncultured Metabacillus sp.
CACTTAATGGCTCAGTTGACCGCAAATAGTGGCTCAAATCTCCGCACTGATGGCTCAATCTGTCCGCAATACTCACTGTAATAACAGTTCTTTGTCCGTATTTAGAATTAAAACAACTGAACCTGTTAATATTAAAGGTCTGTTACCAACTAATTTTCTTAAATCCCTAACATAATCCACCTATATCCCCCTATACAATAAAAGATAGTTCTCTCTGCACTCTACATTCCATATAAAAACATTAGTTCCTTGTTCAGCTATCCTGCCCTATTACTTCAATAAGAAAAGCCGGCAAAAATGGCAGTAGCCTTTTCAACTTTTGCACCCGTTACTTGAATAAGCTAAAAAGACGGTCACTTATTGACCGCCTTTTAATCATACATTAACTTTATAATTCAGTGCTAACTCATCCCCAGGTAATCCTCTTATTCCCCAGTTATGTTTTGGTGTTTCAAAAATTGTAATTTCAACATCTTGAGAGGATATACTCAATTCACTATTTATACGTTCGAATAGTAACTTTAGTAATTTTTTTTTAGCTTCAACCGTTCGACCTTCAAACATACTAATCTCAATTACGGTATATGCTTCAGTTCTCCCACTAGCAAAATAAAAATTTTCTTTGTCCATAGGGAAAAAGCGATGAAATTTCTTATCCGAAGGAAATTCAAGTGCTTCCACCATACACGAATGAATAACATTCGATAGTGTTTCCTTAATTGGATTTAACCTGTCCTTAACACCATAAATTTTAATTTGTCCCATTCTCATCTCACCTTTCTCTTCTCAACTAAACTAAAATCAGCTAACAATATACAGTATTCTATAAAGAATTTGAAAATTCCTTCTTCAAGTAATCTGACCGTTAGCACAATAAGAAAAGTGTTCTACTCCTTTTTTATGTAAAACAACTGTTAGTAGAAAAAGATGTCAATATGCTGTCTTCTCTAAACCATTTAAAGTGTCTTTAATTGTTTGAACGACAATTGAATATCGTTGTGGCAATTCATCTAAAAAATTAGATAGTCTATTGTGTTTCTCTAAACCAATTGATTGAGTTTTTAATAGTACTTCGTTTACTTTTTCTAAAGATCGTACTAATGTTGTATCGATAAAAGGATCATCTTCATCTTGTATAGATGTTTCCCATAAATATCTCGCGTCCAACATATAAAGATCTAAGGCTCTATGATAATCTCCTTTTTCAAATGCAAATTCAGCCTTAACTAAAGTAAGTGAATATTCAAATCCAGCTATTTTTCTTTCTGCATTCTGTAAAGAACGTTCTAAATTCTGTTTTTCTTTTTTTAATTCTTCAAATTTCTCATTAACCTTTTCCTCTAAAGCTTTTTGATATTCTTCTTTTAGAATATTGAAGTTATCATTCATTTCTTTTCTAAGGTCATTTTTAATTTTTAGAATTTCTGCTGCATTTTCATTCTTTAAAGCTTCAGCCTCACTTTTTCTAGAACGAAAGGAAAAAAAAGCATTTGAACCAAGAAATAACAATATAAATCCACCAGCAAAGGTTAAAGCAAAATAAACATTATCCAATATCTTTGCATTAGCATTCTTGGTATCTTCATAAAGCATTTTATATGCTTCGCCTTCTTGCAAAATATCATTTTTATTCGTCTCAGCTAATACGTCCGAAAACGAACATACAAAAAAAGTAAGACAGAAAATTAGTGCAAATTTCTTAATCATATATTTGCTCCTTATTAATTCAGTTTTAGATACAATTATATAGGATTTCTAATTAATGGAGCACAGTATAAGACCTGTTTAGCTTAAAAATCCAAAAGAAAAAAGCCGCCAAAGCAGCATACCTAAAACTGAACTAAAGCTCCCGTTAATTCAACAATACTAGTTATTATGAAATACAACTAAATAATCCATCAAAAGAGTTGATCTCGACATATGGTTTTATGTCTGTATTATTCTTGTGCTTATGAGGATTGAACCATATGCCTTTTATATTTGCATTTTGACAACCACCAATATCCTTTTCTATGTCATCTCCAACGAATAATGCGTCTTCGGGTTTTACATTAAGCTTATTTAGTGCTAATTCAAATATCCGTTTGTCAGGTTTACTAAATCCCACTTCTTCGGAAATAATTATTATTTCAAAACAACTATTTAAATTAGTATTATTTATTTTAGCTTTTTGTCTCTGAGTTGAGCCATTTGTTATAATTGCAACTTTAACTTGCTTCTTTAGTGTATTTACTATATTTATAGTATTTGGGTTTATTGTAAAACAATTAGGAAAATTATTATTCCAAAAATCTTGAATGTTATTGCGTGGCAATCTATATTTTGGTGGGAATTCATCAAAAAATGATTCAAAAACTTTTGTTTTATCATTATCACCATAGCTTTCTTTATCATATTCATTGAATTTTTTCAACATTTCAATTTTTACTGAATGTTTAACATCCTCATAACACTTATCTAAAATCATTAAAAACATTTGCTCTATTGCCTTACCCCTATTAAGTAAGGTATCATCTAAATCAAAAATAGCAGCCTTAATCATTGTATTTTTTCTCCTCATATATTGTTTCTATCGTATCTCCTTGTTTTACTAACCTCGTTAGTTGAATAAAAAAGCGATGCTCTTATACTTGAAGCATCGTACCTGAGTAAAACTCACTTATGTTTAGTTTGTAAAATCTCATATAAATCAACATCTTCATACTCTTTTTGTAGAAGTAAGGTTATCTTCAATTATATTTTACTACATATTCAGATTATTCATTCTTTAAATTAATTACTGACCTTTAAAAAAGTCTTAGGAAATATCGATTATAGTAGTTTTCCCTACAGGAACCGAATATCAATATACTCTTTAATCTAATTGCAAGAAGTTTAAGTTAACAATCATTTTTTTAAAACTGCGGTCTCTATATCTATCACAAAAATCAATAAGTGCTGGAAATACCAATGGATCTATCCCCTTACAATACACCTCAACGCATTCATAAGGTATACCATTTTTATCAATTTCTCCTTCTTTAATAAAGTCATTAATGGTATGTCAACACTAAACTAGACACTTTTTTTAAGGTGAATATTTTTATATTCAATGGGACTTAGATAGTCAAGCG
>NZ_CANNCR010000129.1 GCF_947503125.1 uncultured Metabacillus sp.
TGAGTATTGCGGACAGATTGAGCCATCAGTGCGGAGATTTGAGCCACTATTTGCGGTCAACTGAGCCATTAAGTGCGGGGGTGAGAGCCACTCTTATTAATGTAGCTAATAATATAAACAACCACTGGAACTTCACTCGCTCCAATGGTTGTTTATATTATTATTTGAATCTCTTATCTCTCAATTCCTGATCAATAATCTCAATAGCCCAACGAACTAATTCATCCTGATCTATATCCTCTTCATCGTTCCAAATGCAGGAGGGTAATAGTTTTTCCTCTACAGCCTGCTGTACCTTATCAGGTAAATACATATGCAGAAAATATCTAGCTATACGGTTTTCAACTGCTGGCGGAATCATTTAAATACCCGCAATCCATGACGTTCCCTCATCGAAACTTCACCATCAACTAGAATCTTATATGAATCATGAACGATTCTGTCAAGAATCGCATCTGCTATTTGTGCCTGTCCCAGTTTGGAATGCCATCCCTCTGGTGAAAATTGAGAACAGAATATAGTAGAGGCTCTTTTGAGCCTTGCTTCAATAATCTCCAACACATGAAGTACATTTTCCTCTGACAGCTCTGTTAGTAGCCACTCATCTAGGATTAATAAATCAATCTTTTTGTACTTCTGAATTAACTTACGGAAGCTGCCATCTGCTTCATACTTTGCTACAGCTAATTCATCTAGTAATTCTGGTAACCTTATATATTTCACTTTATAAAATTGGCGACATGCATGTACCCCAAAGGCATTGGATATCCACGTCTTTCCGTTCCCAGAGGCGCCCATTAAAATGATGTTATGGTGATTTTGAAGGTAATTTCCTGTTGCTAACTCTAGTATTTGATTCTTATCTAAATTACGATCCGGATGATATTCGATATCTTCAATAGCTGCTGTAGGTTCGCTGAGTGTAGCCTGTTTAATTAGTCGTTCAAGTCGATTCGATTTACGTCTATCATATTCATAATCTACCAGGAGATTGAACCTATCATCAAAATCCATGTCTTTATAATCATTATTCTGCTTTTGCTGCTGATATAATTCCGCCATCGCACCCATTTTCATTTCTACTAGTTTACGTAAAGTTTCTTGGTTCATTATTTTGTATCCCTCCCAAAGTATTTAGCTCCACGGACAAATCCATAGTCCTCAGATGTAGTGCGAGGTCTGTTAATATCCGTTTTTTTAGTTTGCTTTTTCTTCTTATTTCTTTCTACTACACTTTTAAAGACAGAAACCGTTGGGTTTGTTGAAATTTCAAGTAAGGTTTCTGTTGCTTTCTCTATTTCTTCATTTGGGTATTTCTTAGCTATATTCCTCAGTGTGCTAAGGCTATTTAATGCTTTTTTCTCTACATTCATTTCTAAGATATGAGAGACAAATTGAGTCATAGATGGTCCAATTGTTTCTGCCCACTTCCGGTTATTTTCTGGATTATGATCTAAATATAATCGGTGATTGTCAGGCATATGGTCTGGATTGGTCGCTAACTGGCCAATTTCACCACGTTGTCGTTTATGGGATGCAATCCGGACTTCTTTGAAGTAAACTTCAATTAAATCCGTGGTCAGTCGAATATCGACATTCTCTCGGACATAATCATATGGAACGGAATAATACATTCGATCAACTTGGATGTGGTAGTTCAGTTGAACTTTTGCTGTTTTCCATTCCGCAAGTTTATACCTTGTTTGAGGAAGCTGTTGAAGGTAGGATTTCTCTTCTTCCTCAAACACCTTTTTACGCGAACCTGGTCGCTTTTGAAATTCAGTGGTGTTGATTTCTTCTAACTTTTCAAAGATTTTCTGATTTAAATCTTGAAGATGAAAACACTGATAGTTTCTTAGTGGAGCGATAATCTGCCTGGAAATATATCCAACAGTGCCTTCGACACTTGCTTTATCTTTTGGCCTTCGAACACGGCTTGGAACAATGACAGTACGGTAGTAATCTGCCATTTCACGATAGGCTTCATTTAGAAGAGGTTCTTCACGATGTGCTTTCGTAACCCCTGTTTTCAAATTATCGGGAACCATTGTTTCAGGAACTCCATCAAAATACTCCAATGCATGAATATGAGCGATAAGCCAATTAGCCGATTTCATATCTAAAAAGGCTTCAACATAACTGAACTGACTATAAGGTAAGGTCGCAATAAAAACATACGCTGGAATCGTTTCTCCTGTTGAACGATCATTAATCTTCAGTGTAGTTCCAGCCCAATCTACTTCCATGACTTCACCTGGTTTTCTTCGAATAGGCATTGTCAATTTATACTTTTTCGCATATTTCCCATAGTTCTCACAAAAAGTACGATAGGCATAGGGGATCTTTCCACCTTCACGTGCCTCTGTCGAATACTCGTGATGCAGTAGGGACAGGGTTACATTCTTCTTTTGTAGTTCCTTATGCACTCTTTCCCAATCAATTGGGAAGTACCCTTTCTCAACAGCCTGTTTCTCTGGGAAGAGAAACGCTTCTAGCCATGGATTGGTCATGGTGTCATTCAAGCTTTCTACACCCAGTTCTTTGGCACGTTGAACGACATCTGAAACTGTATTCCTTGAATGCCCAGTGCTTGAACTAATCGTTCTTTGACTGACCTCTTCAAAGTGAAGTTCCAAAATCTTACGGTAATTAACCATAAAAAGCCTCCTGTATAATAATGTCATGCTTGCTGGCATGCAAGATAATTATACAGGAGGCCTTTCTCTATTCTATTTATAGTGGCAACGCATTCCGCAAAGGGTGGCTCTTTTCTCCGCAATGACTGGCTCAAAACTCCGCATAAGTGGCTCATTTCAACTGCAATAATCA
>NZ_CANNCR010000130.1 GCF_947503125.1 uncultured Metabacillus sp.
TGTGTGGCCTTTCCACCAAATAAATGGAAAAGCGACTACCCACCTATTGAGTTTTCATAGAACTTTTGACACTACCAATGTTGATAATGCTTATTTCGAGCCAATCCATTCTGATAAAATAGAATCTATAACCATTCCACTCCACAGATACAACTGTCTATCATTTAATTGAATTATAGTGAGTTTTTTGATATATTACAATATTATTTTTTATATTTGTAATTATCTAAATATTCAAAATCACAATAGGATAAACCATACCTGAAAACAATCTCGCGGGAGACTATAGATATCGTACTAAAATTTCCCCCTAGAAATCGATCCATCCATGTACACCCATGCAGGACACAACCTGTTCACAGAACAGGATTCTTACCTTTGCAAAAACCCCTACCTATTTGTTAGGGGCTTCGAATAGTAGTAAGTACATTACATCCGAATTTTTGTTTATGCTATACTTGATAAAGTTTGTGTTAACGGAGGTTTTGATTTATGATGTTAGCGAAAGTCAAGGCACATATTCATTCAATTTATATACATCTGTTTATTGCGGGAATTGTTCTTGTTGCCTTCAATCTGCGCCCAGCGATTACTTCTCTGGGACCTTTACTCGGAATGATTCAGGATGATGTTAAACTAGCACACTGGAGTGCTGGACTATTGATGAGCTTACCATTAATCGTATTTGCCATCATGTCCCCACTTGTTCCTAAAATAGCAGCTCAGCTAACAAATGAGAAGACCTTACTTATAGGTTTAGCAGTTCTATTAATCGGTATTACGATTCGCACAATTCCAATGGTTTTTACCCTTTTTACCGGGACTCTGCTGGTCGGTTTCGGTATCGCAATCGGAAATGTCCTTTTACCCGCAATTGTAAAGGATAAATTCCCCAAAAGGTTCGGTCTGATGACAAGTGTTTATTCAACATCCATGGGATTGATTGCGTCCTTAGCATCAGGGATTAGCGTTCCTTTAGCAGCTGACTTGAACCTTGGATGGCAGGGAGCCCAAATTGTATGGGGATTACCTGTGATCATTGCGCTCATCGTGTGGGCTTTTCTTTTTAAATATAATCAAAGCGATCCTAGTATCTTCCGACAAAGACAAGCCACTAATTCCAAGCAAATGTGGCGTACACTACTTGCATGGCAAATTGCCATATTCATGGGGTTTCAGTCTCTTTTATTCTATGTAACGATATCGTGGTTACCTGAAATCTTACATAGTCACGGGGTAAGCTTAGCTACTGCAGGATGGCTGCTTTCCTTCACTCAATTGGTAGGATTGCCTGCCAGCTTTTTTATACCAGTCCTTGCAGGACGCCTCGAATCACAAGTATGGATTGCATTTATGCTAAGCATGTGCTCTGTGCTCGGCTATAGTGGTTTACTATTCGGCTCAACCTATCCAATTTTAATTGTAAGTATCATCTTAATTGGGATTGCATTGGGAGGAAGCTTTCCCTTAGCTCTCAGCTATATAGGTCTACGTGCTCGGAACGGTCAGCAGGCAGCAGAGTTATCTGGTATGACACAATCAACAGGTTATGTACTCGCTGCAGTTGGCCCTTTGATCATCGGATATTTGTACGATCTAACGCATATGTGGACAGTTCCCATTCTCATGCTAATCGTCGTCTCAGTCGTTGTGATGATCTTTGGAATGTTATCTGGTCGTAATCGATATGTATAAGGAAAAGAGCGGGACACTTGTTACCGGACTGAGCATTTTCCTTTCTAATTTGAAAAGGAGCCTGCGGGCCCCTTTTTATATTTTAATAATATGATTTCAGTGAATAAAATGTAAGCATCAGGAAACTTTATTCATGTTGGCGGACTCTTTTAATAGGCTTTTGCAAATGCGCTGCCCTGCCCAGGCACAATGCTCTTCTAAGTTTGATTAACTCTTGATTCAAAGGAGAAAGAAGAGGCCACTGCCTATTTTCTTTTCGAACGCATACCTTTTAGTAGAGTAATGTTATCCGAATTGAGAAATTGATTATACGTTTCACTATTAACATCAAATAATGCAATTTTTCCATGATCATCATAGTGTATTCCCCACCCATATTTTTTTACTAATGGAGAAGCTCTAAAACAGGCTTTAGGTTTTGTGAAATACTGCTCACGTAATTCATTTAAATTATTTGACTCTATTTGCTCTTTAATCAAATAAGTTTTATATTGTACATCTTCTTGAGTATATTTGTAAGGATTATTCTTGATTAAATCATATTGAATAGAAGCAATCGTAGGCTTGTTATTTCTTGGGACAGGAACAATAGCAGAAGTAACAGTTGAATCTTCAGAAACTGTAATAAAAGTATTCTTGTAACTCATAAAATGCCCTCCCTCAATAAAGTTAATTTTTCTTCCAAATACTCATGTATTCTCAATATTTCATAACTACCATTTAGTTGACTCACCTAAATGACTGGATATCATTTGAATTTCTATAAATAATTTACAGGGCGGGGGCCATCCTATCAACCAAACTGGATTAGTTTGGAAAATAAGTGTATAACCGTGCTAAGAAATCTCCACATAAAT
>NZ_CANNCR010000131.1 GCF_947503125.1 uncultured Metabacillus sp.
TGTAGACGTCAAGTTGAATTTTACACTTTTTGCTCGTTTCCTTTTTACACTTCTGCTGAAAAAATGCTTTTCCGGTTTTTCATGCGATGACTTTCCTCGTTTTCACCTCCATGGATGACCTCCACACGATGAAGTAAGCGATCTAAAATAGCTGTTGTAATCCCTTGGTCCCCAATTAAATTACCCCACTCATCTGGACTTTTATTTGAAGTCAGGATGATTGAACTTCGTTCATACAAATGATTAATCAAGTGAAAGAATAAGTTTGCTTCTCTCTGGTCCATGGCCATATACATTAAATCATCGATAATCACAAGGTCGGCATTTCTAATTCTTTTGAGCTGAACTTTAGATTTATTGAGGTACTCTTCTGATTTTAGAAGCTGCACAAGTTCACCCATTGTAGCGAAATAAACATTGAACCCTCTGTAAACAGCCTCAAGCCCAAGTCCAATTGCGATATACGTTTTTCCAATGCCAGGCGGACCTAGAAGAATTAAATTGTACTGTTGCTCCAGCCAGCTTAATTCCCGGAGTTGAGAGAGCTGACGAGCTGTCAGAACGTTTTGTCCTTTCAGCTCAAACTCATCTAACGACTTCACGAAAGGGAAGCGTGCCCATTTCATTCTTTTCTCAAAGCTTTTCGCTTCACGTTTGGCTAATTCATATCGGGTGATAGACTCTAAAAATTCCAAGTAGGTCCATGATGCTTTTTCAGCTTCGCGAAGAAGCTGTGGCAGCTCCTCCGCAGTCTCTGCTAAGCGTAGTTGCCGAAATTGATCTTGTAGTTCATGTACAGTTTTGTTCATCATGCTCTACCTCCTAAAATGCTAGTATATGCATTGAGAGAACGGGTAGAGGCTTTAATATGAGAATGCTTTGGCGGACTCTTGTAAAAGGATTGTACTCCTTGAACCGGTTCATCTCGTAATGTATCAAGGTGATGAGCGATATCACGAAAATCATTTGCATTGTAGAGCTTCTCTGTCATGCACTTGGTCAAAATAAGATCAATTAATGCAGGATACTGTTGAATCACCTTATAGATAATCGCAAACTGGTCTCGACGATACCTCGGGTATCTCTGACTAATCTCATCTAAGTAATCTGCTGCCTGAACCTGATCTTCAAAGTAAGAAATGAGGCGTTGCTTAAGCTCCTTAACACCTTTGGAGCGATCCCGGGTATGATGCCGATTTTGAATAAGTTTTCCTTTTTCAGAACTGATAATATGCTCGGCAATAACCTCACCTTTTGTTTCTCTGCGAATGACAAGGGTCTTTTCATCTTCATCTTTCACTTCAATCCATACAAGGTTCTCACTCATGGTTTGATAAGTCCCGAGTGGGACGGAATAACGGTTTGACTTGTACCGGATTGTGTTGTCCTTGCTTACACTTCTTGTTATACTTTGGTTATTGGTACTTTCATATGAAAGTAACGAAGAGACTGGCTGTAAGTGTTGCTTTTCGAGGAGAAACACTTCTGCTGGTCTTTTTTTCGTTGTCTGGTGAACCTGATGGTTTCCAGTACGCTCGAGCCATTGTCGCGCTCGTTCATTCCAATCTTCTATGTCACTAAATACTCGACTGTCAGCGAAGTTGCCTTTTATGTATTTCACTACATTTTCAATCATACCTTTAGATTCCGGGTCAGCTCTTCTGCACAGGTGAACTTTGAATTTACGCTCATTTACATATCTTTGAAATTCAGCTGTTAAAAGCAGCTGTCCTGCATTTTCACTCACTGCGATTAAATGATCCTGATCATAGACGATTTCTTCTGTTTGTCCTCCATAGAACTGAAATGCATTTTCGTGACAACGAATCGCATCTCTTGTGGTAAATGGACGAGCTTGCCATTCCATATATTTATGTCTGGAATGAGCGAGAACAAAGGCGATAAAGTACAGTTTGATTTCTTTGTTGGCTATTGTTTTCTGTTTGGTTTCACCCCAGTCTACCTGGAGTTGTTTACCCATCGGTTGTTCAGGAACTGCTTGGTATTGACGGACAATCACCTTTTTCTCAATCTGATAGACTTCCCGAATATCCTTCACATATGTTCTTACAGTACTTCCGCCGACCACGAGGTCGGGGTATCTCTCCAAAAGCCAATCATGGATTTGAGCACTACTTAGGTGGGGATACTCTTCTAGCCAGGCAAGTATCCAGTCTTTATAGTGATCTAGTTTTTTCATCTTTCCCAAAGGTTGTTCAGTATAGGCTCTTGCTTCATCGAATGTCATTTCTAAATACTTATAGACAGTCGGTCTTGAGATCTTAAGCTCCTTAGCGATTTGTGCTACTTTAAACTTTCTCTTATGTAATTCGTGAATCTTTATATATAACACTAACTTCTCCTCCAAAATCCTAACCTCCAGTAAAATAACTTCACCATCTATTTTACTAAAGTAGTAGATTGATTGAGCAAAAGTGTAAAATCCTATCGAGCAAAAAGTGTCAACTTTATTCTAGCGTTTACA
>NZ_CANNCR010000132.1 GCF_947503125.1 uncultured Metabacillus sp.
GTTTGAGAATTACTTTCACAGCCAAAGGTGAAAATAATGGATAAGGATGCATGTTGATTGTGGTATTGCTTTAAAAATGTGTTCATTATATGTGGGTGTCAAACCAAACTGAAGTTTGAAGTATGGGAAAAAATCTGTTTATAAAGAAAAAAGTTTATACAGAGCCCCTGAGTGTATCCAGAGTATGGATATAATTACAGGGCTTTTTTGTATAAAACTGGGTCGTAACGAGGTTCCCTGAGAGGATCAGGCTTACCCTTACGGGGAGGATAATCCCTGCATAAGTACAGCAACAAGGGACGTTCCCCTTTTTCTCTGAAGAGCATTGAAACCAACTCAATCAAGGGAAGCCCACGTCCAGAAGTGTATAACATGCTTCGGATAGAAGCACTCGCCCATAAAAAAATAAATAAATATATAAATAAATGATTAGGCATAGGTCACGTGGTAAGTAGGTGAATTGTGGTGGTACAAGGGAAACCGTAAGGTATACTAATGGATTATCTGTATCTGCAAGTTTACAACTCTCTTATACATTAAATAACTGTACAAGGCAGGGGAAGAGGGAGCCAACTATGTATGAGGCTGATGTATTAGTCTAACGAGTCGGGGATGTATCTACGATACCTCTTCTCGGTTCTATTTTATTTGATAAAGGTGAAAATAAACAGAAAAGCCTGTCTCCTAAATACATAACTCTACTTATTAAAACTTAGTTCCATTTTAGAAAAATGAAAAAGAGCAAGAGGGAAAAGGGATTTAGGAGGATAGTGGACATCGTAAGACCTTCTTTCAAACTCATACCTACAAGGTTCGGGATACACCTTCGTTAGTTAATTTCCCTTCAATGTATTCTTGTCTTTTTACTTTATTGGCGAGGTGCAAATAACATTACTGAAACACCCACTAAACATATACCAGCACCTATCCAATCGTATAAATCAGGTGTTCTTTTATCAATACCCGATCCCCACAATACAGAAAGAATAATAAATACTCCTCCATAGGCAGCATATACTCTACCGAATGATGGAATGTTTGAAATGTGGCAATAACACCATATAACGCCAAGGCTAGTCCTCCGAAAGCACCCCAATAAAATGGCTTACCTTCTCTTAACCATAGCCAGATAAGATAACCTCCACCAATCTCTGCAAATCCAGCAAATATAAACAATACAATTGTGTAAATCATTTAATGCCCACCCTTGATAACTAATTAACATGGTAATTATACCGTATTCCAAGGGTAGTAAAGAACTGCATTACCCTATAACAATCAGAAGTCAAGAATCGGTATTGGTTCAGGTGTCACCGTAAGGTGCCTTCATGAGGTTTAGGTTACTCTCTTTGTTTGGTGATCTCTCCTCTATGTTTAAGCAAACTTTATTCTTATCTTAATTATTTATTGAGTTCATTTCCGGCTGAAAACGGGCAAATCTTTGTGCAAACTTTATTCTCATGAAAAAAGTTGGGTTATGCCTTTGAGGCTAGATATGGCAAGGGATGGACGTGTTTACTCGTTTCTGCAAACTTTATTCTAATTTAACATAAAATTACATTCCGAAGGTTTCCGGTACTTTTCCGGCAGACCTTCGGATTTTTTATATCCAAATTCGGTAGCGTTGAAAAGTAATTATGGATAAAATCGTAAACTCGAAATAAAGTTATACTGTTGCACCGTTGGCCTTAGTAGATTACTATTATTAATAGAATATTTTTACATATCGAGAGTGGAAATGTTGTTAAAACAAAATAAAGTTTGCAGAATGAGAAAAAAGTCTGCTTAAGAAGAAAAAAGTTTGCATAAAGTCTCGTGGGTGTATCTAGAGTATGGGTATATTCACGGGGCTTTTTTATGCTTATTATGATCTACCAAAGGTTTTTCGTAAGGATCAAGGTGCCCCTAACGGGGTGGTAATTCCTACATAAGTATAGCACAAGGGACATTCCTATCACTTTGAATAAGAAGCAGGGTCTAATTCAATAGAGGTAAGCCTACGTCCAGTAACGTGTAATACTCCCCAAGCAAGGTCTTCGCTCGTAAAAAAATATATAAATAAATATAGGTATAGGTAACGAGGTAAGTATGGGAATGACGGTGGTACAGGGGAAACCGTAAGGAATAGTAGAGTGCTTTTCTTTAATGGGAAGCCCACGTCTAGCAACGTGTAATACGCCCCAAGCAAGGTCCTCGCCCTTAAAAATAAATATATATAAATAATTAGGTATGGGGTCAGGAGGTAAGTATGGGAACGGCGGTGGTACAGGCGAAACCGTAAGGTATAGTATAGTGTTT
>NZ_CANNCR010000133.1 GCF_947503125.1 uncultured Metabacillus sp.
TTTTGATTGGTATATTTGGGTAAATAAGTGTTTCATTTTATCTAGCGAAAACTGTCTACTTTATTCTAGCAGTCACACCTTTGCTATCTTCTTCAACTAACGTAATTTTTTTAACAGACAATTTTAAGTTCTTCGAACCTATTAAAATCAATATCTCATTTAGTAAAAAAGGTGTATAATTTTATTAACGTGTGGCTGGATCTTTTCGCTTGTGTTTCGCAAGTGTTGACAAAAATGGTGGGAACATTTGCTTCTCATCCTATGCTAACTTATCCGCATGGTGGTATATTTCATGGGTAATCGCCGCCTTTCGCCTAATGAGTAGCCACACGTTTATTTTTGAAGGAGTTTTATATGATGGAATTTCACGATATAAATACACGAAATGACCTTGCTGATTTTCTGGAGATTCCCAGAAAAAAACTTAGTTATCTATTGTATAAAAAAGACGTTAATAATTTGTACACTTCGTTTGAAATAGCTAAAAAAAGTGGTGGCGCTCGAAAAATTAATGCTCCATTAGATGAACTCAAAGATATTCAAAGAAAACTTGCAGTGGCATTGTATAAACATAAGAATAAAAACCAGAAGATAAAAAATAATCTCTCTCATGCATTCGAAAAAGAAAAGAGCATCATAACCAATGCAGAAATTCATCGGAATAAAAGATTGGTTTTGAATATTGATTTAGAAAACTTTTTTGAAAGTTTTCATTTTGGTCGTGTAAGAGGTTTTTTTATTAAGAATAATAATTTCTTATTATCTAGTGAAGTAGCCACAGTTATTGCACAATTAACATGTTACGATGGAAAATTGCCGCAAGGTGCGCCAACTTCTCCAATCATTACAAACCTAATTTGTGAGATTCTTGACCAAAGATTATTGAAAATTGCAAAAAAATACAAGTTGGATTATACACGTTATGCAGATGATCTGACATTTTCTACAAATGATAAAAAATTTTTAGATTTACAAACGGCATTTTATGAAAAATTATCAAGTGAGTTAATACGAGCTGGGTTTAAAATTAATGAAAAGAAAATAAGGTTACAACTCAGAGATTCAAGACAGGTGGTAACAGGACTTGTTGTAAATAAAAAAATCAACGTTAATAGAATTTATTACAAAGAGACTAGGGCAATGGCTCATCAACTCTATAAAGAAGGAAAGTTTGAGATTAATGGTAAACTCGCCAACCTTAATCAATTAGAAGGAAGATTTGCCTTTATAAATCAATTAACCAGGTACAATAACAAAAGAGATGGGAATAAACATAATTTTAAACAATTGAGTTCGAGAGAACGTCAATTTCAAAAGTTTCTTTTTTATAAATACTTTTATGCTAACCCCAAGCCAGTAATTGTAACGGAAGGTAAAACAGATATTGCTTATTTAAAAGCAGCTTTAAAAAATCTCTATAAAGAATATCCTAATTTAATTACAAAGAATAGTGATGGGTCTTTTGTGTTTAAAGTTTCTTTCCTAAATAAAACCAAGAGATTAGCACACTTTCTGGGAATTGTCCAAGATGGGGGAAGTGCACTTAAAAATATATATAATTTCTTTAGTTCTAATACTAAGGAAGCCCCTTCTTATTTGAGCTATTTTAAGAAGATAAGCCACACATTACCAGTAAACCCCGTAATTTTAATGTTCGATAATGAGATTAAGAGTGGGAATAAGAAACCTATAGGTAATTTTATTCATCATGCAAAGCTTGATAAGAACGACAAAAAAGGTATCTTAGAAGATAAATACATGGTCAATATCATTGATAATTTATACCTTTTAACTGTACCGTTAATTGATGGAAAGCCCGAATGTGATATAGAAGACTTATTTGAAAAAGATACTCTTTCACATAAAATTAAGGGAAAAGAATTTTGCAAGAAGGAGAATTTTGATCACTCGAAGTATTATGGCAAAGAAATTTTCTCTAAGTATATTTTAAATAACTATACTGATATAAACTTTTGGTATGTCAACACTAAACTAGACACTTTTTTTAAGGTGAATATTTTTATATTCAATGGGACTTAGATAGTCAAG
>NZ_CANNCR010000134.1 GCF_947503125.1 uncultured Metabacillus sp.
TTGACTATCTAAGTCCCATTGAATATAAAAATATTCACCTTAAAAAAAGTGTCTAGTTTAGTGTTGACATACCAGTATCTTCCAGATGTTGAACCAAAAGATGATGAAGTTCCCAATTTAGATATATCTGTTCCTCAGATTAATTTCGGCCAATATAACCATTATTGGGAAGTTTTTAACCCTTACCAATTAGAAGAACCAGTCGGTGCTAGCTTAACTGATGACATCTTGGATATTTACGCAGACGTGAAAAGAGGCATCCACTTATATGAAAAAGATGAGTACACAGGGGCTGTCTCAGATTGGAAAATAAATTTTGAAATACATTGGGGCAGTCACGCAGTTGATGCAATACGTGTTTTACATTCAGCTATTTTTAGATGATTCTTTTTCAGCTTACGTAAACAGGATAGTTTAAGAAGAATGAAGAAATTAAGATATAAAAAAGTTGAATGGGGATTGGAATAGATAAAGAACTTGAAGAAATTATTATTAAATCTTTCTTTAATAAACGGATCCAAGAAAGAGTTTTGTTTGAACTTTTTTCTCAGAAAAAACGAGATAATGTAATGAATAGGTTGTGCCATAATTATTTAGATACTTTCCGTAAAGAATTTATGATTGAAATACCAACTCCAAATTCGGATCCAGGAGAGATAGAGAAATTAATGAAAAATCAAGGGGCAGGTAATGATTGTTACGTAATTTCATGGAACGACACTATCGACGGTAAACATATGTCATTAACTTCAGCTTTAAAGGTTGCAGTGGGTGAAGGGTTTCCATCAATCATTTCTTGTATTCCAGGAAAAATTGCCTATTTTGAAGCAGAACAAGAATATGGTTCTCCACCAAGGTTTATTTTGAAAAGATAGTTGATTTTTTAAATTAAAGTGTTGCGATGCTTCAATAACGGATGATCGCTTTTTTCTTATTCAAGTAACGGGGCAGGATAGTTGAATAAGGGAAGAGGTAAAGAGAATTAAATATTATAAATTAATGAGGGGGAGAGTAATTTGATACGAACTGCAACAATATTAGATATTCCTGCAATAACACTACTTAAACAGAAAATGTTTAAAGAAGTTGGAATGGAACACCTTCTTAGAGATGATTTTGTTCAGGTTGTTGAGGAGACATACAAAGAATTGTATGAAATAGAAAAAGCTATTCACTTTGTCATTGAACACGAAAACAATATTGTTGCGTGTGCTGGGTCATTTATCAAAGAAGATATTCCTTACTGTTTTTATAAGGATGAAGAATATGGGTTTATTGGTGATGTTTATGTAGAGCCGATGTTTAGAAATCAAGGTTATGCAAAAATGTTAACAAACGAAGTGTTAGATTGGTTTACTAAAAAAGATATAAATACCATCCGTCTATTAGCCAGTGATAATGCAAAAAAACTATACAAATCACTTGGATTTAAAGAAACAGACCAGATGATTTTACATAGATAAATTGAGCTTGTTGATCCACTAACGGGTTCAAGAGTTGAAGAGCTGTCGTAGTGGCAGCTTTTCTTATTCAAGTAACGGGGCAGTTTAGTGCAAAAGCAGGAAAATACAAAGTGCATCTTGAATATTTGACTGATGAAATATATAGGTGTAGGTGAATGTATTGAGGAAGCCAATTGATTTAAATTCTTTAGTGAGTAGTTACAAAGATTTACCGGTGGAGATTTTTGAAGAGATCCTCAGTTTTTTCAATTTTACTATGAGAAATGAAGAGATTGATCAAATTTCTGCTTTTATTGATAATCTAAATGTGGAAGATAGACACCTTGGATATTTTTATGTGGGTTATAAAATACCTCAAATAGATAAGGAATTTGATCTACTTAGATTTGGGGAAAATTATATTTTGAATGTTGAAATAAAATCTATTTTAAAAGAAGAAGATGCTCGGAAGCAGTTAGTTAAAAATAAATATTATTTATCTTCAGTAGGTAAAAAGTTAAAATTACCTGAATTATTCATACCTTCTCTCAGGTCATGCATTTAATCAAAAATTAATTACATTTCTAAGTTTTTAAAAGA
>NZ_CANNCR010000135.1 GCF_947503125.1 uncultured Metabacillus sp.
AGGAGCATTCCTGTAATGAAGAAATTTGAGGATTGAACAAAAAAGAGCCCTCTTGGTATTATACGAGGTGTCCAAAGCTTCGAAGCAAAAATGGACCCTTAAATTAGTAACCAAGGAGGACTCGTAATGAATTATACTCAAAATCACAAAATCTCGCAAATCACACCATCAACACTCATTATTGGCATTGATATTGCCAAAGACAAACATGTCGCACGTGCTCAAGATGATCGTGGATTAGACTTTGGAAAGCGTTTGATCTTTAAAAATCGAATCTTTGGCTTTGAAGCCCTCATTGAGTGGGTAAAACAACACCAAGAAAAACACAAGAAGAATCACGTCATTTTTGGCGTAGAACCAACAGGACATTATTGGAAGAGTCTTGCTTACTATCTAACGGCAAAAGGTTACGACTTTGTCGTCGTGAACCCAATGCACGTTAAGAAAAGTAAAGAACTTGATGACAATTCTCCAACGAAAAACGATACGAAAGACGCAAAAGTGATCGCCCAGTTAATCAAAGATGGGCGATACTCTGTACCAAACCTCTTAGATGGTATATATGCGGAACTAAGAGAATGTGTAAAAATTCGAGATCAGCTTACTGAACAATTAATGATCACAGAAGGTCGCATTGAAAATGTGATTCAACGCTACTTTCCAGAGTTTTTCGATGTGTTTGGAGATTGGGAAGGCAAAGCCGCTCTCTGTACCCTAAAGCTGTTTCCGTTCCCCTCTGATATTCATAAAAAGACACCAGAGAGGGTTCTTCAAGAATGGAAACCGTATGTCCAACGAGGAGTTGGCATTAAGCGCGCAACGAAGCTTGTAGAAACAGCCAAAAAGAGCATTGGAATTGAAGTAGGCTTGAAATTTGCCAAGTGTGAACTGAAGAATCTTATTGAGCAGTATGAGCTTTTTAAGCGGCAATTAGAAGAGTTGGATCAGGAATTAGAAGCCATCGTTGAAACATTACCTGGTGCCCAACAAATGATGAAAATTCCAGGCTTAGGGGCGGTGACTGTTGGATTATTCTTTGCGGAAGTTGGGGACATTTCAAAGTACTCTCATCCTCAACAATTAGTGAACTTAGCAGGGCTATCATTACGTGAGCACAGTTCAGGTAAATTTAAAGGGCAAACAAGGATTACAAAGCGAGGAAGGAAACGATTACGCCGAGCCTTATATTTAGCGATTCGTCCCCTTGTCGCCCATAATTCAACATTTAAAGCCCTGCATCACTATTACACCAAACGCCCTGAACGCCCTTTGAAAAAGCAACAATCTTTGATTGCCTTGTGTTGTAAGTTACTACGTGTGTTGTTTGTCATTGGTCAAAAACAGTGTGAATTTGATGGTTCAAGATTAATAAAAGATATTCCTCAAATGGACGGATTACAGGCAGTGTAACCTTAGAAAGCAGATCACCCAAAGTGGCTTGACACGGAGCCTCTGCGGGCATGGCTCCTTGGCGAAGCGGCGAGTTATCCAATGATTCGCCCATGGCTAAGGAAGCCTACCATGCCCGCCACTCCATGTAAAGCCGTGCATCATCTGTATACTTACAAATAACAAACACCAATAGTGCAGAGTCGGAGTTTATTTTCACCATACGGGCTTATGACCCAGCAAAGGAGCTTATCCGACCTCCACCTCATGGATACGCAGGACGAAGGAAGGTATGGATACCAATCCGGAGAGACATGGGAGGGTTAGCGACCGTGAGTAGCGTGGAGATTTATAGGCACGGTCATACTACTCAATTACCAAACTATACCAGTTTGGACGTTAGGATGGATTATCCCCTGTAAGAAATTTCAATTCGTTCTACTTCTATCCAGTAGTACTGGTGAGATTACTATTTGGTGTTAGTGAAATTTGGAGAATACACGAGTATTAGCGAGAAAATTAAACTTTATTGAGGGAG
>NZ_CANNCR010000136.1 GCF_947503125.1 uncultured Metabacillus sp.
CTAAAGTAGTAGATTGATTGAGCAAAAGTGTAAAATCCTATCGAGCAAAAAGTGTCAACTTTATTCTAGCGTTTACACCTTAAAAAAAGAATTCTTTTCATTAAATAATATAATGTCAATTTTATTATACTCTTCACCTCTAAAAAACTCTTTTTTAATATTGGATATATAAGACTGTAATTCAACTAATGTTAATGCTTCTTCCCTTAAATCTTCTTGGTAGTATATAATAAAATCTTTTGTCTCATATTTTTTAAAAGTAGTTTTTGCGTAAATGTTGTTAAAAGTATTTGCAAAAGAATTCATCAACAATTCATATTTATCTACAGGTTCTAAATTGTTATCATTTGTAATTTTCTCCAATACATTGTGTGCCGAAATTAAGCCAGATAATAAAATCAAAGTGATTATTGGAATTAATTTATAATATAAATTGACCTTCCATATAAAAAATAAAACAGCTAATACTACTAAGAGACTAACTATTAAATATATGGTCAACGTATTATTGGGATTTATAAAAATAAATATGAATAAATTAAAGACAATTATAATTAAGAGTACAAGTATCCCCTTTAAGACCTCAATAATCATTTTCACTTTTAATTCATAATATCTTTCTGTATATTCAATAATTCCTGTGGAATTTCTTTATGAACTTTTTTTACGCTATTTATAATAGCTAATTTTAAATTTTCAGGTATAAACAAATTGTCATTTTTTAACAATTCAATGTATCCTTCTAAATCTCCTGAATGTATCTTTTTAATAACCTTATTATAAGAATCAAAAGTTGATTTCTCTTCTTCAGAAGCTAAATTAAAAGCTTTTTCTGCAAACTGCATTGATTTATTAACATCCTCTAACAAAAGAAGTTGTGAATAATATAGATTTCCAGAAGCATTAGAAGGATCCAATTTCACATATTTTTCTCTATATTCCATCGCTTTATTAAAATCATTTTCTTCAATAGCCAAATTTCCCATCCTATGAGTTGCCATGAGATTATTAGGATCTTCTTCTAATATTTCCAAATAAATTTGTTCAGCCTTATCGAATTCCCCATTTTTTGAGGATAATAGCCCATACTCTAATTTTTCTTCAATTGAAATATTCCCTTCAACTTTTTCATACATTTCTATTTTTTCTTCACGCGACTCATTGATTTCTGCACTTATCTCTTTTTCTGTTTTGGTTGATGTTAATATTCCAGAATCTATAACTAATACTGTACCTATTAATACAACAATTATACTAGTAATTACAACCATGTATTTTTTCTTTGTTTTCACTATATTCACCTCATTTAGTTAATTATCTTTTTTATTAAATACTCAACTTTCGCAGAGTGAGATCGGCAAATAAGCCTTGATATAACTAGGAAGGCCAGCGATCCACCTCTCGAGTTGACTTTGAATTAACTTTTTGATTTTCTTTTTCGTTTGTTTTAGTGCGTCTTGAAGAAGCTCGATTAACTGCTGTAATGCGACAGCCCAATCAAGTTCATTCACTTCATCGCATAATTCGTAGAAAAGACCACCGATTGTACGTTGATCGGTGTTACAACGATTCTGCCATGACAGCACGATAAAACGAGTAAACACAATAGTTGTATGGCAAATAAGCGCATCATATGACCGGCTTTGGAACTCTTTTTCAAGTTTCAAAAGAGATTTGGCCGTCTTAAAGAATACCTCAATATCCCAACGCATTCCATAAATTCGGACGATTTCCTTATCTGAAAGAGTGCAATCGGTACTGAGGATGGCAAGCCATTCGCTTTTCTTGTTTCTGTTTCGAATAAATACAACTTTGATTGGAGTTCCATTAGCCATTGTTGTATGGATGGAACGAAGAA
>NZ_CANNCR010000137.1 GCF_947503125.1 uncultured Metabacillus sp.
CGCAAAGGGTGGCTCTTTTCTCCGCAATGACTGGCTCAAAACTCCGCATAAGTGGCTCATTTCAACTGCAATAATCAGCGAATGGCAATAATTACAGATATTCACGGCAATGCATCAGCATTAAAATCGGTTCTTGCAGAAATAGACAGTAGAAAAGAGATCGAGCAAATATATTGCTTAGGGGATATGATTGGAATAGGTCCTGATTCAAACGAAGTGCTGCATATGCTGTTCTCCAGAGATGATATAAAAATGATAACTGGGAATCACGACGAAGCAATCTTATCTTTAGCGAAAGGTGAGGAGTATCCACAAAGTCATTCTCACGCAAGAAAGCATCACCAATGGATTTTAGATAGGATGGATAAATCCTTCATTCCAAAGTTAGAACATTTGCCACGAATAATTAGACAAAATATAGAAGGTAATTCAATTTTATTTATCCACTACCAAATTGAAACTGGAAAAATGAAAGAACAGATTAGTAATGACCCCTTTAGCTCGATAGTAGAACCAAGTGTTGAAAATTTAGAAACTTTATTTAAACAGAATAATGAAGATTTGATTTGCTTCGGTCATCATCATCCAATTCATTATTTTAGAGGGAATAAAGCCATTTACTTGAATCCTGGTTCCCTCGGATGTAACCATAAACCAGCTGTCCGTTATGCAATTGTAACTGTTTCGAAAGAAAAGATTGAAATTAATCTTGAAGAAACAATATATGACAATTCTTCATTCTTAGAGTCATACAATAAGTTACAAGTACCAGAACGTGATTTTATTCTAAAAGTGTTTCACGGTAATCAAATTTAATCTTTGATCTTCAATTAACGGGTGCAAGGCTTTCGTTGTGGCAGCCTTTTCTTATTCAAGTAACGGGCAGATTAGCTCAACAAGCAGGAAAAAATAATCTGTAAGAGGAAGTATAGAATTTATTGAAAACCAGTCAAAGAGGAGAGAGAATAAATGGAATACTATAAATATTTACGACAATTTGTAGGACATAGGCCTATTATTTTACCTGGTTCTGTTGTTATCATTTTAAATGAACAAAATGAGGTACTACTGCAAAAAAGACACGATGGTTATTGGGGTTTACCAGGTGGTTTAATGGATTTAGGAGAAAGTTTTGAAGAGGTGGCAAAAAGAGAGGTTCTTGAAGAAACAGGATTAGTAGTTGAAAACTTAAAATTAATTAATGTATTCTCTGGTTCTGAATATTACTTAAAGGTTCCAAATGGTGACGAATTATATTCGGTAACAGCTGTTTATTATACCAGAGATGTAAGTGGAGAAATGAAGATTGATTATAGCGAGTCAGAAAAAATGCAGTATTTTTCCATAAATAATTTGCCAAATGAATTAACTGATGAGTATAGAGGGTTTATTGAGCAATACATAGATTGTGAAAAAATGTACTTAAAGTAATGGGTGCTTTACTTCAATTTGGAGTAAAGCTTTTTCTTCTTCAACTATAGGAAGCAGGATAGTTCAATAAGAAAAGTGAATATTACCATATAAAAAAATGCAATTTTAAGATGAGGGGATAAAATGAAAAATAAAGAGGTTGAAGCTTTTTATTTGTCGACTTTGCATTATTGCAACTTAATAGAGAATTGGAATAAGGAAAACTTTAAATTAAATAATCTTCTTTCTTCCCTTTTGGATTTGTATTCAAAAGCGTTGTATGGATAGGTTACACTTAGCTGGACAAAAAAATTAAGGGCTAGCAGACTGATAGAGAAATAAGTATATCAACCCTT
>NZ_CANNCR010000138.1 GCF_947503125.1 uncultured Metabacillus sp.
GCTTGACTATCTAAGTCCCATTGAATATAAAAATATTCACCTTAAAAAAAGTGTCTAGTTTAGTGTTGACATACCACATTTATGATGACAGGGGATGTGATTTATTGGCTACCTCGCCCGAAACAATAAGAGATGTTTATAACAAATTCAATGATTGGATATTAGATTACGACAGGAATGAAATAGATGACGTGTTTAAATAAAGGATTTTTCTTATTCAACTAACCGGTGCCCTTCTTAAATAATAGAAGATCGCTTTTTCTTCTTCAAGTAACGGTGCAGTAAAGTTAAAGAAGGAATTGAGAAATTCTCAAAGAATTATTACTTAATTTAACTATTTGGAGTTGAAAAGTATGGATTTTGTAATAAGGGGAATTTCAATGAGTGAATTGGAAGAATTCTCTTCTATCCTTAAAGAGGCTGCTGAATGGTTGATTAATAATGAAAGGGAAATGTGGGACCCAAATCAGTTTACAATCGAAAAATTATTAAAAAACAATGTGATTGATGAAATGTTTATAGGCTTTATCAATAACGAGTCAGCAGTAGCTATGATACTACAAGAAGAAGACCCTATATTTTGGTCTGATCCAACCCCTTCGCTGTATTTACATAAACTCGCTATCCGTAGAAAGTATGCACAAAAAGGACTATCCCAACAAATGATAAGTTGGGCAAAATTAAGGGCAAAACAACATAATAAAAATTATTTAAGGCTTGATTGTGCTGCTGATAGACCAAAGTTATGCAACTTTTATGAAAAACAGGGTTTTATAAAAGTAAGAGACGAAGTTATGTTTGGTAAGTATCCAACGTCCTTTTATGAAATAGAGATTATTTAATATTACAATTTTTTGTTCAGCTAAAGGTGCACGTCAGTTTAATAGCGAGGGGTCCAAAATTATGGGGGGATTTTTTTGAAAAGAGTTATGATAATCGGTTCTTCTGGTTCAGGAAAAACAACACTTGCTCTAAAAATGTCTGAAAAATTATCTTTACCCCTAATTCATCTGGACTATCACTTTTGGAAAGCAAATTGGGAAGCTTCTTCTGATAAGGAATGGAGAAATAAACTAGAGAAACTTGTCAAAGAAGACAAATGGATATTAGATGGTAACTTTACAAGCTCTTTAGACATTAGATTAAATCGAGCTGACACAATAGTTTTCGTGGACTTACCTAGGTTTACAAGAATGTATAGAGTGATTAAACGATGGTGCCAAAACAGGAAAAGAAACCGTGCAGATTTGCCACCGGGGTGTAAAGAAAAGATTGATATGAAACTTTTAAAGTCAGTTTGGTACTTCGGTAAAAAGAGGAAACCTGAAATCATTAAGCTTTTAGAACAACATAAAGTCAATAAAAACATTTTTATATTGAACAGTTCAAGTGAAATTGAACAGTTCATTAAAAAGTTATAAAGTAATTTAAACTCCACCTACGTTATTAAACTAAAGGGTGAAAGAGTTTAAGATCGGAGCTGTCATTACCGACAGCTTTTTTTGCGCTAACGATACAGGATAGCATTCAAGAGATAAACGTATCAAACTGAGGGAGTTCAAGAAGGAATCTTAATGGAAATAGGAGAATATATAGCGTAATTTTTTAATAGGGAGACATGAAATTATGCGAATGTGAGTATTGCGGACAGATTGAGCCATCAGTGCGGAGATTTGAGCCACTATTTGCGGTCAACTGAGCCATTAAGTGC
>NZ_CANNCR010000139.1 GCF_947503125.1 uncultured Metabacillus sp.
AGTGACAGGTGGTGCATGGTTGTCGTCAGCTCGTGTCGTGAGATGTTGGGTTAAGTCCCGCAACGAGCGCAACCCTTGATCTTAGTTGCCAGCATTCAGTTGGGCACTCTAAGGTGACTGCCGGTGACAAACCGGAGGAAGGTGGGGATGACGTCAAATCATCATGCCCCTTATGACCTGGGCTACACACGTGCTACAATGGATGGTACAAAGGGCTGCAAGACCGCGAGGTCAAGCCAATCCCATAAAACCATTCTCAGTTCGGATTGCAGGCTGCAACTCGCCTGCATGAAGCCGGAATCGCTAGTAATCGCGGATCAGCATGCCGCGGTGAATACGTTCCCGGGCCTTGTACACACCGCCCGTCACACCACGAGAGTTTGTAACACCCGAAGTCGGTGGGGTAACCGTAAGGAGCCAGCCGCCTAAGGTGGGACAGATGATTGGGGTGAAGTCGTAACAAGGTAGCCGTATCGGAAGGTGCGGCTGGATCACCTCCTTTCTAAGGAAAATGAGGCTCGCTTGGTTTTTGTTTAGTTTTGAGAGATCATTTACGATCTTTCATTATATGTAAGAAAAAACATAGGAGTTTAAATGCTTATAGCATTTGTGCATCCTGTGCTTTATGTTCCTTGAAAACTAGATAACGATAATAACAATTCAAGTATTCACTGAGTTTAAACGCTTAGTTTAGTGATTCTTTCATAAAAAGATTTTTGGTTAAGTTATGAAGGGCGCACGGTGGATGCCTTGGCACTAGGAGCCGATGAAGGACGGTACTAACACCGATATGCTTCGGGGAGCTGTAAGTAAGCTTTGATCCGGAGATTTCCGAATGGGGAAACCCACTGTTCGTAATGGAACAGTATCTTTACCTGAATCCATAGGGTAATGAAGGCAGACCCGGGGAACTGAAACATCTAAGTACCCGGAGGAAGAGAAAGCAAACGCGATTTCCTGAGTAGCGGCGAGCGAAACGGAAGAAGCCCAAACCAAGAGGCTTGCCTCTTGGGGTTGTAGGACACTCTATTAGGAGTTACAAAGGAACGGGGTAAATGAAGCGGTCTGGAAAGGCCCGTCATAGAAGGTAACAACCCTGTAGTTGAAACTTCGTTCCCTCCAGAGTGGATCCTGAGTACGGCGGGACACGTGAAATCCCGTCGGAAGCAGGGAGGACCATCTCCCAAGGCTAAATACTCCCTAGTGACCGATAGTGAACCAGTACCGTGAGGGAAAGGTGAAAAGCACCCCGGAAGGGGAGTGAAAGAGATCCTGAAACCGTGTGCCTACAAGTAGTCAAAGCCCGTTAATGGGTAATGGCGTGCCTTTTGTAGAATGAACCGGCGAGTTACGATCCCGTGCAAGGTTAAGTTGAAGAGACGGAGCCGCAGCGAAAGCGAGTCTTAAATAGGGCGAATGAGTACGTGGTCGTAGACCCGAAACCAGGTGATCTACCCATGTCCAGGGTGAAGTTCAGGTAACACTGAATGGAGGCCCGAACCCACGCACGTTGAAAAGTGCGGGGATGAGGTGTGGGTAGCGGAGAAATTCCAATCGAACTTGGAGATAGCTGGTTCTCTCCGAAATAGCTTTAGGGCTAGCCTTGAA
>NZ_CANNCR010000140.1 GCF_947503125.1 uncultured Metabacillus sp.
GATGACTCAACTGGAAATATATGGTTAGTTTAGCGTCAAGTAGTTGTAACTTCCATCACTCGAAAGCCTTGACTTTTAGCTAATAAAATAGCTTGTTCTACCGTGATTTCACGGTTTACTGGAAGAACATCTGATTTTTTATATAATTCAGGATTATATGGTTCTTTCTTTTTGAGAATGTTGTATATAGCTGTTAAAAGCATTCGAGCAATGGCAATAATTGCTCGTTTGTGACCACGGCGTTTTTTAAGTTTTAAATAGCGGTTTCGAATTTCGGGATGCTTTTCACTTTTGACCACAGCGGTAGCGCACTGTACCAAAAGAGGCTTTATGTAGCAGCCTGCTCTCGAAATTCTTACTGATTTTTTCTTGCCGGCACTCTCGTTATTTGTGGGAGTAAGTCCTGCCCAGGAACATGCATGCTTAGCTGTCGGAAACACGTCCATATTAACACCAATTTCCGATACCACGGCAATGGCGGAAAAGATGTTCTTAAAGGACGGAACAGTTAAGATTAAGTTGATTTCTTCTGAGTAGGGCTCGGCAAGGGAAAGAATAATTTGTTCAAGGTCAGCTTTACGTGAGTAAAGGTCTTCATAGTGATGTTTAATCACCTTTAACTTTTCAGCTTGTTCCGGAGTAATAAATCCGTCAATGGCGAGCCCCAGTTCAGGAAGCTTTTTCTTCATGGAACCATGGATCAAAGGTTCAATATCAAAAGAAGTATCCATTGGATCTTCAAGGAGTTTTTCAATGATATTCATGGAGCTTTTGCCAAAGGTATCCGAAACCACATTTCCAAGCTGAATGTTAGACATCGTTAAACAGTTTTGAAGACGGTTCTTCTCACTCGACATAAAGTTCGTCAGTTTAAAACGGTATCGCATAAGGTCACGAAGTTGTCTGATCGCAAGCGGGGGCATAAAGCTTCCAGCTACAAGATCATGCTTAAATAAATCGGCAATCCATTTGGCATCTTTTTTGTCGGTCTTTTTGCCACGGATCGCCTTGACATATTTAGGATGCGCCAGAGTGATGTTGCAGGAATCTTCAAGTACATTAAACACAGGAATCCAGTATTTCCCGGTAGATTCCATACAGACATCCTTACAGTCGTTTTCACAAAGCCATTGTGACAGCTCTTTCAATCCTTTTGTATAGGTAGAAAAGCGATGGCGTTTGTAGGTAGTAACTCCTTTGTTGTTCGTTGAAGCAATACAGGCCACAACAAAGGTTTTGTGGACATCAATTCCACAACAGATGGGATAAACAATTTTTAAAGCCATAGGGAACGATCCTTTCAAAGGAATTATAGGGATAGACAGCATTGACTGATTGCCCAGCAATAAACGAGTAATGTTTATACAAAGATAAGTCTGCGTGCTCGAAGTCACACTTATTTGTGCTTGGAAAGACAATCTACACATATAAAAATGCGGTCACTCCACAACTGGAGCAGCCCACTCACCTCCACGTGATTTGTAGTTAACTGTTATCCCTATGGCTTTAGATTAATAAATAGACGCTCGAGGTACAAAACTTATTTCATTACGTTTTGTGCCTTGAGCGAAGCGAAAGGAATGGGTATAAA
>NZ_CANNCR010000141.1 GCF_947503125.1 uncultured Metabacillus sp.
CTCCCTCAATAAAGTTAATTTTCCTTCCAAATACTCGTGTATTCTCAATATTTCATAACTACCATTTAGTTGACTCACCTAAATTACTGGATATCATTTGAATTTCTATAAATGATTTACAGGGTGGGGGCCATCCTATCTACCAAACTGGATTAGTTTGGAAAATAAGTGTATAACCGTGCTAGGAAATCTCCACACAAATCACGGTCGCTAACCCTCCCATATCTCTCCGGATCGTATCCATACTTTCCTTCGTCCTGCGTATCCATGAGGTGGAGGTTGGAAATGCTCCTATGCTGGGTCTATTGCCCGAATGGAAAAAATATGCTCCAACTCTGCACTATTGGTGTTTGTAGAGAAATAAAATGTATTTAGAGTGTTTTTTAAAAAATCTTTAAGCAGCCTGTAATGAATGTTTTTGAGTTAATCCACTTAATAGTTTAGATCCATCAAACTCACATTGTTTTTGTCCAATGACAAACAACACACGTAGTAGCTTACAACACAAGGCAATGAGTGACTGTTGCTTTTTTAACGGCTTTTCAGACCGTGTTGTATAGTATTGATGCAAGGCCTTAAACGTTGGATTATGGGCGACTAGTGGACGAATAGCCAAATATAAGGCTCGTCGTAGACGGCTTCGCCCTCTCTTGGTTATCCGAGTTTGACCTTTAAATTTACCTGAGCTGTGTTCTCGTAATGAGAGCCCAGCTAAATTAACTAGCTGTTGGGGGTGACTGTACTTTGTAATGTCACCTACTTCTGAGAAGAATAAAGCGATTGTGGTAGACCCCAATCCTGATATCTCCATCATTTGTTTAGCTCCCGGAAGTGTTTCCACTAGAGCTTCAAGCTCCGTATCTAATTGTTCTACCTGTTGTTTATATAACTTATACTGGTCAAGTAGATAATCTAATTCTCGCTTGGCAAACTGAATACCAATTTGTATCCCAATACTCTTTCGAGCAGCTTCTACTAGCTTCGTTGCTCGCTTAATTCCCACTCCTCGTTGAACATATGGCTTCCACTTCATCAACACCTCTTCCGGTGATAGTTCTTTAATTTGAGAAGGAAACGGAAACAATCGCAACGTACAAAAGGCTGCTTTTCCTTCCCAGTCTCCAAACACATCAAAGAATTCAGGAAAATAGCGTTGAATATGGTTTTGGATGCGTCCTTCTGTTGTCATCAGTTGTTTAGTAAGCTGATCTCGTAATTTGACGCCTTCTCTTAATTCGGCATAAACACCATCTAAGAGGTTTGGTACAGAGTATCGGCCATCCTTAATCAACTGTGCAATGACACGGGCATCCTTAGTATCATTTTTAGTAGGGGAATTGTCGTCAAGCTCTTTACTTTTCTTAACGTGCATAGGGTTTACGACGACGAAATCGTATCCTTTAGCTACTAAAAAATAAGCTAGACTAAACCAGTAATGACCAGTAGGTTCTACGCCAAGAATGACGTGATCCTTTGCATTTTCCTTCCGAAGAGCTTCTGCCCAATTCACTAGTTTTTGAAAGCCATGCATTCGATTTTCAAAGATCAAGCGTTTCCCGAACTCGATGCCT
>NZ_CANNCR010000142.1 GCF_947503125.1 uncultured Metabacillus sp.
CACTAGCTTTGCATTAAATAAATTCCTCTTTGTCAATAGTTTTTTTAAAAAAAGTCTGTTAGAACACAAAAAAACTCCTTATAATTAAGTTTGGCAATCTTGTCCAAATCCCTAATTATAAAGGAGTAACCCATGGACAAGAATAACAGAAAAACTACATTTTGTGAATACCTATATGCACTTGATAGTCGTGTCATTTCAAAAATGATTGAAACGTTAAAAACTGATCGATATGTGAAAAAGCTGGATAGTTTGAAATTCCTTAAACTTTTTATTTATGCGCAGCTGAAACAGATCGAAAGCTTAACTGATATAAGCCTAGACCTTAAGACAAATAAAAAACTACAAAAGGAAATCGGGCTGAAAAGCATTAGTACAGCCACACTATCTCGTAAACTAGGTTCGATCTCGCCTGATTTATTCAAAGCGATTTTTCACCATTTGGTTCAAAAACTGCATCGCCATTTTGGAGTCAAAAAATCGAATGAGGCACTTGGTAAAATCCATCTTATTGATTCCTCTACGATTTCTCTTGCATTAAGTAAACACCGTTGGGCAGATTTCCGACCGACCAAAGCTGGAGTGAAGCTTCATCTGCGTGTTGTGTTCTGCGAAGACGTAACCTATCCTGATAAGTTGATGGTTACACCTGCACGACCTGCAGACGTTACACAGCTGGATACTTTAATTGTCGAAGAACAAGGAGCCCTTCATGTCTTTGATCGAGGCTACTTCGATTTTGAAAAATTCGATGAGTACTGTGCCAAAGGGATTCGTTTCGTTACTAGACTAAAAGAAAATACAGTTATTCAAATCATTGACGAAGTTCCAATCGAACCAGACTCATCAATTATGCGAGAAGCAGTTGTTAAAATTGGAAAAATGAAACACCCTTTACGTCTAGTAGAAACAAGAGATACACAAGGAAACTTGATTCGAATTGTCATGAACGACGCAAAAATCAGTGCAGAAGAAATTAGTGATTTATATCGAAATCGTTGGCAAATTGAACTATTTTTCAAATGGATGAAACAACATTTAGTCGTAAAGCGTATCTTTGGGCAAAGTTCACAGGCCGTTGAAAATCAAATCTTTTTAGCTATGATCACATTTTGTCTAACTTTATTAATGAAACAAACCCTTTCTTTTGACGGTTCCCTTTGGACACTTCAAAAGTACCTACGAATGTGTTGGCATTTAGCATTGTCCACCTTGAAAAGGGAATTGTTTAGAAAGCCTACACGAAAATCAAAGGGACGTAAAAAGTTAGATCATGAAAGAATTTTTAAAGAGACGCTTCTCCAGTATGAGAATCAGGAATGTGAGCACTTAGATGATTTAAAATACGACCCTATACATTAAGAAAACAGAATTGTAAATTACTGGATGGAAGATTGCCAAATTGGTTAATTGTTATCCCTTTTTAATTCATATGGGGAAACGATAAATCTGAATATTCAGTAATGTTATTTAATGTAATTATTTTGGATTATTTCCCATTTTATGAGATGGTTGACTAAATGCTAAGATTTTTATGCAAAGCTAGTGA
>NZ_CANNCR010000143.1 GCF_947503125.1 uncultured Metabacillus sp.
GTGGCAAGTTTTTTGCATTTAAAGCCCTTAAATTCAAAGATTATTAACTTTTTTAATATAAAAGTTTTTACAATACGAAACACAATAAGGGGGTTTTAATATGGCAAGAGGCAAACATTTTAACCATAAAGAAAGAGGACACGAGCCAACCATTCCAAAACATGGCGGCGAGATTGCTGCCAAAAATACAGAACATATGGCATATGAAATTGAACCAGTTGCGAGTGAAGAAACCGGTCCGATTAGTTTAAAAGCTGAAAAATAATATGATTAGGGGCTGTTTTTAAATGGTTTGAAGCCTCAGAAAAACACCAATATATAGATGTTATGGTGGCTATGTTACTATATACTAGTGTTTTGGGGTGTTTTACCCACAGCCCCTCTAGTTTTCAACAATTAGTTTGTTCCTCAGTATGGATGCTCCTTAGAATATACTCTACTGAGTTATACAAATTATGAAATCTCTGATTATTTATATCCTTATAATACGACTGTAAAATAATTTGTTCGATATGTTCAATAGTTGATTCAATCTGTGTAAGATGAATATATTTTGGTTTTTTTTCCTTTACCCAAGCTTCAGCAAAAGACTGCCATTGCTTCGCCTTGTCCATTCCTAGCTCAAATGCAGGCTTTACCTTCCTAAAAAAATACTCTTCGGTTTTTTCAGGCTTTTTCTCAAAGCCTTCAAACCTTTGTTTACAGTCATTTATAAGCTGCAGAAGCTCATTTGAAAGCATTAATAAATTCAACACAACTTCACCTCTGCATTTATCATATCAAATCTGACGACATATACGAAAACATTATATATTGGGGGCGGCAATAGAAAAGCAGGAAGCATGAGCACGATACGTATCATTCTTTTGTTTTGTTTCCTGCTGTATGTCTAAACAGGAAATGATTTCAGTTAAATGCTGATCAATCTGGAAAGCATCCTCCATTAATTTTCGTTCCATTTTTTTGGTTGATACCTTCTCCTTCATTGCTTCCTCAAGTACAAAAAGCTCATGTTCTAATTCAGCTAACTTCCCTTCAATAACACTCTTTTCAATGATATTTTTCATCGTTCTCCCTCCTCTTACGCTACTAATTCGCTGTAAAAAAACAACCACCTTCTTGCTTGACAAAACTAGTTTTTATTCGTCAAAGAAAGTAGAAAAAGGCATTCTTCGACATCCATGTTCGACTTGAATGGAAACAATTACATTAGTAAAGACTACTTAACAGGAGGTGCGTAAACGATGGCTAAAAAACCAAAAGGTAAACAACAAGCTGCTGAAGAAAAAACACGCAGTACTGGCGATAAAAAACTCGATGGACCTAATCGTCCTTCAACTTAAATAATAATTGAAATTCAATAGTTACACAAAAAAATAAGGGGCTCTAAAAAAGGGGCTGTCCACTATAATTTGAGGACAGTTCCCTTCAAAACAACAGCCTCTTTATCCATTTCTCCAATATTGGTATGTCAACACTAAACTAGACACTTTTTTTAAGGTGAATATTTTTATATTCAATGGGACTTAGATAGT
>NZ_CANNCR010000144.1 GCF_947503125.1 uncultured Metabacillus sp.
TATATGGACATTATAATCGTCTAATTCTGGACAGGCAATACCGTCAACTTTTGGTCATTTTGGGATGGCAATAACAGCTTTCTTCCCGTACCCATTGCGACGATTGGTAGTCTTTTTCTCTTCTTTATTATTCGATTCATATCCTAAATGATGGTTCATTTCACCTTTTAACATTGATTCAAACATGGGCCCAAAAATATCTTTTAATGCATTTTGCATATCTTCTACTGTCTCTGGTTGGTACTTTTCTAAGATGAGGTTCGCTAGCTTAACGGACTCTGGGTCACGCTTCTTATTAGTCACGTACAAAACCTCCTATCTTATATCTTTATTCTACAGAAAATAAATAAACTGTGCAGTAAAAGCCGTACGCTCTTTTACTTACACAGTTTATATTACACTCCCAGGCAAAGAATAATTTTCCGTTAATTGTGGGTATATTCCTCCATCGTTTCCTCATTATTAGAAGAAACTATTTTTCCTTTTAAATCATAAATCACAGAAAAATAAGGAACAGCAGTGACCGCAAAAGCATCTCCTCTATTCGTTACAGGAATATTCAACAATAGTTGTTTTTCAACCCCTTGCATCTCGATCACCTTTTCAATCACTTTCTTTTCCTTCTCTCCATCTTTCACCGTTTTTTCCACTTCTTTTTTCCACTGGAAACTGATTAGTATAGTTCACTTTATATTGAAAAAGGCTATAACCTTTTTCTTTCTTCACGTTATACAAGCTGTATTCGTTTAATATACGATTTCCTTTTAGTCCAGTCAGTTCATACCTCCTTTCAACTTCAAAAATTGCACTAGCATCAGTAACCATATAACTTTCCAACTTCTTTTTCCTTTGCTCAATTGAATCCATATCGTTTCTCACATTGACATATTCATAAATAAACCCTGATAAAAAAATAAAGGTGTCTAGTCTTTTTACTTGGTGATTTTGATAATTTTTCGTCAAATTCGCTTTCTTTGTCTTTATGTACTTTTCAAAGAGCAGTTTCTTGAATCTCACCTTATTACATTTAACGCTCACACAACTTTATGCTGTAATACCTTTTCCAAAATATTTAGTGTTATCTTCTATCCATCGTGTATTTTTTTCAATCCATATGAACAGAAGATGAGTTGGTACTAAAACTCCTGCTTCTCTGAAAACCGGAAAATCAGGTCGATTTAACAATTCGGAGGCTTTTGCGTGTTTGATATTTAACAGCTGCTCAAGTTGTTGTTTTGTAAGCATGGGAGGAAGTTGTGTTGTTCTAATATCTTGTAAAGCCTTCGTCACTTCCTCTTTGATGATTTCACTGAACATTTCTTTAAAAGCATCTTTGTCGAGAGTTAACATTTTAACACCTCCTTAAATGCACCGTATTAGGTCTAAGATTTATTTAAGTATGAAAAGGTATAGATTCGAATATTTTTGCCGAATTTTTTTTTCTTTTTAACTCAACTTTCGCACAAAGAAAATGAGTGTTACTCGTTGGTTGTATTGAATTTAGGTTATATCAATTATGGTAG
>NZ_CANNCR010000145.1 GCF_947503125.1 uncultured Metabacillus sp.
CGGTTTGGCCCCCTTATTTTGGACACCAATCTTTTGTTTTCTCGTTCTCTCTTAGTTTTTCATTTTCTGTTTTTCCTTTTTTCTTGTGAAAGAAAAAAGGAAAAACTTTAAAAAGTGTTATAAACAAACAGCCATGTCTTCGGGGTAGCCCGTATTTTTGTATAATTGATGGAATTTCATTGGTGTTAAGTAATTAAGGCTTCCGTGATATCTTCTCTCATTATAAAACTCCATATATTCATCTATTCGGTAATATGCCTCATCAAAACAGTCAAAAGTATAACGTTGGTAACACTCACGTTCAATAATGCTGTGGAAAGACTCAATATAAGCATTTAAATTTGGACTCTTTGGTGGAATTCGTTCATGATAGATCTTTTGAAAACTGCAGAACTCACCAAATGTTCGACTGACAAACTGAGGGCCGTTATCACTTCTCACAATTATACTAAACTTCTCAGTCTCTCTTGGGACCAGCACTAGCCGTCTCATCAATGCTTCTTGAATCATTTTTGTTATATCTACTGCTTGGCATTTAGCTCCCCTGTAATAGCCTACAATGCAGCGATCAAATACATCAATCGCACTTGCGAGAAAGAAGAAACGTCCACTATCGCCGATCGTCCCATACTTAATGTCCACCTGCCACAATTGATTCGGTCTTGTAATGACATGTTGTTTTGCCATTCTCCTCGGGTAGACCTGTGAAGCAGTTCTTTTAGGCAATAAGATATCTAGCCCATCACATAACCGATATACCTTTTTAGGACTGATGATTAAATCATGAGTGTCTCTTAAATACTCGGTTAATTTTCGGTAGCCATAAATTCCTTCCTCACCCTCCACGGCTTCCATTAAAAATTCTTCGATCTGCTCGTCAGGAATCTTCACCCCAGACTTGTTTACAGAATAGCCTGGTGTTGGACGGCCTCTTTTAACTGGCTTTTCCTCTATCGGAACATATTGATGATAATAGTACACTGATCTAGGCACCTCCACTGCTTTAGTGACTGATTTTACTGGAAAACCTTCTTCGATCCATAACCTTGCTTCCTCTAAGCGATCTTCTAAACTCACTCTCTTTTTTTTAAAAGGTTTTTAAGCATGGCAACTTCCAGTTCTTTTTCCCCAAGCAGCTTCATAGCCTGTTCATATTTTTGTATTAGTTCTTCTTTTGAAGGATCATCAGATAAACAGGTAATTCCCTCATCCTCCATTTGATCACGAACCTCATCTTCATACTCATTTATCCACTTTTTTAAAGTGTCTCGAGAGATACCAGCCTTGCGAGAGATTGAGGTTAGGTTGCCGGTTTCCAAAGCCATACGAACATATTTCTTCTTTACATCTTCTAAGACATCTATTTTTCTCTTTGGCATCTCTTTCGCCTCCCCCTTACATTAAATGAATGATCAAAAATAGTTTACTTTCTACACTACTTTCGTGTCCAAATAATTAAGGGGGCTAAAAAGA
>NZ_CANNCR010000146.1 GCF_947503125.1 uncultured Metabacillus sp.
TAATATGGTACCTATAGATAGGACACTCGAAAAAGAGTGTTTCATCTATAGGTATTTTTTTATATACTTGAATTTCAAGATTATGGGGATTAGGGGATAACATGAGTAAAATAACATTTTCAACTAAAGAGATAAAAACACTTCAAAAAAATCCGAATATACAACGTGTTAGCGAGCGAGCCATTACTTATACGGATTCCTTTAAAAATAGATTTATGGATGAGTATTTAGCGGGCAAACTCCCTCGACAAATTTTTATAGAGAACGGCTTTGATGCGGACATTATAGGAATGAAGCGAATCGAACAATCAGCTCATAGATGGAAGAAAGCCTATGAGAAGAATGGATTAATCGGACTGACTGATACGAGGAAAACAGGTTCAGGCAGACCATTGAACCGGGAACTAACACCTTCCGAAGTGATTGAAAGGCAGGAAGCAAAGATTAAACTTCTGGAGGGGCAGGTGGAGCTATTAAAAAAGCTAGAAGCGACAGAAAGGAGGCTGCTAAACGAAAGCAAAAGTCTAGATCCGAGTAGAGTATATCAATTGATTTATGAGACCGTTGAACAGAATCAATTTAAGCGAATGACCAGGTATTTTTGTGACCTTTTAGAGGTCTCTCGTTCTGGATATTATAGCTATCTAAAAGCATCCAATATCCGAGAAGCAAGAGAGCAATTGGACTTAGAAGCGAAAGAAGTCATATTAAAGGCATTTAATCGTCGGGGATATAAGAAAGGGTCGCGTTCCATAAAGATGATATTGGAGAATGACTATAACTTAATCTTTAGTCGTAAAAAGATACAAAGAATTATGAGGAAATACGGTATAGTCTGCCCTCATAGAAGGCCGAATCCTTATAAAAAGATCGCTAAAGCAACAAAGGAGCATCAGGTCGTTCCAAACAAGTTAAACAGAGAATTCAAGCAAGGAATTCCAGGGAAAGTGTTATTAACGGATATTACCTATTTGCCATATAACGGAAATAGTATGGCTTATTTGTCGACCATAAAAGATGCTTGCACGAACGAGCTACTCGCTTATCATGTATCTGATCGAATTACGTTAGACATTGCAACGAAGACCATCCAAAAGTTAGTTAATAACAAGAAGGTTACCCTTCACCCAGATGCCTTTATCCATTCGGATCAAGGTAGCCATTATACTAGCCCAACCTATCAAAAGTTATTAAAGAAATATGGTTTAGGCCAATCAATGTCTAGAAGAGGAAACTGCTGGGATAATGCCCCAATGGAATCATTTTTTGGTCATTTAAAGGATGACGTAGACTATCAATCTTGTAAAACATTAAACGAACTAAAGGCAAAAATAAATCATTATATGGTTTACTATAACAATCATCGATATCAATGGAATTTAAAAAAGATGACCCCTATTCAATATAGGAATCATCTTCTATTTGCTTGACTCTTTTTTTCATGTGTCCTTGACACGGGTACCAGTTTAT
>NZ_CANNCR010000147.1 GCF_947503125.1 uncultured Metabacillus sp.
GGCAAGTTTTTTGCATTTAAAGCCCTTAAATTCAAAGATTATTAACTTTTTTAATATAAAAGTTTTTACAATACGGGATCAGCTAAAGGGGAGGAAGCATGATGTTACAAAATATTGGTGTTCCGGGATTGATTTTAATTCTGATCATTGCCCTGGTGATTTTTGGGCCATCGAAATTGCCGGAGATTGGGCGGGCATTCGGCAACACACTGAAGGAATTTAAAAAGGCAACTAATGATCTGGTGAATGGAGACAATGATTCAACAAAGCCTCAAGAAGAAACAGCAAAGCTTCTCGCTGTTGAAACAACGAAACAAAGCAACACTGGAAGCTAGGTTGAAAAAAGGTGCAGGCAGGAATGTTGCTTGCATCTTTCTTTTTTTGAATAAAGGGGGATGACATATGGATGAAACAAGAATGAATTTGGTTGAACATTTAGGGGAAATGCGGAAGCGAATCATCATCATATTAATCTTTTTTATGACCTTCCTTTGTCTTTCTTTTCTTTTTGTGAAGGATATTCATCAGTTTTTAGTGAGAGATTTAGATGATAAATTGGCTTTGTTAGGTCCAGGGGACATTCTATGGATCTATATGATGATCGCAGGGGTTGTTGCGATCGCTGCAACCATTCCGATCGCAGCTTTCCAAGCTTGGCATTTTGTCAAACCTGCACTCAAAAAAGAAGAACAAAAAGCCACCTTAGCCTTTATACCGGGGATCTTCTTCTTGTTTTTATTAGGAATTTCCTTCGGCTATTTTATCCTCTTTCCCATTGTGCTATCCTTTTTAGAAAATTTAGCAGGTGATCAATTCGAAGCATTCTTTACCGTCGATAAATATTTCAACTTCATGATCAATTTAACCCTGCCATTTGGATTTTTATTTGAAATGCCTGCTGTTATTCTGTTTTTAACCAAACTGGGCATTATCAATCCTCATCTGCTAGTAAAAGGAAGAAAAGGATCTTATTTTGTTTTAATCGTTATTTCCGTGATCATTTCTCCTCCTGATTTGGTTTCGGATGTTCTAGTCATCGTCCCTTTGCTCCTCTTATATGAATTTAGCATAACCCTTTCGAAACTGGTATTTAGGAAAAGGACAGAATGGCAAATAGTAAATGATAAGGAAAGGGTTCCGTTATGACCCATAGATATTGGTAAAAAAGCAAAACTCACCGCAGAATCGGTGAGTTTTTTTATGACTATTTACAAGAAAAGTTGAATGTAAATACGCCGAAATATCCTGGAATTCGCTGATAAAATCAGAAACCCGCCGATAAAATTCGGAAATCGCTGATAAAATCAGAATTCCGCCGATAAATTCCGGAATTCGCTGATAAAATCAGAAAGCCGCCGATAAATTTCGAAATTCGCTGATAAAATGAGAAACTCTTTTTAGCCCCCTTAATTATTTGGACACGAAAGTAGTGTAGAAAGTAAACTATTTTTGATCATTCATTTAATGTA
>NZ_CANNCR010000148.1 GCF_947503125.1 uncultured Metabacillus sp.
TCTTCCGGCCAATAATTCCGTCAGATTATGGACAAAGTATTTCATCAATTTCTTGTCATTATAGAGCGTCAGTAACAGAAAGCCATTAAAACAAGCTCTGGTGAAGTGAATATACAAGTCCCTCGTGACAGAGATGGGACATTTGAACCGCAGCTAGTTCCAAAAAGAAAAAAAGACGTGTCAGCTATTGAAGAAAGTCTTGTCTATGTATGCACGGGGTATGTCCCAACGAGATATTTCTTCCACCATTGAAGACATTTATGGTTTCTCGGTGTCACATGAAATGATATCGGACATGACGGATCAAGTACTTGTCGATCTAGAAGAATGGCCGTCAGACCTTTAAGCCCCTGTTATGCTTTTTTATTCGTAGACTGCATGTTTACAACTATTCGAAACCAATATGAAACGAAGAAATATGCGGTATACACCATTTTAGGCTATACGATGGAAGGGAAAAAGGACATCCTTGGTTTATGGTTGAATGAAACAGAAAGTAAGCATAAATGGATGCAAATCTTTGATGAGATCAAATCCCGAGGTGTAGAGGATGTATTTTTCTTATCTATGGATGGAGTCAGTGGGCTAGAAGAAGGTGCTCGTGCGATTTTTCCTGATATTATTGTACAGCGATGTGTGGTCCATTTGATTCGCAACTCTATAAAATATGTTCCAAGCAAAGAATATAAGCCATTTACAGCTGCTCTAAAGAAAGTATATGGTGCCCCAAGCCTTAAGGCTTGCCGAAGTGCCTTTGAAGCATTTCAAACACAGTGGTCTACTTATCCAGGGGCTGTGGATGTGTGGGTCCGAAACTTCAACCATGTGGAACAACTTTTTGACTATGGAAGTACCATACGCAAAGTCATGTATACCACAAATGCCGTAGAGAGTATCCACTCCAGCTTTCGTAAGGTGACGAAAAAAGGAGCATTTCCAAATGAAAATGCCCTGTTTAAACTCCTCTATTTACGCATCCAAGAATTAGAAAATAAATGGGAGGGCGGGTTTGTTAAAAACTGGTCAATGGTTATGAACCAGCTTTTAGTCCACGAAGACCTCAAAGATCGAGTCCTAAAATACCTGGAGTAAATTAGGACTTACACACTTTATTTGACAATCCCCTTTGCCTTTTGCAATTGAGTTGATACCGGCGATCAACTATTTTATTTTTGTTAGGCTTTGTTTTGGTTTTTGGTATGGCGTGAGGATGGTATTTCCTCACGCTTTTGATAAAACGTTCATTATTGTGATATTTGGAACTCCATTGCTTTTGACAATCCTGGTTACAAGAAATATGAGTTCAAGTCCCAACCACCCTCAAACATACAGTTATAATATTTGAATCGTATTTTGTTTCAGAAACATGATTATTTATCATTTGTTCCGTAAGCCCGTATTCAAACAACGCATATAAAAACAGCAGCACCTCCTGGTATGATCAACGTATCAATTTAAGGAGGTG
>NZ_CANNCR010000149.1 GCF_947503125.1 uncultured Metabacillus sp.
AAAGGCTCCATGAAGAATAAATCGAGTCGCATCATCTATTATAGCCACTAAGTAGACCTGCTTTTTCGTTCCATTTGGTCCAATAGGTAAATAAGGTCCAAATTTGATATCTGATTGCCACAACTGATTACGATGGCGCTTTTGAAATCGTCTAGCAGCTACTCCTGTTTGAGAGTAAAGCTTCATGTGCCGAGAACTGTATCCTCTTTCGGTTAATTTTTCTTGAAGAGTAGAACGCTTAAGCTGCCCGGGTTTCGCCAACCCCTCCCACTCAAGAATTTGAATGATTTGTGAGACACTTCTAGTAGGAGCTTCTTTTCGCAGGAGAATCGCTTGTTCTAATAAATGCGAAGGTATAGCCTCTTTTTTCATTTTTCCCGAGATTCCTTTTGGTTTTAACCCTCCAAAACCTTCATTACGATACTGTTCAAGATAACGTCTAATGGTCCTTTCAGAAAGACCGCTGGTCTTACATATTTGGTTTTTCAATTCTTTTGCTTTCCCAGCATCCAGACCTTCCGCCAAGAGAGGGGAAATGAGCTGGAACCGTTGTACTGCCATTTCTTCTGCCTTTTTTTGATTTTTCATGATAACACTCCTCTACATATGTGATTATCATGAGTGTAAATCAGCTATCTTCGGACAAGAATGCAGAACGGGTATGTAACCACAAATTAAAATTCACAATCGGACGGACAATTCTCTCTAGCCATCTGGGGGCATTCCCCACCAGTCGTCCTATTCTTTGAAGTGCAGTCTCTGAATTTGCGGACGTCAAATTCAAAGGGATCATTCCCTGTTTAGTTCGAAGCAGAATGGATATGAGGCAATTAGCCCAATAATCTACAAAGCTATTAAACCACTCAAACCAACGAAATAGGGTAGATTCATCAGCTGGAACATCATGAGTAGAAGGGTTCGATAGAACCAATTCTATGCACTCTGACTCATATCTCTTATATGGAACTAAGAAATCTGGTAATTCATGATGAATCCGACCGCACTGATCACAACACAATCGCCGAATATTATATACTTTTGTCTCTCCAGATCTTTCTTTAGATTTTCTATCTCTAGTACCAATTACGTTCATGCTTTTCCCGCAACAGGGAGATGGAATCCTCCCCGCACCTCTAACCAAAAACTCCGTTGTTTTCAATTAAATTATAATCTGATACAATTATCATAGTTTCTTTTTTGGGGACGTCTTCCGTATATCTGTTGGCGCAGATATACACGATGGGAGGCGTCTTTTCCTTTCTCCAGAATTATAAATATCTAAATATTTTGAAATATATATGGACATTATAATCGTCTAATTCTGGACAGGCAATACCGTCAACTTTTGGTCATTTTGGGATGGCAATAACA
>NZ_CANNCR010000150.1 GCF_947503125.1 uncultured Metabacillus sp.
AAAGGGTGGCTCTTTTCTCCGCAATGACTGGCTCAAAACTCCGCATAAGTGGCTCATTTCAACTGCAATAATCATTACGCCTCCCTCTAATGGAAAACTTAAAATACGCCTTAATTGATTATATGAAAAATAGTAGACCGTCATCAGACGATCCACACATTTTCATTCGACATAGAGCACCCTTCATTGCCTTTGCCACAGGGCATGTATTTTGGAGTACCATCAATAAGTATATGGATGCCGCTGGCATCTCTATCAACAATAGAAAACACGGTCTTCATTCTATGAGGCACAGTTTGGCGAGCAATTTACTCAAAAAAAATACTCCATTTCCTGTTATTACTGGCGTATTAGGACATGAAAATTCAAATACAACGAAGTTGTATCTCCGTATCGACATAGAACAACTCCGATCAGTTTCATTGGAGGTGCCTTATGAAAGATAGAGAAAAAATTTTCGTTTTTGAAGGGCCGTTTAAAGAGTACTGTCCGATGTATGTTGAGTATAAAAGAAATCTTGGTTATAAATTTGGTGAATCATCATTTTATAATCTAAGATACATGGATGATTTTTTTAAAAAATATGATATGCCTACACTGATACTTAATAAAGATATGGTAGAAGACTATGTTAGTAGAAGGGGCACTGAATCTCCAAAAACTCAGCATATGAGAATGAGCCTTATTAGACAATTTTCCATATTTATGAATACCATTGGCTTTAGTTTTTACGTCCACCCAAAAGAATTAATCCCTATTTCAAATACATTTACTCCCTATATTTTTACTCGTGAAGAAATCACTAGAATATTAAAAGTTGTAGATAATTTGGAATATACCCCATGGAGTAAACGTTATCACATGATTTATCCTATGCTTTTTAGGATGTTGTACGGATGTGGACTAAGGATTAATGAAGCACTGTCGTTGAAAAAGATAGATGTTGATTTAGATAACGGGGTTCTGACAATCACAAAAGCAAAAAATAATACAAGCAGATTAGTCCCTATGTCGAGTTCATTAACATATTATTGTCGAGAATATGCTTCGAAAATGGGGTTTGATATGTTTGGCGAAGGATATTTTTATCCCTCGCGGGATAATGGGAAATATAACAATACCCCTGTATATGTAAAATTCAAACATTTCATGAAGACAGCAGGAATATTTACAGATAGTGAAGTTGGTCCTAGAGTACATGATATACGACATACTTTTGCAGTACATTCGCTAGAAAAGATGGTTAAGGATGGACAGGACATCTATTGTGCATTACCAATCTTATGTGCTTACTTAGGCCATAGGGATATTGAAAGCACAGAAAAATACTTAAGACTTACCGAAGAATC
>NZ_CANNCR010000151.1 GCF_947503125.1 uncultured Metabacillus sp.
TGGTATGTCAACACTAAACTAGACACTTTTTTTAAGGTGAATATTTTTATATTCAATGGGACTTAGATAGTCAAGCGTTCCATGAATTCTTTCGTGGTTAAACCATTCCACATATTCACTTAATTTACTATGTAGCTCTTCCAAGCTTTCAAATGTTTGCCCCTTACAGAATTCTATTTTTATTATCTTAAACGTCGCTTCAGCTACGGCGTTGTCATAAGGACAACCTTTTAAGCTTAATGAACGCTGTATTTCGAATGTCTCCAAAGCCTCGTCAATTACTTTGTTTTTGAATTCACTTCCACGATCTGTGTGGAACATACGAATCTTTCGTAAATCAACTTTAATCGTTGATAAAGCACGATACACAAGCTGGGCATCTTTATTTTGACCTGCACTAAATCCAATGATTTCCCTATTGAAAAGGTCGACAAATAAACATATATAATGCCACGAATTTTGGACCCTTACATATGTCAAATCACTCACTACAACAGCTAGAGGGGTATTCTGATTAAATTTCCTGTTTAGTTCATTTTTTACCGCTGACTCATTTGGCTTTTCAACATGTGGTTTAAACTGGGCAACTGTGTATTTGGATACTAGTCCATTCTCGTTCATGATACGTCCAATACGTCTTCTAGATACCTGTAAACCCTGTTTTTTCAACTCTTGTTTAATCTTACGAGTGCCATAATTTTGACGGCTTTTATGAAATATTTCAGTAATGGTAATGGTCAATTCATTATCATTGTTTTCCCTAGCTTTTGATTCATAATAATAGGTGCTTCTCTGGATTTGTAGGACTTTACACATTGCTGATACAGGGTACTTGTGGGCATTTTGCCTAATCACATTTACCTTCGTCCTATTATCAGCGCTGCTTGCTTTAAAATATCGTTCTCCATTTGTAAACGCTTGTTTTCTTTACGTAATTCAATTAATTCATTTTCTTCAGGTGAACGGTTATCCTTTTCTTTAAATGAACCTGTTCCTTGGCTTTGAATAATCCATCTATCTAAGGCAGAAGGTGTTAATTCATATTCCATTACAATGTCTTTTCTTGACTTACCGCTTTCATATAACTTAACCATTTGTGCCTTAAACTCATCTGTAAATGTTCGTCTTGTTCCCATATTATCAGTCTCCTTAACTGGTACGTAGCAGACTACGAGTGGAGTGCAGGTATCCGTAACTTGACATGGAGCCTCTGTGGGTATGCTCATTCCAGCCAGGCAACCAGCTCCCAAAGGATCGCTGGCTTGCCTAGCAGGCTAGCATACCCACCCCTCCATATAAAGTTACTAGTATCACTCTTTCCCGTTCTAAGG
>NZ_CANNCR010000152.1 GCF_947503125.1 uncultured Metabacillus sp.
ATAGTACCGAAGTTCCTGATTCCACACTGCCAAGAAAAGCCTCTAGCGAGGTGTGAGGTGCCCGTACCGCAAACCGACACAGGTAGGCGAGGAGAGAATCCTAAGGTGAGCGAGAGAACTCTCGTTAAGGAACTCGGCAAAATGACCCCGTAACTTCGGGAGAAGGGGTGCTTTTTAGGGTGTTAAAGCCTTCGAAAAGCCGCAGTGAATAGGCCCAGGCGACTGTTTAGCAAAAACACAGGTCTCTGCGAAGCCGCAAGGCGAAGTATAGGGGCTGACGCCTGCCCGGTGCTGGAAGGTTAAGGGGAGAGGTTAGCGCAAGCGAAGCTTTGAACTGAAGCCCCAGTAAACGGCGGCCGTAACTATAACGGTCCTAAGGTAGCGAAATTCCTTGTCGGGTAAGTTCCGACCCGCACGAAAGGCGTAACGATCTGGGCACTGTCTCAACGAGAGACTCGGTGAAATTATAGTACCTGTGAAGATGCAGGTTACCCGCGACAGGACGGAAAGACCCCGTGGAGCTTTACTGTAGCCTGATATTGAATTTTGGTACAGCTTGTACAGGATAGGTAGGAGCCTGAGAAGCCGGAGCGCCAGCTTCGGTGGAGGCGTCGGTGGGATACTACCCTGGCTGTATTGAAATTCTAACCCGCGGCCCTTATCGGGCCGGGAGACAGTGTCAGGTGGGCAGTTTGACTGGGGCGGTCGCCTCCTAAAATGTAACGGAGGCGCCCAAAGGTTCCCTCAGAATGGTTGGAAATCATTCGCAGAGTGTAAAGGCACAAGGGAGCTTGACTGCGAGACCTACAAGTCGAGCAGGGACGAAAGTCGGGCTTAGTGATCCGGTGGTTCCGCATGGAAGGGCCATCGCTCAACGGATAAAAGCTACCCCGGGGATAACAGGCTTATCTCCCCCAAGAGTCCACATCGACGGGGAGGTTTGGCACCTCGATGTCGGCTCATCGCATCCTGGGGCTGTAGTCGGTCCCAAGGGTTGGGCTGTTCGCCCATTAAAGCGGTACGCGAGCTGGGTTCAGAACGTCGTGAGACAGTTCGGTCCCTATCCGTCGTGGGCGCAGGAAATTTGAGAGGAGCTGTCCTTAGTACGAGAGGACCGGGATGGACGCACCGCTGGTGTACCAGTTGTCTTGCCAAAGGCATAGCTGGGTAGCTATGTGCGGAAGGGATAAGTGCTGAAAGCATCTAAGCATGAAGCCCCCCTCAAGATGAGATTTCCCTGTTACTTTGTAACGTAAGATCCCTGAAAGATGATCAGGTTGATAGGTC
>NZ_CANNCR010000153.1 GCF_947503125.1 uncultured Metabacillus sp.
CAACTACCATAATTGATATAACCTAAATTCAATACAACCAACGAGTAACACTCATTTTCTTTGTGCGAAAGTTGAGTATAGATAAATTGGAGTGTGCTAATCTTCTCAACCCTCATTGGAAATCTCCCTTAAATATAAAATAAGTGAAAATAGATTTTGTTATTATTTCCAAGTGAAAAGCCGTTTTGCACTTTCCTATTTTACTTAGAAAGACTCGGCCACTTATTCGCAGTATAGAGACTTTGTTTTTTTATATAAAAAAGGCAACTACTTTAATATCCAGCAGTTACCTTTATTATCCTATTTAATATTAGAAACTATATATCTCTTACTAAATAACGATTAATAATATTTAATTACAATATAAGCTTCTTTACCATCTACCTCCTTACTTTTCTTGCTGTCTAAAGGTATGATAATAAATAATTTCGTTTTTCTTTACAAGCTCCTTCTTATTCGGTTGATCTTTCCCATACCCTAGTCCCAATATCGCTAATACTCTTCGGTCATTCGGTATGTTTAAAGCATTTCTTACATATGTTTCTCTTTGTTCGGATTCAACCTCATCCGCTGCGTTAAATACAGCACCAAATGCACAGCCTAACCCTGCGTTTACTGCCGCTAACCAAATATAACCGCTTGCAATAGAGGAATCCTGTATCCAATACTTACTAACCGTTGGCCGACCTGTTATTACGATGGCATAGGTTGCTTCTTTTAACCATGGCATATATGGGGTTGTATTAGCAAGATGATCAAGCATCCCTCTATCATTCACAACAATGAACTCACGGGATGGTAAATTATTCCCGGTTGGCGATAGCCATGCAACTTCCAAAATTTCTTCAATTGTTTCTTTCGGAATCGATTGGTTTGAAAAACTGGTAATCTCACGTCTATTGCTTACAACTTGGTTAAAATCCACCTTTTTCTCCTCCATTCTTGCATCTAAGAAATAATTATTATACGTTTATCGTATCAAACATTCAGCTTATAACCAATTTTAATTACTTGTCTTCTTCCTTTGTACTACATGAAAAACAATAAAGGATTTTTTCTTTCGTAATAATTCCATCTAAAAAACCGTCCAAACAATAGATTGTTTTCTCACAAACAGAACACTTTCCAACTTCCTCTCGCATAAGTTTCCTCCCTCAATAAAGTTAATTTTTCTTCCAAATACTCATGTATTCTCAATATTTCATAACTACCATTTAGTTGACTC
>NZ_CANNCR010000154.1 GCF_947503125.1 uncultured Metabacillus sp.
AGTAAAGTATATCGCTGAGAACAACAAGTCTGTAGCTCAAGTGGCGAGAGAAGTAGGTGTGAACGAAAATACGTTACATGGTTGGGTAAAGAAATATGGCCAACAACCTGAAGTAAAAGCTGTACAAACCTTTTCTACTCCAGAGGCAGAGTTAAAAGCAATGCAAAAACAAATTCGTGATCTTCAGGAGGAAAATGAAATATTAAAAAAGGCAATGCACTACTTCGCGAAAAGCCCTCGGTAAAGTATGAATTCATACTTGAAAACAGCTCCCACTACCGGGTGGAGAAGATGTGCAGCGTTCTGGGAATTTCGAAAAGTGGCTATTATAAATGGCTAAAACGACCAAAAAGTGACAGACAGAAACATCATGAAAAGCTATCAAAAAAAATCTTACAAACTCACCTAGAATACAAACAGCGATATGGAAGTGTTAAAATCGCCAAGACATTGAAGAAGCGTGGCGTAAAGGTAAGTGAACGAACCGTCTCTCGTATCATGACAAAAAACAATTGGAAGTCTTGTACAGTCAAAAAATATAAAGCTACAACAAACTCTAAGCATCAACATCCGGTAAGTGAAAATGTTTTAGACCGACAATTTAAGGCAAGTAAACCTAACCAGTCATGGGTAACGGATATCACGTATATTCCAACCAATGAGGGCTGGTTGTATTTGGCGACCGTCATGGACCTTTATTCACGCAAAATCGTAGGTTGGGCTATGGACAAGACGATGACAAAGGAATTAGTAATAGCTGCCTTAAAGGTGGCTTATAAACGTCAGAGGCCTGGGAAAGGCATCATCCATCACTCCGATCGCGGTGTTCAGTATGCTTCCTCTGAATATCAGAAACTATTAAAACAGTACCATATGACAAGCAGCATGAGCCGTAAAGGAAACTGTTATGACAACGCTTGTATTGAGTCATTTCACGGTATACTCAAACGGGAGCTCGTTTATCAAACAAAGTATAAAACGAGGAAAGAAGCAAGAGAATCGCTTTTTGAGTACATTGAGTTTTTCTACAACTCAAAGAGGATCCATTCAACTCTGAATTACCTTACACCGAATGAATTCGAGCGTTTATATGATCAAACATCTGCTTAAATTTCACCTTCATCAAAAGGTTTAAAACGCTCTTTTTTGAACTTTTTGATGAAGGACACCAAGCGAAAGCGCGGTAGAAAATCTGTGTCTATTTTCTTGACGTAGTATCA
>NZ_CANNCR010000155.1 GCF_947503125.1 uncultured Metabacillus sp.
TTTTTCTGTGAAAATAAAAAATCTTGGGGTATTAATCCATTTAAGGTGTGAGGCATACTTTTTAATGGGTTTTAAGTTTTTTTCAAAAAAAGGCAATAAGAAATAAAGGGTGTGTTGTAATTTTTTTAAAAAACACAACCTATTTCTTATTCTATTTGGTTAAATAACCTATCGACTTAAGGCTGGCTCGGAATAGCTTTGGTTATTAATTAATAAAGTGTATATAATTCTTAAAACCTTATGGGCAATAGCTTTTGTTGCTTTTTTGTTTCCTCTTCGTGCTGAAAGTGACCAAAATGTGGATGACATACTAGTTTTTCTTGACCTTGAAATTGCCCAGGCTACTTCACAAAGCGTTGCTTTGATATGTGGATTTCCTTGGATGCTCTTAGACCCTTTTTTTTTTCCTGCACTTTCATTGTTTCCAGGAGATACACCAGCCCATGATGCCAAATGTCTGGATGAAGGGAATTGGTTCATATCTGTCCCTATCTCAGCGATAATACAAGCGGCAGTATGATCCTTTACCCCTGGGATAGATAAAAGAATCTCTTTTTCTTCCTGATAAGATTGAAGTAGGGTGTTAATCCGTTCTTCCAATTCTTGAATGCTTTTCTCTAAATACACAATATGGTTCCAAGAGCCTCTAATCATAAATATTTGATGTTCGTTTAAAGTACCAAAGAGAGAATCGGAAATGGAGTTTGCTTTTTTCTTTAAAGAATGATGAATACTTGAATCAACATCACTTTGATCTAAGTATCCTTTCTCAACTAATTGAGTTAAAAGCTTACGTCCTGAGACACCAAAGATGTCAGAAATAACAGAACCAAGTTTGATATTCGAACACTCAAGAACTTTTGAGATTCTATTCTTCTCAGCTGTTAAGTTTCCAACCCATTTTTTTCGTAGCCTAGTTAAGTCACGTAATTCACGAAGGTCTTGTGAGGGAACAAAGCTTTTTTCAATCAATCCATGACGGAGTAGTTTGGCAATCCATTCAGCATCGGAAACATCTGTTTTACGTCCAGGGACATTTTTAATTCGTTGAGCATTCGCTAAGGTAATATCAAAGTAACCTTCTAAGATGTTATAGACTGGTTTCCAATAGATTCCGGTGCTTTCCATGGCAATGTGTGTAATTTCTTTTTCTTCTAACCACTTTAATAAGTCAAA
>NZ_CANNCR010000156.1 GCF_947503125.1 uncultured Metabacillus sp.
GTCATTTAAATTGAGATACATTTTTCGCCAGTTTCACATTGATTTTCTACCTTTATCTAAGCATTCACCTGAGTTACCAGTAGTAGATTTGTCTAAAATATATGCGTCACCGCATACATTGGGTTTGATTTTGACCTACCATGTAAACTATGGCCTCTCGGCCCGTAGGACAGCTGCCATCATGCAGGAAGTTCATGGTGTAGCTATTTCACACCAAACAATTTTGAACTACGAAAATAGCGTAGCTTTACTACTTAAGCCTTATGTGGATTACTATCCTTATGAGCTTTCTGATCAATTTTGTGGCGACGAAACGTATATCCGAGTAGGAGGTCGCTGGCATTATCTCTTTTTCTTTTTTGATGCCTTGAAAAAGATTATCCTTTCCTATCCGGTGTCTCCTAACCGAGATACAGCGTCAGCCATTAGAGCAATTGATGAGGTCTTAGTAAAGATGGAAGAGATCCCAGAAAACCTTACATTCGTAGTAGACGGAAATCCAATCTATCTTCTAGCACAACACTTTTACGCTCAGCATGATATTTCGTTTGATGTGAAGCAAGTGATCGGTCTGACAAATGAAGACCCTGTTTCAAAGGAATATAGACCACTGAAACAGATTATCGAAAGACTCAATCGAACTTTTAAGGGCAATTATCGCTCAACTCATGGCTTTGGATCGGAAAAAGGATCGGTTTCATTTGTCACTTTGTTTGTAGCTTACTTTAATTTTCTACGGCCACATGCAGCCCTAGAAGGTAAGGTACCTGTAGTGAATCCAGAACTACTAAGACTTCCAACAATGCCGGCACGTTGGACAAAACTGATTGAGTTAGCTCAACAATGGATAGTGGAACAAAGAGCCTAACTTTTGTTTAGCAGAGCCCTATCTCAGCAATCGGTGGAACGAACTCTTGACAAACCGAACTTGCCAATGGTTTAAAATGGAAGGAACCAAGGGCTTATTTGGTATGCCTTCTTTTGTTCCCTTCGCCCTTGTTAACCCCAAATTAAACCATTGGTGTGTTTGTCAAGAGCGATTGCGGCGGTCAACAAGTTCACTTCGGTGTTAATTAAAACTAAAACGTT
>NZ_CANNCR010000157.1 GCF_947503125.1 uncultured Metabacillus sp.
GAGATTACTATTTGGTGTTAGTGAAATTTGGAGAATACACGAGTATTAGCGAGAAAATTAAACTTTATTGAGGGAGGTGTAATTCATGACAGTAATAAATGACGTTAAAACAGCTTTAGCCGGATTAAAAAGCGCTCAAGCTAGCTTTGAAACATTTGCTCTTAGTACAGATAATGAACAAGCGAAGCAGCTTTACCAAGATGCTGCTAAACAAACCCAATCCGTTCTAAAAAGCCTTGAACCTCGCGTTAAACAAATCGAACAAGAAGAACCTCAATACAAACAACAATAATTAAAAGACAAAAAAAGGTTGGTCGAGTAAACCAACCTTTTTACTCTCTCAATAATGGATGAAACACAGAGGTGATTATTCATGATATATAAAATAAAACAATTAAAGATCGGTCTTTTAGTATTAACGGTTATCGGAATAGGATCAGGATGTAACGGAAATCAGAATCAGTTGGGTGAAAATAATAACGATTTGAGTATTTCACAGGTACATACAAGCTTTCTTTTTCGATTCTTAACACGTTTTTTCATTGACATCAACAAACTTTATAAACACATATAAACACAATGAGACCCCTCACAACATCGTGGGTGGTTTTTTTGCCTTCATTTTTAATTCTCTTGGGTGTATTGTGTCAAAAAGGTGAAGGTTGGATTGGTAGGGGTGAATTAGCAAACAGTGAACCCGATGGATATACGCTTGGTTATATGGTCTCTCCAAATATCTTTACTGGTTAATAAATCCTACTGCCAATAGAAAAGAAAATTTGGACAGTTTTTAATTTAATATCAGTCACCATGAAGATCCGAACTTATTGTCGTAAAACGGGATGACCCCCGGTTTGACAATATTAAAGAGTTCATTGGATACGCAAAGGAAACGAGTTAGCTGTGTAGATTTATAAGGTAACAACTAACATACGAGATTGACTGCTTATTAAACGGCTATTTAAAAAGGTTTGAGAATTGTAGAAGCACTATCGCTTGTTTATTGCAAAATAAAAGTACAGAGTTCTGCAGCAAAAATGTGCAGAGCCTGACTGCATAAAAAAAAGGCTTGC
>NZ_CANNCR010000158.1 GCF_947503125.1 uncultured Metabacillus sp.
CCTGAATTATTCATACCTTCTCTCAGGTCATGCATTTAATCAAAAATTAATTACATTTCTAAGTTTTTAAAAGAATGTTGGTCATTTTGCTTTTTAAAATCGGTATATCTAGAATTTGATGCTAGAAATTGCAGTTTTTAGGCAGACTACTCCCTTGGTCTTAACACTATTTTTTTTTAAGTGTCAAATGAAAGGTTATTCTATCTGTAGGTTTTGAATTCGGCTAAGTATCTTCCAAAAGAATTCCTGATAGACGAAACTTGAAGATAATTTAAAGTATAGGGATCGTCCTGACTTTACTAATTTACTGGCAACTTTAATGATCCGTGTACGAATCGTCTCAATTTGCATATTCTTGTGTTCTGGTGGAAAAGACAGAGTTCGAAGCCAATTTGTTAAGTTATAAGCTAAAAGACTTAACATCATTCTTACTTCGTTTACTTGGAAAGAGTGGCTATTCATTTGATCCAATCTGAAGCCGTTCTTGGCCTCTTTAATATAGTTCTCCATCGTCCCTCTTTTTTGGTAAGCACGGACGATATCTTTTGGAGAAAAGGCAATTTCTAAATTGGTCACAAAAAATGAATGGATAAAGAACAGTTCATTTGCCGGACGTACGGATTGTATTATCACTTTTCTAGGCTTAGACCATGACTTCGCTTGATAAATAGTTTCTTCAAAATAGCACTCGGTCTTTGTGACATCTGAAGGTATAGAGGAAGGATGGTATTCTTCCGCAATCTGTTGTAGTTGAGCATTAGACTTTAGTCGAATGACGTAATAGACCGATTCTTTTTCGCATAAATCATATAAAGCTGGGACGGCAAAACCACTATCTCCGCGAACAAATAGTGAAATCTCCGGGAATATCCCGTTGTAATGTTCAATAAGTGGTTGGATGAATTCAATTACACCGTTAGAAGTATACACATTTCCAGAACGCAGCTTTGCCTTCAAAAAGTCGCCTGTTACACCATCAAAAGCCACTAATGGATGGAAACCAATGGTTCCATAATGGGCATTATAAGTCGCTGATTCTTGATGGCCATAGGTATCTGAAT
>NZ_CANNCR010000159.1 GCF_947503125.1 uncultured Metabacillus sp.
CGTCCACATTATGAAAAAGGGATTGCAATTGAGCAGCTCTGGATAGAGGACGAAAAACAGCTAAAGGCATTACCAATTAGCGATCTGCGGATCTATTCAATCGATACCTCCACCGTTAATAAATACGGAGAAATAAGTGTTGATGGAGAAAAGTTTATCATTCATAAAGGTAGGGTTAAACAGTCGTTAGTCATTAAAAAAGAATGGGACTCTTTCACCTGCTTTACCAATGATGGGGAAATTGTGTATCAGGAATCACGTCCTTATATGAATAAAACAAGAGATATTCCCTGGAGTGATATTTTAAATGATTGGGCAAAGAAACCTCGCTCCGTCAAATATTCTCGATTTTTCAAGTACTTACCCGAGAGGGTAAAAGTTTATCTTACGATAAAACCTGACGAAATTAAAGCTAGAGTAAGAGGCTTAAAGACCTTGTTGGAGAAGCATACTTTGCAGGCTGTACATGAAATATTAGATGAGGAAAATCGTTTTGAAAGAGCTCCACATGAACTTGGGTATCTCCTAGAGGCAAAGGAAGCAACCTATCCAGAAAAGATATCAGAAACCCATACTCCTCTTGTATTGCTTGACTATGAAACGGATCTTCAATCATACGATAAAAAGCTGTGTCCAAGCTTGGATGGGAGGGTATCATGATGACCAGTTTAAAAGAAGTTTGTAAAACGCTTTATCTTGGTTATATTGCAGAAACATATGAAGAAGTTGAATTTGAAGACAAGGAGCAGTATTTGCGGGATGTTTTAATGAAAGAAATTACTTCCCGTCAAACTACGAAAATCTCTAGGCTAATAAAAAAGGCAAAGTTTAGAGAGCTTAAGTGGCTAAAGGACTACCAATGGACTGAACAGTTGCATCTCCCTGCCACAACAACAAAAGAAGAAATCAGCGATCTGCGTTTTATAAAGGGAAAGCAAAACTTACTTCTCCTTGGCTCTCCAGGGACCGGAAAAACACATCTGGCTACGGCACTTGGGGTTAAAGCCTGCGAGAATGGATATGAGGTACGTTTTTTCAGAGTAGCAGATTTAGTGGG
>NZ_CANNCR010000160.1 GCF_947503125.1 uncultured Metabacillus sp.
TCACGGGGCTTTATGCAAACTTTATTCTTCTTATGCAGACTTTTTTCTCATTCTGCAAACTTTATTTTGTTTTGACATAGATAAAAACAATGGTTACGCCAATCTAAAATAAATATCTATTTGACGTACATGTCCCATCTATAAGAAAAAAGTATGAGTAACCTGCTTATTCAACATCCTAGAGCAGAATTTCTGCCCAAATCTTAATTGAAGTACCCAAAATCAATAAGGCTAGTATCCATTGCAGAAGTTTTGTATTCACCTTCTGACCCATTTTCGCACCCAATGGGGAGGCAATTAAACTCGCTATAACCATGATTAACGCAGGAACAAATTCTACCTGTCCAGTTGAGATTTTTCCAATTGTAGCCCCTATTGAAGATATGAACGTAATCGCTAAAGATGATGCTATCGTCACACGTGTCGGTAATTTTAAAATGACTAACATAATTGGAACTAATAGAAATGCTCCTGCCGCACCAACAATACCTGCTCCAACACCAACAATAAGAGCAAAAAACGCTGCAAGCCATTTATTGAATGAAACTTGGTCGGGCGGTATATCATCTCTCCCCTTTTTCGGAAGGAACATCATAATGGCTGCAAGTAAGGCTAAAACACCATAAACGAGGTTAATAATTTCTCCAGACATCATTCTTGAACCATAACTTCCAATAAAACTTCCGATTAAAATACTAACACCCATGTAGATGATAAGGTTCTTATTTAAATACCCACCTTTACGATAGGCCCAAACTCCACCGATAGTTGCGAAGAATACTTGTATTGCACTTATCCCTGAAACTTCATGTGCACTAAATGCGGCTAAACCAAATAAAGGCGGGATATATAGTAACATAGGATATTTAATGATTGACCCACCTATGCCCACCATCCCTGATATATATGATCCAATAAATCCTATTAGAAAGATAGTTATGATAAACATAAAGTCCATACTGTTTTCCTCCCTCAATAAAGTTAATTTTCCTTCCAAATACTCGTGTATTCTCAATATTTCATAACTACCATTTAGTTGACTC
>NZ_CANNCR010000161.1 GCF_947503125.1 uncultured Metabacillus sp.
GTAAGCCCGAATTATAAAAAATAAGCGCACCTTTCGGTCCGCATCACGAATAGCCGTAAATCCTGATTTTTTTAATCGAATTTACGGCTTATTTCAATTTTTGTCCACATTCGGCCTGAATCACTTTTGACCAGGGCATGTATTGATTTAAAATTTCAGGGTTTTGATGGATGCCGAGATTGGGTAGATCCGTCAAAAGTTTCTTTAAGTATTCGTAGAAATCTACACCGTTACTTTTGGCAGTTTCTGCGATACTCAGACAAATGGCGTTCGCTTTTGCGCCAGCTTCACTGACTGAGAAAAGCCAGTTTTTTCTGCCTACGACGTTGGGGCGGATGGCGTTTTCGGCTGGATTATTATCGATTTCAATGCGCCCATCGTTCAGGAATGCTCTGAGTCCATTTGCCCTGTTCAATGTATATTCAGCTGCTTTTGCTAGCGCATTTTTTCCGTAAAATGGTGACGTTTCAACCCATTCAAGGAATTTATCTACAATTGGCTTCGAGTATTTTTGGCGTTTTTTTCTTCGCTTACTCGGAGACAAATGTTTAAATTTCCTTTCAAGACGGTATAAATCGTCACAAAAGCTCACACCAATTTGGCCATTTTTGCTGTCTGCTTTTAGCCAATAGCGACGAACATGGGCCCAACAATTTGCGAAGGTAACACCTTCCAACTTATCATAGGCAGAATAACCATCGCAAATAATCGTTCCAGAAAAGCCTTCAATGAAATCTTCAAGGACAGATCGAGCCCGCGATAATGCGCTATGAAAGAGAGTTATAGGTGGCCCTTGGCAAGGAACACTTCGAGACACCCAATTATATGCATTAGTTTGACCCGATTTACCATCGGAACGGTAGAGAATTTGTCCATATGTTTCATCAATATGTAAAAGCGATTTATTCATCATCAAATCTTTCATTCTCTCGTAAATAGGCAATAACCAATCGTGTGATGCACGAATGACCCAATTCGAAAGGTTCTTATCATTGGTATTCAGGCCGTAGCGATCCCATTCCTTAACCTGGCGGTAAAG
>NZ_CANNCR010000162.1 GCF_947503125.1 uncultured Metabacillus sp.
TTTCTTGTTTCTGTTTCGAATAAATACAACTTTGATTGGAGTTCCATTAGCCATTGTTGTATGGATGGAACGAAGAATTCCTTTCTTGGATTGAACGGGTCCGGCTAGACGATAAAGCTGCTTTAAAGAAACCATTTCTCCGTTTACGTTATAACGCTGTTTTGTTTCTTTGACCATTCCAATTACATCTAATCCTTGATCAACAATGTCTTTGACAAGTGGAGGTAATGTAAACCATGAATCCATTAGGACATAACTTGATTCTATCCCACCAGCTAATGCACGTTTGATCATGTCAGGGAGTTGTTCGGGCTCTGTTTGTAAAGCATTTTCTCGACGCTTATAGCCACTGGTTCGTTTATCAATCTGTTCAGAGATTCCATTGATTTGAGACTTCTTTGAACTGACTAAGGAAAAGTCAATTGGCATAAATGTATAGCCATCTGACCAACCCAAAGTTAACATACGAAAGCCTTTGTAGTATCGCATTTTAAGAGAAGCGTGATCAAAACAACGTGCAAGTAATTCAACTTTTTTACTGCGATTTCGGTCATAGGCAGAATCGTCGATAATAAACACTTTTGGCCGTTTTTTATTTGTGAGACGGGTAACCTTTTGAATCGTAAAGGTACTCAAAAGTAATAAAAAACGGCGCCAGTTGAACGTCGATTGATTTAAGAAACGATAGACAGCATCCTTGGCAGGAAACTTATCCGCCTTCTTTGAATCAAGAAGGGAAAACCAATTTTTATGTTGGAAAATCAAACAGAAAACAAGTTGAAATAAGTAAGAGCAACTGTAACCAAAGGATTTTTTAATACCGGCTTGGCGTAAATGCTTATTAATTTCAAGCTCAGAAAAAACAGAGTTAAGTTCATTTGGTAGTTGATTATATTGACTATTTTGGTCTATCATATAGGGGACACCTCTTCTATGTGGTAGTGATTTCTCATTAATCTCACTATACCAAAGAATGAGGTGTTTTTTCATTTTTAATAGGTGTCAACTACCATAATTGATATAACCTA
>NZ_CANNCR010000163.1 GCF_947503125.1 uncultured Metabacillus sp.
CTTGACTATCTAAGTCCCATTGAATATAAAAATATTCACCTTAAAAAAAGTGTCTAGTTTAGTGTTGACATACCAGACACCTCGTACTATACCAAGAGGGCTCTTTTTGTTTCAATCCTCAAATTTCTTCATTACAGGAATGGCTCCTTATTAAACCTTGTAAAACTTTCATGAATGAGTATATTATTTTTCCCTGCTCAAATTATCCTGCTTCAATAGTACAATCCTTCACAATTCCAATCATATTTTAACATAAATATCCAATTTAAGTGCCAAGTGTTATTCAATTTAATTGCCTTGTAAAGCAAAATAGGCGCAATCAATCCTTAGCGCCATAGTTGAGGAATAGGATTACAAATTATTTAAATACATTTTTATACTATAAAATATATTCTCTTTTTCAGTTACGACCTTAAAGCCATTTTTAACCACATTCTTCGTACCTTCATCAAGTGGCTCTTTAACCCACTGGTCCGTTACAACCCCGTATTCAACCTCTAATCCATTACCATAGAAGATTCTTAGAGAGGTTAAAATCCCCCATTCTTCAAGTGTACTACTCTCAATATTACCGAAATTAAAATCATTTTTAATCATATTTAACGTAAGGTCTTTATTTGTAGTAATAATCGTTAAATCCACATCTGAATTCGAATGAAAGTCACCTCTTGCAAATGAACCCACAACTGCCACACCTTGTATATGTGTTTGTTGCTCGGACCATCCCTTAAAATTTCCCAAAAGTAAGTCTGCCTTCTCTTTTATTTTCAAAAATTATCCCTCCCTGAATCTATCGCGGGTTGTCATGAATTATTAAATAAGAAAAACCGGGCAAAAACCGCCCGGTCCTTTTTTGTCTAGCGAATATCCGATAGCTTGTTCTCTATTCCATGAATTCCTTTATAAAACTCAGGGTACATTTCTCCTCCACATTTTTCACATGAAAACATAGGTGGAG
>NZ_CANNCR010000164.1 GCF_947503125.1 uncultured Metabacillus sp.
TGAAGGTAAAGTACACCTTCTATTCCTGTTCGCCTTATGCTTGTCGCCGATAGGCAGGCGCCTTGCGCTTTTTTTACCATCTATATGACAGAAACGATTGAAGTACCTTCTTTACACCTCTGCATAAAATGCACTAAAAGAGCATTCCATATTTAACTTGTGGCTCTTTTTTACAATCTATAAGGCTAATCATAACCAGAGGTGTTTTTATTATGTTTGTGACATTGTTGTTTCCGTTAGTTATCCCATATGGAAATCCGTGTACAGCTCCTAATCCCAAAGCCCATGCTTTTAGGAAAGCAAAATTTTTCAGATGGGTTGAAACGGCAAAAAATGATTACGGTAGGTATCCGAATGTTCCATTATATATTTTTGAAAATGTCGAGAAACATCAGAGTACGCTTATTACGGGTGTGCAAACACCGGATCTCCCTTTGACACCGTAAGGCATTATTATTTTTTCTTAATATAAGAAAAATAAAAGGTGTCTTCATGAATAATTCCTTTCTTCTGGCAAAATATAAATAGAGAGTTGTTAGGAAGGGGGATGTTCGTGCAATTTGATCGTCAAAGAGACATAAAAATCACAACCCTGTTTTGGATTGCCATATTCGGCTTATTTCTAACCACTGTTTATTCTGCCATAATTGTAAATCAGGGGATACGTACAATGAGAAAAATTGATTTTATTTACTATCGTAATAAAAAAGACGCTGAGAGGGAAATGAAATCTTAATCATATGAATACATTCGCTGCCTGGAACATCATTCAGGCGGCTTTTTTATACGTTAAGCGTACTATGTCAATTACTTTTTTAATAATTTGGGTATACTTAATAAGCATCAACTAAAATTGTAAAAAAATGTAAGTTAGAAGCAACTGACAAGGAGCTCTATGAAAGTTATCCACTACTTCTCAGATCTGAAGCGGTAAACCTCGTTTCAATACTATAG
>NZ_CANNCR010000165.1 GCF_947503125.1 uncultured Metabacillus sp.
GGGGGCCATCCTATCAACCAAACTGGATTAGTTTGGAAAATAAGTGTATAACCGTGCTAAGAAATCTCCACATAAATCACGGTCGCTAACCCTCCCATATCTCTCAGGATTGTAATCCATACTTTCCTTCGTCCTGCGTATCCATGAGGTGGAGGTTGGAAATGCTCCTTAGCTGGGTCAATTGCCCGAATGGAAAAAATATGCTCCAACTCTGCACTATTGGTGTTTGTAGAGAAATAATGTGTATTTAGAGTGTTTTTCTAAGAGCTTTAAGCAACCTGTAATACTTGTTTTTGAGGTAATCCTCTGACTAGTTTAGATCCATCAAACTCACATTGTTTTTGTCCAATGACAAACAACACACGTAGTAACTTACAACACAAGGCAATGAGTGACTGTTGCTTTTTCAATGGCTTTTCAGATCGTGTTGTATAGTATCGATGCAAGGCCTTAAACGTTGGGTTATGGGCGACTAGTGGACGAATAGCCAAATATAAAGCTCGTCGTAGACGGCTTCTCCCTCTCTTGGTTATTCGTGTTTGGCCTTTAAATTTACCGGAACTGTGTTCTCGTAATGAGAGGCCTGCTAAATTCACTAATTGTTGGGGGTGACTGTACTTTGTAATGTCACCTACTTCCGAGAAGAATAAAGCGATTGTGGTAGATCCTAATCCTGATATCTCCATCATTTGTTTAGCTCCCGGAAGTGTCTCCACTAGAGCTTCAAGCTCCGTATCTAATTGTTCTACCTGTTGTTTATATAGCTCATACTGGTCAAGTAGATAATCTAATTCTCTCTTGGCAAACTGAATACCGATTTGAATCCCAATACTCTTTCGAGCAGCTTCCACTAGCTTTGTCGCTCGCTTAATTCCCACTCCTCGTTGAACATATGGCTTCCACTTCATCAACACCTCTTCCGGTGATAGTTCTTTAAT
>NZ_CANNCR010000166.1 GCF_947503125.1 uncultured Metabacillus sp.
TGTGACTGCTAGAATAAAGTAGACAGTTTTCGCTAGATAAAATGAAACACTTATTTACCCAAATATACCAATCAAAATAATGAACTAACCACTGTAAAATGATTAAGTTAAATTCATTTCATCAGTGGGAGGACAGATAAAGGTGGATAAGTGGGAAATGTATATGGAAATCAATCAATTACTTAAACAAGGATTTAGTAAATCAAAGGTGGCAGAGAAACTAGGAATTTCAAGATCAACAGTCCATCGCTATTTAAAGAAATCACCAGCCGATATGGCCGAATGGGTTGATTCAATTAAAACGAAAGCTAAAAAATTAGATCCTTATAAAGACCTAATACTATCGTGGTTGAATGAGCACCCTGATATGTCATCTGCACAAGTGCAAGATTGGCTAGAAGAGAGGTATGAAGATTTAGAAATTGGGGAGAGTACAGTTCGATCCTATGTAAGAGAACTTAGAGAAGAATATAAAATAGAAAAAGAAACCTCCCCTCGTATCTATGAAGCAATACCAGATCCCCCAATGGGAGAACAAGTCCAAGTTGACTTTGGGCAAACGAAGCAACTAACTCCAGACAAAAAAGAGGTTAAACTATACTTTATTGCCTTCGTCTTGTCTCATTCTAGATATAAATATAAAGAATGGCTTGATCGACCATTTACAACACAAGACGTTATACGAACACATGAAAATGCCATCAAGTGGTTTGGTGGAATACCTAATGAATTTGTATATGATCAGGATAGCCTTATCGTAGTAAGTGAAAATGGTGGAGATTTAATTCTAACTAAAGAGTTTCAACAATATAAGGAGTCAAGAAACTTAACCCTTCGGGTTTGTCGAAAAGCTGACCCTGAAAGTAAAGGTCGGATTGAAAATGTAGTTGGCTTCGTTAAGAAAAATTTCGCAAAACATCGTGTATTCCATA
>NZ_CANNCR010000167.1 GCF_947503125.1 uncultured Metabacillus sp.
GCAATGCCAGAAGTTAATTATATCAAACATTTAAGAGAAAACGAAGATTTGTCAATTAACGAAATCGTTAGAAAGACAGGTAAGAATTGGAGGACAGTAAAAAAATATGCAGATGGTGAAGTACCCTTAGAGCCTCTTCCTTTCAACAAAGGTGGAATGATGTATGAAGATGGATATGGTGAAATTGTAGATTGCTGGCTTGAGGAGGACCTGAAGCTCAAGAGGAAAGAGAGAAGAACAAACAAGAAGATGTTTGAGCAACTTAGGGATGAACATGGATTTAAAGGATCCTATCGGACAGTTTGTGACTATGTGCAGCATAGAAAGCCGAAGATTAAAGAAGAGAAATACAAGATATGAGCGTTTGGAGCATCCTCCGGGTGAATCACAAGTGGATTTTGGAAAAATGACTGTTGTAAAGGATGGTGCTTACAAGGACATCAAGACACTAATTTTGAGTTTCCCTTACAGCAATGTAGGATTTGCTTATCCTCTTCCTGCCGAAAATTCGGAGTGTTTCCTTGAAGGATTGAAACAGTTATTCAAACAAGCTGGTGGAGTGCCTACACATTTAAGGATAGACAACCTTACAGCTGCCGTCGTTGCAATTGGTAAGGGAGAAAAAAGAACTTACACAGATTCCTTCTTGCGCTTCCAATCTCATTACGGCTTTGAAGTTCAGGCTTGTAATCCTGCAAGTGGACATGAAAAAGGAAATGTGGAAAAGAAAGTGGGTTACACAAGGAACAATCTTTTTGTCACTGCCCCGGAAATGGAGGACTTTTCTCAACTGGCAAGCTGGATGCAGGTCAAGATGAGGGAAGATCGAAACCGTCCACATTATGAAAAAGGGATTGCAATTGAGCAGCTCTGGATAGAGGACGAAAAACAGCTAAAGGCATTACCAAT
>NZ_CANNCR010000168.1 GCF_947503125.1 uncultured Metabacillus sp.
ATGAGGATATTGTCCGTGAGTTGGGGCGTAAAGGGTTCGGTGTCCGAATCTTTAATGCTTATACTACCTTTGAAGAACGCTCTAGTGCACTGAATTGGTGTAAGACCGATGATATAGATCTCGTAGCCCTTGCCCACTGTATTAAGAATAATAAAGGTACTGAATTTACTTTGGCAGAGGGCATTCAGCGTCAACTTCTTACCTTCACAAGAGTGAGAAGACAAGAAATCAGGAAGCGATCAACTCTTCAAATGGAAATCCGGGTGTTAATGGATCACATTTGGCGTGAATTTCAAGGTTATGCAGTAAAAGAAGGGAACAAACGAAAAAAAGTCAAAGTTTTTAGTGACTTCTGGGGAAAGTCTTCCCTTTTCTTTATGAATCATTATCCACATCCGGCTTACATTCTTGAGCTAGGTGAAATAGGTCTTCTCAGACTTTCGAAAGAACACAACTTGAAATTACGAAAGAGCACGATTGAAAAACTTTCGTATGTAGCTAGCCAGGCGCTTTCTCGCTCCCTTGAAGAGCTTAAACCAGAGCTTCTCATACTCAAAACTAAACTTCAAGATTTAGAAAGATTAAACAAGAATATTGAGTCATTTGAACGGGAGATTGAATCACTCCTTCTTCAAACGGAGGGCAAGCTTTTCTTATCCACTCGTGGTATCGGTGTAATTACAGCTGCCGAGCTTTATAGTGAAATGGGAGATGTTTCTCAATACGAGAATCCTGGCCAAATTATAAAAAAAGCAGGAACCAATCCTATTATGAAACAATCAGGTGGTGGAAAAGAGTATTTTGGGCGTATTTCGAAGCAAGGAAATCCCCATCTTCGCTATATCATTTATAACCTTGGTCGTTGTCTGGCTC
>NZ_CANNCR010000169.1 GCF_947503125.1 uncultured Metabacillus sp.
AATCATATGGACTAATCATTGATTCTATTGCACCTCTTTACGATGGAGTTTTCCCGGAGGTGGAAACAGATGCATAGTAATGATTTTGGGAAGCACCTATCTTCCTACTTTCTAAAATATATACCCAATAAAACAGGATATAGTGATAACACTATCAAGTCATATAGGGATACCTTTACAATTTTTCTTAGATATTGTAATGATGTGCTTTGTATTAAACCTGATAAATTATGTTTTTCTAAATTGAACAGGAAGTTGGTTGAAGATTTTTTAGTTTGGTTGGAAAGCGCAAAAAACTATTCTATTTCAACTAGGAATCAAAGGTTGGCTGCTTTACATGCTTTCTTTCGATATATACAGATTGAGGCACCCGAGTATATGGAACTGTGCAATTCTGTTATTTCTATAAGTTCGAAAAAAACGCCTGTTGTTGAAATGAACTACTTATCTATAGATGCGATTAAAGAGCTATTGTCTATACCTGATATTTCTAAGAAGGAATGCCGAAGGGATTTAGCCATTCTTTCATTACTTTATGATACTGGTGCAAGAGTCCAAGAAATAGCTGATGTAAAAGTAAGTGATTTAAGAATAAAAGCACCATCAACAATAAGATTAACTGGAAAAGGAAAGAAAACTCGAATTATCCCAGTAATGCCACAAACAATAAATATTTTAAGGGCTTATATAAATGATTACGGTTTGTTCAATGAAACAAACATTTCTTCACCCTTGTTTTTTAATAAAAGGAAAGAAAAACTCACACGTGCAGGCCTATCATATGTTTTAAACAAATATATTGTGGTAGCAAAAATAAAACATCCAGATTTATTTCCAACAAAAGTTTCTCCACATGTATTTAGACA
>NZ_CANNCR010000170.1 GCF_947503125.1 uncultured Metabacillus sp.
ATAGTCTCTACGTCCAATCTCTGTATTTCTATCCACCGTTAATAGGATTTTTTGTATTTCTTCTGTTGAGTAAAAGGAAGGAATTCGCTCAAATTTATTTGATAAAATAACAGGGAAAAGCTGATTTAATTGAGATTCAACATACCCTTGCGAAACGAGAAAAGACAAGAAATCTCTTAAGTTAAACAAAATACCTGATTTTGTAGAATTAGAATATTCACTCAATGTTTCTAAATAAGCCAAGACATCATAAGGAACTAAGGTATTAATATCAACTAAGTTTCCCTTATCAAGGAAACATAGAAAATGTATAATTCTAATTTGTTTACCTTGAATAGTACGTGCCGACAGCTCCAGATTTTTTTGTGCTTGGATATATTTATCTAGTAAGCTAATAAATTGGGTAGGTACTTGCTGTCCTATTGGTTGATGGCACTTACGAAATGTCTTATTTTGATGGAATTCATTTAATACTTTAATACATCTGACTTTAAAAACTTGTGAAGAAGATAGTTTAGTTCCTTGTTTAATTCCATAATAATCTGATAAAAATGTGTGTCCCAACTCCATTGAAAACGTATTATGTTTTCTTGTTTCTGCGTATTTCAGCAGGTGTTTCCAGTTAAGTACATATCGATTTTTTGTTCCTTCGGAATATTGCAATTCATTCAGATGCAAAGTTGCCTGTTGGATTAATTCCGACAAATTGAGATTAGTAGTATCAATCATTTTTTTCCTCCTTAAAATAATCGATACTACTATATCATTTAAATATTATGCAAAGTTGAATGTTAAAAAAAGAAGGGAAATAAAGCTTTTTAGCACTTAACTTTACATAATAATTAACTTTCCATAAGATGA
>NZ_CANNCR010000171.1 GCF_947503125.1 uncultured Metabacillus sp.
ATCGTTCTACCATATTTGGGCAACAAAGTGTTTCAAATTAATGAGCAGAAATTGTATCATTTTACTTGACGGTCACAAAAGGATTGTATGCATACTCTATACAAATCTAGTTGACATAAAGTCAATGATAGGAAGTAAGCCAAAAAGCCAAACCCAGTCATATCAAGGGTTTGGCTCTTATCTGTTTTTTATGCATGATTTATACATCGTTGATTTATCAAGGTTTTTAACTTCTTAAGAAGCCTGGCAGCTGCATAAAAAAGTGGGGTTTTATGCAATCTCTTTAATTAAGAAAATTTTTTCAATGATTTATAAATGTTATTTATATTAACATTAATTTGAATCATTCGGTTGATTTTTTAAACAAGAAGTCTTTTCCATTCTTTTCGATAATTTCACTAACTTTAATATAGCTTGTATAATATGCAGAATCTATTTCATTAATATTTGACCAATCTGTAGATGTTTGCAAAGTTTCTAAAGGTAAATTACTGTTCAAATACTTTTCATCCTCAAAACAAATTCCTTGTTTTTCCTTCACATATTGACACCGTGCAAATTCTGCCAAGCCCTCTTCCATCCATAAGGGGTAATCTCCCTCTTTATTAGAATAGTTCTTAAATTCAAAAAACAGGTAATGAATAAATTCATGTATTAAAGCCTCTTCCAATATGTCTTTATTCATTTCATTATAGAAGATTTGTATTTTTTTATTTATATATCTACCTATTGCACCTTGATTATTAAAGTAATCCTTATGTAGACGTCAAGTTGAATTTTACACTTTTTGCTCGTTTCCTTTTTACACTTCTGCTGAAAAAATGCTTTTCCGGTT
>NZ_CANNCR010000172.1 GCF_947503125.1 uncultured Metabacillus sp.
TCCATCGGCCCTTCATGATAGTTCCCCCTGAATGACATGCTTAATCATATGGTCATCAATGATTCGACGGCCATTTTGAGCTCCATAAAGGAGGCTGTGTGTACATACTTTATTAATAAGCCTTGGCGTTCCGCTAGAAAACCTATGAATTTCTTCCAAAGCACCATCTGAGAAGATTTGTTGGTCAACTTCTGCATATTCTAGATGTCGTGAGACATAAGCATCTACTTGTGACCGATCATAGTGACTTAATTTGAACTGAATATCGATTCTTTGACGTATGGCTGCGTATGATTGAAGACGTAGACGATCCCACAATTCACTTTGACCCACAAGGATAAGGGCCATTGGGCTTTGTGCATCCATCTTAAAATTGAGTAAAAATCTTACTTCCTCAAGCATCTCACGATCTAAAAGGTGTGACTCATCAACCACGACGACTGGCTGAATTCCATGAATACCTCTCATTAACTCAATTTCTCGATGAAGCTGCCGTTTGGCATCGCCTCTATAAAACTTCGCTTCCGATCCTAGCTGTTCTAACAAACCTTTATAAAAGTGCCTAGGAGTTAGTTTTGAATCCGATAAATAAAGTACGTGAAATTTCCCTTGATCAAGGCCATCGACAAATTTCCGAATTGTTGTTGTTTTCCCTGTACCACAATCTCCAGTTAAAACGGCAAATAACTGCCTTTCGGCCGTATACTTTAATCGTCCCAAAACTTCTTGCATCGTAAATGAATCATAAAGCTGAGTAGTAGGAACATCTCTTGTAAAAGGGGTATGTTTCATTCCATA
>NZ_CANNCR010000173.1 GCF_947503125.1 uncultured Metabacillus sp.
GTTGATATACTTATTTCTCTATCAGTCTGCTAGCCCTTAATTTTTTTGTCCAGCTAAGTGTAACCTATCCAATATCCTCTTCTTCAATTTCTACTTGTTCGTCTTCTTTCACATTTTTCTTAAGCAAAGCCAAGGCCAACCCTGTTACAAGAACATTCACTAAAATGGCTACAGCTCCTGTCCATGGTTGCGACATAGTAGGTAACATCAATACGCCACCAAATGGTACAGTTGCATCTGCTCCTAACACCATCGTTGTTGCTCCACCAGCCGCTCCACCAATAGCTACTGCCGTTACACAACGAACAATATCATTCATAACAATCGGAATGACACCTTCAACAATATTAATAACACCCATTGGAACTGCCGATTTCAAAGTCTCAATTTCTGATCGTGTATAGATATTTTTCCTAAACATTTTTGCAATAAAGTAAGCTAACCCAAATCCAATTGGTGTTGCTGTATTTACTAATTGTAAGGCTGTAATTGGTCCATTAATTCCTTCTGCCTGCATTGTCAATACGAAGGCAAATACAGTCTTGTTAATTGGGCCACCAAAGTCAACTCCACTCAATAAGCCTACAACTCCACCAAATACTAACAATGAAGAAGTACCTAAACTATTTAATGCATTTGTTAATAATGATGTAAAAGCAGCGATAGGGATACCAATAATGTAAACTATGATGAGCCCGCCAATAATCGAGGTGAAGTCTGAAATGAATACTCTGGGCACCCAGTTAAAAAATGGGCATAGCAAAACAAGCCATCGATCGATGACTCAAC
>NZ_CANNCR010000174.1 GCF_947503125.1 uncultured Metabacillus sp.
AGTGTTTCATCTTCCAAGGAAAGCCCACGTCCATGAAGGCATACCGTGCTTCAGACATAAGCACTCGCCCATAAAGAAATCATTAAAAAATAAAAATAAATAATTACGTATGGGTAACGTGGAAAGTATGGTAATGACGGTGGTATATGAGAAACCGTAAGGTGCTAGGTATGAAGCAGATGTATGAAAGGTATCTTCCGATACCTCATTTATTGGCGAGGCGCGAATATCATTACTGAAACACCTACCAAACAGATACCAGCATCTATCCAATCGTATAAATAAGGTATACCCCATCCTCAAATACGGAAGGACTCCTCCGAAAACACCTCAATAAATGGCTTACTTTTCTTAAACAATAGCCAAATTAGAACCCACTCCACCAATATCGGCAATTCCAACAAATATAAAAAATACAATTGCATAGGCACCTCATTAGAAGGCAAGAATCGGTTATGGTACAGGGGGCACCGTTAGGTGCCCTAATTGGGTTTTGGTCACTCCTCTAGTATGGTGATCTCTCCACTATGTTTAAGCAAACTTTATTCTTATCACTTTTTTTTTTTAAGTTCATTTTCGGCAGAAAACGGGCAAATCTTTGAGCAAACTTTATTCTCATTAAAAAAGTTGGGTAATGCCTTTGAAGTCATATGTGGTAAGGGGTGAACGTGATTCCGCGCTTCTGCAAACTTTATTCTAATTTAACA
>NZ_CANNCR010000176.1 GCF_947503125.1 uncultured Metabacillus sp.
TGCTTGGAGATGTGAGGGCAATGTTGGTCTTTTTCCGGCTCTTTCTCCAATTACCAGCTTTTTGGCTTTCCATGAAGAATGTCCTTCATATTCAATCGTTAGCTCATCCAAATTCGCAGGATCATAAACAACATCAACCTGGCGTCCGATAAATGAAAGACCAACTTCATATTTTTGATCCATAAAACTGATGCATCCCGATTTATCTACTTTTCTGGTCTCACAATGTAAGAAGGCATTCGCTAGTTTATCCGGATCAATAAAACGAAGTGCTTTTTTATCGCTTCGAAAAGCTGTTTCAGGGCTAATGTTCTCCCCAAGTCCAGAGTGTGTTTTATTTTGATAACACTCAGTTAGCCATACTTGGAAAAGCTTATTCAACCGATCCAAGGAATTAGGCTTTTCAAGGGCCACTTCTCCCAAGAAAGAATCTACAACTCGATTAAAGCGTTCAACCTTTCCTTTTGATTCAGCTGAATAAGGCTTTGCGTAAATAAGTCTTGTACCCAATTTGGAACAAGTGCGAGACATCCACTTGGTTCGATACTGTTTCCCATTATCAAAGTAGACAGCTTCCGGAGTGCCATATTTTTGAATGGCGTTTCGAAAAGCATCCTCGATAATCCTGGAATCCAGTGTAGGATAAAAGGCT
>NZ_CANNCR010000177.1 GCF_947503125.1 uncultured Metabacillus sp.
TTCCTCCACCCAAATTGGTAAATAAGTGTTCAATTTTATCTAGCACTTTCTGTATACTTTAGTTTAGCAGTTACAAAGGTATAGATTCTAATATTTTCGCGTGAATTTTTTTACTTTTAAATACTTATTTTTATAGAAATATGAATTGGTATTGAAAAGTTGTGGTCATTTTAGTGGTCAGTGGTCACAAAAAAATTAAATATAATCTCTTTTATTAAACGGATTTAAAAGTCATAATGATATGAAAAACAAATCGAAATTCCATATGTTTAAGGAATTTCGATTTGTTTTCTTTTCATCATGCCACCTATAGATTGTACGGTTTTACTTGAAAATATCATGCAATCTAACCTTAATATATTCACTTCCAGAAATGTTTGTTCCTCTTATAAATATCACTCAACAATATCAAAAAATAGCTATATCGGCACCTTTTTTGACACCAAGTGGGTTTTTCTTCTATTATAAATTGCCTCCAACTTCTTTTAAGACATTCAACATTAAAGGCATTATCCATATCAGTACACACATCTAGCATCTTGAATTGCAATCCATGCCCATTGCTATTTATATAATATTAACTCAACTTTCGCACAAAGAAAATGAGTGTTACTCGTTGGTTGTATTGAATTTAGGTTATATCAATTATGGT
>NZ_CANNCR010000178.1 GCF_947503125.1 uncultured Metabacillus sp.
GCAAGCCTTTTTTTTATGCAGTCAGGCTCTGCACATTTTTGCTGCAGAACTCTGTACTTTTATTTTGCAATAAACAATAAATGGTTTCTTCAAAATAGTATTCGGTCTCTGTGACATTTGAAGGCATAGTGGAAGGATGGTATTCTTCCGCAATCTGTTGTAGTTGAGCATTAGACTTTAGTCGAATGACGTAGTAAACGGATTCTTTTTCGCACAAATCATATAAAGCAGGGACGGCAAAACCACTGTCCCCGCGAACAAATAATGAAGTCTCCGGGAATTTCTCGTTGTAATGTTCAATAAGTGGTTGTATGAATTCAATTGCACCGTTTGAAGTATACACATTTCCAGGACGCAGCTTTGCCTTCAAAAAGTCACCTGTTACACCATCGAAAGCCACTAATGGATGGAAACCAATGGTTCCATAATGGGCATTGTAAGCTGCCGATTCTTGATGACCATAGGTATCGGAATGAGTAGAATCTAAATCAAAGATGAGTGCTTTTGAATCTCTAAACTTATGAACTTTATCGAGTAGATCTTGATTGGCCTGTTCCAATTGTTCGATAGATGTTTGATCAAACCGTTTAAAAAAGCGAGATAAACTAGGCTGGGAAGCTAACGCCGGTGTCCCTATAATTT
>NZ_CANNCR010000179.1 GCF_947503125.1 uncultured Metabacillus sp.
AAGAGAATTGCGCGAGGTTTATCAAATTCCAAAAACAGAACATGTAAGAGCATATCAGGCTGTTCCAGATCCACCAACAAGTCCAAGTGGATTTTGGATATACCAAACAAAAGACTATTAGTGGAAAAGAAATAAAGCTTTGTTTTATATCCTTTGTCTTATCCCATTCACGTTACAAATACGTAGAATGGTTGGATCGACCTTTTACAACAAGAGATGTAATTCGATCCCATGAAAATGCATTTGAGGCTTTTGGTGGTATACCAAAGGAAATTGTATATGACCAAGACTCTCTAATTGTAGTAAGTGAAAATAAGGGGGATTTAATTCTTACTTCAGAATTTCTGTCTTACCGAGAAGAACGTGGATTTAATTTGTATGTCTGTCGAAAAGCAGATCCGGAAAGTAAAGGGAAAATTGAAAATGTTGTTAAATTTATTAAGAGGAATTTTGCCAAGCACCGGATTTTTCATAACCTAGAAAAATGGAATGATCAATGTCACGACTGGCTGAAGAGAACTGGTAATGGAAAGGTTCATAATACCACAAAAAAAAGACCGACAGAAGTGTTCATTGAAGAGAAAAAACACTTGCGACCGATCCTAAAGAAAAAAGATATTAAGAATACAAACAGTATA
>NZ_CANNCR010000180.1 GCF_947503125.1 uncultured Metabacillus sp.
AAATGGAACGGGATATAGTCATAGGTTTTCCATTCACCATTCTTTTTCATTCCTCCCATAGTCACAAGCATATGAACATGGGGATTAAAGTTTAAACGCGATCCAAATGTATGTAAACCTGCAATGACACCAGGAGTAACTTTGAATTTTTCCTCAAACCACTGTTGAACGATTCCGACCGCTTCATCCATGAATTCCTTTAATAAATGACGATGTTTTAGAAATATGTTTCTTAATCCTTCATCAATTGTAAAAATGACATGACGATGATTGACTTGAAAAACCTCTTCCGAAAGTAACCTGCCCCATTCTTCTGTTTCCCCACAGCTACAGGTTGTGCAAAATCTTCCTTTGCATCGGAAAGGGACTTTTTTTACATCATGACACCCTTCGCAAACTAATAATTTAAATCCGTTCTTGGGATTTCCGCAACCCTTAAACTTCTCCACCTCTTTAATCACTATCAGACGAAGGTTTTTATGATGTTTTTTTACAAATTTATCCCAATGTTGATTTTGATCAAAAAAGATACGTTTCAAAATATTCGACTCCATACCTCAATTTTCTCGCAATCGCAAAAAAGGGGCAACATATAAATTCTGATATTA
>NZ_CANNCR010000181.1 GCF_947503125.1 uncultured Metabacillus sp.
TTGGTGGATCTGGAACAGCCTGATATGCTCTTACATGTTCTGTTTTTGGAATTTGATAAACCTCGCGCAATTCTCTTACATAGCCTCTGACAGTACTTTCTCCAACTTCAAAGTCTTTATATTGCTCCTTTAACCAATCGTATACTTGAGCTGAGGACATGTCTGGATGTTCTCTTAACCATGAAAGAATCAACTCTTTATGTATATCCAACTTTCGTTTCCTTTGCTTAGTAGAGGCCATCCACTCAGTCATTTCCTCCGGGTCTCTTTCCAGGTATGAATACACTGTATTTCTCGCAATATCTAATTTTTTTGCAATCTTACTGATTGAAAATCCCTGTTTTCTTAGCTGATGTATTTCCATATACATAAGCCACTTATCCACCTTTCTAAAACCTCCATCACTGTATAATCTTTGAAGCTATCAAAATATTTATCATACAGTGATGAAAAAAGTATGTTAATAGGGGAAGTACTGGAATTTTCTATGATGGTACTGGCCCTCGGCCCAGTACCATCATGCCCTTTCCTCCACCCAAATTGGTAAATAAGTGTTCAATTTTATCTAGCACTTTCTGTATACTTTAGTTTAGCAGTTACA
>NZ_CANNCR010000182.1 GCF_947503125.1 uncultured Metabacillus sp.
TGGCAAGTTTTTTGCATTTAAAGCCCTTAAATTCAAAGATTATTAACTTTTTTAATATAAAAGTTTTTACAATACGGTAGAGTAATAGGGGGGGTAAAAATGAATAGAATAAAAAAATTAAATCTTAAAGGTCATTTATTGACGGCAATTTCATATTTGATTCCAATTGTTTGTGGAGCAGGTTTTTTAATCGCAATTGGTATGGGTTTTGGAGGTACTAGTCAAGGTACATTAGTACAAGGTGAGTTTTCCATATGGGATGCTTTAGCAACAATGGGCGGGGCTGCTTTAGGTTTACTACCTGTCGTTATTGCTACAGGGATTTCTTATTCAATTGCAGGAAAACCAGGGATCGCTCCAGGTTTTATTATTGGTTTAACTGCTAATGCAATTGGTGCTGGATTCATTGGTGGGATTTTAGGAGGATTTTTATCGGGCTATCTTGCCGTAGCTATTATTAAACATCTTAAAGTTCCTAACTGGGCTAGGGGATTAATGCCAACTTTAATTGTTCCATTTTTATACCCATTCCTTTCGCTTCGCTCAAGGCACAAAACGTAATGAAATAAGTTTTGTACCTCGAGCGTCTAT
>NZ_CANNCR010000183.1 GCF_947503125.1 uncultured Metabacillus sp.
AAGGCTTGAGGGTCTTTCTTAAACTGGCTCTTTTCTTTCGAAGACATGCCATTTAGCTTCTTTTGATAATAAGGACAGTCATTATTTTTGCACTTGAACACGTCAAAATCTTTTCGTTCTTTGACTTTCTCAAGGGTTTTGGAACAATGAGGACACTTCAAAATGGACTCCTTAGAATAGCGACTCTTATCATTGAAAAGACAGGAACACACCTTACATTGAAACTGTCCTTTGCCTCCATTATTTGCATAAAGATAATCCGATGGAGCACCACACTGAGGACAGCTCATAGATTTAGGCACGCTAGCTTTTGCATTTGAACGCCTTTGAACAGGTTTTAGGTGCTTACCGTGTTTCTCAAGAAATTCAGTAAGAAGACTTCGGTAATCAAGTTTTTGAATGGTTTGGATGATGGGAAGATCATCTACTTGAAGTTTACGATAAGGTTTATTCACAGGAGTTTCTTTAGGTTTTTCAAACATGCCCTTTCCAATAAGAAGGGTAAGTAATGTTCGAATTACCTGATCTTGATACTTGATAAATTCCATTAAATAAGTTAATAATTGAGGGTACAAACT
>NZ_CANNCR010000184.1 GCF_947503125.1 uncultured Metabacillus sp.
GAGGATCTTGTTGGAACTGCTCTTTCTCTTTCTTAGTCATTGTTTGAAGTTTTCTTTGATAATACGAACAGTCATTGTTTTTACACTTGAAGACATGAAAATCTTTTCTATCTTTAATCTTCTCAAGTGTTTTGGAACAGTGAGGACACTTTAGAATGGCCTCTTTAGAAAAACGGTTCTTTTCACTGAAAAGACACGAACACACCTTACACTGATACTGACCTTTATTCCCGTTATTGGCATAAAGATAATCAGAGGGAGCACCACACTTTGGACAGTTCATTGATTTAGGTACGACAGCCTTTGAATTAGAACGTCTTTGAACAGGTTTAAGGGGCTTACCGTGTTCGTCTAAATACTCTTTCAAAAGAATCTTATAATTTAGTTTTTCAAGTGGTTCGATGATCGGGAGATCATCCACCTGGAGTTTTCGATAAGGTTGATTTACAGGTGTTTCTTTAGGTTTTTCAAACATACTTTTCCCAATAAGAAGAGTAAGTAATGTTCGAATTACCTGATCTTGATACTTGATAAATTCCATTAAATAAGTTAATAATTGAGGGTACAA
>NZ_CANNCR010000185.1 GCF_947503125.1 uncultured Metabacillus sp.
CTAAATCAAAGATGAGTGCTTTTGAATCTCTGAACTTATGAACTTTATCGAGCAACTCTTGGTTGGCCTGTTCTAATTGTTCAATAGATGTTTGATCAAATCTCCTAAAAAAGCGAGATAAGCTGGGCTGGGAAGCTAAGGCTGGTGTCCCAATGATTTGAGTAAATACAGGATCCTTCGTTAGATGATCGGCAGCATCATCTTGTGAATAGCCGGCAATCATTTGATAGATTTTTTGACGAAGTAAATTTTCATTCGAATGAACAAAGTAAGTCCTTGAATCTTTTAAGTTTAAGTGCCCGGCCAATGTCTTTGAGAAGCCAATTTTCTCATCGAACTCTCTAAAGATGAATTCACCTGTATCAGAAGAAAGAGAACCTCCATCATTTGATAATTTGATTTGACGATTGAAATTAAGCGTTAATTGCGGTAAAGTAGCCATAATAAGAATCCTTTCTGATGGTTATTTTGTGGTGATTTAACTTTATCAGAAATGGATTCTTTTTTCATTTTTTTCATGCATTAAATAGTAACAAGAAAGCTGATTAGATAGGCGATATTAG
>NZ_CANNCR010000186.1 GCF_947503125.1 uncultured Metabacillus sp.
GTATTTTGGGCGTATTTCGAAGCAAGGAAATCCCCATCTTCGCTATATCATTTATAACCTTGGTCGTTGTCTGGCTCTGCACAACAAAGATTTACAGCCATTTGTAACAAGATTAAAAGAAAAAGGAAAACACGCTCGTAAAATTTTTATTGCTTTAGGAAACAAGTTTATAAAGATTGCGTTTGCGATGCTTCGCGATAAAAAGCCGTTTATTTCGAAAGTTGAGCCATATGAAATACTAGAAGAAATCAACAAAAAGCTATCTTATAACAGTCTGATTAGTACAACAAAAACAAACAAGACACCTTTAGCAGCATAAAAAAACAAATAAAGTTACCACTACTTCTGAGGTCGAGGTGAGATCGGAACGACTTTCTGGAGGCTCTAAGACCTCGAAGTTAAGCATTATCCACCTCGTCCTATAAATGCGAATTGTACGTTAATGAAATCAAAAGATTGTACTCATGCCAGAATGCATCCCTATAGTATTGAAACGAGGTTTACCGCTTCAGATCTGAGAAGTAGTGGATAACTTTCATAGAGCTCCTTGTCAGTTG
>NZ_CANNCR010000187.1 GCF_947503125.1 uncultured Metabacillus sp.
ATCAATCGTTGAAACAGAACGAAGCGTTAACGCAACAACTTCGGCACTTAACAAAGCTCTTATATGGTTCTAAAACTGAAAAATCGAGATATAACGCACCAGAAGGGCAAGCGTCATTATTTGATGATGACCCGTCTTTTAGCGAATCTGAGCATACAGATGAACAAAGCCAACAGACCATTTCTTATACTGTTGTTCGAACTATTAAAAAGAAAAAACGAAATGATTCATTACGAGATGATATCGAAGTAGAAGCATTTCACTATCATCCAGAAAATACACAATGTGACTGTTGCCAAGGACAAATGATTGAAATTGGCAGTACAATCGTGCGCGAAGAAGCAGAGTTTATTCCTGCAAAAATGAAGAAAGTCCAACACATTGAACATGCTTATGAATGTAAAAATTGTAAAGGTGATTCATTTCAAAAAGCGCAAATCAAACGTGGTAAGGCACCGCAGCCTGCCATTCAACGTAGCATCGCAAGCCCTAGCGTGCTTGCCAAAGTAATCTATGATAAATTTGCACAATACCTACC
>NZ_CANNCR010000188.1 GCF_947503125.1 uncultured Metabacillus sp.
TCTATTCAAGAAGGAAAAAAGCAGAATGTAAACAAAAAGTAGCTATTTTCCAAGAAACAGTTAAAAGACAAATAGTAAAAGTGAAAAAGGTCCTTAGAAAAAGGAATTGGAGCCAGAGAATAAAGGATCAGACTGGTAAAGACCCAATGGTCTGTTCAAAGTGTTCGTGTTACTATGAATTCAAGGGATCCGTCTGTCTTCAGAACGGAGTCTTGAAGATAAAATATGCCAAATGTAAATATTCAAGGGCATATCTTGAAAGGATGGTTTCATATTTCACCGGTATCGAAACAACGCAAAAAAGGGAAGAAAAAGAAAAAGTCTATAAACCTAAACCCGTCCAAGAAACAGAGCGTCAGCTATGTTTGTTTGGTGTGTCATGAAAAAGAAGAAATTCCTTTAAGTGTAGTTAGGGATTTTGATTTAATGGACGATGGTGATCCAACAACTCCACCTATGTTTTCATGTGAAAAATGTGGAGGAGAAATGTACCCTGAGTTTTATAAAGGAATTCATGGAATAGAG
>NZ_CANNCR010000189.1 GCF_947503125.1 uncultured Metabacillus sp.
TACTATTTGTCTTTTAACTGTTTCTTGGAAAATAGCTACTTTTTGTTTACATTCTGCTTTTTTCCTTCTTGAATAGACTCCATAATATCTTATTGTTTTAAAGTTTTCATCAGGAATATGTCTTATTAGCCTACCGATAAACTCTTCTACCGTTACTTTTTCTCTTTTCTCTTTTCCATCTGTTTTATCCAAATATTTAAAAGTCACAAATTGACCATCATATTCCTCAATCCGACCTAAGGCAATCGCAGGTCGACGAATATAACGACCAATATATTTTAACTGCTCCTTTACATTCCCTTTTTGTTTTGGGGCATACACATAGAAGCCTTCTCCATTAGCGGAAAAAGCCTTTTGTAAAAGGGGCTGGATTCTTTTCTTTTCTGTAGCATTTACATTTTTACGAATAAGTTTTAATACCACTGTCTGCCATTGCTTTCTTAACAAATGGAACGGGATATAGTCATAGGTTTTCCATTCACCATTCTTTTTCATTCCTCCCATAGTCACAAGCATATGAAC
>NZ_CANNCR010000190.1 GCF_947503125.1 uncultured Metabacillus sp.
CCTGAATTATTCACAGATTTTATGAAATAGGCAAATATCGCCTATCTAATAGGCTTTCTTGTAAATCGTTCGTGCATTAAATAAATGAAAAAAGAATCCGTTTCTGATAAGGTTAAAGCGCGACCAAATAACCACAGAAAGGATTCTTATAATGGCTACTTTACCGCAATTAACACTTGATTTCAATCGTCAAATTAAATTATCAAATGATGGAGGCTCTCTTTCCTCTGATACGGGTGAATTCATCTTTAGAGAGTTCGATGAGAAAATTGGTTTCTCAAAGACATTGGCCGGGCACTTAAACTTGAAAGATTCAAGGACTTACTTTATTCATTCGAATGAAAATTTGCTTCGTCAAAAGATCTATCAAATGATTGCCGGCTATTCAGAAGATGACGCGGCTGATCAGCTAACGAAAGATCCTGTGTTTACTCAAATTATAGGGACACCGGCGTTAGCTTCCCAGCCTAGTTTATCTCGCTTTTTTAAACGGTTTGATCAAACATCTATC
>NZ_CANNCR010000191.1 GCF_947503125.1 uncultured Metabacillus sp.
GGACGGAATCGAACCGCCGACACATGGATTTTCAGTCCATTGCTCTACCAACTGAGCTACCGAGCCTTAATATTGTGTAGTATTTTTAGTTAAAAATAAGTTTTTAGTTTAACGAACCAAAGTTTAATCCTTTTCATTTAAAGCATTTTCTCTTTTATAATTTGTTAATCGTCCTCATCTCAGGAAGCTATTTCAAGGAGCAGCTCGATGAGTACGCTGATACTATTTCAAGGAAGCTTATTCGGTCGTGCTCTACCGACTGAGCTACCGAGCCAAATAGTTTTCGGCTTCCGCTAAGCTTCAAATCTCTTCGTCAGCTCATTCATTCACATCCTCACGTATTGTCATACGCTCCGGTGTTCATTCAATCGCTTCCTCGACCTTTTCGCTTATCGAAACCCTTTTACTCTAGATTAGGAATTTTAAAATGGCGGTCCGGACGGGACTCGAACCCGCGACCTCCTGCGTGACAGGCAGGCATTCTAACCAACTGAACTACC
>NZ_CANNCR010000192.1 GCF_947503125.1 uncultured Metabacillus sp.
TTCTTCAAAGGTAGTATAAGCATTAAAGATTCGGACACCGAACCCTTTACGCCCCAACTCACGGACAATATCCTCATAGTAATGTCCAGTAGCTTCAACACCAAGGAAAATTCTTTGGGCATCATGATTATTCATTGCATTATTAATCTTTGAGCACAAGAAAGATATACCATCTGCATTAACAGAAAAGAAAAATGGTTTCTCAATAACATCGCCAAAATAGTTGCATATCAAGGCTTTTTGATGAAGTTTCGCTGCATCAATGGATACGATGAGTACTTTTTCTAAGTCCACTCCTCTTAGTTGATCTCGGAACAGGCTTCCTTTTTTGCCTTGAATATGATAACTTTTAGTAGTCCCCATGTGACTTCAACCTCCATTTTTGTGAGTGGGTGATGAGATTGAGTTCCCTGTCAGGTACTTAAATCTTACTTGAAGTCGCTGGGGATTTTTTATGTTTCTTATTGGTAATTACATTATTTCATACACCAGAA
>NZ_CANNCR010000193.1 GCF_947503125.1 uncultured Metabacillus sp.
ACCAATTTAGAAATTGCCTTTTCTCCAAAAGATATCGTCCGTGCTTACCAAAAAAGAGGGACGATGGAGAACTATATCAAAGAGGTCAAGAATGGTTTCAGATTCGATCAAATGAATAGTCATTCTTTCCAAGTGAACGAGGCAAAAATGATGTTGAGTCTTCTAGCTTATAACTTAACGAATTGGCTTCGAACCCTTTCTTTCCCAGCAGAGCAGAAGAATATGCAAATTGAGACGATTCGTACACGGCTCATTAAAGTGGCTAGTAAAGTAGTAAAGTCAGGACGATCCCTATTCTTTAAATTATCTTCAAGTTTCGTCTATCAGAAATTTTTCTGGAAGGTGCTTAGCCGAATTCAAAACCTACAGATAGAATAACTCATTCATTTTGACGCTTTTAAAAAATCGTGTTAATTCCAAGGGAGTAGTCTGCCTAAAAATAGAGATTTGTAGCCCCAAGTTCTAGAAATACAATTTT
>NZ_CANNCR010000194.1 GCF_947503125.1 uncultured Metabacillus sp.
CTAATAACCTTCCAACGTTGATAAGGGATGCTGAACAGAAAGATCTTTCTTTCACACAATTTTTATTAAATGTATCAACATATGAGCAGACTCGTAGAGAACAAAAGCAGCTTGAAAAGCGTTTTAAGTGGGCAACGTTTCCGTTTCATAAAACACTTGATGAATTTAACCTGAAAGAGCAAAAATCACTTAGTAATAAGCAATTAAATAGATTGAAAGATTTAACGTGGGTTGAACAGCTTTATAATTTAATTTTACTTGGACCGCCAGGTGTTGGTAAAACGCACCTTGCGGTCGGATTAGGTATTGAAGCGATTAATCAAGGCTATAAAGCAGTATTTACATCTATGGGAGACCTTATTCATGTCTTGAAAACAGAGGAAATCACACGTAAATCTAAAGCAAGAATGAAAAGAATTAGAGAAGCAGATTTAGTAATCATTGATGATTTAATGTTTAT
>NZ_CANNCR010000195.1 GCF_947503125.1 uncultured Metabacillus sp.
GGATTAGCTCAGCTGGGAGAGCACCTGCCTTACAAGCAGGGGGTCGGCGGTTCGATCCCGTCATCCTCCACCATTTTTTAGAACACAAGTTAGACTCTCATAAGTTAGCATACCGAATATTGGGCGTCAAACCAGTCGTGTTTTCAAACTACGAGCCATTAGCTCAGTCGGTAGAGCACGAACGAGTATACTGCGAAGCGAAACATCAGCGCACAAATTGAACCGCTTCTTGACTAAGCTTTCTGAAATTTGGGCGTCGAAAACTAAGAGTGTTTTGAAACTACGAGCCATTAGCTCAGTCGGTAGAGCATCTGACTTTTAATCAGAGGGTCGAAGGTTCGAGTCCTTCATGGCTCACCATATTACACACCGTGCGGGTGTGGCGGAATTGGCAGACGCGCTAGACTTAGGATCTAGTGTCCTTGTGACGTGGGGGTTC
>NZ_CANNCR010000196.1 GCF_947503125.1 uncultured Metabacillus sp.
AGGGTTGATATACTTATTTCTCTATCAGTCTGCTAGCCCTTAATTTTTTTGTCCAGCTAAGTGTAACCTATCCATCTTGTTTGTCCAGAGCATGGGATACCACTGTATGACAGCCAAGTCTATACGGGGATATAACAAGGGAACTGGGTGGTATTGGTGAACCGTAAGGTTTCTTATTGTCTACTATGTAACTTCTGTTAATAAAGTGTCAGTCTCACTTATCCCCCACCTACAATCTTAAAATGATTTTTCAAAAAAGGGAAGTGGGAGCCAGTCTATGTACGAGTCTGATATATAGACTATCGAATCGGGAACGTATCTAGGATACCTTTTCTCGGTTTTTTTATTTGGAGAAGGTTTGAGAATTACTTTCACAGCCAAAGGTGAAAATAATGGATAAGGATGCATGTTGATTGTGGTATTGCTTTAAAAA
>NZ_CANNCR010000197.1 GCF_947503125.1 uncultured Metabacillus sp.
AGGTCAGAGGTGGAAGCGCGGTGACGTGTGGAGCTGACTGATACTAATCGATCGAGGACTTAACCTATTAGAAAAGCGTAAACTCAGTAAATGAATTGTATAAAATCGTTATCTAGTTTTGAAGGAACATAGTATCCTTTCAAACTTCATACAAAGTAAGAGGGTTTCGAGGAACGAACAGTTCAAGGAATCGATTGAGGAGACACCGGAGCGTACAGCCGTACGTGAGGATGTTGACGATTGAGATGACGCAGAAATGTGAAGTTCATCGGAAGCCGTAAACCATTTATCTGGTGACGATTGCGAAGAGGTCACACCCGTTCCCATGCCGAACACGGAAGTTAAGCTCTTCAGCGCCGATGGTAGTTGGGGG
>NZ_CANNCR010000198.1 GCF_947503125.1 uncultured Metabacillus sp.
AACTTTACATAATAATTAACTTTCCATAAGATGAAGTTGGTTACGTCCCTTTCCAAAAACAGGGATCTGAATTATTGTTTCACATCATTGCCGACTGTTATGAACACAAAAGCGTAATTGTAACATCCAACTTAGAATTTGGCCAATGGAACCGAGTGTTTGGGGATAACCGGCTGACCTCCGCACTCGTGGACCGACTGGTCCACCACGCGCACATTGTAGCGTTCACAGGAGAAAGTTACCGTCTAAAAAATGCACTTTCCTCAGTGAACCCCCCTGATGTAATTTGAATTAAATGATGAGCTGCAAGCCTATGTATTTTTCGCTGCAACTTTCTGCACTTTTCGCTTGCAAAAAAC
>NZ_CANNCR010000199.1 GCF_947503125.1 uncultured Metabacillus sp.
TGGGCTATAGCCAAGCGGTAAGGCAACGGACTTTGACTCCGTCATGCGTTGGTTCGAATCCAGCTAGCCCAGCCATTTTTTAATACTCATTATAAAATGAGCCATTAGCTCAGAGATTTGGGCGTCAATACTAAGAGTGTTTTGAAACTAAGAGCCATTAGCTCAGTTGGTAGAGCACGTATGAATAAGCTGCGAAGCATTAACATCAGCGCACAAATTGAGCCGCTTCTTGAATAAGCTTTCTGAGATTTGGGCGTCAATACTAAGAGTGTTTTGAAACTAAGAGCCATTAGCTCAGTTGGTAGAGCATCTGACTTTTAATCAGAGGGTCGAAGGTTCGAGTCCTTCATGGCTCACC
>NZ_CANNCR010000200.1 GCF_947503125.1 uncultured Metabacillus sp.
CGGAATTGGCAGACGCGCTAGACTTAGGATCTAGTGTCCTTGTGACGTGGGGGTTCAAGTCCCTTCACCCGCACCATTGTATTCATTCGCGGTCGTGGCGGAATGGCAGACGCGCTAGGTTGAGGGCCTAGTGGGGGCGACCCCGTGGAGGTTCAAGTCCTCTCGGCCGCACCATTTATTACTAAGTAAACTTTTCAAAAAAAGTTATTGACTTAAACATCGTTATTTGATACAATATTTAAGTCGCTTCAGAAAGGTTTTTAAACAAATATGCGCCCGTAGCTCAATTGGATAGAGCGTTTGACTACGGATCAAAAGGTTAGGGGTTCGACTCCTCTCGGGCGCGC
>NZ_CANNCR010000201.1 GCF_947503125.1 uncultured Metabacillus sp.
CCTACTAAAAATGATACAAAGGATGCCCGTGTCATTGCACAGTTGATTAAGGATGGCCGATACTCTGTACCAAACCTCTTAGATGGCGTTTATGCCGAATTAAGAGAAGGCGTCAAATTACGAGATCAGCTTACTAAACAACTGATGACAACAGAGGGACGCATTCAAAATCATATTCAGCGCTATTTTCCTGAGTTTTTTGATGTGTTTGGAGACTGGGAAGGAAAAGCAGCCTTCTGTACGTTGCGATTATTTCCGTTTCCATCTCAAATTAAAGAACTATCACCGGAAGAGGTGTTGATGAAGTGGAAGCCATATGTTCAACGAGGAGTGGGAATTAA
>NZ_CANNCR010000202.1 GCF_947503125.1 uncultured Metabacillus sp.
GCCGAACACGGAAGTTAAGCTCTTCAGCGCCGATGGTAGTTGGGGGTCTCCCCCTGTGAGAGTAGGACGTTGCCAGGCTTGTTGTTAATCCGCAGTAGCTCAGTGGTAGAGCTATCGGCTGTTAACCGATCGGTCGCAGGTTCGAATCCTGCCTGCGGAGCCAATGCTTCCATAGCTCAGTTGGTAGAGCACTTCCATGGTAAGGAAGAGGTCACCGGTTCGAGCCCGGTTGGAAGCTTAATATTCAAAAAAGAAAAATGCCTTAATGGCCCGTTGGTCAAGCGGTTAAGACACCGCCCTTTCACGGCGGTAACACGGGTTCGAATCCCGTACGGGTCACC
>NZ_CANNCR010000203.1 GCF_947503125.1 uncultured Metabacillus sp.
TGCGGCGGTCAACAAGTTCACTTCGGTGTTAATTAAAACTAAAACGTTGTTTTTTCATAGAACTTTTGACACTACCCTTTAAAGAGAAACAATATGTGATAGTGTTTAATTCTCCGCTCGTTTATACTTTCCTTTGACTACTTATGTAGAGGAAACAGAAGTTTTGTCGTTTGTAATTATTTGAAGGAATGGCACTGCCGCTAATAAAAGTATTTCACTTATTATCAGTCTTAAACCTAGTTATCCTAAAAAAAGCGCAAGGTGCCTGCCTATCGGCGACAAGCATAAGGCGAACAGGAATAGAAGGTGTACTTTACCTTCAATTCCTGTTTGACTTATG
>NZ_CANNCR010000204.1 GCF_947503125.1 uncultured Metabacillus sp.
TGAAGCCCCCCTCAAGATGAGATTTCCCTGTTACTTTGTAACGTAAGATCCCTGAAAGATGATCAGGTTGATAGGTCTGAGGTGGAAGCGTGGTGACACGTGGAGCTGACAGATACTAATCGATCGAGGACTTAACCTATTTAGAAAAGCGTAACTCAGTAAATGAATTGTATAATCGTTATCTAGTTTTGAAGGAATATAAAAGTTTTTCAAAAACACTTGAAAAAATCCTTCAAAATAGTATAATAGTTTTTGTCACAAATGTCTGGTGACGATGGCGAAGAGGTCACACCCGTTCCCATGCCGAACACGGAAGTTAAGCTCTTCAGCGCCGATGGT
>NZ_CANNCR010000205.1 GCF_947503125.1 uncultured Metabacillus sp.
TTCCGCAGTAGCTCAGTGGTAGAGCTATCGGCTGTTAACCGATCGGTCGCAGGTTCGAATCCTGCCTGCGGAGCCATTTTGGAGAGCTGTCCGAGTGGCCGAAGGAGCACGATTGGAAATCGTGTAGACGGTGAAAGCTGTCTCAAGGGTTCAAATCCCTTGCTCTCCGCCACTATCTTACATTGGCCCGTTGGTCAAGCGGTTAAGACACCGCCCTTTCACGGCGGTAACACGGGTTCGAATCCCGTACGGGTCACCAATTTAAATCGGAGGATTAGCTCAGCTGGGAGAGCACCTGCCTTACAAGCAGGGGGTCGGCGGTTCGATCCCGTCATCCT
>NZ_CANNCR010000206.1 GCF_947503125.1 uncultured Metabacillus sp.
ATTCAAGGAGCAGCTCGATGAGTACGCTGATGTTATTTCAAGGAAGCTTATTCGGTCGTGCTCTACCAACTGAGCTATCGAGCCAAATAGTTTACGGCTTTCAATAAGCTTCGAATCTCTTCGTCAACTTCATCACTCACATCCTCACGTATTCTCATACGCTCCGGTGTTCATTCAATCGCTTCCTCGACCTTTTCGCTTATCGAAACCCTTTTCCTTGAGAAAAGGAAATGAGTAAATTATAGCTTAAATAAAATGGCGGTCCGGACGGGACTCGAACCCGCGACCTCCTGCGTGACAGGCAGGCATTCTAACCAACTGAACTACC
>NZ_CANNCR010000207.1 GCF_947503125.1 uncultured Metabacillus sp.
GAACACGGAAGTTAAGCTCTTCAGCGCCGATGGTAGTTGGGGGTTTCCCCCTGTGAGAGTAGGACGTTGCCAGGTAATAGTTTTATTTTTAAGTATTATTATCGTCGCGGAGTGGAGCACGAAAGAATAAGCTTCACCGAATTAACATCAGCGTACCGATTGAGCTGCTCCTTGAATAAGCTTCCTGAGATCGGGACGGTCAGTATTAGGCAATATCCGGGAATATAGAACAACTAAATTTATTATTATCGTCGCGGGGTGGAGCAGTCTGGTAGCTCGTCGGGCTCATAACCCGAAGGTCGCAGGTTCAAATCCTGCCT
>NZ_CANNCR010000208.1 GCF_947503125.1 uncultured Metabacillus sp.
TGGTCGGGAAGACAGGATTCGAACCTGCGACCCCTTGGTCCCAAACCAAGTGCTCTACCAAGCTGAGCTACTTCCCGAAATAAATATCAGATATGGGATGTGAGAGGTCAGAGATCCCAAAGCATTATCTTATATATAAAGCTTTCAATCTCAGTTCTGACTTCCTAATTCTCACTTCAAAATATATGGCGCGCCCGAGAGGAGTCGAACCCCTAACCTTTTGATCCGTAGTCAAGCGCTCTATCCAATTGAGCTACGGGCGCATTTTAATCTTTATAGTATAATTGGTGCCGAGGACCGGAATCGAACCGGT
>NZ_CANNCR010000209.1 GCF_947503125.1 uncultured Metabacillus sp.
TCGGTGTTAGTACCGTCCTTCATCGGCTCCTAGTGCCAAGGCATCCACCGTGCGCCCTTCATAACTTAACCAAAAATATTTATGAAAGAATCACTAAACTAAGCGTTTAAACTCAGTGAATACTTGAATTGTTATCGTTATCTAGTTTTCAAGGAACAACTTTTGAGAGATAGTTCCCTCAAAACTAAACAAAATCAGAAACGTCTTTTTATGAAGGTTATTATCCTTCATATCATCCTTAGAAAGGAGGTGATCCAGCCGCACCTTCCGATACGGCTACCTTGTTACGACTTCACCCCAATCATCTGTCCC
>NZ_CANNCR010000210.1 GCF_947503125.1 uncultured Metabacillus sp.
GTTGCGGAGGCAGGATTTGAACCTGCGACCTTCGGGTTATGAGCCCGACGAGCTACCAGACTGCTCCACCCCGCGATGATAATAATTAAATTAGTTTTTCTATGCTCCTAGTTATCGCCTAAATACGGACCGTCCCGATTTCAGGAAGCTTATTCAAGTAGCAGTTCAATCGGTACGCTGATGATTATTCAATGAAGCATATTCGTTCGTGCTCCACCCTGCGACGATAATATTAAATATGGAGGAGGAAGGGGGATTCGAACCCCCGCGGGCTTTGACACCCCTGTCGGTTTTCAAGACCGATCCCTTCAG
>NZ_CANNCR010000211.1 GCF_947503125.1 uncultured Metabacillus sp.
GGATTAGCTCAGCTGGGAGAGCACCTGCCTTACAAGCAGGGGGTCGGCGGTTCGATCCCGTCATCCTCCACCATTTTCTTCATTATAAAAAATGCCGGTGCAGCTCAATTGGTAGAGCACGATCGAATAAGCTTCGAAGCTGTGCTACAGCACACAAATCGAGCTGCTTCTTGATTAATCTTCCTGAGATTTGGGTGACTGGTAAGAAGGAAAGACAATATATTACACAATTCTAAATACGCCGGTGTAGCTCAATTGGTAGAGCAACTGACTTGTAATCAGTAGGTTGGGGGTTCAAGTCCTCTCGCC
>NZ_CANNCR010000212.1 GCF_947503125.1 uncultured Metabacillus sp.
GGTAAAGTACACCTTCTATTCCTGTTCGCCTTATGCTTGTCGCCGATAGGCAGGCGCCTTGCGCTTTTTTTATAAAAAACACTTGCTAACAGGTAAAGGGCGTGGTATAGTATAAAACGTTGCTGCTGAAACAATGCAGTAATAAATGAAATAAAAAAACAAAAAAATAACTTGACTCGATTAATGAGGTTTGTTATTATAAAGAGGTTGCTTCTGAGAGATGCAACTGAACATGATCTTTGAAAACTAAACAAAACCAAGCGTGCCAACGTTAATTTCGATTAACAAACAACGTACTAAAATAGTACA
>NZ_CANNCR010000213.1 GCF_947503125.1 uncultured Metabacillus sp.
TATGGCTCGGTAGCTCAGTCGGTAGAGCAATGGACTGAAAATCCATGTGTCGGCGGTTCGATTCCGTCCCGAGCCACCATTTATTGAATACCGGTGTAGCTCAATTGGTAGAGCACGATCGAATAAGCTTCGAAGCTGTGCTTCAGCACACAAATCGAGCAGCTTCTTGATTAATCTCCCTGAGATTTGGGTGACTGGTAAGTAAGAAAGACTATATATTACACAATATTAAATACGCCGGTGTAGCTCAATTGGTAGAGCAACTGACTTGTAATCAGTAGGTTGGGGGTTCAAGTCCTCTCGCCG
>NZ_CANNCR010000214.1 GCF_947503125.1 uncultured Metabacillus sp.
CCCCCAACTACCATCGGCGCTGAAGAGCTTAACTTCCGTGTTCGGCATGGGAACGGGTGTGACCTCTTCGCCATCATTACCAGATAAATGGTTTACGGCTTCCGATGAACTTCACATTTCTGCGTCATCTCAATCGTCAACATCCTCACTCTACATTAAGGTTCTTAGGCTAAATACTCGCACGTCCTGTGCGAAACGCCTAAGTCATCACTTCCTGTGAAAGTCCGGTGTCTCCTCAATCGATTCCTTGAACTGTTCGTTCCTCGAAACCCTCTAACTTTGTATAAAGTTATTAGGAAT
>NZ_CANNCR010000215.1 GCF_947503125.1 uncultured Metabacillus sp.
TTTGGCGGTGTAGCTCAGCTGGCTAGAGCGTACGGTTCATACCCGTGAGGTCGTGGGTTCGATTCCCTCCGCCGCTATAGAAATATAATAAGGCTATCAATTTGTACTTGAAATTGACAGTTTTAATTTGTTGATTGGACCCTTAGCTCAGTTGGTTAGAGCAGACGGCTCATAACCGTCCGGTCGTAGGTTCGAGTCCTACAGGGTCCATTGTAATAAGGAGGAATACCCAAGTCCGGCTGAAGGGATCGGTCTTGAAAACCGACAGGGGTGTCAAAGCCCGCGGGGGTTCGAAT
>NZ_CANNCR010000216.1 GCF_947503125.1 uncultured Metabacillus sp.
ACCATCGGCGCTGAAGAGCTTAACTTCCGTGTTCGGCATGGGAACGGGTGTGACCTCTTCGCCATCGTCACCAGATATATTTTGATGTCGTTTTATAAGCGACAAATACTATTATATTAAGTTTTTGTGAAAAATCAAGATATTTTTACGAATTTTTTGAAGAAATGTTCCTTCAAAACTAGATAACGATTATTCAATTCATTTACTGAGCTTACGCTTTTCTAAATAGGTTAAGTCCTCGATCGATTAGTATCAGTCAGCTCCACACGTCACCGCGCTTCCACCTCT
>NZ_CANNCR010000217.1 GCF_947503125.1 uncultured Metabacillus sp.
AAGGGTTGATATACTTATTTCTCTATCAGTCTGCTAGCCCTTAATTTTTTTGTCCAGCTAAGTGTAACCTATCCATTTTAGTAACTCGATTCTAACGGGCCGGTTAGACACATTCAATATCCCTCAGCAATCTTTTTTATGATTTTAAGGGAACATTATTATCATTCTTCTTTCACCTAAGATATTTACTGCAAATAATTTTTTGTAACTATGTTAAATTAGAATAAAGTTTGCAGAAGCGCGGAATCACGTTCACCCCTTACCACATATGACTTCAAAGGCATTACC
>NZ_CANNCR010000218.1 GCF_947503125.1 uncultured Metabacillus sp.
TTTTTGAACTTTTTGATGAAGGACACCAAGCGAAAGCGCGGTAGAAAATCTGTGTCTATTTTCTTGACGTAGTATCACTATATTGTTCTGATATTGGCAGTGCAGTTAGGAATGCGCGCTGGTGATATAAGACACTTAAAGTTTGAAAATATAAAATGGCACCTAGATACTATAGAATTCATACAAGAAAAAACAAAAAATCCATTACGCTGAGTATTGCGGACAGATTGAGCCATCAGTGCGGAGATTTGAGCCACTATTTGCGGTCAACTGAGCCATTAAGTGC
>NZ_CANNCR010000219.1 GCF_947503125.1 uncultured Metabacillus sp.
TGGTAGAGCAACTGACTTGTAATCAGTAGGTTGGGGGTTCAAGTCCTCTCGCCGGCACCACTTATTGTTTCAAAAAATAAGAGCCATTAGCTCAGTTTGTAGAGCACGAACGAATAATCTGCGAAGCGAAACATCAGCGCACAAATCGAGCTGCTCCTTGAAAAATCATTCTGAGATTTGGGCGTCAGTAACAAGCGTTAAACATAATAGTACTACTCATTTAAAAATGAGCCATTAGCTCAGTTGGTAGAGCATCTGACTTTTAATCAGAGGGTCGAAGGT
>NZ_CANNCR010000220.1 GCF_947503125.1 uncultured Metabacillus sp.
TCCGGTAGTTCAGTTGGTTAGAATGCCTGCCTGTCACGCAGGAGGTCGCGGGTTCGAGTCCCGTCCGGACCGCCATTATGTTAAATGAGTGTATGGTAAAAAATACAACTTGATTTATTCTTGATGAAGTGTTATCATTAAGTTCTTGTCGTTATTTTAATAAATTGTTTTAAAAAACATTATTTCATTGGGCTATAGCCAAGCGGTAAGGCAACGGACTTTGACTCCGTCATGCGTTGGTTCGAATCCAGCTAGCCCAGCCA
>NZ_CANNCR010000221.1 GCF_947503125.1 uncultured Metabacillus sp.
GGGCCTTAGCTCAGCTGGGAGAGCGCCTGCTTTGCACGCAGGAGGTCAGCGGTTCGATCCCGCTAGGCTCCACCAATGTTCCTTGAAAACTAGATAACGATAACAATTCAAGTAATTCACTGAGTTTAAACGCTTATTTTTAGTGATTCTCTTAATAATTAGTAAATGACATCTTCGATGTCAAAGGTTAAGTTGTTAAGGGCGCACGGTGGATGCCTTGGCACTAGGAGCCGATGAAGGACGGTACTAACACCGATATG
>NZ_CANNCR010000222.1 GCF_947503125.1 uncultured Metabacillus sp.
TGGGTGTTAAAAATCTTTGATTATACATGGGTTTTAACACTCAACTTTACATAATAATTAACTTTCCATAAGATGAGTTATGCAAAGCTTCACATAATTCGTCTAATATAAGTAAGTCACATTTTTCAATCTGCCTTTTTAACTTTTGTAAGGTTCCTTCTTTTAGGGCTTCTTCCAATTGCCCCACTAAATCTGCTACTCTGAAAAAACGTACCTCATATCCATTCTCGCAGGCTTTAACCCCAAGTGCCGTAGCCAG
>NZ_CANNCR010000223.1 GCF_947503125.1 uncultured Metabacillus sp.
TTGCGGAAGTAGTTCAGTGGTAGAACACCACCTTGCCAAGGTGGGGGTCGCGGGTTCGAATCCCGTCTTCCGCTCCAGTTTTAAAATGGCGGCATAGCCAAGTGGTAAGGCAGAGGTCTGCAAAACCTTTATCACCGGTTCAAATCCGGTTGCCGCCTCCATTTACAACACCCTTGCCGGGGTGGCGGAACTGGCAGACGCACAGGACTTAAAATCCTGCGGTAGGTGACTACCGTACCGGTTCGATTCCG
>NZ_CANNCR010000224.1 GCF_947503125.1 uncultured Metabacillus sp.
CGAATAAGCTTCCTTGAAATAACATCAGCGTACTCATCGAGCTGCTCCTTGAATCAGCTTCCTGAGATGAGGACGATGGACATAGTTTCAAAGAGATACTTGAAACTAAGTAAGAAGCAGTAATTAGATCCGTGAACTAATAAAATAATATTTTAAATGAAAATGCTTATTAATATGGCTCGGTAGCTCAGTCGGTAGAGCAATGGACTGAAAATCCATGTGTCGGCGGTTCGATTCCGTCCCGAGCCAC
>NZ_CANNCR010000225.1 GCF_947503125.1 uncultured Metabacillus sp.
AAGTGGCTAAACGCGGCGGACTGTAAATCCGCTCCTTAGGGTTCGGCAGTTCGAATCTGCCCCCCTCCACCATTTAAATATAGGGGCATAGTTTAACGGTAGAATAGAGGTCTCCAAAACCTTTGGTGTGGGTTCGATTCCTACTGCCCCTGCCAAATAACATATAAATATTAATGGCGGTTGTGGCGAAGTGGTTAACGCATCGGATTGTGGTTCCGACATTCGTGGGTTCGATTCCCATCAGCCGC
>NZ_CANNCR010000226.1 GCF_947503125.1 uncultured Metabacillus sp.
TGTACTAGTTAGTACGTTGTTTGTTAATCGAAATTAACGTTGGCACGCTTGGTTTTGTTTAGTTTTCAAAGATCATTTTTGGAGCGGGTGAAGGGAATCGAACCCTCATCATCAGCTTGGAAGGCTGAGGTTTTACCACTAAACTACACCCGCAAAGTGACTCCACTGGTCGGGAAGACAGGATTCGAACCTGCGACCCCTTGGTCCCAAACCAAGTGCTCTACCAAGCTGAGCTACTTCCCG
>NZ_CANNCR010000227.1 GCF_947503125.1 uncultured Metabacillus sp.
AGACAGGATTCGAACCTGCGACCCCTTGGTCCCAAACCAAGTGCTCTACCAAGCTGAGCTACTTCCCGTACTAGATACCAGAGGTAAGATGTGAGAGGTCAAAAATTTTTAAGTACTGCTTCGAATCAAAGCCTTTAATCTAACTTCTGACTTTCGATTTCTTACTTCTAGAAATGGCGCGCCCGAGAGGAGTCGAACCCCTAACCTTTTGATCCGTAGTCAAACGCTCTATCCAATTGA
>NZ_CANNCR010000228.1 GCF_947503125.1 uncultured Metabacillus sp.
GTTGAGTCATCGATCGATGGCTTGTTTTGCTATGCCCATTTTTTAACTGGGTGCCCAGAGTATTCATTTCAGACTTCCTCCTTGTAATGAGTTATTATAGAACTTAGTCTTGGTGTCTAGCTTCAGCGCCTAGCGACTAATGAACTTCACCCTCCTCGCATGCGTAAGTCAACATCGAATCGCTATCGCTCTTCGTGTTTCCTTTATCTCATACGGAGTGCTCCAGTTCATACGTCGCT
>NZ_CANNCR010000229.1 GCF_947503125.1 uncultured Metabacillus sp.
TGCCAGCAAGATGGTCCAAACTTATTGGTTTGGCACAAAAATGGCTTATTGAACAATCAGCCTAACTTTTTGTTTGGCAGAGCCCTTGAGCAAAACAGCAATCGGCGAAGCGAACTCTTGACAAACCGAACTTGCCAATGGTTTAAAATGGAAATAACCAAGGGCTATTTAGCATACCTTCTTTTTGTCCCCGTCGCCCTTGTTAAACAGACCGTAAACCATTGGCG
>NZ_CANNCR010000230.1 GCF_947503125.1 uncultured Metabacillus sp.
CGTACGGCTGTACGCTCCGGTGTCTCCTCAATCGATTCCTTGAACTGTTCGTTCCTCGAAACCCTCTTACTTTGTATAAAGTTATTAGGAATACTATATTCCTTCAAAACTAGATAACGATTTTATACAATTCATTTACTGAGTTTACGCTTCTAAATAGGTTAAGTCCTCGATCGATTAGTATCAGTCAGCTCCACACGTCACCGCGCTTCCACCTCTGACCTATC
>NZ_CANNCR010000231.1 GCF_947503125.1 uncultured Metabacillus sp.
GTAAGTAATGTTCGAATTACCTGATCTTGATACTTGATAAATTCCATTAAATAAGTTAATAATTGAGGGTACAAACTTGTCACTTCCTTGTTTTTAGGGATTAGGTGTTTGGGCTGGTAACCTCACTTTTAACCTAATTTCACGGGGGTGGCAAGTTTTTTGCATTTAAAGCCCTTAAATTCAAAGATTATTAACTTTTTTAATATAAAAGTTTTTACAA
>NZ_CANNCR010000232.1 GCF_947503125.1 uncultured Metabacillus sp.
GGTGGAGGATGACGGGATCGAACCGCCGACCCCCTGCTTGTAAGGCAGGTGCTCTCCCAGCTGAGCTAATCCTCCGAGACACAGGATGTGTGGCGATTAACGTCGCGCACTTTACATGCCATCCTTTGTTTTTTCTTTAAACAACCTGGCAACGTCCTACTCTCACAGGGGGAAACCCCCAACTACCATCGGCGCTGAAGAGCTTAACTTCCGTGTTCGG
>NZ_CANNCR010000233.1 GCF_947503125.1 uncultured Metabacillus sp.
AATTATAAAATTCTTGAACTGTGGATAAGCGCTTTGACATCCAGCTCCAGCGCCTAGCCCCTCGAGGTCATAAGCCACTCATGAATTGAAGGTAAAGTACACCTTTTATTCATGAGCGTCTTATGCTTGTCGGGGCTGATCGAGGCGCTTGCGCTTTTGTTCTACTATCAGAATTTATATATTTTCTTAACCATAGCTTGCGTTTCTGAATCTAGCTCC
>NZ_CANNCR010000234.1 GCF_947503125.1 uncultured Metabacillus sp.
ACCTCGAGCCGATGGCGCCTGGAGCTAGATTCAGAAACGCAAGCTATGTTAAGAAAATATATAAATTCTGATAGTATAAGAAAAGCGCAAGCGCCTTGATCAGCCCCGACAAGCATAAGACGCTCATGAATAGAAGGCGCTCTTTGCCTTCAATTCATGAGTGGCTTATGACCTCGAGGGGCTAGGCGCTGGAGCTAGACACTAAAACTAAGTACAA
>NZ_CANNCR010000235.1 GCF_947503125.1 uncultured Metabacillus sp.
CAATTCAAGTATTCACTGAGTTTAAACGCTTAGTTTAGTGATTCTCTTAATTATGTTTAATCAGGACATTAAGTAAGTACTTATGTCTTGAGACAAAGGAGAAGCGAGAAGTTCGAGGCGACGAGTGGTCGAGGAGCGGAGTGTACGGTTTTGGTACATGAGCACCGCAGAACGCGAAGTCAACGAAGAAATTCGACGCTTATCGTTTGTCGAAG
>NZ_CANNCR010000236.1 GCF_947503125.1 uncultured Metabacillus sp.
GCATGTCATTCAGGGGGAACTATCATGAAGGGCCGATGGAAAGATATGAAGTATAATGAAGATATTGATTGTTGGGTTGTTTATTGCAAAATAAAAGTACAGAGTTCTGCAGCAAAAATGTGCAGAGCCTGACTGCATAAAAAAAGGCTTGCCAGCTCCTAAAATAACCTCTACTGTTTTGATTGTCGAGATCTTAACAGGTGGAGGAATTGAAA
>NZ_CANNCR010000237.1 GCF_947503125.1 uncultured Metabacillus sp.
GGCTATAGCCAAGCGGTAAGGCAACGGACTTTGACTCCGTCATGCGTTGGTTCGAATCCAGCTAGCCCAGCCATTTTCTTATCAACATTTCCGATCTTCTTGCATAGGCTAGAGTATTCGGATTAATCATATTAAGTTGCGGAAGTAGTTCAGTGGTAGAACACCACCTTGCCAAGGTGGGGGTCGCGGGTTCGAATCCCGTCTTCCGCTCCA
>NZ_CANNCR010000238.1 GCF_947503125.1 uncultured Metabacillus sp.
CTTCTGCCCAATTCACTAGTTTTTGAAAGCCATGCATTCGATTTTCAAAGATCAAGCGTTTCCCGAACTCGATGCCTCGGTCATCTTGAGCACGTGCAACGTGTTTGTCTTTGGCAATATCAATGCCAACAATAAGAGTTGAAGGTGTAATTTGAGAGATTTTGTGATTTTGTGTATAATTCATTTTGAGTCCTCCTTGGTTACTTAATTA
>NZ_CANNCR010000239.1 GCF_947503125.1 uncultured Metabacillus sp.
AAAGGGGCAACATATAAATTCTGATATTACAAAAAAGGGGCAACATATAAATTCTGATATTATAAGAAAAGCGCAAGCGCCTTGTTCAGCCTAGGGCAAATAAGACGCTCATAGAAGGCGTTCTTTGCCTTTAATTCATGAGTGGCTAGACCCTAGAGGGGCTAGGCGCTGGAGCTAGACACTAAAACTAAGTACAAAATTTTATACTT
>NZ_CANNCR010000240.1 GCF_947503125.1 uncultured Metabacillus sp.
ATGAAGCTAATTCTTCTAGACTACTAAAAGCAGCTGAACAAAAACATGAAGAAAGAAAGATTGAACAAGCGCCAGCTGTGTCTTTCCGTGCTGTTTGGAAGGAGGATGGCGAGAATGTTTGAAGCTTTTTATGGAATGAAACATACCCCTTTTACAAGAGATGTTCCTACTACTCAGCTTTATGATTCATTTACGATGCAAGAAGT
>NZ_CANNCR010000241.1 GCF_947503125.1 uncultured Metabacillus sp.
TAAGCTGCCGATTCTTGATGACCATAGGTATCGGAATGAGTAGAATCTAAATCAAAGATGAGTGCTTTTGAATCTCTGAACTTATGAACTTTATCGAGTAGATCTTGATTGGCCTGTTCCAATTGTTGGATAGATGTTTGATCAAACCGTTTAAAAAAGCGAGATAAACTAGGCTGGGAAGCTAACGCCGGTGTCCCTATAATTT
>NZ_CANNCR010000242.1 GCF_947503125.1 uncultured Metabacillus sp.
GGGGCCTTAGCTCAGCTGGGAGAGCGCCTGCTTTGCACGCAGGAGGTCAGCGGTTCGATCCCGCTAGGCTCCACCAAAAAAATTCTTGACAACACAATATGGATTTGATATTCTAATATAGTTGTCATTAAAAAATGATCTTTGAAAACTAAACAAAACCAAGCGTGCCAACGTTAATTTCGATTAACAAACAACGTACTAAAA
>NZ_CANNCR010000243.1 GCF_947503125.1 uncultured Metabacillus sp.
GGTGACCCGTACGGGATTCGAACCCGTGTTACCGCCGTGAAAGGGCGGTGTCTTAACCGCTTGACCAACGGGCCATTTTTTACCAATTCAAATAAAGCAAAATAATAGCCCCAAATAAGGGGCCTTTACCTGGCAACGTCCTACTCTCACAGGGGGAAACCCCCAACTACCATCGGCGCTGAAGAGCTTAACTTCCGTGTTC
>NZ_CANNCR010000244.1 GCF_947503125.1 uncultured Metabacillus sp.
TCTTCGGTAAAAATGCATTGGCCAAAGCAGCTGAATATACGTTAAGCCGAGCAGATGGATTAAAAGCCTTTCTTAATGATGGGCATTTAGAAATCGATAATAATCCCGCTGAAAATGCGATTCGCCCGAATGTGATTGGTCGTAAGAACTGGCTTTTCTCCGTGAGCGAAGCAGGTGCCAAAGCAAATGCCATCTGTTTAAG
>NZ_CANNCR010000245.1 GCF_947503125.1 uncultured Metabacillus sp.
CTCTTATGAAAATAAATATAAATAAATAATAAGGGGTTGGTCATGTAAGAGGAGTCATCAGATATCGGGGGTTCTTGTTTGTCCAGAGCATGGGATACCACTGTATGACAGCCAAGTCTATACGGGGATATTGGATAGGTTACACTTAGCTGGACAAAAAAATTAAGGGCTAGCAGACTGATAGAGAAATAAGTATATCAAC